>PKDQ01000007.1 GCA_002862645.1 Flavobacteriaceae bacterium | reverse complement strand
AATCTACCTTCACTTCTTTAAAAAGAGGCGTAGTTGCCATTGCTGATGGAATGTTTATAAATGGGGAGATAATTATTAAGGTAGACCCAAATCAATGGCAACAAGCAAGTCCGTCAAAAAAATGGTATGTATTATATCACGAACTTGAGCACGACTATCTAAATCTACGTCACGGCGAGGCAGGTAAAATGATGTTTAATTATGTGGATAGGGAATATACTTGGGAAGAATTTTATAAAGACAAGGAATATATGTTTAAAGCATTTAAGATTAATAACACTAAAAAAAACAATTAAAATGAAAACACAGATTAAAGACATAGTAATAGGCATATTTGCCGTAATAGGGTTCACAGCAGTAGTAATGGGTTTTACTAATTCAGCCATTTTACATTGTTAATTTTACATATTTCATACTTTTTCTAATATTATTATTGTAAAGCAACCCTACTTTTAGACACAAGCACTTTTTTGTTATCTTTAAACTCAAAAGAAATTGAAATGAAAAAATTGCTATTAATTATCATCCTTGCATCAACCGCTGTTGTTGCACAAACGACTTGGGATGGTCCAACGATGACGTTTACTAAAGCGGACAATGCCAACCCAGCTTTAGAGGCAAATCAAGATCGTATTACTTCAAATGTTTGGCTTACCCGTGGAAGTGGTGGGGAATTATATAATGCAAAAACAGAGTCCGACTCCTCCAAAAGTAATAGTCCAGCCGACACCCGATGGGCCTTAGGCACTACATCTAGTGACCTTAATTCTCTGTCTTTTGATACATTTAGGAATACGATAAGACCCAAAAACGCTGTAAACATAAATATGGTGCTACACCTTGTTACAGACGATATTTATATTGATTTTAAAATTACTTCATGGACTTCTGGACAGGGAGGTAGTAATGGTGGAGCAGGTGGCTTTAGTTACCAACGTTCAACAGACCCAAGCTTAAGTATTGAAGACTACGACAAGCCTGTCTTAAGTGTCTATCCGAATCCAAGTGCGTCCTTTTTACGTGTAAGCGGTTTGAATGCAGCTGAACCTTATCGAATCTATAATATTTTGGGAGTTAAGACTCAATCAGGTGTCGTTTCAGAAAACCAAGAAATTGATGTTAATGGATTACAAACAGGAATGTATATGTTACAGGTATCCAACACAGCTCTTTCATTTTTAAAAAATTAGGCTTTATTGATACTTAAAATTTCGTAATATTTGAATAGCATTTGCTTTTGATGCTTTTTTGAATATGCTACATGACTGAGGTCACAAACAATCCGATAAATATAAAGTAAATGCTAATTGCCCTAAATAGCATGTCTTCATCATAAATAGCTATAATTCCAGCCGAGATCATGCCAAAAGCGGCCAATATTTTGATTAGGTTTGAGGTTTTATGCAGTCATGTGTTTTTTTTAGTAATTTACAATATATAAAAATCTTAATATTTTTTTAATTAAATATGTATTTAAAACAGGAAAAGATTATATTTGCGCTCATTTTAAAAGAATAAACGTACATAATTATGGCTAAAGAAACTTTTGATCGGTCCAAACCACACCTTAATATTGGTACTATTGGGCACGTTGATCACGGGAAAACAACGTTAACAGCTGCTATTACTAAAGTATTAGCTGATGCTGGTTTGTCTGAAGCAAGAAGCTTTGATCAAATTGACAATGCTCCTGAAGAAAAAGAAAGAGGTATTACAATTAACACTTCACACGTTGAATATCAAACAGCAAATCGTCACTACGCACATGTAGATTGTCCAGGTCACGCCGACTATGTAAAAAACATGGTAACAGGTGCTGCACAAATGGATGGTGCTATTTTAGTAGTTGCAGCAACTGATGGCCCTATGCCACAAACTCGTGAGCATATCCTTCTTGGACGTCAGGTAGGTATTCCTCGTATTGTTGCTTTCTTGAACAAAGCCGACATGGTGGACGATGAAGAATTATTAGAGCTTGTTGAAATGGAAGTACGTGAGTTACTATCTTTCTACGAATATGATGGAGACAACGGCCCTGTTGTTCTTGGATCTGCACTTGGTGCACTGAACGGTGAGCAAAAATGGGTTGACTCGGTGATGAAGTTGATGGAAGAAGTTGATGACTGGATTGAGCTTCCAAAGCGTGATGTTGAGAAAGATTTCTTGATGCCTATCGAGGATGTGTTTTCCATTACAGGACGTGGTACAGTTGCTACAGGTCGTATCGAAACTGGTGTTGCAAACACAGGCGATAGCGTTGACATTATTGGTATGGGTGCTGAAAAACTTGACTCAACGATTACTGGTGTTGAGATGTTCCGTAAGATTCTTGATCGCGGAGAAGCTGGAGATAACGTAGGAATCTTACTACGTGGTATTGAAAAAACAGACATCAAGCGCGGAATGGTAATTTGTAAGACTGGCTCAGTTACTCCACACGCCAAATTTAAAGCTGAGGTTTATATCTTGAAAAAAGAAGAGGGTGGTCGTCACACACCATTCCACAACAACTACCGTCCACAGTTTTATGTACGTACAACAGATGTTACCGGAAATATTGCATTGCCATCTGGTGTAGAAATGGTAATGCCTGGAGATAACTTGACTATTGAAGTTGATTTGATCCAACCTATTGCATTGAGCGTAGGTCTTCGTTTCGCGATTCGTGAAGGAGGTCGTACCGTTGGTGCAGGTCAGGTAACTGAAATATTAGATTAATACAATCAACGTTTTTGTGTCTTAAAGGTGCTGTTTTACGCAGCACCTTTTGGCGCACTAAACGGGTGTACTAACTCAAAAAACGGGGCATGTGCACCAACAGAGACGGGTTTAGCTCAGTTGGTAGAGCACTGGTCTCCAAAACCAGGTGTCGGGAGTTCGAGCCTCTCAACCCGTGCAAGGAGAAATAAAAAAATGGTAATGATAACGTACATAAAGGATGCTTTCGCAGAACTTAGGAGCCACGTAACCTGGACACCTCAGTCCGAACTTTTACGTCATACTACAGTAGTAGTGGTTTTTTCTATCATTTTCTCACTTGCCATTTGGGGTGCAGATTCGCTCTTATCTCGAGTTGTTAAATTTTACTTTCAATTAATTAGTTAATCATGACAACAGACACGGATGTAAAAAAATGGTATGTTGTCCGCGCGGTGAGCGGTCAAGAAAACAAAATCAAGTCTTATATAGAGTCTGATATTGCACGTCTTGGTCTTTCTGATTTCGTAGAAGAAGTTTTGGTGCCTACTGAAAAGGTAATTCAAATCCGCAACGGTAAGAAAGTAAACAAAGAACGCAACTATTTTCCTGGTTACATCATGATTAAGGCCAACTTATCAGGTGAAGTACCACACATTATCCGTTCTATAACCAATGTCATTGGCTTTTTGGGTGAAACTAAAGGCGGAGATCCCGTTCCACTTCGTACTTCTGAAGTAAATCGAATGCTCGGTAAGGTCGACGAATTGTCAGTACAAACAGAAAATGTCGCTATTCCATTTAAATTTGGAGAGACCATTAAAGTAATTGATGGTCCTTTTAACGGATTTAACGGCAGCATAGAAAAAGTAAATGAAGAAAAACGCAAGTTGGAAGTAATGGTGAAAATTTTCGGAAGAAAGACGCCACTGGAACTGTCCTACATGCAAGTAGAAAAAGTTTAAAAGTGTTACATATACTGATGACTGTATAGCTTCCACTAATACAGGAATCATTAACTAGAGTTAAATTAATAATGGCTAAAGAAGTAAGTAAAGTAGTAAAACTACAAGTTAGGGGAGGCGCCGCGAATCCATCGCCGCCGGTTGGACCCGCTCTGGGTGCCGCAGGAGTTAACATCATGGAGTTCTGTAAGCAGTTCAATGCTAGAACTCAAGATAAGGCTGGTAAAGTATTGCCAGTTGTAATTTCTGTGTATGTCGATAAGTCTTTTGACTTTGTCGTCAAAACACCACCCGCAGCCGTTCAGTTGATGGAAGCCGCCAAGGTTAAAAAAGGATCTGGCGAGCCCAACCGCGAAAAAGTTGCAACTGTAACTTGGGAACAAGTTCGTGCAATTGCGGAAGACAAAATGCAAGATTTAAATGCATTTACAGTTGAATCTGCCATGAAAATGGTGGCTGGGACCGCAAGATCAATGGGATTTACCGTCAAGGGAAATCCCCCTTTTTAATTGAAGTGAATCATGGGAAAAATTACAAAGAAGCGTAAAGAATCGCTAAGTAAAATAGACCGGACAAAACTGTACTCAGTACAGGATGCTTCCGCACTGGTTAAAGAAATTGCTAATTCAAAATTCGATGAGTCTGTTGACCTCGCTGTAAGGCTAGGTGTTGACCCTCGCAAAGCGGACCAAATGGTTCGTGGCGTGGTTAGTCTACCGCATGGTACAGGTAAAGATGTTCGAGTTTTGGCCTTAGTTACTCCTGACAAAGAAGACGAAGCCACAACGGCGGGTGCTGATTTTGTTGGACTAGATGAATACCTCCAGAAAATCAAAGATGGTTGGACAGATGTTGATGTTATCATCACTATGCCAAGTGTTATGGGTAAGTTAGGTCCTTTAGGACGTGTATTAGGTCCTAGAGGATTGATGCCTAACCCAAAGACTGGTACTGTGACGATGGATGTTGCTAAAGCTATCAATGAAGTAAAGGCAGGTAAAATTGATTTTAAAGTCGATAAATCAGGAATTGTGCATGCACCAATCGGAAAAGCATCTTTTGACGCTGACAAGATTGCGGGCAATGCCGATGAACTGTTACAGACACTTGTGAAGCTAAAGCCATCGTCTTCGAAAGGTGAATACATTAAAAGTATAGCCATGTCGAGTACTATGAGTCCAAGCATCAATATCGACACTAAGGTTGTCTAAATAGCGAATAGAATTTATGACACGAGAACAAAAAGCAAACGTAATAGAGCAGTTAACTGCTAAGCTAGCAGCCAGCGCAAACATCTATTTAACAGATGTTTCTGGGTTGAATGCTGAGACAACTTCAAATTTGAGACGTGCTTGTTTTAAAGCAAATATCAAACTAGAAGTGGTAAAAAATACGTTGTTATCCAAAGCCATGGAGGCTTCTAATAAAGACTTTGAAGATTTATCTACAGTCTTGGTTGGAAACACCGCTATGATGTTTTCAGAGGCTGGAAATGCCCCTGCTAAACTAATTAAGGAATTCCGCAAAAGATCGGATAAGCCTATTTTAAAAGGAGCTTTCATTGAGGAAGCTGTTTATTTAGGTGACGATCAAGTGGAAGCTTTGGTAAACATCAAATCCAAGGACGAATTGATTGGCGAGATAATATTCTTACTTCAATCTCCTGCGACAAACGTGGTATCTGCACTTCAATCAGGTGGCGGTACCCTAGCTGGTATAATCAAAACACTTTCTGAAAAGGAAGCTTAAAACGTAAACAAAAACAATTAAATAGTTCAAAAATGGCAGATTTAAAAGATTTTGCAGAGCAACTGGTCAATTTGACCGTCAAAGAGGTCAACGAGTTGGCCAACATCCTCAAAGAAGAATATGGTATCGAGCCTGCAGCAGCAGCCGTTGCCGTAGCTGGACCTGCTGCCGGTGGTGGTGGTGAAGCAGCCGAGGAAAAATCAGAGTTCGATGTTATCCTAACAGCCGCTGGCGGTTCCAAACTAGCTGTAGTTAAGCTTGTAAAAGAATTAACAGGTCTTGGTCTTAAGGAAGCAAAAGAACTTGTTGATAATGCACCAAGCCCAATTAAGGAAGGTGTAGCAAAAGACGAAGCTGAAGGACTGAAATCTTCTTTGGAAGAAGCAGGTGCTGAAGTTGAGCTTAAGTAATTAAGCTCTCGACCCAATCCAGAGGTTTAAGTCCCGAAAATGTGTTCGTGGGCTTAAACCATTTGGTGTTTTGTGCCCCTAGTACTAATATTTTAATAGATTAACCCATATGTACAACACGACAAGCGCAACCCGACACAATTTTGCTTCGGCCATTGGTACCCCTACCTATCCAGACTTTTTAGATATTCAAATCAAATCTTTCCAAGACTTTTTTCAATTAGAAACTAAGTCCGACGAACGTGGAAATGAAGGCCTATACAATACCTTCATGGAAAACTTTCCTATTTCGGATTCCCGTAACCAGTTTGTCCTTGAATTTTTGGATTATTTTGTTGATCCACCTAGGTATAGCATACAGGAGTGTATTGAACGTGGTCTTACACACAGTGTTCCCCTAAAGGCACGTTTAAAATTGTATTGTACTGACCCTGAACACGAAGATTTTGAAACCATCGTACAGGACGTTTACTTAGGCGTTATTCCTTACATGACTCCTAGTGGTACATTTGTTATTAATGGTGCTGAGCGTATTGTTGTGTCACAATTACACCGCTCACCTGGTGTATTTTTCGGGCAGTCGTTTCACGCCAATGGAACCAAGTTGTATTCCGCTCGTGTAATTCCTTTCAAAGGTTCATGGATTGAATTTGCAACGGACATTAACAGCGTCATGTATGCCTACATCGATCGTAAGAAAAAATTACCAGTTACCACACTTTTCCGTGCCATTGGGTATGAGCGCGATAAAGATATTCTTGAAATTTTTGATCTTGCAGAGGAAATAAAAGTTTCAAAAACAGGACTTAAAAAAGTAATGGGACGCAAACTTGCTGCTCGTGTACTTAACACATGGTTTGAAGACTTTGTTGATGAAGATACGGGCGAAGTGGTTTCTATCGAGCGTAACGAAATTGTTTTGGATCGGGATACTGTTCTAGATAAAGAACACATCGACCAGATTTTGGAAGCCAATTCCGATACCATATTGCTGCATAAAGAAGAGGCACAATCCGCAGATTATGCTATCATACACAATACCCTTCAAAAGGATCCAACAAACTCAGAAAAAGAGGCTGTAGAGCATATCTACCGCCAATTGCGTAATGCTGAACCGCCAGATGAGGAAACAGCTCGAGGTATTATTGATAAGCTTTTCTTCTCTGATCAGCGATATAACCTTGGTGAAGTGGGGCGTTACCGCATGAACAAAAAACTTGGCTTGGACATTGAAATGGACAAACAAGTTTTGACTAAAGACGACATTATTACCATCATCAAATACCTTATTGAGTTGATTAATTCTAAGGCTGAAATTGATGATATCGATCACTTGTCTAACCGTCGTGTACGTACCGTTGGAGAGCAACTTTCATCTCAATTTGGTGTAGGTCTGTCACGTATGGCACGCACCATTCGCGAACGTATGAACGTTCGTGACAATGAGGTGTTTACGCCTATCGACTTGATTAACGCCAAGACCTTGTCCTCTGTTATTAATTCGTTCTTTGGTACCAATCAGCTTTCTCAATTTATGGACCAGACCAACCCGCTTGCAGAAATTACGCACAAGCGCCGTTTGTCTGCACTAGGACCAGGTGGTTTGTCAAGAGAACGCGCAGGTTTTGAGGTACGTGATGTACACTATACACACTATGGAAGACTTTGTCCGATAGAAACTCCTGAAGGACCAAACATTGGACTGATATCCTCACTAGGGGTGTTTGCGAAAGTTAACAACCTCGGATTTATCGAAACGCCTTATTTTAAAGTAGAAGAGGGTGTTGTTGATATGTCTGCTTCTCAGTATTTATCTGCTGAAGAGGAGGAAGGTAAACTATTTGCACAGGCTAACATCGAAAAAACAGAAACTGGAGAAATAGCTGCTGACAAGATCATTGCACGTTCAGAAGCAGATTACCCAGTAGTTGATAAAACTGAAGTTGACTATACTGATGTTGCACCAAACCAGATTGCATCTATTTCTGCATCCTTAATTCCTTTCTTAGAGCACGATGATGCAAACCGTGCCTTGATGGGATCAAACATGATGCGTCAGGCGGTACCACTGTTGCGTCCTCAGGCTCCTATTGTAGGAACTGGATTGGAGCGTCAGGTGGCTACGGACTCTCGTGTACTTATCAATGCCGAAGGCACTGGTAAAGTTATATATGTAGATGCACAACGTATCACTATTAAGTATGATATGAGTGAGGACAAGAGACTTGTCTCTTTTGATTCTGACGAAAAAACATATGAGCTCGTTAAGTTTAGAAAAACGAACCAAGGGACTTGCATTAATCTAAAGCCGATTGTTTCTATTGGGGACCGTGTTGAAAAAGGCCAAGTACTTTGTCAGGGTTATGCTACTGAAAAAGGTGAGCTAGCGCTTGGCCGAAACATGAAAGTAGCCTTTATGCCTTGGAAAGGGTACAACTTTGAGGACGCGATTGTTATCTCTGAAAAGGTAGTTCGTAATGATGTATTTACTTCTATTCACATTGATGAATATTCCTTGGAAGTGCGTGACACCAAACTAGGTAAAGAGGAATTGACAAACGATATTCCAAACGTTTCCGAAGAAGCTACTAGCGATTTGGATGAGAATGGTATGATTCGTGTGGGTGCTGAGGTAGGTGCTGGTGATATCCTCATCGGAAAGATCACACCTAAAGGTGAATCAGACCCTACACCAGAAGAAAAACTGCTTCGTGCCATATTTGGTGATAAAGCAGGTGATGTAAAAGATGCTTCTTTGAAAGCTTCTCCATCACTCAACGGGGTTGTTATTGATAAAAAACTATTTACAAGAATCTTAAAAGACAAACGTAAGCGTTCACAAGACAAAGAGGCTATCATCGAATTAGAAGATAGTTATGACTTGAAGTTTGAAAAGCTAAATGCTGTCTTGGTCGAGAAATTGTTCTCTATTTTGAGTGGTAAAACATGTCAAGGTGTGATGAATGATCTTGGTGAAGAAGTAATGCCGAAGGGTAAGAAGTTTACTTTGAAAATGCTTAACTCAGTAGACGATTATGCTCACCTTGTCAATTCTAATTGGACGGTAGATAAGCGCATTAACAGTCTTGTAAACGACTTGATGCATAACTATAAAATCAAAGAAAATGATTTACAGGGTGCACTTCGTAGAAATAAGTTTACAATTTCTGTTGGAGACGAACTTCCTGCTGGAATCTTAAAACTTGCCAAAGTTTACATCGCTAAGAAACGTAAGCTTAAAGTAGGAGATAAGATGGCGGGACGTCACGGTAATAAAGGTATCGTAGCACGTATAGTACGTCAAGAAGATATGCCATTCCTAGAAGACGGAACACCAGTTGATATAGTATTGAATCCACTTGGAGTACCGTCTCGAATGAACATCGGACAGATATATGAAACTGTTCTTGGTTGGGCGGGTCAAAAAATGGGTAAAACATTTGCTACTCCAATTTTTGATGGTGCAACGAACGAACAAATTGATGAATTGACAAAAGAGGCAGGCGTTCCACAATTTGGACATACTTATTTGTATGATGGTGGAACAGGAGAGCGATTTGACCAACCGGCAACCGTAGGAGTTATCTATATGTTAAAACTCGGTCACATGGTTGATGATAAGATGCACTCGCGTTCTATTGGACCATACTCACTTATTACCCAGCAACCGCTTGGTGGTAAGGCGCAGTTTGGTGGACAACGATTTGGAGAAATGGAAGTTTGGGCTCTTGAGGCTTATGGTGCATCTAGCACACTCCAAGAAATCTTGACCGTTAAGTCTGATGATGTGATTGGTCGAGCGAAAACATACGAGTCAATTGTTAAAGGGGAAGCCATGCCAAAGCCTGGCCTTCCAGAATCCTTTAACGTATTGATGCACGAACTTAAAGGCCTTGGTCTTGATATTCGATTAGAAGAATAATAAAAAATTGATATGGCACGTATAAACGAAGTACAACAACAAAAAGATTTCAGTAAAATCTCCATTGGGCTTTCATCGCCCGAAACCATTTTGGCTGCCTCTAGAGGTGAAGTTTTAAAGCCTGAAACCATTAACTATCGCACGCACAAACCAGAACGTGATGGGCTGTTTTGTGAGCGTATCTTTGGACCTGTTAAGGACTTTGAATGCGCCTGTGGAAAGTATAAGCGTATTCGCTATAAGGGCATTGTATGTGATCGCTGTGGTGTTGAGGTTACTGAGAAAAAAGTACGACGTGACCGTGTGGGTCACATAAGCTTGGTGGTTCCCGTAGCACACATCTGGTATTTCCGCTCACTTCCCAATAAAATTGGATACTTACTTGGTCTTCCGTCTAAAAAATTAGACATGATTATTTACTACGAGCGTTATGTAGTAATTCAACCTGGTATTGCAACCAATGAAGAAGGTGAGCCTGTTCAGAAAATGGATTTCCTTACAGAAGAAGAGTATCTGAATATCATGGAAAAGCTTTCGCAAGAAAACCAATACTTAGAGGACAGTGATCCAAATAAGTTTATTGCTAAAATGGGTGCTGAATGTTTGATTGATATTCTCAATCGTATTGACTTAGACGAGCTTTCCTATCAGCTACGCGACAAAGCCAATAACGAAACTTCTAAACAACGTAAAACTGAAGCGTTAAAGCGTTTACAAGTTGTCGAGGCCCTGCGTGATGCAAATAAAAACCGTGAGAATCGCCCAGAGTGGATGATCATGAAAGTTGTGCCAGTAATTCCACCAGAACTACGTCCATTGGTGCCGCTAGATGGTGGTCGTTTCGCCACTTCTGATTTAAATGATTTATACCGTCGTGTGATTATCCGTAATAACCGTTTGAAGCGTTTATTGGAAATCAAAGCTCCAGAAGTAATTTTACGTAACGAAAAACGAATGCTACAAGAATCCGTAGACTCGTTATTTGACAATACACGAAAGTCATCTGCAGTTAAGACAGATGCAAACCGCCCACTCAAGTCTCTTTCAGATTCTTTGAAAGGTAAACAAGGACGTTTCCGTCAAAACTTGCTTGGGAAACGTGTTGATTACTCTGCACGTTCTGTAATTGTTGTCGGACCTGAGCTTAAGTTGTTTGAGTGTGGATTGCCAAAAAATATGGCAGCCGAGCTTTATAAGCCGTTTATCATTCGCAAGCTTATTGAGCGTGGGATTGTAAAAACAGTTAAGTCTGCTAAGAAAATTATAGATAAACGTGAACCTGTGGTTTGGGATATCTTAGAGAATGTACTTAAAGGACACCCTGTACTGTTGAATAGGGCCCCCACACTTCACCGTTTGGGTATTCAGGCGTTTCAGCCTAAGCTGATTGAAGGAAAAGCAATTCAACTTCACCCTCTAGCTTGTACGGCCTTTAACGCTGATTTTGATGGGGATCAAATGGCAGTGCACTTACCACTTGGCCCAGAGGCTATTTTGGAAGCACAACTGCTTATGTTGGCATCTCACAACATCCTTAACCCTGCAAATGGATCACCTATCACGGTTCCTTCACAGGATATGGTACTTGGGTTATACTACATGACCAAAGCGAGAAAATCAACCAAAGACAGCAAAGTTTTAGGTGAAGGGTTGACATTCTACAGTGCAGACGAGGTAAATATTGCTTTCAACGAAGGCAAAGTAAACCTGAACGCAATGGTTAAAATTCGCGCCAAAGACTTTAATGATGAAGGCGAGCTCGTATATCAAATCATTGATACAACTGTTGGACGTATTTTATTTAACCAGCATGTTCCTCAAAAAGCAGGTTACATCAATCAAGTGTTGACTAAAAAATCTCTTCGCGGAATTATTGGAGATATATTGAAAGTAACAAGCGTTCCAGAAACAGCTGATTTCTTAGACAAGATTAAAGATATGGGATTCTCTTTTGCATTCAAAGGAGGATTGTCCTTTAGTCTTGGTGATATTATTATTCCAAAAGAAAAGACAGAACTTATTGATCAAGCCAATGACCAAGTAGATGGTATTATTGCCAACTATAACATGGGGCTTATTACCAATAACGAACGTTACAATCAGGTAATTGACATTTGGACTTCTACCAATGCTATGCTCACTGAACTCGCTATGAAGCGAATTAGCGAAGATCAGCAAGGGTTTAACTCTGTATATATGATGTTGGATTCTGGTGCTCGTGGTTCTAAAGAACAAATTCGTCAGTTGACTGGAATGCGTGGTTTGATGGCTAAGCCTAAAAAGTCAAATGCCGGTGGAGGTGAGATTATTGAAAATCCGATTCTATCGAACTTTAAAGAAGGCTTATCTATTTTAGAATACTTTATCTCAACACACGGTGCTCGTAAGGGACTAGCAGATACTGCTTTGAAAACGGCCGATGCAGGTTACCTAACCCGTCGTTTACACGATGTTGCACAAGACGTTATTGTAAACTCTGTAGATTGTGGCACACTTCGTGGACTATCCGTATCAGCGCTTAAGAAAAACGAGGAAGTTGTTGAATCAATTGGAGAGCGTATTGTTGGACGTGTTTCTTTACATGATGTAATACATCCATTAACTGCGGAAGTTTTAGTTGCTGCAGGTGAGCGAATTGAAGATGAGCATGCCAAAGCAATTGAAGATTCTCCTCTTGAGAGCGTTGACGTGCGTTCGCCACTAACATGTGAAGCTAAGAAAGGAATTTGTGCTAAATGTTATGGACGTAACCTAGCTACTGGAAAAATGGTACAACAAGGAGAGTCCGTTGGTGTTATTGCTGCTCAATCTATCGGGGAGCCTGGTACACAGCTTACACTTCGTACCTTCCACGTTGGTGGTATTGCAGGAAACATTTCCGAAGAAAACAAATTGGTAGCTCGTTTTGATGGTATTTCTGAAATTGAGGAGCTTAAAACTGTTGATGGAAAAGACAATAATGGCAATCTTGTCAAGATTGTTATTTCACGTACTTCTGAAATCAAATTGGTTGATAATAATACAGGAATTGTGTTGAGTACCAATATTATCCCTTATGGTTCATTTATTTTTGTCAAAGACGGACAAAAAATAAAGACCGATGATGTAATCTGTCAATGGGATCCATACAACGGGGTAATCATATCTGAGTTTTCTGGTGTTATTGGATACGAAAACATCGAGCAAGGGGTTACTTTCCAAGTTGAGATTGATGAACAAACAGGTTTCCAAGAGAAAGTAATTTCTGAATCAAGAAACAAAAAAGTCATTCCTACCTTATTGATTAAGGATACTAAAGGCAATACGCTACAGTCTTACAACCTTCCGGTTGGTGCCCACATCATGGTTGATGATGGCGATAAGATTGAAAACGGTAAAATTCTTGTGAAGATTCCACGTAAGTCTGCAAAATCTGGAGATATTACTGGTGGTCTTCCTCGAGTTACAGAGCTTTTCGAAGCACGTAATCCATCCAACCCCGCTGTTGTTTCTGAAATTGATGGCGTAGTTACATTTGGTAAAATCAAACGTGGTAACCGAGAAATCATTGTAGAATCTCGAACAGGTCACATTAAAAAATACCTTGTGAAGCTCTCTAACCAAATATTGGTTCAGGAGAATGACTTTGTCAAAGCAGGTATGCCGTTATCAGACGGTGCTATTACACCAAACGATATTTTATCTATTAAGGGCCCTGCTGCTGTTCAGCAATATTTAGTAAATGAAGTACAAGAAGTATATCGTTTGCAAGGAGTGAAAATCAACGACAAGCACTTTGAAGTAGTTGTTCGACAGATGATGCGTAAAGTACGTGTTGAAGACTCTGGCGATACGACTTTCTTAGAAAACCAGTTGGTACACAAAGCAGACTTTATTGCTGAAAATGACGCTTTATTCGGTCAGAAAGTAGTGCTTGAAGTGGGTGATTCTGAAAACCTTAAAGCAGGTCAAATAATCACAGCACGTCAACTACGAGACGAGAATTCATTGCTCAAACGTGACGATAAAAACCTAGTAGAAGCACGAGATGCTGTAAATGCTACAGCTACTCCTATTCTTCAGGGTATTACAAGAGCATCGCTACAGACCAAGTCGTTTATTTCGGCTGCATCTTTTCAAGAAACAACCAAAGTATTGAACGAAGCTGCTGTAGCAGGTAAGGTTGATACTTTGGAAGGTTTGAAAGAAAATGTAATTGTAGGGCATAAGATTCCTGCCGGTACGGGTAACCGTGCTTACAATGATATTATTGTAGGTTTTACCGATGAGTATGAAGCTTTAAAAGCTGAAAAATCTTTAAGTGCTGATGTTTAATGAGTGATAAGAAAAAAAAAGACGGTAGTATTAATATTGAACTTGATCCAGAGATGGCACAAGGTACCTATTCAAATTTGGCGATTATCAACCATTCCGCCTCTGAGTTTGTTATTGATTTTATCAATATAATGCCAGGTGCACCAAAAGCTAAAGTACGCTCACGTATTATTTTGACACCACAGCATGCCAAGCGATTTTTGAAAGCACTTGGTGAAAATGTTCAACGCTTTGAAGGAGCACACGGCGAAATTAAAGACTATGAGCAACCGCCAATACCACTCAATTTTGGCCCAACTGGTGAAGCTTAAACATAAAAAACCTCCATATGGAGGTTTTTTATATGCTTTAATTTTAAAATTCAGAAGTGGCGTGGAAGCTAATGCCAGGATATTTGCTTTGAGTCATTTGATATGAAAAGGCTGAATCTACCAAAAAGACCAACTGTCCTTGTTTGTCCTTGGCCAAAAACTTCGATTTTGTTTGTTTAAATCCATCAAAATCGGTTTCACCTCCTTCTTTTACTTCTACCCAACAAGCCTTGTGCACATTGAGATTTTCGTATGTGCAACTGGCTCCGTATTCGTGCTCAAGTCGATATTGAATGACATCAAACTGCAATGCACCTACGGTACCCACAACCTTACGCCCATTGAGTTCCAGTGTGAATAATTGGGCAACTCCTTCGTCCATTAACTGATTGATCCCTTTGTTGAGCTGCTTGGCCTTCATGGGATCTGCGTTATTGATATACCTAAAATGTTCTGGCGAAAAACTCGGAATTCCTTTAAAGTGTACCAGCTCCCCTGATGTAAGTGTATCTCCAATTTTAAAGTTGCCCGTGTCATGTAGCCCTACAATATCTCCCGGGTATGAGATGTCTACGATTTCTTTTTTATCCGCAAAAAATGCGTTGGGGCTGCTAAATTTCAACTTTTTGTTATGCCGCACATGCAAATAGGGTACATTCCGCGCAAAGGTGCCTGAGACAATTTTAATAAAGGCCAAACGATCCCGATGTTTTGGATCCATATTGGCGTGAATCTTAAACACAAATCCTGTAAAATCTTTTTCATCGGGAGCAATAACACGTTCTTCACTGTCTTTCGATAGGGGTGAAGGGGCTATTTCTACAAAGCAATCTAATAATTCTTGTACACCAAAATTGTTCAGCGCAGATCCAAAGAATACGGGGTGCTGTATTCCTGCCAAATAGGCTTTACGATCAAAACTAGGATATACTTCTCGTACTAATTCTAATTCTTCCTCTAGGTTTTCTTTAGCACTTGCGCCAATAGCCGTTTCTAGCGTTGGGTCGTTTATGTTTTCTATAAGGTTGCTCTGACTGATCGTAGTTTTTTGTTCTGCTTCAAACAAGCGGATGTTGTCGTTCCACAGGTTGTATATTCCTTGAAAATCATAGCCCATGCCAATAGGGAAACTAAGCGGTACAGTTGTAAGGCCTAGTTTTTGCTCTACATCGTCCAGTAGATCAAAAGCGTCTTTCCCTTCTCTGTCTAATTTGTTAATAAACACGATAATGGGAATGTTTCGCATCCTACATACTTCTACTAGCTTTTCTGTCTGTGCCTCTACACCCTTGGCTACATCTATAACTACAATAACACTGTCAACAGCCGTTAGAGTACGGTAGGTATCTTCGGCAAAATCTTTGTGTCCAGGTGTGTCTAGGATATTAATTTTTTTGTCTTTATACAAAAAAGCCAAAACAGAAGTAGCCACAGAAATACCCCGTTGACGCTCAATTTCCATAAAGTCACTAGTGGCCCCTTTTTTTATTTTGTTGGATTTTACCGCACCAGCTTTTTGAATCGCACCTCCAAAAAGAAGTAACTTTTCTGTAAGGGTTGTTTTTCCGGCATCCGGGTGGGAGATGATACCAAAGGTACGTCTGCGTGCAATTTCTTCCAAAAAACTCATGGGCGTAAAAATACGTTCATTTAATAAAATACCGCTTTACCTTTGCATTTTTTGTACTTTTAAATTTTATATGGAAGAACAAGTAGTTTTAGTAGATGTGAATGATAACCCCCTGGGTTTGATGCCTAAGATGGAAGCCCATGAAAAAGGAGTACTACACCGTGCTTTTTCCGTATTTATACTTAACGACAAGGGTGAATTAATGCTCCAGCAACGTGCACTTCACAAATATCATTCTCCCGGCTTGTGGACCAATACATGCTGTAGTCATCAGCGTAAAGGCGAAACCAATGTTGCGGCTGGTAAGCGGCGCCTGCAAGAAGAAATGGGTTTTGTTGCCGAGCTTAGTGAGGTAACCTCATTTATTTACAAAGCCCCTTTTGATAATGGTCTTACCGAACACGAGCTTGATCACATTATGATAGGACACTTCAACGCGAACCCTGATATTAACCTAGAAGAGGTAGCCAATTGGAAATGGATGGCTGTTGACGCTGTCCGTGACGATATTAAAAAACACCCCGAAAATTATACCGTTTGGTTTATTAGTATCTTTGAGCAGTTCTATGAACAAATTAAATTGCAATGAATAAAGTAACCGTAAGCCGTAAGGCGCACTTTAATGCCGCACACCGTCTATACAGGAAAGACTGGAGTGATGCTAAGAACGAAGAGATTTTCGATAAGTGCAGCAACCCTTATTACCACGGACATAATTATGAGCTTATTGTTTCGGTGTCTGGTGATATTGACCCAGAAACAGGCTATGTCATGGACATGAAATTTTTAAAAGATTTAATCAAAGTACACATTGAAGATGCCTTTGATCATAAAAATCTAAACGAACAAGTCCCTGAGTTTGCAACACGTATACCTACTGCCGAAAATATGGCCGTAGTGATATGGGACAAATTGAGACCTCACATTACAACAGCATATGAGCTTTCTGTAACCTTATATGAAACACCAAGAAATTTTGTCCAATTTTCTGGACCTAACTAAAAAGCAATACTATGGCAAACATCCGCGACCTTAAAAAAGATATAAATTACGTACTTGGAGAAATCATCGAAATGGCAATGGACTTAGAAAAAGCCAATCCTGAAGTCGATATATCAAAAACCGCTGCTATAGTGGATGAGGCCATCACTGCTTTCGACAATTTTAGCATCCGCATTTATGAAAAGGGAGTTGAAAATAAACGTAGGCACTACCGTACCATCGTTGCTGATTTGGAAACAAAAGGCAACGAGCTTATTACTAAACTCAATGCGCTTTAAGCACCTTTCTGAAGGTTAAATTAATACGGAGACCCACTTTTTTTGCTGTTTTTGCAATTTGATGTTTGTAGAAATGTTGCGTGGCACCTTCCATCATCAATAGACTTCCATGTGTTAGTTCCAATTTTAGTCTTTGGGATTTGTCACTGTTATGCTTTAAATGAAAATATCTAGAAGCGCCAAGACTAACCGAAGCAATTACTGGATTTACACCCAATTCTTTTTCGTTGTCTGCATGCCATCCGTTGCTGTCTTGTCCATCTCGATATAGGTTTAGCAATACCGTGGTGAATGTTTCTTTTGTAAAAGCCTGTAGTTTTTGCTCAATATCCAGAAGAGGCTTTCGCATGGGATTCGGCTGCATAACAATACCAGAGTAACCATAGGAGTCAGTGGTATGACCGTGTAGCGAAGTCATACGCGGTTGCGGATAGGTTTTGCCAAATACGGTTATGGGGTCATTGCGCCAAGGAGTTTCCTTGGTCAAATGTTCTAAGTACAAATCCGCCTCTTTTGTATTAAGAAAGTTTGGATAATATTTTATCGTTGCATCAGGAAGCTCAGGTGCAAAGACATCAAACATTTCAAGCATTATTTTTTGTGTTTGTGATTTCTTTTTTTGATGTTTTCCTTTCTGTAATGCAAAAACAATGTATTGACAAATCCCAGAATAAGCGACACGCCAATAATGATATATCCCATCGTAAAAAGCTTACCTAAAATGGTCTTAAGCGAAAAATTGCAGGAGCCAATGGTGGTGAGCGTAATCAATGAAAAATAAAGGGAATCTAGCCAAGACCAATCTTCTAAAAAGCGGCAGGTAGCTGTGCATATGGCTAGAAAGAAATTAGCTGCAAGGATTTTACTTTATCATTTCAAAACTTCGTTGGATAAAGGCAGTAAGCTCTTCTCCTTTTAACAGCGATTGTGATAACCGTGCCAAATCCAATGATTGTTTTATCAGACGTTCTTGTTTCTTTTTGGTTTTGGTTTCTAAAATCTGACTTACCAATGGGTGGTTTACATTGACTACCAACTGATACATGTCAGGGAATCCACTGCCAAACATGCCGCCGCCGCCGCCGGTTTGTTGCATTTCTTTCATCCGACGCATAAACTCGGGTTGGGTAATCATAAAAGGTGCAGCTTCGCTGTCCATAGCCTCTAATTGAACCGTATACTGCTCTTTAGGTACCACGTTTTCAATCATGGGCTTAAGCGCTTCTTTCTGTTCGTCAGAAAGCTTAGATAATTGTGGTTCATCTTTAATAATAAGCTTGTCTATGTGGTCGCTATCAACTCGTACAAATCCGAGCTTGTCATCTTCTTGCTCTAATTTTTGCAATAAATGCCCTACAATGGGTGAGTCGAGTAATAGTACGGTGTACCCTTTGGCTTTTGCTTCTTCAATGTAGGCGTGTTGTTCGTCAGTATTCGCAGCATAAAGTTGAATGAGCTTGCCATCCTTGTCAGTCTGTGCATCTTTGGTTTGCTCTTTTAATTCGTCGAGGGTCAAATAAGTGCCTGCTGTGGTTGGAAAAAGATTAAAGCTTTTTGCCTTATCAAAGAACTTGTCTTCTGAAAGCATCCCATATTCAATTACAACTTTAATATCGTTCCACTTTTTCTCTAGATTCCCTCTGTCATTTTTAAATATGGACTGGAGTTTATCAGCCACTTTTTTGGTGATGTAGTTGCTGATTTTCTTTACTGCGCCATCCGCTTGTAAGTAACTTCTAGATACATTGAGTGGAATGTCGGGTGAATCAATGACACCTCTTAGCATGGTTAAGAACTCAGGCACTATTCCTTCCACGTTATCCGTGACAAATACCTGATTTTGATACAATTGAATACGGTCTTTTTGTACGTTAAGATCGTTGTTCAGTTTTGGAAAATAGAGGATGCCCGTCAAGTTAAATGGGTAGTCTACATTGAGGTGGATGTGAAATAAAGGCTCCTCAAACTGCATAGGATATAATTCCCTGTAAAATGAGGTGTAGTCTTCGTCTTTTAAATCGCTTGGTTTTTTTGTCCACGCCGGATTTGGGTTATTTATAATATTATCAACCGTTTCTTTGACTTCTTTCTTATCATCGCCTTCACCTTCCTCGTGGGTTTCTTCCTTGGTTCCAAACTTGATAGGAATAGGCATAAACTTGTTGTATTTGGTCAAAAGCGCCGTAATACGTGTTTCTTCCAAAAACTCATCAGAGTCTTTGTCAATGTGCAAGACGATTTCAGTACCACGCGCTGTTTTGTCATGTTCTACCAAGGTATATTCTGGCGATCCATCACAGCTCCAATGAGCCGCAGGTGCATCTGTATGTGATTTGGTGATGATTTCTACCTTTTCTGCTACCATAAAGGCAGAATAAAATCCAAGACCAAAATGTCCTATAATGCCACTGTCTTTAGCACTGTCTTTGTATTGGTTGAGGAATTCTTCAGCTCCTGAAAAAGCAACTTCGTTTATATACTTACTAACCTCTTCAGCTGTCATGCCCAAGCCTTGGTCTATAACATGTAATGTTCTGTTTTCCTTGTCTATTTTAATCTCAATTTGTGGACTTCCATATGCCACTTTGGCTTCGCCAATGTTGGTGAGATGTTTGAACTTTAGGGTAGCGTCTGTAGCGTTTGATATCAGTTCTCGCAAAAAGATTTCATGATCGCTGTAAAGGAATTTCTTTATTAATGGGAAAATGTTTTCTACCGCAACTTTTATTTTACCTGATGACATAATTATTTGTTTTTATTATTTTACCAAAAAAAGTACCAAAATCAAAAGAGTGACAGTATGGCATAATATTTTTTGTTTAATAAATTTGTTTTTTTGTTAAACGTTTTTATATTTGTGGAGTAATTAATCAACAAAAATATTGTTGCGGAGAAAATTGCTATGAAACTCTATTGATTACACACATCCCTTTTACTGGTTTGTTTAATTTTGGTTAAGTTGTTCGAAGGTGCATCGTGGTTGTTGCACCTTTTTTTTTTTACCACCATTATTTCGTTAATTGCTATTTAATTTAATCAAAAATGTATCAATCTCGTATAGTAGGACTCGGACATTACGTTCCTGAAAACATAGTTACTAATGACGATTTGTCCAAATTTATGGACACAGATGACGCTTGGATTAAAGAAAGGACTGGTATAAAAGAACGCCGTCTTATTGAAAAAGATTCTGGCGAGGGCACTGCCTCGATGGGTGTTAAGGCTACTGAAATGGCTCTCGAAAGGGCTGGGGTTTCTAAAGACGATATTGATCTTGTAATATTTGCCACACTCAGCCCTGATTTATATTTTCCTGGCTCTGGTGTGCTATTGCAAGACCTCATGGGTATGGGAACCTGCCCTGCGCTTGACATACGAAACCAATGCTCTGGCTTTATTTATGGTCTTTCTGTTGCCGATCAGTTTATTAAAACAGGTATGTACAAGAATGTGTTGCTCGTTGGGTCTGAATACCACTCGGGCGGAATGGATTTCACCACACGCGGACGTACGGTCTCAGTTATTTTCGGGGATGGTGCAGGAGCTGCTGTAATAACACGAGAGGAAGATGCAACCAAAGGGATTCAATCCACACATTTGTATTCTGAGGGTAAATACGCAGAGGAGTTGGCTATTATTGGTCCAAGTACTAAGCGGTGGATCCCTGAAATTGTAGCTAACTATGACGAGGACGATATGCGATACCATCCTTATATGAATGGGCAACTGGTGTTCAAAAATGCTGTTGTTCGCTTTAGTCAAGTGATTCAAGAGGCATTGCAGAAAAACGGGAAAAACACAACCGATATAGACTTATTTATTCCGCATCAAGCCAATTTGCGTATTGCTCAATTTGTGCAAAAGAAATTTAGTCTGCGAGACGACCAAGTTTTCAACAATATCATGCGCTATGGCAATACTACTGCCGCATCCATTCCTATTGCTATGTCAGAAGCATGGGCTGAGGGTAAAATAAAGCAAGATGATACGGTGCTACTTGCCGCTTTTGGCAGTGGATTCACTTGGGGAAGTGCGCTGATACATTGGTAGTCCAATTCCTGAAACCCACAGAAGTAGTGCTGAAATGGTTCCGTTTAAGGCCAGCACAAAAAAGCCAAACTCAAAACCCAAAGTAGTTTTACAGAATACAGTCACTCCATAAGATATCGTGGGTGCTGCAATACATAAATAGGGGACTAGCCCATCTCTTATTTGTAAATTTGAAAAAATACCTAAGAGGAACAATGCCAATAAAGGCCCATAGGTATAGCCAGCGAATAGCAATAATTGAGCAATCACACTTTCGTCTCTAATAAAATGGTAGAAAAGTACAATACACAACCATAAGACAACGACCATAGTAAAGTGGATTTTTTTTCGCTGCTGAATTCCTTTTTTTCCTGATGCAATTCCCCATAAGTCAATGCTTGCACTTGTGGCAAGTGATGTCATGGAGCTGTCGGCACTACTAAAAGCCGCAGCAATGAGTCCAAATACAAACGCATATGCGACCACTGCTCCAAGTGTTGATTGCGTGGCTATCATGGGAAAAAGATCGTCTCCAGCAGCGTTTATTCCTTTGGATTGAACATAGGCACTCAACAGCACACCAAGAACCAAAAATAGCAAAGTAACGATCACCAGGGCAATGGTAAACCATAACATGTTTTTTTGTGCATCTTTTAGCGAGCGACAACTCAAATTTTTCTGCATCATTTCTTGGTCAAGTCCAGTCATGGCAAAGGCAATGAGTGCTCCAGCAAAAAACTGCTTTACAAAATGCTGACCACTGCTCCAATCCTCCAAAAAAAACAGTTGTGTATTGGGTTGTGACTGCCACCACACCCACAAAGATTGGCTGTCTAACTGAAGCTCAAAAAACAATGCATAAATTGTAATGCTCAAAGCAATCAGCATGCAAATCGTTTGGGCTGTATCGGTATAAATAATCGTTTTAATGCCCGATTTTTTAGTGTAGAGCCATATGCCGAGTAGCGTTACGGCTGCACTCAGCCAGAATGGAATATTAAGTTCGTCTAGTACGAGCCAATGCAATACCTTTAACAATAAAAAAAGGCGAAAGCTAGTGCCTGTTATTCTGGACAGAATAAAAAAAGCAGCACCTGTTTTATAACTTTTTTCACCAAACCGATGTTGTAAATAAGTGTAAATACTAACCACATTCCACTTATAGTAGAGCGGTAGTAATACCGTGCCTATGCACAAATAACCTAGCGCATAACCTAATACCATTTGCACATAGCCCAATTGGGTAGTGGCAACCCATCCAGGGACAGAGATAAACGTGACTCCCGAAAGCGTTGCGCCTATCATACCAAATGCAACCAGATACCAAGGAGCCTTTTTGTCGGCTGCAAAAAAGCTAGTATTGCTATCGCTGTTGCCTACTAAACAAGAGATGCTGTAGAGCAAAGCAAAATAGATCAAAAAACAAAACACCAGTATTTGAGCGGTCATCTCTTTTTTTTTGTCAAATATAACGTATGTGACTATTGTTTAAATAGTGTATTTTTGAATCATGGATATTCCGTCTTCTTTAGTTCAGAAAGCAGTAGATGAAATTGCACAACTTCCAGGAATAGGTAGACGGTCTGCACTACGAATTGTGCTTCATTTGTTACGCCAACCCAAAGATTTTAGTGCACGTCTTTCAAATGCTGTTGCAACATTGCGCGAGCAAATACGTTATTGCATTACGTGCCATAATATCTCAGATGCCAAACAATGTAATATTTGCGCAAGCCCAATGCGGGAGCGTAATACTATATGCGTGGTTGAAGATATTAGGGATGTTATGGCCATTGAATCTACAGGTCAATTCAAAGGCTTATACCATGTATTGGGTGGTAAAATTGCTCCCATGGAAGGCGTAGGACCACAACAACTTTCAATAGATGCTTTGATAAAACGAGTTGAACAAGAAAACATAGATGAAATTATTTTTGCACTAAGCAGTACGATGGAAGGCGATACAACAAACTATTATATTTTTAAAAAGTTAAGCGTGTTTGAATTGCACTTCTCTGCCATTTCACGTGGTATTGGAGTTGGTGACGAGCTTGAATATGCCGATGAACTGACGCTAGGAAGAAGCATTAGTCAACGGATTCCCTTTGAAATTTCAATGAAAAATTAGCACATGAAATTATCCGTAGTTATTCTTAATTTTAACGTAAAGTACTTTATTGATATATGCTTGCAAAGTGTCGCTGCAGCTACAAAAGATTTGGATGCTGAAATTATTGTAGTAGATAACGCTTCTGTCGATGGCAGTTTAGCTTGGATAAAAGCTAAATTCCCACAAGTAAAACGTATTGCCAACAAAGAAAATGTTGGGTTTCCAATAGGGAATAATATTGGTGTATCCCATGCCATAGGGGAGTATTTGTGTATTTTAAATCCCGATACCATAGTGGCAGAGAACACCTTTGTTGACGCCATATCCTTTATGGAAAACAACAAGCAGGTGGCCATCATGGGTCCTAAACTTATTGATGGCTCAGGTACCTTTTTAAAAGAATCAAAAAGGGGCGTGCCCACTCCTTGGGTAGCCTTTACCAAAGTGTCAGGGTTGTTTAAAATTTTCCCTCAATTTTTTGGGAAATATTACAATTTAAAGTTACCTGAAAATCAAGGTGGCGAGACCGATGTTTTGGTCGGTGCTTTTATGTTTATGAAAACGACACATTATCGTGCGCTTAATGGCTTTGATGAAGAGTGCTTTATGTACTGTGAGGATGACGACTTGAGCTACCGTTCGTTACAATTAGGGTATTCAAACTATTACAACCCTAGTATAAATATTATCCACTTTAAAGGCGAAAGTACCCCTAAAGATTTTGCTTATCAAAAAAGGTTCAGAGAGGCGTTGTACTATTTTTATACCAAACATTTTAAGATTTCTAAATTTGTAAAACTGTGGATTAAATTCGCTACGAATGCCTTTAGTTTTTTAAAACGAGTTAGAGGGAAACGTTCTGTGAAAAAGATAAAACACCCCTATTGTTACTGGTTGATTTCAAAAGAGTTGAACTTGGAGATTGGTGTAAACAAAAACATACCTTTTATGCATAGCCCAGGACTAGATGATGTTATTCCACACACACGCACTGAACTTATTTTTGACCCTGATACCATTTCATTTGCTGAAATGATTGCTTTTATGGATGTGCACAAGAAAGGCTTTTCTTATAAATTTTTGAGCTCAGACAAAAGTCACGCCGTTGGAAGTATTTCAAGTCATGCCAAGGGTGAGGTGCTGGTTATGTCATAGCGAAAGCCACGATTAATTTGTACTTTTGAAAAAAAATAACATGCCTATACATCAGCTTGTTTTACCCTCAATGGGAGAAAGCGTTTCTGAAGCCACCATCACCCAATGGTTAAAGAAAGTAGGCGATACTGTTGCTGTTGACGAAGCCGTAGTGGAGGTGGCTACTGATAAAGTTGATTCTGAAGTTGCCAGTGAGTACGCTGGCGTCATTAAAGAAATATTACATCCTGTTAACGCTGTTGTTGGTGTTGATGCTCCCTTAGCCGTAATTGAAACAGCGGACAAGGTGACCCAAGACGTGACTCTAGCAGCTGTTCCAAAGGCAATTCCTACCCCAGCACCTTCTGCACCCAAGGCGCCTGAAAAAGTGGCAGATAGCCCTCAGCAATACATGGAACAAGCGCAAGCCTTGGTCAACCTTGTTAGTCCTGTTGTTGACGGACAAAAGCGGTTTTATTCACCTCTTGTGAAAAACATTGCCAAGGAAGAAAATATTTCAGCCCAAGAATTAGCTACTGTCCCAGGAAGTGGAAAAGATGGTCGCGTGACCAAAGCCGATATTTTGGCATTTATAAAAAACAGAAAAACTCCCCCTGTAGCTATTACTCAGTCCAGAGTTGCTGCTTCACCAAGTACCGTAACTCCAGCTACTAGACCAACAGCGTCTTTTGCAAAAAGCGACTCAGATGAGGTTGTGCCCATGACACGTATGGAGCAAATGATTTCTGATCACATGATGCACAGCCTTAAAACTTCGGCACATGTACAGTCATTTATTGAAATTGACTTGACCAAGCTCTGGAATTGGCGTGAAAAAGTAAAAAATCAATTTGTTAAACAACATGGAGTTAAACTAACCTTTACGCCCATATTTTTGCATCTTGTTGCACAAGTGCTGCCTGAGTTCCCATTGCTAAATGCTGTTCTAGAGGGTACAAGCATCATAAAGAAAAAAGACATCAACCTAGGTATGGCAACGGCTTTACCAGATGGTAATTTAATTGTTCCTGTCATCAAACAGGCCGATATGCTAAGCCTTACTGGACTGGCCAAAAAAGTACATGAGCTCGCTTCAAATGCTCGTACCCATACACTAAGTCCCGATGATGTGCAAAGTGGCACCTATACAGTAACCAATGTAGGGATGTTCGGCAGTCTTACGGGTACGCCTATCATCAACCAACCACAACTTGCTATATTGGCCCTAGGCGCCATCCGCAAGGTTCCTGCGGTGCTGGAAACAGAAAATGGCGATGTAATTGCCATACGTCAGCAAATGATGGTGTCACATAGTTATGACCACCGCATTATTAATGGTGCCATGGGAGGCATGTTCCTATTGCGCCTAAAGCAACGTATTGAAAACTGGGACGAATCTCAAGCAATTTAATATGGAACTTTCGCTAACACGCCCTATGTGTTTTTTTGACTTGGAGACAACAGGAGTTAATGTAGCTAAAGATCGCATTGTGGAAATATCCATCTTAAAGGTTTTTCCAAATGGCAATAAAGTATCCAAAACATGGCTCGTAAATCCAGAGATGCCCATCCCCCCAGAAACTACAGCAGTTCATGGAATTACAGATGAAAAAGTAGCCAATGAACCTACGTTTAAACAGTTGAGCAAAGACATCTACAGTATGATAAAAGGCTCTGATTTGGCAGGATTTAATTCCGACCGCTTTGATATTCCATTGTTAGCCGAGGAGATGTTGCGCGTTGAAATTGATGTGGATTTCAAAAAGCACCTAACGGTAGATGTACAAACCATTTTTCACAAAATGGAAAAGCGAAACCTATCGGCTGCCTATACATTTTATTGTGGTAAAGATTTAGAAAATGCCCATAGCGCTGAGGCCGATACCAATGCGACTTATGAAGTATTGAAAGCACAAATTGAAAAATACGACGATCTCGAAAACAATATTTCCAAATTAAGTGCCTTTTCTACCCGTAGAAAAAGTGTTGATTTCGCAGGCTTGGTTATAGTTGATGCGGATGGAGATGCTGCCTTTAATTTCGGAAAACACAAGGGGAAAAAAGTGGTTGAGGTATTGGAACGTGAACCCGGCTATTTCAGTTGGTTACTTAACGCAGATTTCCCACGCTACACTAAAAAAGTACTCACGGCCATTCGTTTAGAAACCCTTAACAACGCATGAAGATTATATGTATTGGCAGAAATTATGCAGATCATATAGATGAGCTAGATAATGTTCGTCCAGATGAGCCAGTAATTTTTATCAAGCCCGATACCGCAATAGTACAATCCAACTTGCCTTTTTTTATACCTGAATTTTCGAATGAGGTGCATCATGAGGTGGAAGTTTTGGTGCGCATCAATCGCATTGGAAAACACATTCAAACGAAATTTGCACATAAATATTACGACCAAATAGGTTTGGGTATAGACTTTACTGCCCGTGATGTTCAACAACAACTCAAATCAAAAGGGCTTCCTTGGGAAAAAGCAAAGGCTTTTGACGGATCGGCATTTGTGGGTAAATGGTTTGATAAGTCTGCTTTGGGTGATCTGGGTAAACTTCCCTTTTCTCTTCGCAAAAATGATGTGGTAGAGCAAGAAGCCGACACAAGTCTTATGCTTTGGAGTATTGATGAAATTATTGCCTATGTGTCTCAATATTTTACGCTTAAAATTGGAGATATACTCTTTACAGGCACTCCAGCCGGCGTAAGTCGGGTCAATAAAAATGACCGTCTTGAGGGGTTTTTATACGGTCAAAAGGCCCTTTCATTAATTGTCAAATAGATGCGTGCAGATATCATTACCATCGGCGACGAGATTCTCATTGGCCAAGTAGTGGACACCAACGCTACTTATCTCGGAAAAACACTGAACAATATCGGAATTGAAGTACGTCAAATACATTCTATTTCCGATAACAAAGACGCTATTTTAAACGCGTTCACAACGGCTCAAGACCAAGTTGATTTAGTGGTTATGACGGGCGGACTTGGTCCTACCAAAGACGATATTACCAAACATGCTTTATGTACTTATTTTGATGATTCCTTGGTCTTTTATCCGGAAGTGATGGCGCATATTGACGTGTTGTTTGAAAAATATGTAAAAGTACCCGTAAATGATTTGAACAGGGGGCAGGCCATGCTTCCTTCTAGTTGCACTCAACTGTTCAATGCACATGGAACTGCCATGGGTATGTGGATGCAAAAAGATAAAACCGTATTTGTATCCCTTCCAGGAGTTCCTTTTGAAATGAAACATTTGGTGCAGAAGAAATTGATTCCATTAATAAAAGCAACTTTTTCCTTGCCTGCCCGTGTGCACAAGACCATGATGACTTATGGGCTTGGCGAAAGCATCATTGCAGAAAAAATAAGCGATTGGGAAGCTGCCCTGCCTCAACACATTAAGTTGGCCTATTTGCCCAACCTTGGAAGGGTGCGCTTGCGTTTGTCTGCACGTGGGACAGAGGAGATCGTGCTGCACAAAGAAATTGACGCCTTATTTACCGAATTGTATCCGTTGATTGGTGATTATATCAAGGGCTTTGAAGCCGAGTTGCCCATTGAAATGCAAATTGGAAAAGCCCTGAACCAAAAAGGCTGGACATTGGCAACTGCTGAAAGCTGTACTGGAGGTGCTTTAGCCGCTTTGTTTACGCAGCATCCTGGGACTTCAACTTTTTTTAAGGGCTCGGTAGTGAGTTATGCTACTGACGTAAAACAGTTGCTGTTAGGTGTAGCAAAACAAGATATTGAACGCTTTACTGTGGTCAGTGCGCCTGTCGCTTTAAGTATGGCAAGGGGAGTCATTCGCCAAACGGAAGCAGATGTTGCCATTGCTACCACAGGAAATTTTGGCCCCACTAAGGGCGATGCTGATGTGGAAATTGGCACCGTGGTCATTGCCATCATCGCTCCAAAAATCGAATATGTTGAGACTTTTTGCTTCGGGAAACACCGCGAGCGTAACTTGCGTAAAACATTAAATAAAGCGCTTGAGTTGTTACATAATAAAATAGCATCTTAACTTTAGTCAAAAAATTTTTTTAACACACCATATTTTCATAAATTTGCACCCTGTTAAAAAAAATATCATGTCGAAAGTATGTGAATTAACGGGCAAAAAGGCGATGGTTGGGAATAACGTATCGCATGCCATGAATAAAACTAAGCGTAAGTTTGGCGCTAACCTTATCAAGAAGCGTTTCTACCTTGTTGAAGAAGACAAGTGGATAACACTCAAGCTTTCAACTTCGGCGCTTAAAACCATTAACAAAAAGGGTCTTCCTGCTGTTTTGAAAGAAGCTCGCGCACAAGGACTTATTAAATAAGGCACGTTATGGCTAAAAAAGGAAATCGCGTTCAAGTTATTTTGGAATGTACAGAGCACAAAGACTCAGGTCTTGCAGGTACTTCTCGCTACATTACCACCAAAAACAAAAAAAACACGCCAGATCGTATTGAAATTAAAAAATTCAACCCGATTCTAAAGCGTATGACGGTTCACAAAGAAATTAAGTAATTATGGCTAAGAAAACAGTAGCAACCTTACAAACAAAATCAAAGCGTCTTACGAAAGCCATTAAAATGGTGCGTAGTGAAAAATCTGGCGCATATACATACGTAGAAACCATTTTAGCACCTGAATTGGTGAATGACTGGTTGTCTATAAAGTAAAACCAATCATATAAACGATCAAAAAGCCACAATATTGTGGCTTTTTTTATTCTCAAAACGTACCTTTAACCCATGGGGCTTTTTTCAAAATCATCTAAGAAACTTCAATCCGGTTTGTCGGCAACAAAAAAAGCTTGGACAGAACGACTTAAAAAAGTAGTGCTCGGAAAAAGTAGGGTAGATGCCGATTTTTTAGAAGCACTTGAAGAAATACTTATTACCTCCGACGTAGGGGTAGCCACTACTGAAAAAATCATAGACCGTTTAGAACAACGCGTAGCTAAAGATAAATTCATAAAAGCGGAAGAGTTGGATCAGCTGCTTTATGATGAGATATATACCTTGGTTACCGATAACAACCCATCGCTTTCAACCGATCAGGAGGGCTTGCAGGTTATATTGGTTGTTGGTGTTAACGGCGCAGGCAAGACAACTACTGTAGGTAAGTTGGCCCATCAATACAAACAACAAGGTAAAAAAGTAATGCTGGCTGCTGCAGATACCTTTCGTGCAGGCGCTATTGATCAATTGCGACTTTGGTCCGAAAGAGCTCAAGTTCCCTTTGTTAGTTTGCAAGAAGGTAGTGATCCTGCTTCTGTGGCATTTGCAGCTGTTGAACGCGCCATGAAAGAACAGGTAGATGTACTGTTTGTCGACACTGCTGGACGGTTGCACAACAATACCAACTTGATGCAAGAATTGGCTAAAATTGAACGGGTGGTTAAAAAAATCATTCCAGAAGCACCACAAGAAACCTTGTTGGTGTTGGATGGCGGTACAGGGCAAAATGCCTTTATGCAGGTTAAGTTATTTGCACAAGCAACAGCGATCTCTGGGCTTATACTAACCAAGTTAGATGGCACTGCAAAAGGTGGAGTTGTAATTGGCATTTCTGATGAGCTTGAAGTACCCATTCGCTACATTGGTGTGGGGGAAGGTATAGATGACTTAATTCCATTTGAAACTAAAGCATTTTTAGATTCACTATTTCAAAAAACGAGTCCATGAAAACAATGTTAAGCGTAGTGTTTGTGCTGTTGGTATTCTCTTGTACTACTGCCTCACGTGAATATTGGCAACCATATGACGAGTCTACTGAACTGGCACAAAATGCCGATCACGAAATTGCGAGAATGCGCTACAAGCTCATTCAGTCTACGTTTTTAGACAAAGATGCTATGTGGGCGCCATTTGAAAAGGAATTACGTGGTTTTGACACTACCTATGACGCTTTAAAACCGCTGATTATTGAGCAAGATATTCCAACACTACAGCGTCATATAGTCAGCGGAAAGTTGTCTTACGAAAGCTTAGTTAAGTTCTATTTATATCGTATCCGGCTTCTAGAGTCTAATCCCCAAACCACCTTGCACGCTGTTCTAGCCCTTAACCCCAATATTATTAATGAGGCCAAGCAAAAGGACAGGCAAACCGCTGCGGATATGCATCCCATCTATGGAATGCCTATTTTACTGAAAGACAATATTAATACCGCAAATATGCCTACCACCGCTGGGGCTGCAATTTTAGAAAATCATGTCCCCGACGAAGATGCTTTTGTTGTAAAACAACTGAAAAACAAAGGCGCATTGATTTTAGGAAAAGTAAATCTGAGTGAATGGGCGTATTATTTCTGCGACGGTTGTCCTGTTGGTTACAGTGCTGTTGGCGGCCAGACCCTAAATCCCTATGGCAGAAGAATTTTTGAAACAGGAGGTTCAAGTTCAGGCAGTGCCGTGGCCGTGGCTGCAAATTATGCTGTAGCCGCCTTAGGTTCAGAAACATCAGGCTCTATATTATCTCCATCTAGCCAAAATGCTGTTGTAGGGCTAAAACCCACTATTGGTTTTGTTAGCCGAACGGGAATAGTGCCTATATCTAGCACCTTAGACACTTCTGGACCTATGACCAAAAGCATCGCAGATACTGCCATATTGTTAGACGCTATTGCAGCGCCTGATCCGCAAGACAAGATTACATTGCGCGCACCGCGTTTAACAGCTATTCTAGACAGCTATGTTGAGCCTTCACTTTCTGGAATGCGACTTGGTGCCATGACCAATATTTTAGCGGCAGACTCTCTTTATCGAAATGCGGTTGAAGACTTAAGAGCTGCGGGTGCAGAGGTAATTGAGTTTACTCCAAAAAAAATTGCGCTTACTGGTTTCACATCAATTCTTAATGGCGACATGAGGCGAGACATCCCGGCGTATTTTAAAAACGCGTCAACTGCAGATTTTGAAACTATAGATGTGACAGCAATTATTGATTTTAATAAGCAAGACAGCCTGCTTTATATGCCCTATTCCCAAAAACGCCTAGACGGTGTTATTGCCGACAGCATTACGAAAGAAGGTTTACAAACAACCATTTCAGAGCTAAACACAGCTGCTTTAGGCTTTTTTCAAGATCCCATTGCTAAATACCAGCTCGATGCCATACTTAGTAAGAATAATTATTACGCTGGTCACGCTGCTATTGCATTTTACCCGTGTTTAACCATTCCTATGGGCTATGCTGATGATGGAGAGCCTACTAACCTTACATTTATGGCACCATCTTTCAGTGAGGTAAAACTCTTGAAGTTAGGCGCTGCTTATGAACGTATTTCCAATTATAGAAAATCACCAGAAGGGTACCAATAATATGCGGACAAAATCAATCAAAAGAAATAAAATAAATGTCGTTACTCTAGGGTGTTCTAAAAACATTTATGACTCCGAGGTGCTTATGGGCCAACTCAAAGCAAGTGGTAAAGACGTAGTACATGAACGACAAGGCAATATTGTTGTTGTAAATACTTGCGGTTTTATTGATAATGCTAAAGAAGAATCGGTTAATACCATATTGTCTTTTGCCGAGCAAAAACAAACAGGGCAAATCGATAAGCTCTTTGTTACGGGTTGTTTAAGTGAGCGCTACAAAGATGATTTGGAGGCTGAAATTCCAGATGTAGATGACTATTTTGGCACAACCGACTTACCCCTTTTGCTAAAGGCACTAGGAGCAGATTACCGCCATGAATTATTGGGTGAACGCCTCACCACAACACCAAAAAACTACGCCTACCTCAAAATATCAGAAGGTTGCGACCGACCTTGTTCGTTTTGTGCCATTCCCCTTATGCGTGGAGCGCATCGCTCAAAGCCTATTGAAGATTTGGTTAAAGAAGCTCAAGGTCTTGCTATAAATGGGGTAAAGGAGTTGATCATTATCGCTCAAGACTCCACCTATTATGGGCTAGACCTTTATAAAAAACGTCGTTTGGCGGATTTATTGCGTGCAATAACAGCAGTTGATGGCATCGAATGGATTCGCTTACACTATGCCTTTCCATCAGGATTTCCAGAAGATGTATTGGAGGTTATTGCAACGGAGCCCAAAGTATGTTCCTATATCGATATTCCATTACAGCACATTTCAGATCATCTTTTGAAGTCTATGCGTCGTGGAACAACACAAGAGAAAACAACGGCTTTACTCCAGCGTTTTAGGGCTGTAGTACCAGAAATGGCCATTCGCACCTCGCTTATTTTAGGTTATCCGGGTGAAACGGAAGCAGATTTTGAATTGCTTAAGACATGGGTAAAGGAAATGCGCTTTGAGCGCTTGGGTTGTTTTCAGTACAGTCATGAAGAGAACACTCACGCCCATACGTTGGTAGATGATGTGCCTGCTGAAGTAAAACAAGCTCGTGTTAACGAATTGATGGAAATACAGTCCCATATTTCTTGGGAAAAAAATCAAGCCTTGGTGGGCAAAACCTTGCGTTGTGTTATCGATAGAAAAGAAGGGAATCGTTTTGTTGGTCGTACAGAGTTTGATTCGCCAGATGTGGATAACGAAGTTTGGGTAGATGCCCGCGAACACTACCTCAAGGTTGGAGATTTTGCTAATCTAACCATAACAGCCGCACAAGACTTTGACTTAGAGGCGGTTCCTGCACAATAGTTTCTTACATTAACTACTTTTGTCTTATGAAGCTAATCGAGTCGTTGGGATATCATAAAGGGGTTTATTCGCCCTTGATGCAGCAATTGTTGCAAAACGACTCTTCCTTAAACCCCTTTCATAACGGGTTGGTTTCAATTCCAGCAGCTACTCGAGCTGCATCCAAAAGGGCTGCTTCATTTGACCAATCCAAACGAAACACATTGGTTAACTTGTTGCACAAGCAATATAAACACCTTGATCCTGATGCGAAAACATGCACACAAATAGATGCATTGTTAGCACCCAACGCAGTCACAATAACCACGGGGCATCAGTTGAATATCTTCACTGGTCCCTTGTATTTTTGGTATAAGATTTTGGATGTCATCAATTTGGCAGCACGTATTCAAGATGCAGATAACAAGCACCAATATGTGCCTGTATTTTGGATGGCTTCTGAAGATCACGATTTTGAAGAAATAAATCACTTCTTTTTGGGCGAACAAAAAATAAGGTGGGAGGCAACTGCCTCTGGCGCTGTGGGGCGTATGTCTACAACGGGTCTAGAGACTGTTTTAAAGACGTTAACTCCCTACTGTACTGGCACTGACCAAGGAAAAGAATTGCTAGCCCTATTTTCTGAATGCTACCTGCAAGAAGACACTCTGGCCAATGCAACACGACGATTGGTACATCAGCTTTTTGGGGCACATGGTATCGTAGTGATTGATGGTGACGATACGGCCTTGAAATCGTTGTTTGCTCCAGTGCTTCAGGCTGAGGTAAGCAAAAACATTACCCAAACGGCGGTACACAAAACCAATAACTCCTTAAAAAAGTCAATCAAGGGTTTTAAGCCCCAGGTCAATCCAAGAGCAATCAATGTTTTTTACCTGTTTGACAACAAGCGCTTGCGTATTACAAAAGATGAAGAAGACTTTGGTACTACAGAAAATCCTGATGCATGGACCCTCCAAAGTTTGTGTGAAGAAATTCAAAAGTACCCAGAACGCTTTTCTCCTAACGCACTTATGCGTCCCTTGTACCAGGAGTGTGTGTTGCCCAATATTGCCTATGTTGGCGGTGGAGGTGAGTTGGCCTATTGGCTTCAGCTAAAAACTGCTTTTGAGGCATTTGACATTCCATATCCACTACTGCAGCACCGTAATACCGTTTTGTTGATGTCTAAAAAACAAGTCAAAAAATGCAATAAGCTACATCTGCCCATAGCCGACTTATTTTTGCCAACAGCGGCTTTTATCAACAAGCGTGTACGTCAAATTAGTGATATCGACATCGATTTTTCTTCCCAGCGTGAATTGCTTAAAGACAACTTTAAGGCCTTTTATCACTTGGCCTCACTGACGGATAAATCCTTTTTGGGAGCAGTTGAGGCACAGGAGAAAAAGCAGCTCAAGGGTTTGGATAAACTCGAAAACCGCCTCTTAAAGGCACAACGAAAAAAACTGCAAGACGAAGTGGTGCGTGCCACTGACATTCGAAACGATTTATTTCCAAACGACAGATTGCAGGAGCGAACAGCACATTTTTCTGCTTTTGTTTTAGATGCTGGCTTGGCCAATTTCACAAATGAATTAAAAGCGACTTTGTCTAACGCATCAAATGGTTTGGCAATCATTCAAATATGATACCCATAACCTGTTAAAAACTATTGATAAGCGGTTCTGCTTCATTGAAGTTTAGTTGTATTTTTGCATATGCATAACAAAGTTCTAATCCTCGATTTCGGATCTCAATACACGCAGCTGATTGCCCGAAGGGTTCGAGAGCTCTCCATCTTTTGTGAAATTCACCCTTTTCACAAAATCCCTGAAAACATCAATACATTTAAAGCCGTTATCCTTTCAGGATCACCGTATTCGGTTCGTGCTGAGGATACGCCACATCCTGATTTGAGTAAAATCAGATCCAAAGTACCCCTACTTGGAGTGTGTTATGGTGCGCAATATTTGGCGCATTTCAATGGCGGCGCAGTATCCCCTTCTGATACAAGAGAATATGGCCGAGCTAGATTGGCACAGGTAGTACCCCATGCCTTTACCAAAGGTATTCCACTCGAATCACAAGTGTGGATGAGCCATAGCGACACCATCAAAAAATTACCTGAGCATGCAACGCAATTGGCATCTACTTCTGATGTTACCAATGCCGCTTATGTTATGGACAACGACATGACCTATGGTATTCAATTTCATCCAGAAGTATATCATTCAACTGATGGCAAGCAGTTGCTACAAAACTTTTTGGTTGATATAGCTGGTATTAACCCCGACTGGACATCAGATGCTTTTGTAGAAACTACAGTAGCTATACTAAGCGAGCAGTTGGGTCATGATAAGGTGATTTTGGGTCTTAGTGGCGGTGTGGATTCGTCTGTAGCTGCTATTTTATTGCACAAGGCTATTGGCCCTAACCTACACTGTATTTTTGTCAACAATGGATTGTTGCGCAAAAACGAATATGACGAGGTGATGGAGCAATACAAAGGTTTGGGATTGAATGTTAAGGGGGTGGATGCTTCCAAGCAATTCCTAGATGCTTTGGCAGGAGAGGGTGACCCAGAGACCAAGCGAAAAATCATTGGCAAGGTTTTTATAGATGTTTTTGACGATGAGGCGCATAAGGTCGAAGGCGCAAAATGGCTTGCTCAAGGAACTATTTACCCAGATGTTATTGAGTCGATTTCCGTAAACGGTCCTTCTGCTACCATCAAATCACACCACAACGTAGGTGGATTGCCCGACTTTATGAAACTCAAAGTAGTAGAGCCGCTTAAAATGTTGTTTAAAGATGAGGTGCGTCGCGTTGGCGCTACTCTTGAAATGCCCAAAGAAATTCTTGGTCGTCACCCATTTCCTGGACCTGGTCTTGCTATTCGCATTTTAGGTGATATAACAGCTGAAAAGGTAAGTATGTTACAGGAAGCAGATGCCTTGTTTATTCAAGGGCTTCGTGAACACGGCTTGTACGACGATGTTTGGCAAGCAGGCGTTATGCTGTTGCCTGTGCAATCTGTCGGGGTTATGGGAGATGAACGCACCTATGAAAAGTGCGTTGCTCTAAGAGCCGTAACTTCAACTGACGGAATGACGGCAGATTGGGTACATTTGCCATATGCTTTCTTACAAGAAATTTCTAACCAAATCATCAACCGTGTCCCGGGAATCAATCGTGTCGTTTATGATATTAGTTCAAAACCCCCCGCAACAATTGAGTGGGAATAAGCTTTTGTTACTACTCACTTTTCTTTTGTTTGGCTTGCTTGGCAACGCACAAGAGCCAGAAGTGTCTCACTTTATCATTCATAAAGTAAAAAAGAAAGAAACGCTAGAGCGTATCGCAATTCGCTACGATATTACGCCAGATCAAATCGTGATCTACAACCCTACTGCTAAAACGGTTATACGTAAACGTGACAAACTCAAAATACCGAGATATAAAACAAAGGTTTTTGTCGTTCCAGCGCAACCCAAAACAGCAACCCACAGCGTACAGCTAAAGGAAACTCTCTGGCGAATTGCCTACAACTACGGTATTTCAGTAGATTCCCTACGGGTGTTAAACCCCCAATTAGGCGATACACTTTCTATTGGAAGTATGCTTACAGTACCTTCAAAAACTGCTGAAGAAATTGCGGCACAATTTGACTATTACACTGTTCAGCCCAAAGAAGGTTTTTTCCGTCTCAAAGAAAAATTGGGATTGAGCAAATCTGATTTAGAAGCCCTTAACCCAAGTCTAGAAGCTAGTGGACTTATGGTAGGGATGGTCTTAAAAATCCCAAAAGTGCAAGCAGTAGATTCAAGCGCTGTTGGTGAATCGGGACCAATAAAAACCAGTTTATGGGATAGTACTTTTGTTTCTCCTGTAGTGCGCATTGCTTTTTTAGCTCCCTTTCGACTTTCTAGAATTGAGTTAGATTCCATAGATCAAACAAATAAGACCCTTTCAGAACGCAACTTAACAACGGTCTCGCTTGACTTTTATTCAGGTATGTTGCATGCGGTCGATAGTCTGAACAAGGCAGGTTTGAGTATTGAGCTCTCTGTTTTTGACTCTGAGGGGCAGTTGCATATAATTGAGCAGCTGCTCAATCAAGAAGACTTTACTGCTTATGACGCTGTTATAGGTCCCTTTACACCTGCCAACGTAAGCAGGATGGCACAAGCCATGAGCTTTTTTAACGTGCCGGTTATTTCCCCTTTGACTACACGTGAGATTCAGCCCCGTAAAATGCTTATCAATACGATTCCCAGTAAAAAGTCACTTGCCAAACGCATGATTAGCTATGTGGATTCTTTGGACGCACAATATGAAAACCCTTGTGTGTTGATTATTGCAGACTCCAAAAATCAGCAAACAGCACTCCGTTTAAAGGAACAGTTCCCTTTGGCAGAAGTGCTGCCCCCAGACGAAAAGTTTGGTTTTATCAAGCCTGATGTAGTGGACTCATTATTGACACCGACTAGACCAAATTGGGTTTTTTTGGAAACCGAAAATTTAAATTTGGTGACCAGTATGACTTCCATGTTGAATGCCCAGTCTTCGGAAGCGCGCCAGGTACAATTGTTAACGCATTTCCGCTCACCAGCCTATGACGATAAAAACATTTCTCAAGCCCATTTGGGTAATATCCACTTTTCTTACCCCAATCATTTTTTAGAAAAACGCGATAGCTTAGGCCTTAAGTTTGACGCATCATTTAAAGACCGATATGGGAAGGTGCCCAGCCGGACTGCCGTGAAAGGTTTTGATGTTATGGTGGATGCTTCCCTTCGAATAGCCACCAAAAGAAAGCTAATAGACGGCTTAACGTTGGGTGTTTTAGATCAGCTTCAATATCGATTTAATTACCAGCCCAACCCAAAAGGAGGTTATCTAAATACCGCTACGTATTTGGTTCAACATCAAGGCTTTGAAACCATTGAAATAGCGACCATAAAGTCTACAGCAGATTCCTTGTATGTTAGGTAGTTTATTCTTTGTATTTTTGATACTTAAAATTAACAAGATTTATGCCTAAAGCCAAATACGTTTTTGTTACGGGAGGCGTTTCCTCCTCACTTGGGAAAGGCATTATTTCTGCATCATTAGCCAACTTACTTCAGGCACGTGGCCTCATGGCTACCATTCAAAAGTTTGATCCCTACATCAATGTTGACCCAGGAACCTTAAATCCATACGAACACGGCGAGTGTTTTGTTACTGATGATGGCGCTGAAACCGATTTAGATCTTGGGCATTATGAGCGTTTTTTAAATGTGCGTACTTCTCAAGCCAACAACGTGACCACAGGACGCATTTATCAAAGTGTCATTCAAAAAGAACGCCGTGGTGAGTTTTTAGGCAAAACGGTCCAAGTTATTCCACATATTACCAATGAAATCAAAGCGCGTATGCAGCAGCTTGGTGAGTCGGGTGATTACGATGTGGTTATTACTGAGATTGGTGGTACGGTCGGAGATATTGAATCGTTGCCATATATCGAGGCTGTGCGTCAATTACGATGGGAGCTAGGTCGTGAAAACTGTATTGTTATTCACCTCACACTGGTGCCTTACCTTTCTGCAGCAGCCGAATTAAAGACTAAACCCACTCAGCACTCAGTCAAGACATTGATGGAGAGCGGAATCAACGCAGATATTTTGGTTTGTCGTACAGAATATGTGTTGTCTGAGGACATACGAAACAAATTGGCATTGTTTTGCAATGTAAAACGCGAGGCAGTGATTCAATCTATTGATGCCAATACCATTTATGACGTTCCTTTGCTTATGCAAGAAGAAGGTTTGGATCGTGTTGTACTAGAAACTTTGTCTTTGCCTGATAATTTGGAGCCAGACTTAACAAAGTGGAAAGCTTTTTTATATCGACACAAAAATCCTAAAAGTCACGTTCGTATTGGACTGGTAGGGAAGTATGTAGAATTACAAGATTCGTATAAGTCTATTTTGGAGGCCTTTATTCACGCCGGAGCCGCTAATGAAGTAATGGTTGAGGTTGTATCCATACATTCAGAGCATCTTAGCATAGATAATTGCGAAGAGCAACTCAAAGACCTACACGGTTTGTTGGTTGCTCCAGGGTTTGGCTCAAGAGGAATTGAAGGAAAGATATGGGCCATAAAGTATGTACGTGAAAACAATATTCCATTTTTTGGAATTTGTTTGGGCATGCAAATGGCTGTAATTGAATTTGCACGCAACGTTCTAGGGCTTTCTGTGGCCAACTCTACTGAAATGAACGAAAACACACCACATCCTGTGATAAGTTTGATGGATGAGCAGAAAAACGTAGAGGATAAAGGCGGTACCATGCGTCTTGGCGCTTGGGATTGTACGCTTACGGCAGGTAGTCGTGTGCACGATATATATAAGACTGATGATATCAGCGAGCGCCACCGCCACAGATACGAATTAAACAACGCATACCTTGAGGATTTAGCCAAAAATGGTCTTACAGCCACAGGAGTTAACCCAAAAACAGGCTTGGCAGAGATTGTAGAAATTGATGCGCACCCTTGGTTTGTTGGTGTGCAATACCACCCCGAATATAAAAGTACAGTTCTTGAGCCACATCCGCTTTTTTCAGCTTTTGTGGAAGCTTGTAATACCTACGCAAATAAATAAAAATTTAACATGGAAGATCGGCGAATAGACCCTTTACAAATCATAGGAATGCTGCTTATTTTTGGCATATTCATTTGGATGATGTACAATCAGCCTGTTCCTGATTTGGAAACGACAGTTAACGACACGGTAGCAGTGGAACAACAAGAACCTGTGCAGGTCCTTGCTACAGATACAGCCGAGCAAGATGCTCCTGAGGCAGCAGCAGTTAGTGTTGTTGCCGACACGCTTAGCCTTCAAAACGATGTGCTCTCTATTGATATCTCTACAAAAGGGGGTGTGATGACAGGGGTTACCCTAAAAGATTTGGTCAATTATCAACACGATCCCTTGTATTTGATCAACAATGATAACAGCTCCTTGAACATCGCCTTCACGACGGTTTTAGGTCAGTTATTTCAGACAAAATTTATGATGTTTACTCCCTCAGTAAGCAACACATCAGCGGGACAGGAATTGCGTTTGCGTGCACCACTTGATTCCGACGGTTATATAGAATTGGTATATACCTTGCCCAAGGAAGGATATCGCTTTGGTTTTGAAGTTGTTGCTGAAGGTATAGAAGGCGCTTTAGACCCTACTATTCCTGCTGCCTTTTCATGGCGTATGGATGGCTTCCGTCATGCGAAAAGTGCCCAATACGAAAACCGTTATACACAGCTTGCCTACAATCATAAGGCTGATAAATACAGTACGCTGTCTGCTGCAGGAGATGATGATGAAGACCTCAAAAACGTCGTGTGGGTATCGTACCGCCAGCATTTTTTCAGCAGTATCCTTATTCCAGAAAATCCATTTGAAGTAGCTGCAGTTATGTCATCTACCATAACAGACGAGGAAGAGGAAGAGTCCGAATTCCTTAAGTCGTTTATGACCGAAACCACATTGCCTTATAGTCGCAATCGTTTTCAAGCCAATTTTGATTGGTATATGGGCCCAACCGATTACGAAGTTTTAAAAACCTACGACGAATCCCTATATGAAAGTATTTCTTTTGGCTGGGGGCTTATTGGTTGGATAAACCGTTCGGTATTCTACCCATTGTTTAGCTTGTTGTCTGGCGTAGTTCCCCAAGGAATTGCCATCATTTTATTGACCATTATTGTGCGTTTGGTGCTTTCGCCGGTGCTATACAAATCGTATGTTTCTCAAGCCAAAATGCGGGTACTTCGTCCCGAAATAACGGCCTTAAACGAAAAATATAAAAATGACGCCACTAAGCGTCAGCAAGAGACGATGAAGTTATACAGCAAAGCTGGGGCTAGCCCAATGGCAGGTTGTATTCCCGCATTGATTCAAATGCCGGTTTTCTTTGCCTTGTTTTATTTCTTTCCAATCGCATACGAAATGCGTGGTAAGTCTTTTTTATGGGCAGAAGACTTGTCCTCTTATGATATGATTGCAGAACTTCCGTTTAGCATTCCTTTCTATGGCGATCACGTTAGTTTGTTTCCCTTATTGGCTTCCATAGCAATATTCTTTTATACCCAGATGACAGCAGGACAGCAAATGCAACCTTCACAGCCGGGCATGCCCAACATGAAGTACATCATGTATTTGATGCCTGTGATGATGTTGTTTTTCTTTAATAATTATGCCAGTGGGTTTAGTTTGTATTATTTTGTTTCCAACGTCTTGATGATTGGAATCATGTTGGTGATTAAGAATGTGATCATCGATCAGGACAAAATCCATGCACAGATTGAAGAAAATAAAAAGAAACCCAAGAAGCAAAACCGTTTTCAGCGTAAGATGTCTGAATTGATGGAAGAAGCTGAACGTCAAAAAAAGCTTAAATAAACCCTTCCGGTAGGCATAGTCCTGACGAACTCATATATCCTGCTTACCTTTGTGCCATGCAAAACAAACGTGTCATTGTTGGACTTTCTGGTGGTGTTGACTCCAGTGTTGCTGCCTATTTGTTGCAGCAACAAGGCTATGAGGTCATAGGTTTGTTTATGAAAAATTGGCACGATGACTCGTTAACCCTCTCAGATGATTGCCCTTGGCTGGAAGATAGTAACGATGCAATGTTGGTCGCCGAAAAGCTTGGCATTCCCTTTCAGACCGTTGATTTAAGTAAGCAGTATAAGGAGCGCATTGTGGACAATATGTTTGCTGAATACCAACGAGGACGCACACCAAACCCCGATGTGTTGTGCAACCGTGAAATCAAATTTGATGTGTTTTTGGACATCGCTCTTTCTCTGGGCGCGGACTACGTAGCTACGGGTCATTATTGTCGGAAAGAAACAGTTACTTCGGCAGGCTCAGCAACCTTGCTTGCTAAAAACGTTCCGAGAAGCGCTGCGCTTGTCGAGGGCACTGAGCTTGTCGAAGTGCCTACTTACAAACTACTCGCAGGCGCAGACGCCAATAAAGACCAGTCTTATTTTTTATGTCAGCTTAGCCAAGCGCAACTTGCCAAAACCTTGTTTCCTATTGGTGGGTTGCAAAAGAAAGAAGTGCGTAACATTGCAGCTGAACAAGGGTTGGTAACGGCTGAAAAGCGCGATTCCCAAGGCTTGTGCTTTGTGGGCAAGGTAAGTTTACCCGATTTTTTACAACAAAAGCTTGCCACCAAAAAGGGGGATATTATTCAAGTTCCAGCTTCGCATCCCATTTATGCTCAAACACCAGAAAATACGCCTGCTGGCTTGGCAAAGAAGTTTGCCTATACTGCTGCTGATGGCAAGATCGTAGGCACACACAATGGCGCACACTTTTTTACCGTTGGCCAACGCAAGGGCTTGGCGGTTGGCGGCACCAAGGAACCCCTGTTTGTTTTGGCAACAGACGTTCAAAAAAACTACATTTACGTAGGGGAGGGCAAAGACCATCCGGGCTTATACCGCACTGCTTTGTGGATTGATCAAGCAGATGTGCATTGGATACGCCCTGACTTTGAAAAGGGTCAACGCTTGGCTGTGCAGGCACGCATACGTTACCGACAGCCTTTGTCGTCAGCCATACTACATCCGACAGCAGCTGGGATGTACCTTGTTTTTTATGCACCCCAATTGGCCATTGCAGCTGGGCAGTTTGCTGCTTGGTATCTAGACAATGAGTTGATTGGCTCTGGTGTAATTGGGTAGTGGGGCGCTTAAGGGTCTCAGCTATGAGTAGTTGCTATGTCCTTAACCGCTATTGCTTGGTGATTAAATGAGAAGGTTTGCATAAAACAACACTGGCTTTAAGCCAATTGCAAGCGTTTTGCCGCAAAGCGATAGCCAAAGATTAGGGCAGCGCTAAAGAAAAAATCGCCTAATATTGAATAGCCAAAAAATGGGATGGCGAGCGTAAAGCACGTTGTAAAACCTTCCGGTGTAAGAGGGTAGTATAAAAACCAAATCCCTAGGTTAGTCACTATAAAAAACAACAGGCTGCTTAAGAGCACCGATCCTAGATGCATTTTTTTGATTACAAAGCCCAAGGCGGTGATAGCTGTAAAAGCCAAGTAGACAATGGGAGTAATCATCGAAAAGCCCAAAAAGATATCCGTAACCACCATGGCCATTATAGGCATGAGTAGCGCCCAGTGTTTGCGGCCAAAATGCGTACCAGCAAACAAAGCCACGGCTGTTATTGGTGCTACATTGGGTGGGTGAGGCAGTAAACGGACCAAAACAGCTACAATAATAAAGCTAATTAGGACAGTTTCTTTCTTAGTAAAAGACATAGTAGTTTGTTGTGAAACAAAGGTACATATTTTTCAATAATCACCTTTTATTTCTGGGGTCTAAACCCTAATTTTGTGTTAGATTTTAGGCTCTTCCCTATGCGAAGATGAAAAGGGAAAAAGGTGTAAAGCCTTTGCTGTTCCCGCAACTGTTAGTACTGCAACGCTCAATACTTCAGCCACTGCTAGCTATTTGCTGTTGGGAAGGCTTATTTGAGTAGTACAAGTCAGGAGACCTGCCTAGGATAACCATGCTGTGCGTGCTCGGGATAAGCACAATCGGTTCATTAGTACAACAACAACTAAACCATGCGATACGTTTTAGTAGCAATGCTATGTATAAGTACCGTCCATGCCCAAGAGCTTTTGGACGAAGTAGTAGTTTCGGATACGCGTATTTCGAAACCTAGAAAAAACAGCGGCAAGGCTGTGATACACATAAACGCGGAAACCATTGCTCAAAATAAAGGAATTTCTTTAGCGCAATTACTTAACCAATATGCCGGAATATATATATCGGGCGCACAACTACACCCTGGCCAAAACTTGTCCTATTTTATTCGTGGGGGCAATAACCGGCAGGTGCTTATTCGCATTGACGGTGTGGTAGTCAGCGATCCCTCTCAAATTGAATCGGATTTTGATTTACGACTCGTGGCCCTAGACCAAATTGCCACCATTGAAGTGGTAAAAGGTGCATCGAGTAGCCTTTACGGCAGTGGTGCAGCCACCGCCATTATTGACATTACTACCAAAAAAGAGCTGACACAAAAAACCAAGCTTACGGTTGCTCAAGAATGGGGTACCCAAAATACACATGATCAAAAATTAGGCAACCTCGCCGACCTAAGAAAGCAATTTGTTGCCTTGGAGCGTCAAGTGGGTAATTTAGCTTTTGTGGCATCCATACAGCGTATATCATCAGACGGAATGTCTTCAGTAGCGGGTACTGAAACCGACCCCGTCGATAAAGAAAATATTCAGTTCAGTGTTCAAAGCCAATACACTGGTCCGTGGGCATGGTCGGCCTATTTGCAACGGGACGTATTTGATGCTAACTTTGACAGCACCTATCCCAGTTTTGAAGATGCAGAGTATGCATTTTTAAGTAAACAACAACGAATAGGCTTTACTCCGTCCTATTCCGAAGGAAAATCAGCTGTTCAGGCGCAGTTTTCTTGGGCAGACAGCTCACGCTCTTATGCAGACAGCTACCCATCAGACTACACAGCGGCTATTTTTACTACAGATCTTACTTGGCGCCATCGGCTATCAGACGAACTAACTTTGTTAGGGGGGCTTTTCTATCAAGACATCGATTCTGATTTTAAAAATGCGTTTTCTGGAGAAAGCTACACACACAATAACCTAGCAGTTTTTGTTAGTGGGCAATGGCAACACGCCAAAGGGTATGCCGTTCACGCCTCTGTACGCAACACCAACCACAGTGAATTTGGCACACACCAAACCTTTACAATAAATCCGTTTTATGTAAAAGGGCTTTCGTCTGGAGGCTACCTCAAGTTTTTTGGGTCTTGGGCAACATCATTTATCGCGCCTTCGCAGTATAAGCTTTACAGTGCTCAATATGGAAATATGGCGTTAACACCAGAAGAAAACAAAACGCTTGAATTGGGTGTAGAGCAAGTAATGGAAAATAGCCGTATTAACGTGGTTACCTTCCAGCGAGAAGAGGACAATTTTGCAGATTTTGTTTCGCTTCCAAACTTTGCAGGGCAGTACCGTAATCGGCCTGGAATAGCTAAAGTTCGCGGAGTTGAGGTAGAAGCCAATTGGAGTCTAAAGAATTGGAACATCAACACCAATTACACCTTTACCGAAAAGGTGGATCAGGCTCCTTTGCGCCTTCCAAAACATACTGCCAACCTTGGCGTGCGGTATGCAACTCCCAAATCACAATGGGGATTACACTGTCGTTATATAGGTTCACGCTATGATTTAAATCAAGCTTTTGCACAAGAAAAATTGGTGGCCTATACCTTGGTAGATGCACGCATAGCCTTTCCAGATTTTATTGGTAATACCACAGCCAGTCTCGCTGTCACCAATGTTTTTGATGTGGCATACAGGGAAATATTTGGGTTTAACACCCAGGGACGTAACCTAAACATTGCCTTGCGCTATGTCTTTTAGTTCTTAGGGAAATAAATCGCACTTGCTGCTTCAGTTTGAAGCTCAACAAATGTAGCGGGTATGCTTCTAGTGTCAACCGATATGGCTCCAGTAGTTTGCCCGCTTATGTATTCTAGTGCTTTTTTAAGTAAGGGCTCTTCGACATCACCAAGCTCACCCAAAGTTGCCAGGTTTTCCCTTAGGCTAACATTGGGCAATAAGCCTTCGGAATAGTCGCCTACTCCTTCACTGTTGTAATATTTAAAGGTGATCGGAAGCACCAGATACTTGTGGTTGGGATTTTTGGCTTCATTGCTGTCAATATAATCGTAAAAAGGATTTGAACCCACATCTTTTCCTTCTGTTTGATCGCCAATTTGAATCACATCCAAATAAGGCTTTAAACCATTAATAGTCATTTCACTTGCTGATGCCGAACTTTTAGTAGTCAAGAAAAACACACGCGATAACCCCAAGTTGACATTTGAATTGGTAATTTCAATTTCTGAATTATTAGCACTTAATTTTTCGTTAAAGACGAATTTACCAAACACCTTATTGGCATGTTCTCCTGCTATAAGTCCAGACAATAGTTGGGCGGTTGCTACAGATCCCCCTCTGTTGTAGCGCAAGTCTACGACTAACTCATCTATTGATGCTGTTGCCAAAGTAGCAAAGGCAGTTTTGAGCAGGTCGTCTTGAGAGGTGACAAACCTGTTATACATCATATACCCCACATTTTTACCTGCGTGTTCAATAACTTTAGCGATATGAACACTTTGCTCTGTTTGTTCGTTGTTGTTGAGGCTTACGCTGCTTGCTGTTTTAGTAATTGTATTGTTGTTTAGGGTAGCTAAGCCTATGGTATAAGTAGGGGCATTGTTAAATAACAACTCCTGATAGTTAGCAATGGTGAGTTGAGTGCCATTAACATCTGTAAAAATAGCACCGCGTTTGATGCCTTTTGCTTTAGCATCCGATCCTGCAAGAACGTATTTTACGTAACCAAAAACATCTGAACTGTCATTTGAAAAACGGACCAGTCCAAAAACCATCCCGCTTGTTAGGGATATGCCCTTGATGTTATTTTCAAAAGCTTCGTAATCGTCTATGAGGGCACTGTACTTGTCTTCCTCGTATTGCAGGGCATCAAAAAGCGCTGCCGGGCCGTCAAAAGATTGGAGAAAACTGGTGTATTCTTTGTCGTCAGTAAACTTATCGTCAGCCAAATTAGGGACATCTTTTTGCCAGTAATATGCAAAATTCATGACCTTGTAAATAAAATCCTCTAACTCTAAATTTTCTGTATTGGCAACTACAATAGTGTCGTCAATATCATCTTTACAACCAAAAAAAAGAAGGATAAATATGAGTGGAGCAAATTTTTTCATAAGATTGAGCACATAGCCTTAGCTAAATTAATAAAAATAAATTTCCCTATTTTGTAACAAGGTATTGCTAAAATCGTTAATTGTACAAATACCCAACAAATTTACGACCTGCGACATGGATAAGCGAACATATTTAAAACAAATATTGAATGTTCAAGACAGCATGTTTCGCCTAGCAAAGCGGTTGTTGACATCCTCCGAAGAAGCTGAAGATGCAGTTCAAGAAGTAATAACAAAATTGTGGACAAATATGATACAGAAAGCAAAATTATCAAATATTGAAGGCTATGCTATGACAATGACCAAAAACTATTGTTTGGACAGGTTAAAGTCAAAGCAAGCTTCACAATTACGACTGGTACATTACCATCACGACAAGGCAACTACCTCACTTGATAAACAAATTGATACACGTGACAGCGTTTCTAAACTAACGGTCTTTATGAAAGATCTTCCTAAGCAACAACAACTGGTTTTACAACTTCGCGATATTGAACAATACGATTTTGAAACCATTGCCCAAATTACCGAACTATCAGAAGGTGCAGTACGCGTAGCGCTTTCAAGAGCTCGAAAAAAAATTAAAACACAACTCATTAAAGCACACAATCATGGAATTGAAACAGGTTCATAAATACGTATACTTGTATTTTGCGGGTCAAACAACACGTGAACAAGAGGTGATTCTTAAGGATTACTTTACACAGCCAGTAGTTGACGCTAATCTTGTGCAATTCAAGCCTTATTTTGAGGCTATAGCAGATGAACGTAGGCAAAACTACAAAGGGAAATTAGCTGTAAAGCCGGCTTCAAAAACCAATTGGCGTAGGGCTGTAGCCATAGCTGCGATAGCGATTTTCGGGTTTTTTATGACACAAATAAATTCCACACAAGCGATTCAGCCTATCCCCGAAGAAATTGTGTTTGAAGAGTTTAAGGCACATATGTATTTTGTGTCTCAAAAACTAAACAAATGCCATGAAGGTTTAGCACATATTGGAACCTTTAATCAAGCCACTAACAAATTTATAAATACAGATTAATTATGAAAAAGAGTATCCTATTGATAGCCCTTGTAACAACTGCGTTTAGTTGGGGACAAGACGTGTTTGAAAAGTATGAATATGACGACAGTGTTAGTTATTTTTCGATTAGCCCAAAAATGTTTCAAATGCTTGCCAAACTAAGCATAGAAACAAGCGATCCAGAGGCCGATAAATTTTTAAGGCTTGTAGAGGAAATCGAAAGTTTTAAGGTCATAACCACAGAAAGTAGAGACATATCTACTGAAATTCAATCATGGGTAGACCAACATGTTAAGACTCAAAATTTAGAGGAATTGATGCGTGTAAGAGAAAAAGGAGCGCATGTCAATTTTTATGTCAAATCGACAAAAAATGACGATAAGGTTAAGAAGCTTCTTATGTTCGTAACCGACATAAATGAAAATCAAATAAAACTCGGCAATCGTAAACCAGAAACCGTCTTACTCTACCTTAATGGAGATATTGACCTAACCCAAATTTCCAAGCTTGTAAATGAGATGAATCTCCCAGGTGGTCAGCAATTGGGAAAACTAAATGAAAAATAAGATGAAAAGACTATTATTTTTTGTTGTTACTTTGACCTTTTTTGGTTGCTCCAATACTCAGAGTATTCAAGATTATTACGTTGCTAAATCTGAAGAACCCAATTTTCTTGTCATTGATATACCTACTTCATTTTTGGATATTAATAATGAGATCTTAAATCTGGAGGAGCAAGCAGCTTTAGAATCTTTTCAAAAACTCAATGTGTTGATGTTTCGCAAGACAGGCGCAAATGCAGCCCAATTCCCCGTGGAGTTAGCAGCAGTGCGCCAGATTATTGATGGCGAACAATTCGATCCTTTAATGGCATTAAGTGATCGTCAATTTACCGGAAAATTACTTCTTGAAGGGAGTATTGAACGTCCTGATGAGATCGTATTTTTTGGTGCAGCCGCTGATCAAGGCTTTTTATTAGCCCGACTAATAGGGAGTAAAATGCAAGTAGAAAAAGCGGTTTTACTCGCGAAAGCGCTTGAGCGTGAGGGAGCTCTAGATAACGCTGTTGAGGCCATAGGCCAAATGCTCTAGATACCCGTATAATTTTCTGGTCTCAACGCACCTAATTCATCTTTTACTTCAGTTGACACTTCTAAGGTTTCGATAAATGTACGAATAGAGGCCTCGTTTATATCTGTGTTAGTACGTGTGAGTTCCTTTAGTGCCTCATATGGTTTTGGGTACCCCTCACGACGCAAAATGGTCTGAATGGCTTCTGCGAGTACCGCCCAGTTGTTGTCTAGATCTCCTTGTATCGCGCCCTTGTTAACCACTAGCTTCCCAATACCTTTAATTAAGGATTCAAAACTGATGATCATATGGGCGAAGGGCATGCCTGCGTTACGCAATACCGTACTGTCGGTTAAGTCGCGTTGAAGTCGCGATATGGGTAGTTTTTCAGCCAAATGCGTTAACAATGCATTCGCGATGCCTAGGTTTCCTTCCGCATTTTCAAAATCGATGGGATTAACCTTATGGGGCATGGCAGAGGAACCAACTTCTCCCTCTTTAATTTGTTGTTTGAAATAATCCATAGAAATATATGTCCATATATCCCTAGAAAAATCAATCAATATGGTGTTGATACGCTTTTGTGCATCACAAAGTGCAGCATAATGGTCGTAGTGTTCAATCTGTGTTGTTGGAAAGGAGTGGTGCAAGCTAAGAGTTTTTTCTACAAATGCCTTCCCAAACCCCTGCCAATCCACAGACGGATACGCCACTTTGTGTGCGTTGTAATTTCCAGTAGCACCACCAAATTTGGCCGCCATGGGAATTTGCGACATTAATGAAAGTTGTTGATCAATACGTGTTTTAAATACGTTGAGTTCTTTGTCCAAACGCGTAGGGGAGGCCGGTTGCCCGTGTGTTCTAGCCAACATGGCTACACCCTCACAACTAGTCATAAGCGCTTCAAGTGCTGTGATTACTTCTTGAAGTTTGGGTAAATATTCACATTCGTAAGCTTCTTTTACAGAAAGTGGAATAGCTGTATTGTTGATATCCTGTGAGGTGAGTCCAAAGTGGATAAACTCTTTGTATTTCCCCAGATTTAAGTCGTCAAATAGTTGTTTTAAAAAGTACTCAACTGCCTTTACGTCGTGGTTGGTGACTTTTTCAATGTCTTTGATGGCCTGCGCTTGATCTAAATTAAAATGGGTGTATACGCTGCGTAATTCTTCGATGGCAGCGCTAGGAAAATCCTTGAGCTCTGGCAAAGGGAGTTTGCACAGGGCTATAAAATATTCCACCTCAACACGTAGCCGATATTGAATCAATCCAAATTCTGAAAAGTATGGGTTTAGGGATTTTGTTTTTGGGCGATAACGACCATCAACAGGTGAAATTGCACTTAATTTGTTTAATAACATAGGCTTTCAAAATACAAAGGTATCGAATTTAGCTTTTTTAGCGATTAAGAATTTTATACTCTTCATAACAGTTGCTGATGGCCTCCAATATTTGCAGGTCGTTAGCTCCCTTGATAAAGCTGTCAGAGAAGTTGCATTTGCGCAATATTTCATCTAGATCAACTCGGTCAATTTGGATGAGTTGCTCCAGAGTTTTTCTGTCGTATTTAACTGCCAAAAGATCTCGAATCTCGTTGTTAGCTCTCGCTTTTTTGAGTTTGCGCAGTTGTTTGGGTTTTTTACCAAAAATATTATACAAAAAATCAGCAGGGTTTGAGATGGCTTGTAAAATGCGAATTTCACCAAGAGGTGTTCGGTTACCTGCTTCGTATCCACCCGATGGAAGTCCAGGAATGCTGTACCTTCTTGTTCGGTTGATCGGAACATTACGCGCATCAATATCCAAATAACCTGTGAGTTGGTAAGGGCGTACGACCACTTCTTCTAGGGCCAATGCAAGTTCTGTGAGCTGAAAGCGGGTATTGGGATATTTTACCAAGTCATTAGAAACGCGGACCTTAATGGGTTTGTAGCCTAAATAGGAAAAATAGAGGGTGTCGTTAACTTCTGCATCAATGGCAAATTTCCCTTCTTTGTTGGTAATTGACATGGTCACCTTGTTGAGGTTGATGATATGAACCGTTGAAATGGGTTTTTGATCTGAGGCATTTTCAACAATACCAATGACCTCTTGCCCATATAAAATGGTACAGCAGCCTGTTAAAAAGAGGAATTGCGTAAAATGTTTAATCATATGCTTCTACAAACTAAATGCATTCCTTGATGCTCTGCAATGTTTTTATATAAAATTAACATTACGTTAGCGATTTAAGATGCTCAAATAATAAGGCAATAGCCCTGCTGCGATGACTCAATTTTAATTTTACTTCGCTAGGTAGCGCTCCAAATGTTACATTATAGCCTTCTGGTACAAAGAGCGGATCATAGCCAAATCCGCCTGTTCCACTTAGCTCAGTGGCAATTTCACCCTTTACTACGCCTTCAAAGCAAATGGTTGTATTGGCGTCTACATAAGCAATTACGGTCTTGAATTGCGCTTTTCGGTTTGTGGCTTCTGCTAAAACTTCTAATAGTTTGGCGTTGTTTTTTTTGTGATTTTTTTCTTCTCCAGCAAAGCGGGCCGAGTACACTCCAGGCGCCCCGTAGAGTTCAGCTACCTCCAAGCCACTGTCATCAGCAAAAACAGCTGTTTTAAAAACGTCATAAATATGTTTGGCTTTTAGTAATGCATTTCCTTCAAAGGTTTTTGCAGTCTCCTCAATTTCAGTGTGATAATCTACATCAGCCAAGCTGTTGATGTTGTACTCATTAAAAACGGCTTTCACTTCTTCCACTTTGTTTTGGTTGTGGGTCGCAAATATGAGTTCTTTCATTCGTGATGATAGGGTTGTTTATTCAAAATGCTAAATGCACGGTAGAGTTGTTCTGCAACAAAGATACGGACCATTTGGTGAGAAAAAGTCATGTGCGAAAGGGCTATTTTTCCTTGTGCTCTATCGTATACTTGCGCTGAAAAACCATAAGGACCTCCAATAACAAAGACCAATTTTTTAGTCCCTGCGCTCATTTTTTTTTGAAGAAATTGTGCAAAGCCTTTGGAGGTATGTGTACTGCCCTTCTCGTCAAAAAGCACAAGGGTATCGGTAGGTCTTATAGCTCCTAAAATTAGTTTACCCTCATTTGTTTTTTGTTGTTTTTGAGGAATATTTTTTGTGTTTTTTAGATCCGGAATTTCATGCCAATCAAATGAAGTGAAGCGCGTTAAACGCTTGCAATAATCAGGTAACCAACTCTTAAGCTCAGCCTGCTGCGTTTTGCCTACGCATATCACTTGAATTTTCATAAGGCTAAGGTATCAATTCTCGTTTAAGCATTTTGTTTTAATAGCTACCTTTACAGCATGCTGCAAAAAAGCAAACAAAAACTCAAAGGATGGCTTCAAAACATACGGTTTGGCGACGCTAAGTCTATTTCCTTGTATCAATTACTAGACCTCTATGGCATTGGAATTCTGAAAGGAACGTTGACTACTCGTGCCAGCAGTATTGCCTTTAGCTTTTTTCTATCACTGTTTCCCTTTTTGATTTTTGTACTTAATATTATTCCGTTTGTGCCCATTGATAATGTGGAAAATACGTTCTCTTCCTTTTTCTTGTCTATTGCACCCTCTGAAGCTCAGGATTTTTTGAACGGCGTGCTTTATGATATTCAATCCAAGCCCAGAGGAGGCTTGTTGTCTTCGACTTTTGTGTTGTCTATATTTTTTATGGCCAATGGCGTTAATGCCATTTTTGGTGGCTTTAGCGAATCGGTTCACATAACACTTTCTCGTCATTTTGTTAGGCAGTACATTTATGCATTAGGCGTTGGGGTATTGTTGGGTATTTTATTCTTGATTTCTATTGCTGGGTATTTATTTTTTGAGTTGTTGTTGGCACAAACATTTGATTTTGGATTTGAGTTAAGTCCTTGGGTTCGCATCATTTTTTTCTTGGGAATAGCCTATCTTGTTAGTGCCATTCTCTTCTACTTTGGTACGCACCGTGGATTTTCCAGTTTTTTCTCGACAGGCGCTTTAGTTACCACTTGCCTATTTGCCTTAACCTCCTACGGCTTTGGGGTTTATATAGATAATTTTAGTTCTTATAACCAACTCTACGGCTCTATAGGGGCAATCTTGATTTTGATGCTGTATATATGGCTTAATGCAATTGTATTGTTGTTGGGTTTTGAGCTCAATGCATCCATCGCTAAGCTAAAACAACCCTAAGCATGTCGTTTTTTTTAGATGTTGTTCTTCCTTTGCCGATTAAAGAGACCTTCACTTATGAGATTACTCCGGCAGAGGCTAAAGTTATTCAGCCGGGTATGCGGATCCTTGTCCCTTTTGGCAAGCGTAAAAAGTACACCGCCATTGTCTGGCACACACATCAAGTACCTCCAAAGACCTATACTCCCAAACAGATAGATAGCATAATTGACATGGAAGCTGTGCTGCAACCAATACAACTAAAGTTCTTGCGTTGGATTGCAGACTATTACCTATCTCCAATTGGGTTGGTGCTGCGAACAGCCATGCCATCGTTGATGCTGTTGGAAAGTGAAACCGAGATCGTCACACACGAATGGGAACAGCTCCCCAGTAAAGGTTCTAAGAATGCATTTGTATTGCTTGAGCAGTTGGAAACCAACAGCACCTATTCCATAGCACAGATCCAGCAGTTAGTTTCGATTAAAAACCCCTACGCCATTTTAAAAGAATTGGTAGCTGCGGGCTATGTTTCGCTAAAAGAGGAGGTTTATGCCAAATATATACGCAAGCAACAAACGGAACTTATCCTTCATCCAAATATAAAAGGAGATGATGCCCTAAAGACCGTTATGGACCAACTTGTTGTTAAGCCAAAGCAATACAAAACCCTATTAACATTCCTTCAGCAAAAGGCACCTGTTGTTATGTCGGAATTTTCCAAAATTGAAACAGTTAGTCCTTCCTCACTTAAGACACTTCTTAGGAATGAGGTATTGACAAAGTTTCAGCGCTTGATGGATCGCTTGCCACCCAAACTCACTTCAGACGACCCCCTAATGCCACTTAGCGACCCACAGGGGGAAGCTAAATTAGCTATCGAAACCCACTGGAAAACAAAAGATATTGTATTGCTTCACGGCATCACGGGCTCTGGAAAAACAGAAGTATACATGCATCTTATTGCCCAGCAACTGTCCAAGGGTAAACAAGTCTTGTTTTTGGTGCCTGAGATTGGACTAACCACGCAGCTGATGCAACGTTTACACACTTTTTTCGGTAAGCAGTTGGTGGTTTATCATTCACGATATAGCCCACAAGAACGAACCGAGACTTGGAATAAAATCCTGGCAAACAAAGAAGAAGCCCGATTGGTTCTTGGCGCACGCTCTGCGGTTTTGCTGCCTTTTCAAAATTTGGGTCTGGTTGTGGTGGATGAATCACACGAGATGTCGTACAAACAATTTGAAGCTTCTCCCCGTTATCATGCTCGGGATGCTGCTATGGTGTTATCTCGGATGCATCAAGCAAAAGTTGTTTTGGGTTCTGCAACGCCAACCGTTGAAAGCTATGCGCATGCACAGTCGGGCAAGTATGGGTTGGTAAGTATGATAGCCCGATACAGGGACGCACAAATGCCCGTTATATCCTATGTTGATTTGAGCGAGGCGTATCGTAAAAAACAAATGAGAGGTCATTTGGCTCAGCCACTTATTCAAGCCATGGAAGAAACCTTGATTTCGGGTAAACAGATTTTACTTTTTCAAAACCGTCGTGGTTATGCCTCTTTTGTCGAATGTCGTCAATGTGCTCATGTACCCCAATGTCCAAGTTGCGATGTGAGCCTCACTTATCATCAAGTTTCAAAGGAGTTGCGTTGCCACTATTGTGGCTATACAGAACCGTATACCCCAGCTTGCAAGGCTTGTGGTACGCTTGCACCCCAATCACAAGGGTTAGGTACCCAGCAATTAGAAGAAGAAGTGCAGGCTTTGTTTCCGTCAGCACGGATTTCAAGGATGGATTTAGACACTACAAGAAAAAAACATGCCCATCAAAAACTGATCAATGCTTTTTCACATCAAGAAATAGATATTTTAATTGGCACACAAATGATCACAAAAGGGTTGGACTTTAAGCAAGTAACACTCGTTGGGGTATTGTCTGCTGATAACTTTTTGCATTTCCCTGATTTCCGTGCCCATGAGCGTGCCTTCCAAGTGTTAACTCAAGTGGCGGGTAGGGCCGGTAGGCTAGGGGATGAAAGTAAGGTATTGATCCAAACCTTTCAGCCACAACACCCCGTCTTGAATTTTGTCAGTAATTACGATTATGCTTCTTTTTATGAACTGCAAATACGGCAGCGGGAACAATTTGGCTACCCACCATATAGGCGGATGATGCGTGTTGAGCTCAAACACAAAAATATGTCTACCCTTATCACGGCTAGTGCGTGGTTAAAAAAAGGATTAGTCGTGCGTTTTTCTCATGTTCTTGGTCCTGTTGCTCCGGCTGTTGGTCGTGTACGCAACTATTATATTCTTCATCTTTTAATTAAACTACCACTAGAGGCCTCCCAATCGGCAGCAAAAAAACGACTATCAGACCTGTTAAAAAGCTTTGGAATGGTTGGTGCGTTTAACCAAGTAAACTCCAGTATTGATGTAGATCCACAATAATTGTGGCTTACCTATTTGTCTAACGCAAGAAAATCCGTATTTTCGCTGCCCATTTAAAAAACAATATATGAACCATTACGAAACTGTTTTCATATTGAATCCCGTTTTATCTGAAGATCAGATAAAGGAAGCAGTAGAAAAGTATGAGACGTTTATAACGTCTAACGGTGGCGAGATAATTGCCAAAGAGGATTGGGGCTTGAAAAAGTTCGCGTATCCTATTCAAAACAAAAAAAGTGGGTTTTACCACTTGCTAGATTTCAAAGTTGATGGCAGCGCCATCATCCCATTTGAAGTTGAGTTCCGTCGCGATGAGCGCGTTATGCGTTATCTAACGGTTAAACTAGACAAGCACGCTGAGGCTTGGGCTGAAAAAAGAAGAGAACGTTTAACTGTTAAATCTTAAAATATGTCAATAGAACAAGAAAGTAAAGGCGGGAAACAAGGAGAAATCAGATATCTGACTCCCCTTGATATTGAGACTTCAAAAGCAAAAAAATATTGTCGTTTCAAAAAGTCAGGTATAAAGTATATCGATTATAAGGATGCAGACTATTTGTTAAAGTTTGTAAACGAACAGGGTAAGATTTTACCTCGTCGCCTTACCGGAACATCACTAAAATATCAACGTAAATTATCGGTTTCTATCAAGCGTGCGCGTCACTTGGCGTTAATGCCTTATGTAGCCGATTTGTTAAAATAACAAGTCATGGAACTTATTTTAAAACAAGATGTTGAGAACCTAGGGTTCAAAGATGATATCGTTAAAGTAAAAAACGGCTACGGTAGAAATTTCCTAATTCCAAATGGATTTGCAGTAATGGCTACTTCATCTGCAAAAAAAGTTTTAGCTGAAAATCTCAAGCAACGTGCTTTTAAAGAGCAAAAGCTTATTGAGGATGCACAAAAACTAGCCAAGGAATTAGATAAATTAGATATTAAGATCGAAGCCAAGGCTGGTGCTGGCAACAAGTTGTTTGGTTCTGTTGGATCCATCGATTTAGAAGCTGCATTGGGCAAGGCTGGTAAAACTATTGAACGCAAAGCCATTAAATTGGCAGGTGGTTCTGTTAAAACGCTTGGTAAGCACACTGCATCAATACGTCTGCACCGTGAGGTATACACAGACCTTGATTTTGAGGTGACCAAAACAGCAGCGGAAAAATAAAATCCGTTAAAATTCAAAACATAAAGCCGCTTTTGCGGCTTTTTTTATTTAAAATAAGATATTTGTATAAATTGATGATATGGCTCAAAAGGCTAGTATTCCAAAAGGTACCCGAGATTTCCTTCCAGCAGAAGTTGCTAAGCGCAACTATGTAACAGATGTGATTCGCACCCAATTTGAGCGATATGGCTTTCTGCCCATCCAAACACCTGCTATGGAAAAGTCAACTACTTTGAAGGGTAAATATGGTGAGGAAGGCGACCGTATGATGTTTAATATTCTTAACTCTGGTGAAAAAGTTAAAAAGGCTGATGTTAATGCCCTTCAAGACAATGCTCTAGCCCAATTTACAAGCTCTATTTCTGAAAAAGCACTTCGCTATGACCTAACCGTCCCTTTTGCTCGATTTGTTGCCCAGCACCAAAATGAGATTAGCTTTCCCTTTAAGCGTTATCAGATTCAATCCGTTTGGCGTGCCGACCGTCCGCAACGGGGACGCTTTCAGGAATTTACTCAATGTGATGCTGATGTTGTTGGTGCAGTGAGTCCACTGCTAGAAGCCGAATGCATGCAGCTTTTTGATGATGTTTTTGATGGTCTAGCCCTCAAAGATGCCACCATACGTATTAATCATCGCGGAATTTTAGCTGGCATTGCGCATTACCTAGATGCGCCAGATCGCATTGTGGATTTTACAGTAGCACTAGATAAACTTGATAAAATAGGCCCTGATGGGGTTTTTAATGAGTTGCGAAACAAAGGATTTGACGATGTGGCTTTGAATCGCCTAAGCCCACTATTTGAGCTCTCTGGCAACGTTATGGCTCAGCTTGATCAATTAGAAGAAATTCTAGCCTCTCAGCCCGAAGCCCTGGCGGGTATTGCACACTTGCGCAAGACATTAGATTTTGTAAATCCTTTTAAAGTAAGCCAATTGGCCTTTGATATAACGCTCGCAAGAGGTTTGCATTACTATACAGGAATTATTTTTGAAGTTGCACCCCCTAAATCTGTCGCTATGGGTTCAATTGGAGCAGGAGGTCGCTATGACAATCTAACTGCTGTTTTTGGACTTAAAGATGTTCACGGATTGGGTATTTCTTTTGGATTAGACCGTTTATGTATTGTGCTTGAAGATTTGAACTTGTTTCCTGCTTCGCTAACAAAGGCTGTAGATATTGTTGTACTGCATTTTGGTGATGAATATATACAAGAATTGATGTCACACATCACAAGATGGCGTGCAAAGGGGGTTAGAGTATTTACGTATCCAACTACTCATAAACTTAAAAAACAAATGCAGTTTGCTAATCATTCGAATGCCCTATGGGCATTGTTTTATGGGGAAGAAGAACAAAAAGAAAAAACAATATCCTTAAAAAATATGATTGACGGAACGACTGTAAAAATAAGTATTCATAAGATTAACGCATCGTTTTTTATTACTTGATTTTATTAGCCTCAATATCTATTTTAGATAAACTATTCTTAATTCAATATATAATCTCCTCATTTTCTTACTTGTTACTTTCTATAACCCAATCCAAACTGTAATCTAGGAAATACATTTTGATAAATAGTAAAACTTCGTAGTCTACACTTGATTCAAGCCTAATAAATAATTTTTTTCTAAAGCCAATTATTTGTTTAATCATAGAAATGAAGATTTTTTTAATGATAATTTGACGTAAGTAATCGACAATAGTCGTCACACAAATGTATTGGTGTTTTTACTAATAATTATTTAAACTTAAAGTGAAGTTTTAGTGCATTTTTTTGAGGCTTTTAGGTAAAAAAGTATTTACTATTTTCATTTTAGTTTAGAAAAAGTCCACATTAGTAAATTACGGTTAGCTTTATGTTAGACTAAAAGAATTATATTTTAAAGTTAATTGATGTGTAGTATAATTGTATGGGTAAAATTTTAGATTCCCTAATACTATCTCTTTATTTTTGTAATTAATTCCTCTTATAATTCAAAATTTAATAAACTTGACAAATTTTTTTAAAGTAATTTTTTTTTATTTTTTTTTATTTACAACCCAAGCTCAAACTATTTCAGTTGGTAGTGGTAGTTATACCAATTCATTTCCTGGGGCGGACTCAGTAGGTAGAAATGGCTACCCTGCTGGATCTCCACAGCTTTCAGGTGTTGCCCAAAATATGCCAGTTCCTACGAATGACTGGTGGTCGCTTCTTCTCAAAGACGACCATGTAAGCAATCTATTTAACTATCCGCTTACCATGAGAACGACTACAGCTGGTTTGGGGATTACCTATGTTCCTTTTGGCGTTGTTGGGGATAAACAAACTATACATGTTGGTGTTCAAGATTTAACTAGTTCACGCGCTACTGTTTCTAACCATTCCGATTGGACAGTTACTATGTCATGGTCTTCAAGTGGTCGAGATTTTTCGGCAACAAGTGGTATTGGAATGCCATTTGTATACTTAACAAAAGGTAGTTCAAATGTTGCACAAGTTGATGTTAAAGCGGGTAGTGTAACGATTTATAATGAAATGATTTTGATAGATAACGCTCAGGAGGGAGTAGATTATGCGATATATGCGCCTGTTGGTAGTTCATGGACGCAAAATGGAGATGTATATACATCAACTCTTAACGGAAAAGACTATTGGTCTGTCGCCATGCTTCCTCAAAGCAATACCAACGCTTTGCAAGTAGCCAATACCTATAAAAAGTTTGCTTATGTCTTTCCTTCCAATACAACTGTAAATTGGAATTACAACGAAAATACGAGTGTTCTACGCACCGATTTTGAAATAATCCCTGATGTTAAAGAGGGAACGTACAACACAGTAATACAAGGACTACTACCGCATCAGTGGTCTCATTTAGCAGCAAATTCGCCTTCTCCAAACAGAGAAACATATACATCTGTTCGAGGTGATTTGAAAATGTTAGATGGGAATACATTTGCTAGTGAAAATACATTTTATGGTATTTTGCCTACCCTTCCGTATTTGGCCAACTATAGCGATTCATTCAATCCCTCAGAAATGGGTAGTAAAGTAAGTTTGTTGGAAAATGATGCATTGGCAACTTGGACGGACTCGTATAATGAAGGGCAAATGATGAATCGTTTGGTACAAACAGCACGTATTGCACACAAAATTGGCGACACAGAGGCAAGAGACAAAATGATTACCACGTTAAAAGACCGACTGGAAGATTGGCTTAGCTATGAATCTGGAGAGGTTGCTTTTTTATTTTATTACAACAATGCATGGTCTTCTCTAATCGGATATCCTGGCGGTCATGGACAGGATACAAATATTAATGATCATCATTTTCATTGGGGATATTTTATTCATGCTGCAGCATTTATTGAACAATTTGAACCAGACTGGGCAAATCAATGGGGAGATATGATAAATCTGCTTGTTCGAGATGCTGCCTCATCAAGCAGAACAGATGACAAATTTCCTTTTTTACGTAATTTTAGCCCTTATGCTGGTCATTCGTGGGCAAACGGATTTGCTACTTTCCCACAGGGGAACGACCAAGAATCTACTTCAGAGAGTATGCAGTTTAATTCCTCTTTAATCCATTGGGGTTCTGTTACAGGAAATGACGCGATTCGGGATTTAGGTATTTATTTGTATACCACTGAACAAACTGCAGTTGAAGAATATTGGTTTGATATGCACGAGCGTGTTTTTTCAGCTGACTATGGATATAGTGTTGCATCTCGTATTTGGGGTAATTCCTACGACAGCGGTACCTTTTGGACATCAGATATCGCTGCTGCTTACGGAATTGAGATGTATCCCATTCATGGCGGTTCGTTGTATTTGGGGCATAACACTGCATATGTGCAAAAATTATGGAATGAAATGCAACAGAATACAGGGATATTGTCTAACGAGGAAAATGCAAATTTATGGCATGATGTTTACTGGTGTTATGCTGCTTTTATTGACCCAGATAAGGCCATTGAGCTGTATGACTCCAACCCTGATAGAGGGTTAAAGTTTGGTATTTCAGATGCCCATACGTATTACTGGTTACACAATATGAAGGCCTTGGGAACGGTCAAAGCAAATATTACAGCAAACCATCCTATTGCTGCTGCATTTGATCAGAATGGAGTAACGACCTATGCAGCACAAAATTATTCTGACATTGATATAACAGTGGATTTTTCTGACGGATTTTCATTAAATGTTCCTGCCAATTCCATGAAAACCAATAGAGATGTTGATTTGTCGGGTACAATAAGTTCAAGCTTTGATCAGGCATATGTAGGGGGGAGTGTAGATTTGACCACAGAAGCTGTAGGAATTGGAGTTACAAAGATTGAATTTTTCAATGACAGCGGACTAATAGCCACTGACAACAATGCTCCATATATGGCAACTGCTGAAAATCTTACATCTGGCATTCATAATTTTTACGCCAAAGTGCATAATAGCTCGGGATTTACGGTGACAAACTCTGTACAAGTTGTTGTGGGAGAACAAAAACCCTATTTAAATCAACCTTTTGAAATTCCAGGGACGATTCAAGCGGGAAATTATGATTATTTTGAGGGTGGTAAGGGACAAGATATTTCTTATTTTGATTCAACTGTAGGAAATTCAGGAGCTGAATATGGAGATTTTAGGATTGATGAAAATGTGGATACGGTCGCAGATAAAGAGGGCAAAACCGTTGGTTGGATAGAAGCTGGCGAGTGGTTAGAATATACTATCAATGTGCTACAGTCTGGAAACTATAAGATTAATTATAGGTATGCCTCTGATAATAGTAATTCTGGTCCTTTTTATTTCGAAGTGGACGGGCAGGCTGTAAGCGGAGATATTGAAGTTAGTGGAACTGGCGACTGGGATAATTGGTCAACAGCTACGGTAAATAATATCAATTTATTGGCAGGCGAACATATATTGAGGGTTGCTTTTACGGGTGGAGGATTCAATTTGGGAGACATGTCTTTTGAGTATGAATCTGCATTAGGATATACACCATTAATCGCCGAGGCAGGGAGTAATATTACTGTTGAAATTCCAGCAACTACAGCACAGCTCAACGGCAGTCAAAGTAGTATTCCAAACCCTTCAGCCACCACCTATTTGTGGAAACAAGTTTATGGCCCTTCAGTGGTAGTTTTTGACAATAAACTAATACTGAACGCTAATATTTCAAGCCTAACTACGGGTATTTATAAATTTGAATTAACGCTTACAGAAGGAGCGATATCTTCAAAAGATCAGGTTTTTGTCAATGTTCAAGATGGGTCTAATTCGTTGCCAACAGTTTCTTTAACCAGTCCAAGCAATGATGAAGTGTTTGTGCTTGGCGATGCCATTACGTTAGTTGCTTCGGCATCTGATTTTGATGGAACCATCACCAAAGTCATTTTTTATTACGGCGATACGATTTTAGGAGAGGATAGCACCCAACCATACACCTACACCTTGTCTGATCTTACTGTTGGTGCTTATAGTTTTAAAACAAAAGCTGTAGATAATGATGGGGGGGAGTCAGTATCAGCTGCTGTTTCTGTTACAGTCAATCAGCGCTATTATTGTACGTTTAATTCATCAGAAGCTAGAGAAGGTCAGTTTTCTGTGGGCTATAATTTAACTTTTGAAACCATTGGAAATTCGGTAAAAATCACAGCCGAGCTACTTGATACAGACAAAACAGGGGCACCTGCTTATTTGTTTAAAGAATTTCCGTTTGCTGAAACTGGAATGGACGATCTTGGAAACAATATTTTTTCTAAAACCCTTGGTGGCTTTACTCAGGGAGAGAATATCAGTTATGCAGTAAAGTTTTCATTTTCTGGTGGAGTAGGCGTTACTAAGTATTTCCAATATGAAGTTGGTTCAATATGTGTTTTGAGTATTACGGATGTGTTTATTGAAAAGGCCGTTCTGATTTACCCAAACCCAACAAAAGACAAATTTTTTGTAGATATAGAAGGTGCAGTTTTTGTTGAAGTTTACGATATTTCTGGCAAAAAATTACAAGCCAGCAGCGATAAAGAACAAGATATTTCCGCATTAAGCCCAGGTGTCTATTTTGTTAAGGTAAATCAATTGGATACTGCTAATCATCAGCTTATTAAGATTTTGAAAAAGTAATGTAACCTGCCTTTGAGTTTATGTATTCGGAGTTTTGTCGTTATTGGTAAAGCAGATTTGATGATGTAGAAATTTGTATATTAGCAGTTGCTTAAAAGAAAAAATTACTTCCATTGAATTTCGGTAAACACCTATTTTTTTCATCGAAAACGCTGCATATTTTGTGGTGTTTGGTTTTTTGTTCGCAGCTTACTGTTATTGCTTATTCGGGTTTAGATTATACAGGCTCAGAAACCATTAGCATTACAAAGGAAAGCGAAGAACCCAAGCCTAAAGATGGAAAAGCTTTTACTGATATTTTAGAGGAGAGTAAATTTTTAGTTACTGAACTCCCTGTATTTCGATTTTTCTTTCAAAAGGCGTTGTCATCTCATTTTAGTCAACGTGTCCATACTGTATTTGTCACTGCTCTTGACGCACCTCCCCCCGATTTTATTTAGTTTTTCGAGCCCTTTTATATTTCTATTTTTTTTACAAATAACTAAATAATGAAAAAAGCATTCGTTCACATTAAGGGCGATATCTTCGGTGGTTTAACCGCAGGTATTGTTGCGCTTCCCTTGGCTCTTGCATTTGGCGTATCTTCTGGATTGGGTCCCACAGCTGGTCTTTATGGCGCTATATTTCTAAGTTTTTTTGCCGCCCTATTGGGTGGAACAAATACACAAATTTCTGGGCCTACTGCGCCTATGACAGCAGTGAGTATGGTCATCATCGGTACGCTAATTTCGTCTAATGATGGTAGTGTTGAAAAAGCACTCCCCATAATACTGGCTGTATTTATCTTAGCAGGTCTGATGCAAGTTGCGTTAGGCTTCTTAAAGCTAGGAAAGTACATTAGGTATATTCCGTATCCTGTTGTTTCTGGCTTCATGACAGCCATTGGACTCATCATATTAATCACTCAGCTGCTTCCTGTTTTAGGGTACTATGCCAAAGAAGACATGGCCTATGTTGACACATTTAAACCTCAAGCAGAAGCCATTATTTTAGTTAATATTTTCGAAGAGGAAGCGGGCGAAGGCTTACTTTTTTTGGAAGACTTTTCAGAAACAGTTGTTCGTGGATCTGCTATTTCTCAGCAACAAATCCTAAAAGAGTCTCAGACGCTAGCTGCTAAATCTGCTTCGGGTGTTTTGGGTGCTATACGCGTATTGCCATCTGCACTTCAAAACATCAGTTGGATTGAATTTTTATTAGCCCTTGGTACCATTATTATCATTTATGGTTTCAAGCGTATCACGACAGCAGTTCCGAGTACGCTGGTGGCGTTGGTTGTTATGACGGGTATAGCCATATTGTTTGTGCCAAATTATCGTCCCATTACAGCAATTCCACAAGGTTTTCCTGTGCCTAAATGGGAAATTTTCACAGAGTTACGTTTGTCTGCATTGATGCCATACGTCTTCACAGCATTGACACTAGCGCTTTTAGGGGCTATAGATTCCTTGCTTACAAGTGTTGTGGCAGATAATATGACCAAGACAAAGCACAAGCCCAATAAAGAGTTAATCGGGCAAGGGATTGGAAACAGTATCTCTGCTATGTTTGGTGGTATTCCAGGTGCAGGTGCTACCATTAGAACGGTAGTGAATATCAACTCAGGAGGTAAGACTCGCATATCTGGAATGATTGCTGGACTGGTTCTACTTATGATCCTACTGTTGTTTAGTTCAGCGGCTTCTACCATTCCAGCTGCGGTACTGGCTGGAATTTTGGTAACTGTTGGAATCGGAGTGATGGATTACAAGGGATTACGCGCCATTCCTTCACTTCCACGAGACATTAAAATTGGCAAAACAGGTATCAGCTCTGAAGTTTTAATAATGCTTGTTGTTATGTTATTGTCGACGGTTTGGAATTTGGTATATGCAGTAGGGATTGGTCTAGTTATGGCATCTTTGATGTTTATGAAAAAGATCGGAGACCTTACAGAAAACTCCTCAGAAGTAACTACCGGAAGTAAGGAAAAACTTTGGGAAGATGAAAAGAGCAGCACATTTCTAAAAAGCGATAGCATCGCAATTAAGCATATTAACGGGCCCTTATTTTTTGGTTCTACAGACGGTTTTCAAAAGTTAGCCAAAACCATAAAGGCCGAAGCGAATACAGTACTCTTTCGCTTTGATCGTATGGAATACATAGACCAATCAGGATTGTATGCACTAGAGGATTTATTGGTAGATTTGAGTAAACAAAGAAAGCGTATTTATTTTATTAATGTACCAAAGCAACCACGCTACATGATGGAGCGTATAGGTTTGTTGCCGAAACTGGTTCCTGCGGCAAATGTTTTTGAGGAACTCCCCGATTTTTTAAAACACATCAAATCACAAAATTAAAATCTATAAAATGAGAAATAATATCTTAACATCAGATGCACAGGCTCAACTTACGCCTGACACAGTCTTAGCTAACCTAAAGTCTGGAAATTCTAACTACACGACTGATAATTTAACAGCTGTTAACATTAATGATCTACGCGCTGCCAGTGTTTCTGGGCAAGCGCCTCAGGCTATTGTCTTGTCTTGTATTGATTCACGTGTTGTAGTTGAAGAGGTTTTTGACCAGGCTTTAGGTGATGTTTTTGTCGCCCGTATTGCTGGAAACTTTGTCAACACGGATATTGTTGCAAGTATGGAATACGCTTGTAAGGTAGCCGGTAGTAAGCTTATCGTGGTCTTAGGTCACCAAGGATGTGGCGCAGTAAAAGCAGCGTGTGACGGCGTTGAATTGGGAAATATCACTACGTTACTTTCTAATATTCAACCAGCCGTGGATGCAGTAAAGCCCAATGTGCCTGCCCCTCACAACAGCTCAAATACAGATTTTGTAAACGCTGCTATAGCTGAAAACGTCAACCATACCATGGGCGAGATCAAAAGCATGAGTCCCATTTTAGCTGAAATGGAAGCTGCTGGTGAGATTGCGATAAAAGGAGGAGTTTATCAACTTGCAACGGGTGCAGTTGCATGGTTGTAGTCACAAGAACACATGGAACAAAAAGCGCCTTTTGGCGCTTTTTTTATTACAGCTGTTAATTGCCCCATTTAGCGTTAAAATTGACTAAAAATTCAATTTTTATATCGCTAGTTCAATTTTTAGTCGTACTCTTGCTAATATTTTTAAATTATGAATGGTAAAGTAAAGTTTTTCAACGAATCTAAAGGATTTGGTTTCATCACAACAGATGCTGGTGAGGATGTTTTTGTTCACATTAGTGCCCTAGAAGACGGTATGAGTCTTAATGAAGGCGACAGCGTTTCATTTGAAGAAGTTGATGGAAAACGCGGTAAGTCCGCTAGCAACATCAAGCTACTTTAATTAAGTAGCTTTCTTTTTCTCCCCTTCTTTTTAGAAGGTTTCTCATTGCAACAAAGCGATTGATTTTCATGTTACTTTAGTATCATGCTTGAATTATATTGTGTTAATATTACTTAAGTAGACATTAACACATATTGATCATAAGTTATCATTATTTGCCCTAAAAGCCGTTTGTTTAAATTAATTAACTTTTTTTATTTAATTTTGTCGGTGTAATAATACAAATAATCAAGAAGTTAATTCTTTAAGGCTTAATATGGCTTCACTAAATGAAAACATTCAGCCGCTTGACAAAAGATTAACAAGGCACCTGCTTAGAAGGGCTTGTTTTCAATACTCAAAAGCACAATTGGATGACATGACTGGTAAGACACCAGCTGAAATATTAGCTCAGCTAAATGTTTCAAAGTCATACGCATGGAATTGGCCAAACGATCCTGTTACTAATGGGTCAGGCGCTAACCTTTTGTGTGCAAACAATCAGGATGGCTTTTGGTTAAATGATACCAATTGGCAAAACAACAGTTATACTTGTAGGCAGGGCCCTAAGCGCGCTTTGGTTGCTGGATGGTGGTGGTATAACGCCATAAAACAAAACACCCTAGTCGATAAATTAACGTGGTTTTTGTTTACCACTTTTACCGCCTCCAAAGACGACGGTTCTGGTAAATCGGCTCATTATTTTGACTATTTAAACTTGCTGCAATTCTACGCAGACAAAAGTGTTAAAGACCTTGCCCGCAAAATTACTTTTGATAATTCCATGCTCTATTATTTAGATAATGGTGATAATAACAAGAACAGCCCAAACGAGAATTATGCTCGTGAGTTTTTAGAACTTTTTACTATTGGGAAAGGTCCTCAGGTTTCTGATGGCGATTATACGAATTATACCGAACACGATGTTGTTCAAGCTGCTAAGGTGTTTTCAGGCATTAAATTAAAAAATGACCGTAATACTTTAGACAGTGACACTGTTAAATCTCCGCATTTCCCCTCGGGCATTCCTATGGGGTATATCAATGTCAATAAGCACGATTCAGGAGATAAAACGTTTAGTTATGCTTTTGATAATCAAACCCTTTCTGGTGGAAATTCGACAACAACAATACATACAGAGTTAGATGATTTTGTGGATATGGTCTTTGATCAATTGGAGACTGCAAAAAATTATGTACGTAAAATGTACCGCATGTTTGTTCGCAGTGAATGGGAACAAGAGGTTGAGGATGATATCATCACACCTTTAGCGCAACAGCTTAAAAATAATGGGTATAACTTGCTAGAAGTGCTACAAACATTACTCAAGTCAAAGCATTTCTTTGATTTAGATGATTCGGATAGTTCCAATGAAAACATTGGAGGTATTATTAAAAGCCCATTACAGTTTTTAAATGAACTGTTAACGATACTAGATGTTAAAATTCCAAACCCAGAAACGCCTCAAGTGGCTGAGGGTACAAGTCAGAATGATGCAAAAAGCAATGAGAATTATAGGTTTTACATGTTTTGGTGGAATTTTTGCCACAATACGTTTTTCTCTTACAGTGGAATGAATATTTTTTCTCCACCTTCAGTCGCTGGTTACCCTGGCGATTACCAACCACCTGCCTATGATAGGGCTTGGTTTAATTCAAACAATATCATAGCTCGCTACAATACTATTCTGTCTTTTATTGGTGGAACGTATACTAGTGATAATTATGGAAACGGACAAAATGTAATCCAAGGTGTTCAAACAACGAATAATGGTTATCAATATTATGCGCGCATATGGACAGCCTTTGATGCTACGGATTTTATTGAAAATACTGTTTCAGACCCCTATGACGCCACTAAAATAGTACAAGAGTTATCCGAGCTCTTTTATAGCGAAGATTTAGATGCCAACCGGATTGCTTATTTTGTGAAATTTCTAATTCAAGACAATGAGCAAAATTATGTTTGGTATGATGCATGGGAAGCCTACAAGACAACAAGTGGGAGCACACAAGAAGCTGCCGCTAATTTTATTAAGAACAGACTTTCTGGTCAAGACGGTTTACTTCCTAAAATGATCAATGCTGCCGAATTCCAATTGATGTAATAACGCTTATGAAAAGAAGAGAATTTATTAAACTTTCATCTACTGCTTCAGCTCTCGGATTACTTCCTTTTGAGGTGGGCGCAGCCTTAAAGTTAGCCAATACCTCTTTAAATTGTGGTGATATTTCTAATCGAAAATTAGTTTTGATTGAATTAAAAGGAGGTAATGATGGATTGAACACCCTTATTCCGTACGATCAATTTGGATATTATAGTCAGCTTCGTCCAGATATTTATATTCCTGTAACTAATTACAGCAATCAGGCCGTTGATGTAACCGTTTCTGGGTCAAATCAAGATCTAATATTTAATCCTGCGCTTTTAGAGGGCAGTATTAATTCAGGTTTTAAGGGCTTGTATCAAGACGGTATGTTACGTGTATTACAATCTGTTGGATATCCTTCAGCAAACAAATCCCATTTTGCTTCAATAGATTTATGGGCAACGGGAAATGATGGTAACAGCTGGGATAATGGAAAAGATAGTGGTTGGATGGGTCGATTTATGGAAGAAGCCTATTCTAATCTATTTCCCTCAAATTTCCCCCTAGGTATTCAACTTGGCTCGAGTAATACATGGCTTGGTTTTCATGCCGAACACGAGCATGGTACTGCTTTAAATATTGAAGGCCAAGACTCTGAAAATTTTTATACAATATTGGACGGACTTGCCGGTCAAGCACCCCAAAACATACCTCAAAGCACGCACTATGGTTCAGAACTTCAGTACATTGTTGATACCGATGCAAACGCTAACACATACGCAAAGGCCATTGAAGATTCTTTTACAGCTCCCGGTGCAGCAAACTTAGTTACTTACCCAGATACAGATCTTGCAGATCAATTAAAAACCGTTGCTCGTTTAATAAGAGGTGGTATTCAGACCAAGGTTTATATGGTCACCATTGGAGGTTTTGATACCCACAATAATCAAAATGAAGGTACTGGAGATATAAACGGAAAACATACCGATTTACTTACTGAACTTTCTTCGGCTGTAGATGCTTTTGTTGCTGATATTAATTCCGATTCTATTGGGGATGACATTATTGGGTTAACCTTTTCTGAGTTTGGCCGAAAAGCCATTCAGAACGGTAATAATGGTACCGATCACGGAGAAATTGCCCCCATGTTTGTCTTTGGAAAGCCAGTAGAAGGGGGTATTTCTGGTGTAAATGTTGATTTGACAGAGGCCTCATCCAATAATAACTGGCAACTGAAAACCGTACAACACGATTACCGTCAGGTTTTTGCCACCCTTATGCAGGATTTTCTAGGAGCCGATGACTCAGTAATTGATAATGCTTTTTTTGATAACACGAATCAACAAAGTTTTTCAGATAACAAGCTTTCAACGATCATAAATGAGGATTATCTTGTTGCTCCTTCTTGTTATATTACATTGGGCTTAGATCAAGTTAAAAAAGAATCTTTTTTTGCTGCATATCCAAATCCAGTTTATGACAACCTATTTATAAACCCTATAGATGATACCACATCAATTTTGGGTTATCGAATAATTGATACAATGGGGCGAGTCATTAAAAAGGGGAGTTTGAACTTTGATCAAGGCTACAGATCTATTGATATGATGTCTTTAAAACCAGGTGCTTATATTGTTCAACTCAGCGATGGAGAACGTTCAGAACACAAAAAAATAATTAAGACCGCTGTTTAATTTAGGTTCGATAGTGTTTGTTCCATTTTCCTTCAATTCGTTACCTTTATAACATGAGATTTTTATTTTTATTTGTTTTGATTTTTGTAACAGCTTGTCAGCAAAAACCAAAAGTGCTTGAGCAAACTGCTGGTCATAGTTGCACACCTACCAACAGCCGTTTTACGTCTGTTACTGATCAAAAGCCATATGTAAATTCAAATCAATCTACAGCGGATATGGTGTTGATTCCGGGAGGCACCTTTAATATGGGTGCTGATGATGAACATGCATGGCGCGATGAATACCCAAAACACGAAGTTCAGATAGACTCTTTTTGGATGGATGTACACGAAGTTACTAATGCGCAGTTCGAAGCTTTTGTAAAAGCCACCGGATATATTACTACCGCTGAAAAGGCTGTTAATTGGGAAGCAATTAAAAAAGAATTACCACCTGGTACACCCAAGCCTGATGACAGTCAGCTAGCCCCTGCTTCCTTAGTTTTTGTGGCTACCCAAAATCCAGTTCCACTTGATAATGTAAGTCAGTGGTGGCGTTGGAAACAAGGTGCCAATTGGCGTCAACAAGAAGGTCCAGGCAGCAGTATTGAAGGAATGGAAAGCCATCCTGTAGTCCACATAAGTTGGTTTGATGCTGTTGCCTATTGCAACTGGGCTGGTAAGCGGCTTCCAACTGAAGCAGAGTGGGAGTATGCTAGTAGAGGTGGTTTAGCGGACAACCCTTATGCATGGGGGAATGAAGATCTTTCAGCGGGAGCACCTAAGGCCAATATATGGGAAGGGAATTTTCCTTATCAGAACAAAGAACGCGATGGTTTTTATTTAAGCGCCCCTGTTAGTACTTATCCACCAAACGGCTATGGATTATATGATATGTCTGGTAACGTTTGGGAATGGTGTGCCGACTGGTATCATGAAAATTATTATAAGACATTAGGGAATCAAACAGCTGTTAATCCCAAAGGACCTGAAACGTCTTACGACTCAAATGAGCCCTATGCACAAAAGCGTGTCAGTAGGGGAGGAAGCTTTTTATGCCACAAAAGCTATTGTAGTGGGTATCGCAACTCCATGCGTATGAAAACTACGCCTGATACTGGAAGTATACATACGGGCTTTAGAGCTGTTAAGGACATGTAACAATTAATATCGTGTACTGATGACAAAGCTTATTAGCATCACTGCAGTAGGATTTATTCTCTTTATGGGCAATTGCTGTTATGCCCAAAAAGTTTTTTCAGTTCAATATGCCAATCAAGCCGATGTTAAGGTATTTGTGGTCGATTATCCAAACCAAGCTGATCTCAAGGTATACAAGGTAAAACACAAAAACCAAGCCGATAAAAACAATGGGATTTGGTTCTTTACAGCATACGCAAACCAAGCAGACAAAAACATTTACTTTGTAGAGTACCAGAATCAGGCTGATTTAAATATATACTTTGTCAACTACAATAATCAGGCGGGATGGGTGAATAATGCTAAAAAACACCTTTTCTATTAAAGCACGTTATGCTTCGCTTAAAGCTTGCTCGGATTATTTTTGAATAACTTTCTTATTGATTGTTTCATTTTCTCCACTTCCTAGCTTTAAAAAATACACACCATTTGTTAAGGGGGTAACATCGAGTTTATCAATAATTTTTTTTAATTGCACCTGACCATTTACGTCATAAACCGTTACTTTGAGTTCTTCTTTATTTTCATTGATTTTGATTGTGTTTGAAGCTGGGCTTGGTGATAAGTATATATTGCTTGTGTTGTTGTTTTGGAGCGAAAGAGAATAATTGTCATAAAAATCACCCAAAGTGGTAAGTTGATTGTTTTCTGAGATTAAATCTGCCGTTTCAAGTCTTAGGTATTTTGAATTGTTACTGCTTGGATCAAACCATGAATAGCGTTTTACATATTCTAATTGTTCTAAGGCATTTAGAACTTCATTCATAAAAGAATGCACGTATGCTTCTGAATATTTATTAGGCGTGCTTTCGGAAGCATTGTTGTCTCGAACAGCAAACTCAGTAATCCAAATGGGTTTTCCATAGGTTTCATAAACTTCTTCTACCAATGCTAAAAAGTTGGAAGGTGTGTTTTTGTGATAAATGTGAATGGCGACAAAATCAATTCGAAGGTTTTCATCTATTGCTTTATTCATAAAATTACGCATCCAATCGTTTAGTGGTGCAGAAGTGACGGGGCTAGAGATAGGAACATTTAAAGTTTCTAATAAGGGCCACAGGTCTACGGCTTCATCAACTGTTAGGTTCGCTTGGCCCTCCAGATCTGGCTCGTTAAAAGCCAATGCGTTTTCAATGACACCCATGCTTTCCAAATTATTTAGGTAATCCATTTTTTCTTGTGTTGCGCTTTGTCTTCCCCAAATCATAGGAACAAATTCTACGCTTGGGGTATCCTGCCCTGTATTCCCAATTCCAGTAATAATGCCAATAGGGGTTTAGTTTATCAAACCTTTCCTGCCAACTGCTTTCATAACTTAAGCTAAAGGCAACCCCTTTTTTTGATGGGGGATTATTTTGTGATAGGATTTTAGAGGTTGTTAAAAGAAATAAAAGTAAATATCTCATGATTGTGTCAATATATGCGTTATTATGCAGACTGTTTTTCAATAATATGTATGCTCAGTTAAATACTTGCGTTCCTAAAAAACAACACCACAGCGTGCTATTCACCTGTAATGTTTTTTTGATAGACCGCATGAAGGGTGGTCTTAAGTTCTGATACAACGTCTGCAAATTCTTTTTGATTTACAACATTGATATTTTCATCCTTATTTTTTTGGTGATCATAGAGCATAGAAGTGACAGTGGTATTGTCTTTTGGTCGGATGAACTCGGTATAACTAAAGTCATTAGTTTTCAATGTATATCCCTTACCTTTTTTAATAAAAACATGTGGTTTTCCTTTCAATTTTGGATTAGACATGACCTCTACCAAGCTCGTTCCATCCAATTGGTCAATAGGAGCCTTAAGGCCACATATTTCGGCCAATGTAGGATAAACGTCTACTAGGGATGTTAAGGCGTTCGTTGGACCCTTGGTTTTTGTAAGTGGATTGTAAATAATCAAGGGTACTTGGGTTGAAGTGTTGTAATTGGTAAATTTTGCCCATTGCGTGTGCTCTTGTAAATTATAACCGTGGTCAGAGACCAAAACAACAATGGTGTTTTGGTCAAGCCCTTGGTCCTTGAGCGTTTCTAATATTTTACCAATTAAGGCATCTGAATATGAGACGGTAGCATAGTAGCCGTGAATTAAATCTATTGCTATGCTGTCTGAAACCTGACCGCGTTTGGGGATATTGGTATAAGAGCGCATTTCTGGCCAATTGCTAATGCTCATTTTTGGCGCACCATGTGGGACATAGTTGTAATTTTCGGGTTGCTTAATGTTATTTATGTCGTATAAATCCCAGTATTTTGATGGTGCATTGAACGGTAAGTGTGGGCTTATAAAGCCTGCTGTTAAAAAGAATGGGGTGCCGTTTTTCTTTAACTTTTTAATATCTCTGATGATCTTTTCAGTCATCAAACCGTCAATATAGGTAGAGTCTGTAACCTTTGCACTTTCATACGCAGGACCTCTATCAGTCTTTTTATAGGTTGCTGCGTTTTCTTGATCGTGATAATCTTTCCAAAGCGATTGCCAATAATCGGTTGGTGCCAATCCCGTTTCGTTATCATCAAATGCATACGGGCGCCAAACCTCATCCCAATCTGCTTCCCTGTCGTCTAAATGATGATAGATTTTCCCATTTGAAATAGTGGTATATCCATTTTCTTTAAATAACTGGGGAAGGCTTATGGCATCTGGTGTTTCCTCTTCAGCAAAAGTGTTGTAGTCTAAAAATCTATTTTTGGTGGGTAGCATACCTGTGAGCATGCTGGCACGTGATGCTCCACATACGGGTACATTGCAATAGGCGTTAGTAAATTTCACACCTTTTGCTGCAAGTGCATCAATGTTTGGAGATTGAATATGCACTACCCCAAAACTACTCAATTCAGGTCGTAAGTCATCCATATATAACAATAGGACATTTGGTTTTTGAATGGTCTTTTCTTTCGTGATTTTTTCACACTGAAGTAAAGACAAGAGTGATAGAACAAATAGTTTTTTCATAGTTCGTAAATATTTTAATATAGAATCAAAAAAATACCAAAGAAATCAGGCTAAGGAATCAATTCCATTTACTAGCTTTTGATACTCGCCATTTTTAACAAAATCAATTTACCTACAGGGTTAGTGGAAATTTATCTTGCTCTCATAAGACTGTCAATGTTTAAAGCTGCTAACAGTTCAACTTTAATAATTCCAAAATTGAGTCGAAATATAATTGATTTTTTCATTGATTTAGTTTGATTGTTAGAAAAATTCTCAAGCGCTACGCTTTCTCGGTTGGTATTGATTAATTCCTTACAAGTATTAACATAATAATTATAGAATTTAGAATTTATTAGCTGTAAAGTTGTTTAATGAATAGTTTCTCTAATTTATGTTGTTTTTTTCTGTCCATGTTGAATTGTTTAGCTCAACTTCCGATACAGGATGGCGCAATTGAAGTTACTTTAGGTACTGACTTTACCTATTGGGCTAATCTAGCAAATGATACTGCAGTTGCACAGTTTGCGATCCAAACCAATAATCTTACAGTAGGAAGTACAAAAGCAATACAAACAGATGTATCTTCTCTTGGAAACTTTGAATACAGCATACAAACAAAATCCACACATGCTTTTGGTGTTGCTGCGGAAAGTAAATTAACGATATCTTTTTACGCAAAATCAAGCGGTTCAGCTCAAATTAAACTCTGTATTGGCGATCCAACGATTGGACCAACCGTTTTCAAGGGACAAACATTTAATGTAGAACCAAACTGGAAACAATATGTTCATACTTTTGATATAGCGGAATCTGTTTCTAATTACAAGATCAGCTTTCGATATTTAACAGCAAACACCACCTATTCCTTAGACGAGGTAAATGCAATGCCAGGCCAATCTGTTGTCTTAAACACCAATGAACGATTTCAAAAAATCGATGGATGGGGCGGTGGGATTAAAAGGCGCACTAAAGATTTGGCTGCGCTAAGTGCAACGAAACGAGCACAGATAGAAAAACTGGCGTATCAAGATCTAAACATCAACATGATTCGCTTATTTATTTACCATACATTGGAAAATAATGCAAACGACAATACTGATCCTAATTCCATTAATATGGATGCTATTAACTGGACGTATTACAATCATAACGATCTTAGCAATTCATTCTCGCACTTTGTTGTCAACACCTTACAACAAGCAATTTCACTTTCAAACGTTGGGATTGACTACATTATTGGTAATAGCAATACAGCACCGGGGTGGATGAAAAAAAATGAATCTCATAAACGCGCTTCTGGTGACGAAAGTGTCTTGCTAAATACTCTCAAAGATGGAATGGTTGATGAGTTCATAGAATATATTTTAATTTTTTTAACAGGCATGAAAGATATGTTTGGTATTGATGTTACAGAAGTCTCCATTACCAATGAGCCAGACTTTTTGAATACATACGAGTCCATGAATGTTACCCCAACAGAACTTTTGGAAATAATTCCTTCTTTGAGAGTAAAGTTAGATCAGGCGGGTTTTTCTTCGGTGCGAATTGTAAGCCCAGAATCAGCGCGTGCTGTACCTGGAAGTAATAATAATAACTTAACAGCGATAAATTCCACAGCCTCATACATTTCTACCATGTTTCAACACGCCCCAACCAAATCGGCAATTGATGTAATTGGCACGCATACCTATTATGATTCGTCGCATAACGCAGATTGGTCAATGTTGACAGATGTATCGGATCAAAAACCTATTTGGGTTACGGAATCAGGAAACCTTAAGAGTTTGGATATGTCCATGACTGATGCAGCTAATTATATAAAGTGGATTTCTCGTGGCTTTAATGGGGGTGAACTTACTGGCTATATGACACATTTACTGTTTGAAGAACATAAATATGAAACACCAAATATTGCTGGTGACAAAGAAGGGTCTTCTGCACTTGTTCTATGGGATCAAGACAATATCATTTTACCAAAGCGGTATCATGTCATGAAGCAATTTATTAACCTCTCTGGCAAGGATTATGTTCGAATAGGTCACGCAAACAATAATTCAGGGATGTACAGTACCTCATTTATTTCACCCGGAAATGATGAAATCGTCCTTCATGTTTTCAATGAGCAATCCGAGCCGATTTCTTTTGCACTTGATATTCCGCATAACCTTACTTCTTTGACGCAATATCGGACATCTGATACTGAAGATTTTACGCAATCCTCTTTAAATTTTTCAAATAGCTCGAGGTATTTGGAGACATCTCTTCCTGCAATGTCGTTTACTAGTTATGTATATCAGCTTTCACAAGTACTAAATTTAAACGATCTACTAGACAATGCTGCAGCATCAATCACCATTTATCCAAATCCTTCAAATGGCTTGGTATATGTGATGAATGCTTCTGCTAAAATGAATTATGAGGTATATCGGCTAAATGGACAGTCTTTATTTACCCAAGAGGGTGGAGGTGTATTGGATTTACAGGCATTGCCAAAGGGTGTTTATTTGTTAGAGGTTAAAAGTGGTGAACAGAAAATATGTAAAAAACTTATTTTGCAGTAATTCTAAAGATGGTTTTCAACAGTATAAATGTTCTGAGTCCGTTAGTTTGTTTGTGGATATTGAGTTTTTTGATATGAAACAGCGATTTATTCAATAATTTTAGATTTGTGAATTTGAATACTGATGCGCTGTATCGAAATTGACATCTCCTTTTTCATGGCTAATAAGTTTTATCCCTAGAACAAAAACAATTAAAATAGGGTTATTAATTGAAGTCATTTTTTATAATTAGAGTTACAAATGGATATAAATTCGACGATCAAAAAAACGTATATTAAGTCTATATCGATATTCGTTGCATCATTCTTTATGAGTTTTGCTTTATATGGTCAACATGATAGACCAAATGTCATTATAATAATTAGTGATGATTTAAATGATTCTGTTGAGGGAATGGGAGGGCATGTACAAGCGCAAACCCCAAATATTAATAGGCTAATTAGTAAAGGAATTCAATTTACAAATGCCCACGCTAATGCTCCCATTTGCGGTCCGTCTAGAGCAAGTCTTTGGACAGGAATGTATCCCAGTAAAACAGGATATTACGGACACAATCAACAACAAAATAGATGGCGTAATTTCCCAATGATGACAGCTGCTGTTACCGTAATGGAACATTACAGTAACAATGGTTATAAAGTGTACGGAAGCGGTAAAGTCTTTCATAATGGGCATGAAGATAATAGTGTATTTAATCAGCCGTTGGATGGCGGACCTTCAAGTTTTGGTCCTTTTCCATGGGATGGCTATACAATGCAGAGTTGGGGAAAACCGCTTGCCTTTGGGCATTCCGTTATGCCACCAAATATAAGAGATAGTAAATGGGGAGGATTCGCACCGCTGAATGAGATTCCAACGGTTGGGGATTACACTGGTTGGATGAAAGACTGGGAAGCGCCTTGGAATTTTCAGTATGAAAGCGAAATGAACAGGGAGTTAATGCCCGATGAAATTACATCGAGATGGGTTGTCGAAAAATTAAATGAAACGCACGAAAGCCCATTTTTTATTGTGGCGGGGATGAACCGACCTCACACACCACGTTATGCTCCAAAAGAATTCTTTGATTTGTTTCCTTTAGAAACAATAAGTTTGCCTCCTTATTTAGAGAACGATTTAAATGATACGCCTTCAATTTTATGGGAGAATAGTTATCAGAGTTCTGCACTTAAGCGGTTCCTTAAGGATTCAGCAGAAACGAATATTGGTAGTGAAATGTGGTGGAAAAAATGGGTACAGTCCTATTTGGCTTGTGTTGCATTTATAGACCATCAAGTAGGCGTAATTTTAGATAGCCTTGAAAATAGCCAATATGCAGATAACACCATTGTTATTTTTACCGCAGATCATGGGTATCACATGGGAGAGAAAAACTTTCTTTCAAAAACCACTATTTGGGAAGAATCTACTAGAGTCCCTTTTGTGATTTATGCACCTGGAGTTTCAGTCGCAGGCAAAAAAGTAGCTCACCCAATATCTCTAATAGATCTTTATCCCACATTAATCGATTTATCAGCTTTACCACAAAACCCAAACATAGCTGGCAATGGTCACCTTTTGGATGGCCATAGCATTAGGCCTTTTTTAGAAAACCCAACAAGTGGCACATGGAACGGTCCCCCCGTAGCATTGAATCATCTTCATGGGAAAGTCTCGCCTGCTAAAGACACACCATCACCAATAGACGACAACCATCATTCTGTACGTTCAAATCGTTATAGATATACACTTACTAGTGATGGTAAAGAGGAGTTTTACGATCATTTAAACGATCCGAATGAATGGACTAATTTGGCTATGACCGATTTAGATGATGATGTAAGATCGTTGATAGAATGGCATAAATTAGAACTGTTTAAACTTCTTAATATTTCTACTTTAAATATTAATAATTCAACAAAAGCACCCAAATTTAATTTTTACCAGAGCAATTCGGGTGCTTCAAATCGAAATACTAGAATTGAATACACTATATCAAAAGATACGCAGGTTAGCATAGAAGTCTATGATGTTAATGGTAAAAAATTATTACAGCTAGTTGATGAGTTCAAGCCAGCTGGAATGTATAATACAAGCTTTAGTTCATCTGATCTTCCAAAAGGTTTGTATTTTTGTAAAATGACTACATCAATGATATCTCAAACTATAAAAATGATACTAAGTCATTAAACTTTTGATTTGAAAAAAAGTATTTTTAAATCATACTTCACAAAGCAAAAAACAATGCACAAGCAAGCTTGCTAGATTTTTTGTTTTCCCTCTCTTACAATGGCGTTTGTTCGTTACCAATGGAGTGAAATTTACCTATTTCAGCGAGGTTTATTTTAATTCAAGCTTTTTTCCGTTGTTTAAAAAAGAACTTCATCAATAAGTTATTCATATCCATTTAATGTATTTGTTTTAAATCAAATGATTCATCTCGAAAAAAGTTTTATCCATTTTTTACATATTTAGAATTTAATTATCAGTAAAATTGTCTTGTGAAAAGTTTCTAGAATTTAATTTTCTTTTTCTATCCATGTGGATTGTTTAGCTTAATTCACTGTGTAGGAGGTTGCAATAAATGTTAATTAAGAAACAAATATATCCTATTGTACAAATCAAGCGAATAATAGCATAGTAGACCAATCTTTACTAATCATTTGTAAACTTTTTTAATAACTCAGCCAAAAAATATTTATGGGTATCATATCAAAATCCTTTTTGTTCTTGTTTGTTGGATTACTTGTTGATAGTAAAACAATTTTAGAATCAAATAAAAATAACTCACCAAATTTTATCGTCATTTTGGTAGACGATCAGGGATGGAATGGAACATCAGTACAAATGTCAGATGTCTTACCCCTTTCCAAAAGCGACTATCATCAAACACCAAACCTTGAAAAACTTGCCGACAGAGGAATGCGTTTTTCATCTGCTTATGCAAGTGCCCCTGTGTGTTCACCATCTCGCTATACAATTCAATATGGGCAAACACCCGCACGTCTTAGAATGATTCGTGTGGGCATGAATACCAATCACATTAATCACACCACGCCAATCACCATACCCAAACTGTTAAAAGAAATAAACTCACACTATAAAACTGCACACTTTGGAAAATGGGGTATTGATGTTGATCCGAGTGTTTTAGGATATGACGAAAGCGATGGTAAAACAGGAAATAAAGACGGAGGTTTTGATTACAAAAACTACAAGAAAACATGGAGTAACAACATTAGTGGAGATCCTAAAAAAATTTTTAGCACGACCACTAAAGCAATTGATTTTATTGAACGTCAAGTGAACAATAACTCACCTTTTTTTTTACAGATTTCCCATTATGCAGTTCATTCTGATATTATGATGCGAGAAGCAACGTTGGACAAATATCAAAAGTTACCAAGGGGTAAATATCAAAATCATGCAGGTTTTGCTGCCATGACAGAAGATTTAGATGCCTCAGTGGGTTTGCTTTTAGATAAGGTTAAAGCCCTGGGTCTTGAAAATGACACCTATATAATTTACACTTCTGATAATGGAGCAGTGCCAATGATACCTCCCAAAAAAAAATATATAAACGGCTCAAATACGCCCTTGAGTAGAGGTAAATGGGATGCTATGGAAGGCGGAATTAGAGTCCCCTTCATTATTGCTGGACCTAAAATTAAAGCTGGTATTGAATCTAGAGTACCTATTTCTTTTTCAGACCTGTTACCCAGCATTATAGATATCGCTGGAATCAAATTACCTCAATACGACCATTTGGATGGTGGTAGTTTTAAGATAGTAGCATTTAATAGTGGAATAGGAAAAGTCAAGCGCAATAATGATGGAATTGTTTTCCATGTGCCATATGAAAATGGTATTGCTTTGAAAAGAGCACATTCTGCAATTATTGTAGATAATTTTAAGCTTATAAAATTTTACGATAATAATGAACTTATGTTATTTGAGCTAAATAATGATTATGAGGAAAAGTATAACCTAGCAAAAGAGTTTATTAAAAAAACAAATAAACTTGAATCAGCATTAGAAGCATATTTGATAAAAGTCAAAGCTCCGAAATGGCAACCTGGGATTTCTTGGAAAAATAAACAAATTGACGAGATAAACTCTTTTCATTGATCAATAATTACGGAATTTATTGGCTTGGTTAATAATTCATTTAAGCAGTTATAAAATTTTAGATAAACTGTTTATAACAGCTCAATATAATACAAACACAAGCTAGTAAATTCTTTATTCCCAGTAAACATTGGATTCAACTAAAAAAATGTTTTATTATTAGATTCAATGACATTTTGAGATATTTATTGTAGAATATGAGGAATTACTTTAAAATAAAAAAAGACAAATCTCTTAAAATATGAGTTTATCCCATTTGATGAAGAATAGGGTGTGAAGTCAAACTTTTTTGGATTTGATTTTGTTAAAATCAATAACTACTTAACTATTCCTTATTAATTAAGCAATTTATTGATTTTGGTTATTTTTGTTTATATATTATTTGTGAAATACATGAGGTCCTTTTGTTTTTTAGTTGTATTTATTTTTGGTTATTCCTTTAGTTTCGGACAGTTAGAAAAATTAACAGCACCATTCATTACAAGTTTTGAAATATCTAGCCTAGGTATTAGAAGTGTAGAACAGCTTGGCCAATCTAAAAACGGGCTTTACTACATGGCGACATCTGCTGGCTTATTAGAAACGGACGGGGTTAATCATTATTTGTATAGAAAGGGAAAGTTAACAAATCTTAGCGCTATATATGTAGTTTCAGATGATCTTATTTTTAGTGCTGGTCTTGGTGGATTTGGACGTTGGGACAAAAATGAATTTGGTGATTTTGAATATACTAGTTTGCATTATGTTTCTCCTGCAAAAGAAGACTACCTTCAACCTACCTTTAGAAATGTAGTTATACATAAAAATATAGTAGTTTTTAAATCACAAGACCTGCTTTTTTATTATAATTTAAAAAATGGCGACATTTCGAGCTTAAAAGCACCCAAATATTTTAACAACATATACAAAACCAAATCATTTCTATTTTTTAGTGATTTCGATGGTGGAGTCTATACTATTAATGGAGATGATGTAACTTTATTTGCTGATTTCGACAAAACAAATAGTGAATTGGTTAATGTTATTGAAATTGCCCAAAACGACTTTGTATTTATATTTAAGAATGGGCAAGTCTGGTCCAAAAAAGAGGCTCATATTAAGAATGTTGCCACTTTAGAATCAATAGTCATTAATACTGCAATTTTAAATAAAAATAAGGAACTTGTTATAGGTACAAACCAAAATGGAGTTTATTTTTTTGACGATCAATTTAAACCAATTAAAACCGTTATTGATTCCGATGGTCTCAATTCAAATTATGTAAAGCGACTTTATGAAGATGATCAAAAAAACCTATGGGTAATAACCGGAAATGAGATTCATCAAATTAGACAAGATAATGCCATTACGTTTATTAAAAAATCTAATACCAACGGCCAAAGCAATGGTTTTTTACTTCATGGGAACATGCTTTTAAATGCGTCAAACCAAGGATTATTTAATATTGAAATTAAATCAAAAAAGGTTACTTCAACTCTTGTAGAAAATAGTCAAGGCGTAAATTGGCAAATTGAAAAAATTGATAATACTATTTTTGTTGGGCATGAAAAAGGTATTTTCACTTATGAGCGTGATAAATCCCTTAAGTTATTACATGCTGTTAATGGAGTGTGGAATTTCAAGCAACATAAGAGCAGAAAGGATTTAATTTATTGTGGCACTTACAACGGCATTATAATACTAAAGAAAATTAATGGAAAGTGGTCATTTTACAAACGTCTTGATGGATTTTATGACTCTTCTCGATTTATTGAATTTGACAACAATTATTTGTGGGTTTGTCATCCCGCTAAAGGATTCTTCAAGTTAGCATTAGGGGATACCCTTGAAAATATAACCTCATTTGATTTTTTAAATAATTTTAATTCTGACGATGCATTTTTTTATAATTACTTTTTTAAACTAAACGATGAGTTAATATTTTATAATCCGGCGGGCTTTTATAAATATGATAAGACAGACAAGACATTTTATAAAACAAAGGCCGTGGCCGAAATGTTTTTGAGTATAAGCGATCTTAGTTTTGTAAAACAACTCAATAATTCTTTGTGGTTCTCTACTAATAATCATATTGGATTGTATGATTTAGGACTTCAGAAGCTAACATCATTTAAAAATAATAAAATCAAGACCCTTGGCGACTTTTCTAAATTTACGCGCCTAAACCAAAAGTATGTCTTGTTTAATTCTGAAGACCAAGTATTTGTATTAAATGAAGAGGATATTGCTCAAAAGAAGAAGGATAGTATTATTCATAAACCAATTATCAAGTATGTAAAATTTATAGGTGTTAATGACACTATTCGTTACAGCACTAACGACAATGGAATTAATTCATTTCCCTATGCAAATAATTCTTTATTTGTTCAGGCTATGTTGCCAAAATATTTGGGAAAATCTTCATACCATGTAGAGTACAAAATTAACAGTCAGGGAACATGGCTTAAAGCAGATGAAAGCTTATCGATTAAAGTAAGTGGTCTTGAAACCAATAGGTATAAAATATTTATTAGAACGAATAATTCGATTGGAAACTTTTCAGATGAGTTAGTTATTCCATTTGAGATTAAACCAAAATGGTACCTTTCTGAAGTTGCTTTTGCAATATATGTTGTTATAGTTGTCACTCTTGTTTTGTTGTTATTAAGAATCCAAGAAGCAAAAAATAAAAAGAAAAACAAAATTTTAGTTCAAGAAGAAAAGCGAAAACAAATAGAAAGGATTAATCGTCTAGAGCTTCAAAAGTTGAAAGATGAAAAAACCATGCTTGCACTTGAGCAAGACAAACTCCAACTTGAAATCAAAAATAGGAACCAAGAATTAGCCTTTTCTACATACACTAACATTAAGAAAAATGACCTACTAATCAAATTAAAAAATCATATTTTTAAAATTAATAATGTTGATAAAACAAAAGATTTAGATTCCGTTATGAGATCTGTTATTAAAAGAATAGATAAGGATTTAAAAGAATCATACGATTGGGTAAAATTCGAATTCCATTTCAAAAAATCAAATCCTGACTTTTTCATCAATTTGAATAAACTTCACCCACAGCTAACATCAAATGATGTAAGAATTTGTGCTTTTATTAAATTAAATATTCCTTCAAAGCAAATGGCTTCATTGCTTAACATTAATCCAAAAAGCTTAGAAATGACTAGGTACAGGCTACGCAAAAAATTAGGCTTACCAATTCGAATAGACCTCTATAACTACATAAAAACGATTTAGTTAAAC
>PKDQ01000008.1 GCA_002862645.1 Flavobacteriaceae bacterium | reverse complement strand
TTATCTCGCCTGATGAAGCCAAAGTAGGGATAATGCCCGGCTTTGTCTTTAAAAAGGGAAATGTCGGTATCGTTTCTAAATCGGGAACGCTAACCTACGAAGCTGCCGACCAAGTAGTAAAAGAAGGATATGGCATCACGACCGCTATTGGTATTGGTGGCGATCCCATTATTGGAACTACAACCAAAGATGCAGTCCAATTGCTTATGGAAGACGACAAAACCGAATGTATTGTTATGATCGGTGAGATAGGCGGACAGCTAGAGGCCGATGCTGCTAATTGGATTAAATCTCAAGGCAATCCAAAACCTGTAGTAGGTTTTATTGCTGGGGAAACAGCACCTAAAGGGCGTACTATGGGACACGCTGGCGCAATAGTTGGAGGGGCTGAAGATACTGCCGAAGCCAAAAAAGCCATTATGAAAGCATGCGGAATACACGTAGTGGATTCTCCTGCAGCCATAGGAAAAACCGTAGCACAAGTATTAGCATAATTGTATGGATTTAGTAAAAGGAAAAAATATCATCATTACAGGCGCCAGTAGGGGCATAGGACGAGGTATAGCCTTGGCTTTTGCCAAAGAAGGTGCCAATGTGGCGTTTAGCTACAGTTCGTCTGAGGGACCAGCCAAAGAATTGGAAGCAGAACTTAGCGCATTTGGCGTCACGGCAAAAGCATTTAAATCAAACGCTGCAGATTTTGATGCTGCACAGCAATTGGTCTCTGATGTTTTGGAAATATATGATTCAATTGATGTATTGATAAACAACGCAGGTATCACCAAAGACAATTTGTTGATGCGTATTTCTGAAGAAGATTTTGACAACGTCATTGAAGTCAACTTAAAGTCTGTGTTTAACATGACCAAGGCGGTACAGCGCACCATGCTCAAGCAACGACACGGAAGTTTAATTCACATGAGTTCTGTTGTTGGTGTTAAAGGAAATGCAGGTCAATCAAATTATGCAGCTTCAAAAGCGGGTATTATTGGTTTTTCAAAATCAATAGCGCTCGAATTGGGTTCAAGAAATATAAGATCAAATGTGATCGCACCAGGGTTTATCGAAACAGAAATGACCGATAAGCTCCCTGAAGATGTCGTTGCCCAATGGCGGGCGGGCATCCCATTAAAACGCGGCGGCTCGCCAGATGATGTAGCCAACGCTTGCCTATTTTTAGCCGCTGATTTATCTGCTTACATAACAGGACAGGTATTGCACGTAGATGGCGGTATGTTAACCTAAAATTTATATCATGGAAAAATTACCAAAACTTGGATTACCCCTAATAATACTCATACTCGTAGGAGTTATTTTTATTTCAAAATCATATATCAACATCCCTTATGGTGAAGCGGGTGTTGTCTGGAAACGCTTCGGTGGCGGAACCGTTGTTGATGAACCACCCTTAGGAGAAGGGTTTCGTTTTATTGCGCCTTGGAACCGTGTCTACACGTACAACATCAAACAACAAGAAGAATTTGAGAGTGGCATGCGTGTGCTTTCGTCCAATGGTCTTGAAATTTCCCTTGACGTATCGGTCTTATACCAACCTAAGATTGATGAACTGGGCATGTTGCACAAAACAAAAGGAGAAAACTACCTTAATATTGTGATTGTTCCAGAAATTCGTGCAGTTGCTCGATCTGTCATTGGACGCTATACGCCTGAACAATTGTATTCTTCAAAGCGTGATGCCATTCAAAACGAAATTTATGAAGAAACCATGCGAAAAGTAGATGGACAACATGTACAACTCAATGCAGTATTGGTTCGTGATGTAACACTTCCAAATTCTATTAAAGAAGCTATTCAACGGAAACTTACCCAAGAGCAAGAAGCACTTGAATATGAGTTTAGGTTAGAAAAAGCACGTCAGGAAGCAGAAAAAGTACGTATTGAAGCAGAAGGTAAAGCGGCGGCCAACAGGCTATTAGCAGCATCACTGACACCAAATATTTTGAGAGATAAAGGTATTGAGGCAACACTTTTATTAGCCGAATCGCCTAACACCAAGATTATTGTTGTTGGTGGTGGCGAAGATGGATTGCCACTTATTTTAGGAAATCAGTAAGGTTTTCAAAAAAAATTCGATATTTGCACAGTAATGAATACAAAACATGTTTTTCACCACAACAATATCCCGTTTCAAACGTGCTAGGTGGAGAATGTCAATAACCGTCTAACCCGTTTGTATTGCTCAAACGGGTTTTTTGTTATAATAAAGTCATGAAAGAAAATATACGTATCGCGATTCAGAAGTCAGGAAGACTAAATGAAGAATCTTTAAAATTACTCAAGAACTGTGGTATTTCCATCAACAATGGTAAAGACCAGCTCAAGACCGCATCATCTAATTTTCCAATCGAGGTCTATTACCTGCGCAATGGAGATATTCCCCAATACCTCAGAGATGGCGTAGTGGATTTGGCTATCATCGGTGAAAATTTATTGGTCGAAAAAGGAGAGGATATACCCACACTTGAGCCCCTAGGCTTTTCAAAATGTCGTGTGTCTATTGCTATTCCAAAAGCGAATACATACAACAGTGTTGCCGACTTAGCAGATAAGCGAATCGCTACTTCCTACCCAAAAACCGTACAGAAATACCTTTCCAAATGGAATATTGAAGCCGATTTACACATCATTAACGGTTCTGTAGAGATTGCCCCCAACATCGGGCTCTCTGATGCCATTTGTGATATCGTATCCAGTGGATCAACGCTTTTTAAAAATAATCTCAAAGAAGTTGAAGTGTTGTTCAAATCTCAAGCCGTTTTGGTTGGTGGTATAGGATTGTCAGCCGCTAAACAAGAAATTCTCGACACATTATTGTTCCGTATTAGAGCTGTAAACGCTGGAAAAAACTCACGATATATTATCATGAATGTGCCCAATGACGCCATCGATACCATCTCAAAAATGTTACCCGTACTTAAAAGCCCAACTGTTATGCCTTTGGTTGAGGAAGGGTGGAGTTCGTTGCACTCTGCCATTGATAAAAATACCTTTTGGGAAATGGTAGACGCTTTAAAAGCAGCTGGTGCCCGAGATATTTTGGTATGTCCAATTGAACGAATTATTCAATAATGAAGTTTATTTCAAATCCTGATCGAAGTACGTGGCAAGCGCTTACACAGCGCCCAACGGCTGATTTTTCCTCCATTGAACCAATTGTGGATGAAGTGTTTGCCGCTGTGCGTAATAACGGCGATCAGGCTGTACGAGAATATAGCCAAAAGTTTGATGCTTTCACACCTGATCAAATTTTGGTAGGTGCGCAAGCATTGGCAAATGCCAAAAGTGAATTGCCTGCTGAACTTGTGGATGCTATAGATGTGGCGTACGATAATATATATCGATTTCACAAAGCACAAAAAACAGCAGTTGTCCGTATGGAAACCCAAGAGGGCGTTAGCTGTTGGCAAGAAAAGAAACCCATTGAACGGGTAGGCATTTATATTCCTGGCGGAACTGCACCCCTGTTTTCAACCGTTTTGATGCTGGCTATTCCAGCTCAATTAGCGGGCTGCCGTCAAATTGTATTGTGTACGCCTCCAACCAGCGCAGGGATTCCTACTGCCATTCGCTATGCAGCGCAAAAATGCGGGGTAACGCTCGTTGCACAGATTGGAGGAATTCAGGCTATTGCAGCCCTGACCTTTGGCACTGAAAGCGTTCCTAAAGTATATAAGATATTTGGTCCTGGAAATCAGTTTGTAACGGTAGCCAAGCAAAAGGCAACCCAATACCAAACGGCTATTGACATGCCTGCAGGCCCCTCTGAACTGTTAGTAGTTGCAGATAATACGGCAAACCCAGCTTATGTTGCTGGAGACCTGTTGTCGCAAGCCGAGCACGGCAAAGACAGCCAAGTGATTTTGGTTACTACTGCTAAAGAAATGGGAGCAAAGGTAAAGACAGAACTCGATAAGCAATTATCGGTATTGCCACGTAAAGAAATTGCTGCTGTTGCATTGGAAAATTCCTTGACTGTTTATTTTGAGGACGAACCAACTGCCCTTGATTTTATCAATGCATACGGCCCAGAGCACTATATCGCTTGTGTTGAAAATGAAGCGCTGTTTGTAGATGGAATTATCAATGCAGGTTCTGTTTTTATTGGTAATTATACACCTGAAAGTGCTGGTGACTATGCTTCTGGCACCAATCACACACTACCCACAAACGGATATACCAAGCAATATAGTGGTGTTAATTTAGATGCCTTTTTAAAGGCTATTACGTATCAACGCATCTCTGCGCAAGGCATACAGGCTTTAGGGCCACATATCGAGGCTATGGCAGCAGCAGAAGGACTTGATGCACACAAAAATGCAGTAAGCTTGCGATTAAACGATTTAAACAGTGGCTAAGACTTTTGATTTAGCGCGTTGGGCTAGACCCGAAATATTGGCACTTGCGCCTTACACTTCGGCACGGGATACCTTTACTGCAACAGAAGGAAATTACACCTTTTTGGATGCTAACGAAAATCCCAATCCATCTTCAGTTAACAGATATCCAGACCCCAGTCAATTGATACTGAAACAAGAAATTGCTTCGCTACGCGGTTGTGCTGTTAATCAATTATTGATAGGAAATGGCAGTGATGAAATCTTGGATTTATTGTTTAGAGCCTTTTGTACCCCCAATAAAGACGATGTTGTGCTTATGCCCCCTACATATGGTATGTATGCTGTATTGGCAAACATAAATGGGGTGGGTATTAAAGAGGTACCGCTTACAGATGATTTTCAGTTGGACAGCAGTCAAATTCTTGCAGTTGTTGGCCCAACTACAAAAGCAATTTTCTTTTGTAGCCCCAATAACCCAAGTGGTAATTTATTTAAAACTGCTGATATCACCGCCTTACTTGAAGGCTTTGAAGGATTAGTGGTCATAGATGAGGCATATATTGATTTTACTGAATGTCAAAGTTGGCTATCGAAGATCGACACCTACCCAAACCTCATCGTTACCCAAACCCTGTCCAAAGCCTTTGGACTGGCGGGACTGCGTATAGGTATTGCCATCGCCCAACCCAACATCATTGAACTGCTACACAACATAAAACCGCCCTATAACATCAATACGCTAAGTCAACAGAAAGCCATTGAAGTTTTATCAAATGTAAAAGATGTAGATGTGCAAATAGCAGAACTACTTTCTGAGCGCAGTAGGGTAGCAGCGTATTTAACCAAATTAGACTGGGTAAAAACCTTATTCCCATCAGATGCTAATTTTTTGTTGGTACGTGTTGATGATGCAACCAAACGCTATAACGCATTACTTGCGGAAAAGGTGGTTGTGCGTAACCGATCTACACAAACAAACTGTGCAAATTCCCTTCGTATCAGTATTGGCACCCCTGAAGAAAACAACAAACTTATGGCAGCATGTAATACCATATCATTATGAAAAAAGTATTGTTTATTGACCGAGACGGCACGCTTGCATTGGAGCCCGAGAATTTTCAACTCGATGCATTGGATAAGCTTGTTTTTTATCCAGGTGTCTTTCAGTATTTGGGACGCATTTCCAAAGAGTTAAACTATGAGTTGGTTATGGTAACCAACCAAGACGGACTGGGGACAAACAGCTTTCCAGAAGACACCTTTTGGCCCACACACAACTTTATGATGACGGCGTTAAAAAACGAAGGCATTGAATTTGACGATGTGCGCATTGACAAAAGCCTACCAGCCGATAATGCACATACGCGAAAACCTAAAACGGGCATGTTGTCTGCATATGTAGACAATCCTGAATATGATCTCAAAAACTCATATGTCATTGGAGATAGGCTAAGTGATATGGAATTAGCAGCTAATTTAGGTGCCAAGGGCATCTTGCTGCAGAATGGTGCACTTATGGAAGCCTCTGTTTCAGAAGTACTGGCACACATCATTGCACTTAAAACTACCGCCTGGAGCGAGGTATACTCCTTGTTAAAAGCTGGTGAAAGACTTGTTAGTCACAAACGCAAAACGGCTGAAACCGAGATAGCAATTGATTTGAATATCGATGGCACCGGCGAAAGTAGCATAGATACGGGTATTGCCTTTTTTGATCATATGTTAGACCAACTAGCCCGTCATGGAGGCGTTGACCTAAGCCTAACCACCAAAGGGGATTTGGAAATAGACGAACACCACACCATCGAAGATACGGCCATTGCCCTTGGGGAAGCCTTTGGAAAAGGATTGGGCGATAAGCTAGGTATAGAACGCTATGGCTTTTGCTTGCCTATGGACGATTGTTTGGCACAAGTATCTCTTGACTTTGGCGGACGAGCATGGCTCATGTGGGACGCTAAATTTAAGCGCGAGTATGTTGGAAAAATGCCAACAGAAATGTTCTTTCACTTCTTTAAATCTTTTGCAGATGGAGCCAAGGCAAACCTAAACATCAAGGCAGAAGGGCACAATGAACACCACAAAATTGAGGCCATATTTAAGGCCTTTGCCAAAGCCATTCGAGCAGCCATTAAACGGGATGCAGAAAAATTGGTATTACCCTCTACCAAAGGAAAATTATGAATGTAGTCATCATTGATTATGGCGCGGGTAATATTCAAAGCATTCGCTTTGCCTTAGCGCGTTTGGGCATTACGGCAACCTTGAGTGATGATGTGGCGATCATCAAAAATGCTTCGCATGTGATATTCCCAGGCGTTGGCGAGGCAAGTTCTGCTATGGAAAAACTCCGTACAACAGGGCTTGACAAATTGCTTCCTACGCTGACACAACCCGTGTTGGGTATTTGTTTGGGCATGCAATTAATGTGCAACAATACCGCCGAGGGCAAAACCAAAGGTCTTGGTATTTTTGATACTGATGTCGTGCGCTTTGAAACTAAATTAAACGTTCCTCATATGGGTTGGAATACTGTTTCGGGCAAAGGAATACTCTTTCAAAATATTGATCAAAACAGCCATTTTTATTTGGTACATAGTTTCTATGCGGTACCTAACGAAAATATGGTTGGTGCATGTACCTATGATGTTAGTTTTGCAGCAGCCTTGGCTGAAGACAACTTTTTTGGTACGCAGTTTCACCCAGAAAAAAGCGGTGCCGTGGGCGCAAGCTTATTACAAAACTTTCTAGCCTTATGATTTTAGTTCCTGCTATTGATATCATCAACGGACAATGTGTACGTCTCACTAAAGGAGATTACGACACCAAAAAAGTATACAGCAAATCTCCTGTAGAAGTAGCTAAGACTATTGAGGGTGCTGGATTAACACACCTTCACGTGGTTGATTTGGACGGCGCACGCGCAAAACATATCGTTAACACTAAAGTACTGGAAACCATTGCAACCAAAACATCACTTACAATAGATTTTGGTGGTGGTATTAAATCCGCTACTGATCTACAAACGGCTTTTGATTGCGGTGCAGCACAGGTTAACTTAGGAAGTACTGCTGTTGATGCACCAGAATTGGTTTTGGCATGGCTGGAAAAATTTGGTGCAGATAAGCTCATATTGGGCGCAGATGCCAAAAACAGACGCATTGCAACCCATGGATGGGAGCAAGATTCGGGTTTAGACGTGATTGAATTTGTAAAAAACTATTCACAAAAGGGCTTCGAGCATATCTTGTGTACAGATGTAGCCAAAGACGGCATGCTGGCAGGCCCATCATTGGAACTATACTATGAGTTACTTGAGAAAGTAAAAAATATTTCGTTGATTGCTTCGGGTGGGGTAAGCAGTATGGACGACTTGTATCAGCTGGAAGAATTGGGTTGTACGGCAGCCATAATTGGAAAGGCAATATACGAAGGGAAGATAACCCTGAAAGCATTGGAAAACTATCAATTAAAACAATCATAAAATGCTGACAAAACGAATTATTCCATGTTTGGATGTTAAAGATGGACGCACTGTGAAGGGCGTTAATTTTGTTTCTTTACGCGATGCGGGAGATCCCGTAGAACTGGCACAGCGTTATGCACAGGAGGGTGCTGACGAATTGGTTTTTTTGGATATTTCAGCATCAGAGGAAAAACGTAAAACTTTGGCAAAACTGGTGCGCGATGTGGCTCAGGCCATAGACATCCCCTTTACGGTGGGAGGTGGTATTAGTTCTGTTGCCGACGTAGGAATCCTGCTTAACAACGGTGCAGACAAGGTTTCCATTAACTCTGCAGCAGTACGTCGTCCAAAGCTCATACGTGAGCTGGCACAGCGTTTTGGTACCCAATCCATCGTAGTGGCTATAGACGCCAAGCAACTTAACAACGAATGGATTGTACACCTAGTAGGTGGCGAAGTGCCAACAGAAAGACGACTGTTTGAATGGGCACAAGAAGCTGTTGACAATGGGGCAGGGGAATTGCTCTTTACTTCCATGAATCACGATGGCACCAAACAAGGTTTTGCTAACAACGCCTTAAAGCAATTAAGTGAATTGGTAAGCGTTCCAATAATAGCTTCTGGTGGTGCAGGGGAGATGACCCATTTTGTTGATACCTTTGTAGAAGGAAATGCCGATGCGGCTTTGGCAGCAAGTGTATTTCATTTTAAAGAAATCGGCATACCCGAACTCAAAACATATTTAGATCAATATCAAATACCCGTACGATGAACATAGATTTTAGCAAATACCCAGACGGACTAGTACCCACCATAGTACAAGATGCACAAACCAAAACGGTGCTGATGCTTGGCTACATGAACGCTGATGCTGTGGCCAAAACCGAGGCTACACAGCAAGTTACTTTCTACAGCAGGAGTAAAAATCGCTTGTGGACAAAAGGTGAGAAAAGCGGTAATATATTGAAGTTGGTTTCCATAAGCGTGGATTGTGACAAAGATGCTTTGCTTGTAAAAGCTACGCCTAAAGGCCCCACTTGCCACACAGGTAGTGACAGCTGCTGGAATGAAGAAAATACATCATACTATGGGCTTTTATCTGAGTTGGAGGCCATCATTGCCCATCGTAAAAACAAGCCTACTGATAAAAGTTATGTGGCTAGTTTATTTGCCAAAGGCCTCAATAAAATTGCACAAAAAGTAGGCGAGGAAGCAGTTGAAGTAGTTATTGAAGCCAAAGACAATGACGAAAGTTTGTTTCTAAACGAAAGCGCTGACCTGGTCTTTCACCTGTTGATTTTACTACAAGCCAAAGGATACAAACTCCAAGATGTAGTAGATGTGTTGGAGGCTAGGCAAAAATAATAGGTGAATAGATATTTATTAAATCCAAACACTATCAACACTTTTTTGTGTTTTCTTGTGTAACAATTTTTTAAGTATTTCGTTTATATTTAATAGCTTGTTTGCTCAAATTTAATTTACTTATACTTTATGAAACGCATATTATTTACCCAACGTTACCTTGTTTTATTGATTTTCATAGCCTTCCTTCAGAGCTGTGCAAGTCTTGGTCTTACTTCAAAGAAAAGCAATGTCATTGAAACCCATATTGATCTGAATTCCGTGGATAACGATCAACTTGTTGTAAGCCTAGACCCTGGGCCATTTCCAGCTGGAGAAGTGACTTTTTATATGCCAAGCGTCATCCCAGGCACCTATGAATATACCGACTTTGGGCGCTTTGTTTCTAACCTTAAAGCGTTTGATAAAAACAACCAACCCCTTGAAGTAACAAAAGAGGGGAAAAACACATGGAAATTTCCAAATGGAAAACAACTGGATCACATTACTTATGTGGTAGATGATACGTTTGATAGCGATGACGGTAGAAAAATTTACCCCATGGGTGGTACTAAAATTGAAAAAGACAAAATATTCTTACTTAACCTGCACGGCTTTGTAGGATATTTCAAAGGGGGCAAGGAATGGTCTTATCGCGTAACCATTGACTCCCCAGCAGACTTAGTTCCGTTTTCTTCTATGGAAAGCATCAGCCACACGGCCACCCAAGACGTTTTCTTGGCACAACGTTATTTTGACATCATCGATGATCCGATTATGTACACCCAAGACGATAGCATTTCATTTCAGTTAGAAGATATTACCGTAAACTTGGCGGTGCATTCTCCCCAAGGCGTACACAAAGCTGATGATTTTAAGGAAACGTTAGAAAAGATGATGCAAGCCCAAAAACGCTTTTTAGGCCCTGCCAACAACACCAAGCGCTATGACATTTTATTGATGTTGATGAGCATGGAAGAGCTGCAACATTTTGGTGGTGTTCAAGGCGCTTTAGAGCACCACACATCTACTACCGTGGTCTTTTTTGAGGATATCGGAAAAGACTCGCTTAAAGAATACTTAACTGATGTGGTGTCCCATGAGTTTTTCCATACACTTACTCCCTTAAACGTACACTCTGAGCAGATTCATTACTTCAACTACAACGAAGGTGTAATGTCTCAACATCTTTGGATGTATGAGGGGACAACAGAATATTTTGCTAATCTTTTCCAAGTGCAACAACAACTTATAGACGAAGAAAACTTCTATGGTCGCATGTCTGCTAAAATCTCCAGTGCAAAAAATTACGATGATTCCATGCCATTTACCGTTATGAGCACCAATATTGTTGACGAACCCTTCCAGTCTAATTACCAAAATGTATATTATAAGGGTGCCTTGATTAATATGTGTTTGGACATCATCATTAGAGAAGAGAGTGGGGGAGCACGCGGTTTACTTTCCGTGATGCAAGTCTTGGCCACAAAATACGGCGTAGACACACCCTTTACGGACAATCAACTTTTTGATGAAATTGTTGCAATGACCTATCCAGCAGTTGGCGCCTTTATCAAAACGCATGTAGAGGGTGAAACACCCATTCCATACGGCACCTTTTTCGAAAAGGTAGGACTTGGCATTTCGTCTGTTGACGAAAAGATGCAAAGCATTATCATGTTGGATTCTCGAACTCCCTTTATTGGAGCTGAAGCCAATGAAGATGGCAGCAGAAACTTGGTTGTAAAAGGACTGAACAATCGCCTGTTGGCAATTGGCTTTGAAGAGGACGATGTGTTGCGTGTATTTAACGGAACAGAACTGCCTGAAATCTCGCAAGAAAGCATGGGCGCACTCAATATGCTTTTTAGCACGTCTTTTAGCTGGATACCAGAGCAGGAGGTAAGCTTTGAAGTGGATCGTGAAGGCACCCGTATGACCTTAAGTGGAAAGGTAGGGGTAGCTGTAGCAGCAGCCAAGGGCATTGGAGGCAAGGAAGATGCCACAACTGAACAAATTGCATTACGCAACGCTTGGTTACATGGAAAATAGGAGGTAAGAAACAGTTAATAAAAATCGTTTGCAGTTAAAGAAGGAAATATTTTCGTTTTTCAAGCAGCTCAAAAAGAACAATAACCGTGAGTGGTTTGAAGCACACAAACCTGAATTTAAAGATTTAGAGGGTACTGTAAAACAATTTGGCGAAGCGCTGAAAGAAAAGCTCAACCAACACGACAGTATAGACCGTTTTAAGCTGTTCCGGATTTACCGTGATGTGCGCTTTTCCAAAGACAAAACACCCTACAAAACCCATTTTGGATTGACCTGGCACCGTACCAAACCTGAATTCCGAGGGGGCTATTATTTACACCTTAAACCCAATGATATATTTTTGGCCTGTGGGTTTTGGGATCCTGCCCCGGCAGATCTCAAGCGCATCCGACAAGAAATAAATCTAGATGCGGATGAATACCGCACTGTTATTAACGACTCAGCTTTTAAAAGCGTTTGGGGCGAACTTCAAGGCAATGCTGTGAAAACTGCACCCAAGGGCTATGACAAAGACCACCCAGCAATTGATTTGCTGCGTTTTAAGCAACATATTTTTATTACACGTTACACGGCAGCAGAAGCTTGCGCTCCTAACTTTATGGACCGCCTAGCCGCTGCGCTACAAGATATACGCCCCTTTGTGGATTATATGAGCGACGTGCTGACCACCAATACGGATGGGGAGAGTTTACTTTAAGAAATGTTTTTAAATTTGTTTTGCAGTGGAAATATTTTAACTAAAAGTTTGTAATAAATTGTATTAGACAATTGGATTAACGGCCATAATATGGCGTATGGATTCAAGTTTTTTTATAACGAAAGATTTAGTTATATCTAGAGTTAAAAAAAATCTAATGCCTATCTTTAAACCACCATATTTTATGGATATACTCTAGTAAGTCACCATTTTCGCGATCTTTTGTTTTGGCATTACCATCGTACTTCGTGTTGTTTTAGACAGGCTATACTGTAATATTCAAAAGGGCTATGTGGCCAAATAAAATAAACGCTTCGACAAAATAAACACAACAAAAGAGAAAGCACGTGCTTAAACGGCTTTGAAGAGGCAATCTGTAACCAACAACTGTAACTGATCTTGCAAGCGTACAATAACTAAATTCATCATGCGCTTGTTCAGTTTGGACGAGTTTTGAATGTAGAATGCGTATTCGGCTACGGTAAACTGTCCAATCAACATGCCTTTAACTGCGTTGCGAAACTTTTGATCCTTGCAAATGGCCGTTTCTATATATTGCATACGTTTCTCCAAGGAAAGCTCATAGAAGACACCCTTGTGCTTGTTAGCATAATTCACAAATGCTGCAATTAGTATGGGGTTTTGCAATTTTAATACAGGGCGTAATGTGGCGTTTTGAAAACGCTCTTCCTTAGTCATATTGTCAAAGGTTTGATGCTTTATAATCTCTGGGCGTATACGCAGTAAATTGTTGTGCCGGTCGTTCATAAAATTTTTTAATAAATTTAAGTTTAAATTAAATACATCGCTTTTGTAAAAACATTTATCTTTTCAATAGGTTTTAAACAATAGGTTTAGTTAAGCGGCCTGTTTCTAAATAATAATAATAATATTAAACGAATGATAATTTATATTATGTTAAATAATATGTTTCTCTGTTCTTTTTATAAACTAATGTAAACAAATCAATACGCCATATGATCCTAGGGATACCAAAAAATTTAAAAATAATGAATATCCTGTGGGACTTATGCCCCAGCAGGTTGCTGCCATAGCACAAACGCAAAAGATTATTGTAGAGCAAAATGCCAGATTAGGCGCTGGATTCTCAAATAAAGATTATATGGATTCTGGGGCAATCCTTGTGTCAAGCATGCAGGAAGTGTACGCTAAGGCCAATTTTATCGTAAAAGTCAAGGAACCCTTACCACAGGAATATGAATTTATCAAAAAACACCATACTCTATTTACCTTTTTCCATTTTGCGTCTTCATTAACCCTTACTAAGGCCATGCTCAAATCTGAAGCTAGCTGTATTGCTTATGAAACCATCGAAGACATACACGGTGCATTGCCACTTTTGACTCCTATGTCTGAAGTTGCTGGACGACTCGCAGGTCAACAGGCGGCAAAATATCTAGAAAAACCACAAGGTGGCAGCGGTATACTAATTGGAGGGGTTACGGGTGTAGCACCAGCAAAAGCACTAATTCTTGGTGGTGGTGTTGTGGGTATGGGTGCTGATGTAACCATTTGCGACATCAATGAAAATCGGCTGGAATCACTAGAGAATTTATTTGATGGTAAAATCGAAACCCTTTTGGCTACAAAAGAAAATATTATGGCGAAATTACCTGTTGTATATACGGTAATTGGTGCCGTTTTGGTCAAAGGAGCTCAAGCACCCAAGCTAATAACCCGTGATATGTTGCCTTTGCTAAAATCCCGTGCCGTATTAATAGATGTTGCTGTAGATCAAGGCAGTTGTTTTGATACCACAAAACCTACCACTCACGAAAACCCAACCTATTATGTGGACGATATACTGCACTATGCTGTAGCAAATATGCCTGGTGCAGTTCCAAGAACTTCCACCCAAGCCTTGTCGAATAAGACGTTTCCCTATATCATGAAACTCCTTAACAATCCATTAGATCAACTACCTGATAAAGTACTTAAAGGAGTGAATATATATAATGGCAAGCTTACAAATCGTAAAGTTGCAGATGCGTTTAAAATTCCCTACACCAATTTGGCAACTATTCTAGGGTAATCCCTATTTTCGTACTATGAATAGTATTTCATCATTAAACTTGCAAGAATTTGTAGCGGGCGATTTAGCCCAACAGCAACAATTTATACTAGACTTGGGTAAAGCCTTTGAGGAAATAGGTTTTGTTGCCATTTCAGGTCATTACCTAGACACAGCACTTATTGATGAACTCTATGCACAAATCAAGGCTTTTTTTGATTTGCCAGAAGACGTTAAAAAGAAATATGAACTTGAAGGCTTAGGCGGACAAAGGGGCTATACCTCTTTTGGCAAAGAACACGCCAAGGGTAAAAAAGAGGGAGATTTAAAAGAATTTTGGCATTTCGGACAATATGCTGAAGTACCAGAAATTTTAAAACCGCACTACCCGCCTAATGTCATGGTGGAAGAATTGCCCGCTTTTAATGAAGTAGGCGAAAAAGTGTTTAAGGCACTGGAGCAAACAGCCATGGCTCTATTGCGTGCCATATCCTTGCATTTGGGTCTTGAACAAAATTATTTTGATGCTTTTGTTGCTACTGGGAATAGCATCCTTCGTCCAATACACTACCCCCCTATTCAACAGGCGCCAAAAAACGCAGAGCGTGCCGCCGCCCATGGCGACATAAACCTGATTACGCTGCTTATGGGTGCACATGGTAGAGGGCTGCAAGTGCTAAATCATAAAGGTGACTGGATAGATGCTATTGCTGGAGAAAATGAATTGATGGTCAATGTCGGTGATATGCTTTCTCGACACACCAACAATGTATTGAAGTCAACAATTCACCGTGTAGCAAACCCTCCCAAAGGAATGTGGGGTAGTTCGCGCTACTCCATTCCCTTTTTTATGCATCCCATTGCTACCATGCCCATAAACGTATTGCCCCATTGCATAAACGATCAGCAACCCAAACAATATGATGATATAACCGCTGGTGACTTTCTCACAGAGCGACTCATAGACCTTGGATTACTCAAAGCATAATGGCCAAACTCGACGATTTATCAGATTTAAAAAAACTGTTCCCAGAAGCAGAAGGCACCTATACCCCACCGAACGAAGAAAAGGGCGGGTTGTCTAAACAGTATTTAGAAGCCCATTTTAGCAACAAAGGACGTGGTGGAAAAACAGTTACCATTATCAAAGGGTTTACAGGTGCTCCAGAAGCCCTTAAATCACTAGCTAAAGCACTCAAGCAACACTGTGGAGTAGGCGGAAGCATCAAAGATCAAAACATCATCATTCAAGGTAATATGCGAGACAAAATCATGACATTCCTCCAAAACGAAGGCCATCAAGTAAAACGTGTAGGAGGTTAGGCTGGGCTTATTGCCCTAATTTTGCTACGCTAATTGAAGAACTTCAAACGCTTATTGACCGAAAAAAAGGACTTAAAATTTATGTCGGAAGTGACTTAGGAAGCGGCGTTGGAAATATTGCTTTGGATGTTACCATTAGTAATGAATTTCCAGCAATATCATTGGCCACCATGCTTGCTCCTAGTCCGGATTGGTACATAGCAGCTGTAAACGTTATTTTAAAGACGACGATGATAATTTTTCGGAACTAAAACAATACATGGTGGTGTTTTTGATGCAGGAACCGATAGCTGTACCACATTTACCACAGCCAATAGCGCTACAAAACCCAAAGAAAACATCAACATCATAACACAAGCACCCCTAGGAGATGGCAATAGCGTGAACTCATCTATTTGCAGTGTTACTTTCACAAAAAAATAATCACCAGTCTATTGGTGATTTTCCGTGGGCTTTCAGAAATGCATTTGCCTGATTGAAATGTTTGTTGCCAAACCACAACCCCCTATTAGCACTCAGCGGGGATGGGTGTCCAGTTTCAAGTACCAAATGCTTTTCTCGATCGATGTGCCTGCCTTTCTGCTTGGCATAATTGCCCCAAAGCATAAAAACCAAGTCTGTTCCATTTGAAGATAGTTTTTCAATTACTACATCCGTAAATTTCTCCCATCCCTGTTTTTGATGGCTACCTGCCTGCCCTGCCCTAACGGACAAGGTCACGTTGAGTAACAATACCCCTTGAGCTGCCCAAGGCAATAAACTGCCAGATTTAGGATATGGCTTTCCCGTATTTTGTTGGAGTTCTTTTAGTATGTTTATCAATGAAGGGGGATGTGGAATTCCTGCCGGAACAGAAAAACATAAACCATGAGCCTGTCCTGGACCGTGATACGGATCCTGTCCAATAATGACTACTCTAACACGTTCAAAAGGACATAACTCAAAAGACTTAAAAATCTCTTCTTCGGGTGGATAACAGTTAAATTGCCCGTACTCTTGACGTATAAATTGGCTAAGTCTTTCAAAGTAAGGTGACTTAATTGTATACGCCAACTGGGTTTGCCAAGATTTTATCAGTCGAACCTTCATTAAAAAAGCTATTTTTGCGTTGCCTGAAGGTAGGAAAAATTGAAATGAAAAAAATTGCACAAAAAGCACTTGATGATTTAGAGTTTGGGGTTGTACTCGAACAAGCTGCCATGCGCTGTGCGACAGCACTTGGAAAGGAGCAAATGATGACCAGTGTTCCCTCTAGTGATGTGAATGAGGTAAAGAAAGCTTTGTTGCGTACAAACGAATATGCGATTTCTTTTTCGGAAGAAAAGCCCATTCCCAACCACGGCTTTGATGATGTCAGTGAAGAGGTATCGCTTCTCGATGTAGAAAACAGCAAGATTGAAGTTGAGGGCTTCCGTAAGTTGTTATTACTCGTTGATACTGCCAATACACTCATCACATTTTTAAAGAAAAACAAAGAACGCTATCCTACCCTATTTGAAACCACTTATGGGCAAGTCACCATAAAAGAAATTCCAGCTGAAATAAACCGTGTCGTTGATAAGTTTGGAGAAGTCAAAGACCGGGCTTCAGTTAATCTTCATATCATCCGTAAACAAATGAATACGGTTCGTTCCAAAATAAGCCAAAGTTTTGGAGCAGCTTTAAGCACCTATCAAGGATCTGGTTTTTTAGATGATATCAGAGAAACAGTCATGGGCAGCAGACGTGTGTTAGCTGTCAAGGCCATGTATCGACGTAAAGTAAAAGGCGTAATACACGGCAGCAGCAAAACGGGTAGCATTGTATATATAGAACCTCAAACCACCCTAGCTTATACCCAAGAGCTTCAAAACCTTATTTATGACGAAAAAGAAGAAATCGATTTAATTCTGCGTGCGCTTACAAATTATATGCGCCCGTTTGTTAACGATTTTAACCAATTTGTCAGTCTGCTAATTTTAATCGACATGCACGCTGCCAAGGCCTATTATGCCAAAGAAATGGACGGCGTAATGCCCATTTTGAGTGATGTGCAAGAAATCGAGATTAAAAAAGCCTATCACCCCCTGCTCTATTTGAGCAATAAAAGGAAGAAAAACAGCACCTATCCACAGGACGTGCATTTGCATGCTGAAAATCGCATTGTGGTAATCTCTGGTCCAAATGCTGGCGGAAAAAGCATCACGCTCAAAACTGTTGGTCTATTACAACTGATGTTGCAAAGTGGTTTTCTATTACCAGTAGACGAAAGCAGCCATATGAGCGTATTTGAACGTGTGCTTACGGATATTGGGGACAATCAATCTATAGAAAACGAATTGAGTACCTACAGCTATCGGCTAAAAAACATGCAACGCTTCTTAAAAAAATGTGATGCAAAAACGCTGTTCTTAATCGATGAGTTTGGAACGGGATCGGATCCCGAACTAGGTGGTGCGTTGGCTGAAATATTTCTTGAAGTCTTTTATGAACGGAATGCTTTTGGCGCCATAACAACGCATTATTCAAACCTTAAGCTATTGGCAAACGAATTGCCTTATATGACCAATGCCAATATGCAATTTGACGGTAAAAGCTTACAGCCAACCTTTCATTTGGTTACAGGCGAGGCGGGCAGCTCGTTTACTTTTGAGGTAGCCGAAAAAAACGGGATTCCCTATAGCCTAATCAATAAGGCAAAAAAGAAGATTGAACGAGGTAAAATCCGCTTTGATGCCAGCATAGCCAAGCTTCAAAAAGAGCGTGCTAGCATGAGTAAAAATTCGAAAGCGATGCAAGAAGCTTCGGTCAAAAGCAAAAAGGAAAACGAGAAACTAGAAACGCTCAACGCCAAGGTGAAGCACAAGCTTGAACGCTATCAAGAACTTTTTGACCGAGAAAAACGCATGATTGTTTTGGGCAATAAAGTAAATGATGCGGCAGAACGTTTTTTTATCACAAATAAAAAGCGTCCACTTATTTCGGAGTTATTGCAAATTGTAGAAACCGAAAACGCAAAACGAAAGCGAAAGACCAATGCCGCACACAAAAAAGAACAACAAGAAAAGCGAGCCATCAAGAAAGAAGTAGTGGAGAAGGTAGAAGTGGTTCGTGAAGAAAAAAAGAAGCAAAAAGAAACCAAACCTAAAGAAAACTATCGCCCAAAAGTCACTTTCCATATAGGGGATAAAGTACGCATGTTTGATGGAAAGGCTGTAGGTACTATAGATACCCTTGAAAAGAAAAAAGCCATAGTAAACTATGGTATTTTTACCACTCAGTTAAACGTTGAGGCACTTGAATTGGTTGAAAGAAAAAAGAAGTGAAAACTGCCGTTGTCTTTTACGATAAGAGCTGTTTGTTGTGCAGCAAAAGTGTGCAGTTTATATTGAAACATGACAAGCACAAACACTTTTTATTTAGCCCACTCAACTGTAGAGTGCTAAACCCTACAAGTTGTCTGCCGAAACAGTGGCAGTGCTTGGCAGCAATCAAAACCTATTAACACATCACAAAGCCGTAAAATACATCCTCAAAAATCTACCGAAGGTGAAATGGGTAGTATTTGTGCTTGCTGTAGTACCCGTAGGAATACAGCGTCTTGTATATGGGTTAATCGCCAGAAATAGAAAACGTTGGTTTGGCACCACCAACTGCATGCTTTCAAATCAGTATAGCGAACGCTTTATCGACTAATTTTTGTAATGGTCATCCCAGTTTTTGACTTTGGGTATTCCAAGTTTGCCAAGCCATTTGGCAACCATCATGGAAACAGATGCATCCCCAGTGACATTAACAGCCGTACGGCACATATCTAGGGGTCTGTCGACAGCAAAAATCAAAGCCAAGCCTGCTTCAGGAATTCCAGCTTGCGCCAAAACGATTACCAACATCACCATACCTGCTCCTGGCACAGCTGCCGAACCAATAGAAGCCAATGTCGCAGTGGCGATAATACCCAACTGAGCCCCAAGACTTAAATCCATACCAAAGGCTTGTGCGATAAATACTGCGGCAACAGCTTGATACAAGCTCGTACCGTCCATATTTATGGTTGCGCCTATGGGCAATACAAAGCTGCTAACATCTTCTTCGACACCCAAGTGTTCGTGCACACGTTCCATCGTAACAGGAAGTGTAGCAGCTGATGAGGAGGTAGAAAACGCCAACAATTGTGCTGGAGAAATTCCTTTGAGGAAAAAACCAATTTTCTTTTCCGTAACAAGGCGAACCAACATGAGATAAAATAGGATCATACAAAGCAAACCTAGCAACACGGTTATGGTGTACAAACCAAGTGCTTTAAACAAATCGGCAGATGGTGCTTCAGCAACTAAGGCTGCCAATAACGCAAAAACACCATAAGGCGAAGCTATCATAATTAAATCAATGAGCTTGAGTATGACTTCATTAAGTGCTTCAAAAAAATCTTTTACAGATTTGGACTTCTTTTGAGGAATAAGCACAATACCTATTCCAAAAAATATAGCAAAGAATATTACTTGTAACATATTGCCATTGTCTTGCATGGCTGCAAAAATATTAGAGGGAACCAAATCTACTAATGCCTGAAGTGGACCTACTTCTTTTTGAGCTGCAGCAACAGATTGTTTGGCCGTTGCGTCAGAAGCATAAGCTGAAAGTAATTCTGTTCGAGTCTTATCAGAAATGGTATTTCCAGGTTTAATTACATTAACAATACTTAGACCAATAGTAACAGCTGTCAGGGTTGTAAATAAATATAGACCGACGGTACGCCAACCCATACTGGAAAGCTGTGTAATGTCTTTTAAGTCAGAGACGCCTTTGATTAGCGAAGCCAATATCAGGGGAACTGCAATAAGTTTAAGTACATTAATAAAAATCGTACCAAATGGTTTTATCCAATCTACTATCAAAGCCTTACCCCATTCAAATTGACTAAATAGCAAACCAAAGAGAACGCCAAAAAGCATTCCGAGCAAAATTTTCCAGTGTAGGGGCAGTTTTTTCATGTTTTAGATTTTGGCGTTTTTGTTACGAAGACTAAAATCAGCCAATACCAAAGCAGCCATGGCTTCAACAATAGGAACGGCGCGAGGTACTACACAAGGATCGTGTCTCCCCTTACCTTCCATAACAACCTTATCTCCTCTTTTGTCAATGGTTTCTTGCTTCTGCATGATGGTTGCAACAGGCTTAAAAGCCACATTAAAATAAATGTCCATGCCGTTGCTAATACCTCCCTGAACACCACCTGAGTAGTTGGTTTTGGTTGTACCGTCTTCATTGTATAAATCGTTATGGGCGCTTCCCTTTCTCGTGGCACCAGCAAAGCCACTTCCATATTCAAATCCTTTAACAGCATTGATCGAAAGCATGGCCTGTCCAAGGGATGCGTGAAGCTTGTCAAAAACAGGTTCGCCCAATCCGATAGGAACGTTTTTAATGACACAAGTAACCACACCTCCAACGGTATCGCCTTCTTTACGGATTTGTTTTATATAGTTTTCCATTTGAGCAGCCATTGCTGGATCTGGACAACGTACAGGATTACTTTCTATAGTAGAAAAATCATGTGTGTTTTGTGGGTTTTCAAGGGACAACTCCCCTACTGCAGAAACAAAAGCACGAATACTTAAAGGTGCAATAAATTGTTTGGCTATACTACCTGCTACTACGCGGGCAGCGGTTTCACGTGCTGAACTTCTCCCGCCACCACGGTAATCTCGCATGCCGTATTTTTTATCGTAAACATAATCGGCATGGGAAGGGCGGTAACTGTCTTTAATATGAGTGTAATCTTTTGATTTCTGATTGGTATTCACAATGGTATATCCGATTGGCGTTCCGGTAGAAACCCCTTCAAATACACCTGAGTGAATGACAACCGTATCGGGCTCTTTACGCTGCGTTACTATAGCAGATTGTCCGGGTCTGCGCCTATTGAGGTCTTCTTGTATTGCTGCAACATCAATAGCTACTCCGGCTGGGCAGCCGTCAATAACACCACCTAAAGCTACGCCATGCGACTCGCCATAGGTTGTTAGGCTAAATATTTTCCCAAAAGTATTTCCTGCCATTTAAAAAATTTTTTTCAAAAGTACAAATATATACAGTCAACATAAAACAACGCTTGAGAATTGTATGTAGCATATGTTAACAGGAGTAAAGTAAATCAGCAATTCAAATTCCTTTTTCTTAAATTTGCGAAAATATTTTTTCTATGCGAAATCTTTTCTTAGTAACGCTACTTATACTTTTTGTTTCATGTCAATCGACTTCAGGTGATTATACCATAAGCATATCTGCGGATGTAGAAGATGATCATCAAATATTTCTTGTCAACTTTGATGAGAGTAACAAACCCAATGTCATTGACACACTCTACGTAAAGGATGGTTTAACTTCTTACAGCGGAGTTTCAAAATTACCAGATTATCAATCTTTATGGGTAGACGGTATTCGAGGATCGGTGCCCTTATTTGTTGAACCAGGGGAAATCACAGTTGAACTTTATAAAGACAGCATTCAAGTTTCAAAAGTAAGTGGAACTAAAACAAACATAGCCTTTAAACGCTACATCGATGAAATCAATCCATTGTTTAAGTCATTTTATGAAATTCAAAATGAAATGCGCAACGCAATGGTATCTCGTGACAGCTTGGGATACAAAGATTTAGAAGAGCAGTTAAAAGAAATGGAGACCAAGTTTAACGACTACCAAATAGACTATACCAAATCAAATCCTGACTCATATATTTCAGCAATGGTTTTGATACAATTGGTGATGAATAAAGCCATTGACAACGAAGCAGCTTATGAAATCTATAACGGCTTTAGCAAAACCATCAAGAAAACAAAATCAGCTGTAAAGATTTATGAATTGGTGGCTCCAAAAGAAGCGGAAGAAACAGAAGAAGCTGCTCAGGATGAGGAAGTTAACGTTGGGGATAAAGCACCTGATTTTTCTGCACCTAACCCTAATGATATTGCTGTTTCGTTAAACACATCGCTTGGCAAATTAACTATTTTAGATTTTTGGGCGTCTTGGTGTGGTCCTTGTCGGGTCGACAGTTCTAACCTCGTGAAGGTTCACAATGCGTTTAAAGACAAAGGGCTGGCGATATTAGGCATATCACTTGACCAACAAAAGGAGTCTTGGAAAAAAGCCATAGACAACGATCAGCTAGACTGGTCACATGTTTCTTATCTAAAGCGTTGGGACGATCCCATTGCAGCTATCTATGGTGTTAGATCTATCCCCCAATTATTTTTGTTAGATGAAAATGGAGTAGTAATTGCTAAGGAACGACACGCAGCAGATTTCATTCCTGTCTTAGAGAAAATATTGCTTTAAGCAATTAGATACCTATTTTAGGCGCAATGAAGCGACTCATTTATATTATTACAGTTCCTTTTTTGCTGCTTATCTCATGGATGCCCTTTTGGCTGCTATACGCTTTCTCCAACATATTATACTATTTACTTTATCGTGTAGCAGGCTATCGTAAAAAGGTGGTTCGAAACAATATCAAGCTTTCGGGAATAGCTAAAACAAATAAAGGAGCATTGGCTATTGAACGAAAGTTTTACCGTTATTTATGTGATTTGTTTTTAGAGATGATTAAAGTAAGAGGCATGTCAAAAAAGACTATGATGCGACGCTTTAAAATAACAAATCCGTCTTTTTTAAAAGATTACGCCAATGAAAATAAGTCCGTTTTTGTGATGACAGGGCACCACGGAAATTTTGAATGGCTGTTGTCCTTAGGGCATCACACCCCACACACCCCACACGGCATTTATGCACCTCTGCAAAACCCTTATTTTGATACATATTTAAAAAAGGTGCGCTCTATTCACGGTTCTTATCTCATTTCAAGAAAAAAGTTTCGTGAGCGATTTACAAACATGCAACACAACAAAGAATTAACAATTATTGGCTTTGCAGCAGATCAATCTCCGCAAAACAAAAAAAAGAATTACTTCCGTACATTTTTTGGGCATGAAGTTCCTGTATTTACGGGTGCCGAGCGCTTGGGTAAAAGATTTGATGTTCCCGTAGTTATGGCAAAGATAAAAAGGGTTAAAAGAGGGTATTACGAAACGACATTTAACGTTTTGGCTGACAAACCTAACAGCCTCCCCAACTACGCCATTACAGATATGTTCTACGAGCAATTAGAAGCACTAATAAAAGAAGATCCCGCCTTGTACTTTTGGACACACAATCGCTTTAAACTGATGCGACAAAAGCAGCAATAGCCGCTTCTATTTTATCAATTTTAGCCACCATATTAGCTTGCGATTTTGCCTCGCCATACAAACGTATGATGGGCTCCGTATTAGATTTGCGCAAGTGAATCCACGAATCGTCAAAGTCGATTTTAACTCCGTCAATAGTGGTTACACGTGCATCTGCAAAAGCGGTTGCAACGGCACCGAGTAAATCATCTGCATCCCAAGATGGTGAGAGTTCAATTTTCTTTTTATGCATCACATAGGCTGCATAACGTTCTTTAAGTGCAGATACGCTTGTATTTTCCTTTGCTAAATGAGACAAGAAAAGGGCTATACCAACAAGTGCGTCACGACCGTAGTGCAATGCAGGAAGAATAACACCGCCATTACCTTCACCACCAATTAGGGCTTTGACATCTTTCATCTTTGCAACAACGTGTACCTCACCTACTGCACTTGCGTGATACTTGACACCATAATCGTTTGCTAAATCTGCAAGCGCCCTTGAAGAGGACAAATTAGATACTAGAGGGCCTTTTTCAGATTGAAGCATATAATCGGCACAAGCTACAAGAGTGTATTCTTCACCAAACAAAAGACCGTTTTCATCCATAAACACAAGACGATCCACATCGGGATCCACAGCGATACCCAAATCTGCATGTTGCACAGTTACTGCAGCTGACAAATCGATAAGGTGTTCTTTTAATGGCTCTGGATTGTGTGGGAACTCGCCATTTGGCGTACAATGAATTTTATGCACTTTTACCCCGAGTTGTTCCAGTAACAGCGGAACAGCAATCCCTCCAGATGAATTAACACCATCAACAACCGCACGAAATCCTGCTGCTTTTATGGCAGCAACATGTACCTGTGGAAGCTTAAGAATCGCATCAATATGTAGTGAAAGTGCATCTTCAACTACACTGATTTTTCCTAGCGCATCTACACCAACAAACGCATACGACTGATCGTTTACATATTGCATCAGTTCAGCTCCGTCTTCAGCATTGATAAATTCACCTTTATTGTTTAATAATTTTAACGCATTCCATTGCTTGGGGTTGTGACTGGCCGTAATGATAATACCGCCCTGCGCTTGTTTGCGAACTACTTCCATTTCAACGGTGGGAGTCGTAGAAAGCCCCACATCAATCACATCAATACCAAGGCTAACAAGAGTCTGTTGCACCAGCGCTTGAACCATTGGGCCCGAGATGCGCGCATCACGACCTACTACTACAGTGGCCGACTGATGTTTGGTTTTGATCCAACTGCCGTAAGCTGCTGCAAACGCAACCACATCAACAGGGGTAAGGTTGTCATTGATTTCACCGCCAATAGTACCGCGAATTCCCGAAACAGACGCAATTAAAGTCATACTTTTGTTTTGTCAAATATACGCATACAGACGCATATGAATTATTTAGCGCACTTGGTCTTATCCTATCCAGCAACTAGCTTGGTTGTGAGTAACTTTACAGGAGACCACATACGCAATAAAGACTTGGATACATTCACAAAAGAAGTTCAATTGGGGGTTGAAATGCATCGGAGTATTGATACTTTTACAGACATGCATCCATTATCAATAGCCATAAGAGAAACGCTTTTTAAGGAATATCGGCACATAAACAGAATACTGGTTGACATCTATTACGATCACTTCTTAGCAATTCATTTTGAAGCATTTCATCAACAATCTTTAACGCTATTTAATTATGAGATAACGATTTTACTGCAACAACATGCGGGCATTATGCCCCTTTCTGCACAAGGCTATCTTAGGGGAATGAAAGCCCAAAACTGGCTGCTGGAATACAGCAGTATAGCAGGCATTGATATTACTCTTACTAAAATGGCAAATCGCTAGGGTTTACACCCCTTAAAAACAGCTGCCAAAACACTTGAAGAGCACTACCCTTTTTTCCAAGCACAATTTTTAAAATTTTATCCCGAACTCTTGAGCTATTGTGAATCCTTTAAAAAAGAAGCACTTCACTAAAAAACTTCACTAAAATCAATTATATTCGAAGCTTGACTTGGCTATGAAAGATGCGATTATTGTTAAAGGTACGCGGGTACACAACTTGCAAGATATTGACGTGGAAATTCCACGTAATCAGCTTGTTGTGATTACGGGTCTTTCAGGCAGCGGTAAATCTTCACTTGCTTTTGATACCGTATATGCCGAAGGACAACGACGTTATATTGAAACCTTCTCTGCTTATGCACGTCAATTCTTAGGGGCATTAGAACGCCCTGATGTTGATAAAATTGATGGACTCTCTCCGGTCATTGCCATTGAACAGAAAACCACAGGCAGAAGCCCAAGGTCTACCGTTGGCACAATCACAGAAGTATATGACTTCTTACGACTGTTGTATGCTCGTGCTGCTGATGCGTACAGCTTTGAGACCAACGAGAAAATGGTACAATACACGGATTCCGAAATTCAAGCTGCTATCGCATCGACCTTTATAGACAAAAAAATTGCCATACTCGCCCCAGTCGTACAATCCAGAAAGGGACACTACCGAGAACTCTTTGCTTCCATTTTCAAACAAGGATTCACAAGAGTGCGTACAGATGGAACTTTTGTAGAATTGGTACCTAATTTCAAACTTGATCGGTATAAAAATCACGATATTGAAATAGTTATCGATCGGTTGCTTGTCAAAACTTCAAAAACCGACAGCAAACGCCTAGCAGATAGCATAGAAACCGCCATGTATCACGGAAATGACATGCTAATGATTTATGATTACGAAACAAAAAACACACGCTTCTACAGCCGTAAATTAATGTGTCCTAGCAGCGGTATTTCATATGCAGCCCCAGAGCCCAACACCTTTTCTTTTAACTCTCCTAAAGGCATGTGTCCTGCTTGTAACGGTTTGGGTGTGGTGCACAAAGTCAATCATAAAAAAATCATTCCCGACACAACGGTCTCCATTAAAGCTGGTGGTATTACCCCGTTAGGAGAAGAAAAAAGCAATTGGACATTTAAGCAAATGAACAGCATTGCCCAACGCTATAATTTTTCGCTTACAGACCCGATAAAAGACATCCCTAAAGACGGAATGGAAGTCATATTAAACGGGGGAAACGAACGTTTTTCTGTAGCATCTAAGTCTTTAGGCATCACTAGGGATTACAGCATTGATTATGATGGTGTCATTCCATTTTTGGAGCATCAATTCAAAGAGGCACATACCTCTGCGCTCAAGCGATGGGCAAAAGCCTTTATGGATGAAATCAAGTGCCTTAGCTGCGCGGGCTCAAGGCTCAGAAAAGAAGCCCTTTTCTTTAAAGTTGGCAACAAAGGAATTGCTGATTTGACCGAAATGGACATTGCCCAATTACATAGCTGGGTGCAAGGCATTCGTTCTGCCTTATCCGAAAAGCAACGTATTATTGCGCATGAAGTACTTATTGAAATAGAAAAGCGCTTGCAGTTCCTTCTAGATGTTGGATTAGAATATCTCTCTTTAAACCGAAGTGCCAAAACACTTTCTGGAGGCGAAGCACAACGCATTCGTTTGGCTACACAAATTGGAGCTCAACTGGTTGGCGTACTGTATATTTTGGACGAACCTAGCATAGGTCTGCACCAACGTGACAACGAAAAGCTCATAGAATCACTTATGCAATTGCGTGATATCGGAAATTCGGTAATTGTAGTAGAGCACGACAAAGACATCATGCTCAAAGCAGACTACCTAATCGATATGGGGCCAGGCGCAGGACGTCACGGCGGAAAGGTGGTAGCGGCAGATCATCCCAAGCAGATGAAGCAGATGGATACAGAGACAGCAGCTTATTTGACGGGTAAAAAGCAAATTGAAGTTCCAAAAGAAAGACGGTTAGGAAACGGAAAGAAACTTGAATTAAAAGGTTGTACAGGGAATAACCTCAAGCAGGTAGATCTCAGAATACCACTTGGCAGCATGATTGGTGTTACAGGGGTATCAGGCAGTGGGAAATCCACGCTGATAAACGAAACCCTTTATCCAATTCTAAACCAGCATTTCTTTAAAGCAGTTAAGAAGCCCCTACCCTACAATTCAATCAAAGGTTTGGCGCACATTGACAAAGTAATTGACATCAACCAATCGCCCATTGGCCGTACCCCTCGAAGTAATCCTGTAACCTACACAGGGGTTTTTGGAGAAATTCGCCAATTGTTCACCAAAACACCAGAGGCGCTGATACGCGGTTATAAGCCTGGCAGGTTTAGCTTTAATGTTAAAGGCGGTCGTTGTGAAACCTGTCAAGGCGCAGGTGTAAAAACCATTGAAATGAACTTTTTGCCTGATGTGTATGTGCATTGTGATGCGTGCTACGGTAAAAGATTCAATAGAGAAACATTAGAAATCAAGTATCGAAATAAAAACATAATCGACGTTTTAGAGATGACGATCAACGATGCGTGCCGCTTTTTTGAGCCATATCCCAAAATTTATCGTAAATTAAGTACCATTCAAGACGTTGGATTGGGGTATATTACACTTGGACAACAATCTACAACGCTCTCAGGTGGCGAAGCCCAACGCATCAAGTTGGCTACTGAATTATCCAAAAAAGATACAGGCCAAACCTTGTATATTTTGGATGAGCCTACCACGGGGTTACACTTTGAGGACATTCGGGTACTGATGAACGTACTCAACCGATTGGTCGACAAAGGAAACACCATGATTATCATCGAACACAATATGGATGTAATCAAACAGATGGACCATATCATTGATATAGGTCCTGAAGGTGGGGCGAAAGGCGGTACCATATGTTGCACGGGAACACCTGAGGAAATCGTTAAAAACAAGTCTAACCATACTGCCCGTTTTTTACGGCAGGAATTAAAAACATAAGTTATGGCAAATACATGGACAGAAATAAAATCGAGCAACTCCTGGCTAACTTTTAAAATCATGGGAGAATTTGTCTCGGGTTTTGAACAAATGGGTATGATAAAGCCCTGTGTATCCATATTTGGATCGGCACGTACAAAACCAACGGATAGCTATTACAACGAAACCGTTGAAATTGCAGAGAAAATAGTCAAACAAGGTTTTGGCGTGATCACGGGTGGCGGACCTGGGCTCATGGAGGCTGCTAACAAAGGTGCACAACAAGGAGATGGAACATCTGTTGGACTTGTCATTGAACTGCCTTTTGAACAAGACATAAACCCCTATGTTGATAACGATAAACGTATAAATTTTGATTACTTTTTTGTACGCAAAGTGATGTTTATTAAATACGCCCAAGCATTTGTAGTGATGCCTGGAGGGTTTGGCACCCTAGACGAACTCTTTGAGGCCCTAACGCTTATTCAAACAGAAAAAATTAAAAAATTTCCCATCGTTTTGTTTGGTTCAGACTTCTGGGGTGGGCTTATTGATTGGATTAAAAACACACTCCTTACAGAATATCAGAACATTAGTCCCGAGGACTTGGACTTAATCAAAGTAGTTGATGATGTTGATGAAGCAGTAAAACACGTATCACAATTCCACACCAAACGGAAATTCACTCCTAACTTCTAAGTATTGCGCCACATATTCAGATTTTTTTTATTGCTACACGCTTTTGGATATACCCAAAACGCCTATGATATTAAGGTCAAATTTAGTGATGTCGATGCGCCATTGGCCATTACTCAAAACATACGATGGACAAACGATAGCGATGTACCGGCAAAGACCGTTTATCTTTTGGACTGGAACCACGCCTATTCCTCTGCTCGAAGTCAGCTAGGCTATTTTTTGGCGAACGAATTTGATTATAAATTGATTCGTGCCAGCAAGAAAAATCAAGGATACACAGATATTAAAGAAATGTATCGTGACGGTCACATGCTCAAATGGGAAAGACAACCAGACAAACGAGAGACCATCAAAATACATTTCGATGATGCCATTGCACCAAATAGTTCTATTGATTTTACAGTAGTGTACAACGTTAAACTACCAGATGCAGCAAAGTTTAAGTATGGTATGTCCAAAGATCAGTTGTTTACCTATCATTGGCATTTGGTTTTGGGTACTCTAAATAGTGATGGCAGTTGGAGGGCAAACACCAATTTTGGCTTTGGCACACCAATGAGCCCAGCTGCGGAAGTGCGTTATCATTTTGATACTAATCAGGATTTTGAGTTGCTGCTACCGGCACAAAATACCACAACAATCGCTCCCTTGCTGTTAACGCGGCTTAAGGCGTTTCAAACATTATCTTTTGGGAACGCAACCCTAATAACAGATATGATTCCTGTTGATGAAACAATTGGTTTGGCGTCTCATTTAAAAAATATTGAGACCTTTCTAATGCGCAATTTTGAAGATGTAGATGCGCAAACCATCTGGGCTTTTGAAGAGGACTACAAGTCCTATTCCTTGTTAGCAATTGAATCTATTCCTTCATTCCTAAAAGCTTTTGACAAAACGCAAGTCGTCGAATTAAAATTACTTAAAAGTTTATTGCATTGGCATATAACCCATAAATACGGACAGACGAATAAAAAATCGGATTGGATTTTAGACGGGCTTCCTGATTTTCTATGGAACCAATATGTACAAGAGCACTACCCGAACCTACCCATGACAGGGACGTTACGCGATTTGCGATTTGTAAAAAACTATCACTTTTCCCAAGCACCCTTTCACCGTAGCTGGGAGTTGTCCACCAACGTATCCACCAACAAAAACAGAGGACAAGCGCTAACTACTCCTAAAAGAAGCCTAACTCGTTATAACCGAAGGATAGCAAACCCCAGTCGTGCCACTTTGGCTTTGATGTATTTAGACCATTATATTGGCGATGGTGTCCTTACAAGTACACTAAAAGACATTCCCAAAAGTTCGTTGTCAAATGCTGTTTTAAAGAAGAAATTGCAGCAAAAGACCGACAAACCACTAGACTGGTTTTTTAATCATTACATTCATTTGGATAATAATGTAGACCTAAAGCTTCAAGGCAAAAAATTGAATTCTAAAATTTCGCGTATTCAAATCAGCAGTACCCAGCCGGATATAGCAATTCCAGTAAAAAAGATTTTGACCAGTGGCACTCAAAAGACCGATTGGCTTTTGAGCCAAGACCTGCCCTTTGAAAAAACCTATAAAAATGCTGAAGTGAAAACGTTTACCGTAAACGAAAACCACTATATCCCAGAGCAACAATTAAATAACAACACCTACCAGCTTGGTAACGGACTGTTTCGCAACAACTTAAAATTTAGGTTCTTACAGGACATTTCAGAGAGCGGTACGGCATTACTGCTTTATAAGCCTGAGTTTGCCTACAATTATTATGACGGACTGCTAGGCGGTATTTCAATAGCTAACAGCAGTATTTTAGCCAATAAATATCGCTTTAAATTTGGCCCCCAATATGGTGTCAAGCGACAACAAATAAGTGGTATGGGCTATGTGATAGCAGATTTTTACAACGAAAATAGCATTCATCATTTAACCCGAATTAACCTGTTTGGCTCGTCGTATCACTATGCACCCCAATTGCGTTATACCGTTTTTACACCTTCATTAATATTCTATTACCGTCCAAAGGGCATTCAAAACAAAGAGCGTTCATCATTACAGATACGCCACGTATCAGTACGATTAGATGATTTACCGGCAGAAGACGAACGAAGGGGATATGGTGTAAGCTTGGCTAGTTTTCAATCTCGAAAAGGTACCGCATTGGACAATTTCTCATACAAGATTGAAGCACAAATGGCTCGTAACTTTAAAAAACTAAGCCTTGATAGTGAATACATTACATATTACGGCCCCAACAGAAGATGGACCATGCGGATATTTGCAGGTACATTCTTGTCCAACAGCTCAAACGACAGCTATTATGATTTTAACGTATCTCGAGTCAATGATTATTTATTTCAATACGACCTCTATGGGCGTTCAGAAGCAGAGGGCTTTTTCAGTCAACAATACATTAAAGCCGAAGGAGCATTACGGACTACGGGCAACCTAACAAGCGCTAACCAATGGTTGATGACCGCACAATCGGCTACAACGATCTGGCGATGGATTGAGGGATACGCCGAAATTGGATGGGTTAAAAGTAAGTTTCAAACACCCGAAACCCATTGGGGTACTGGCATAACCTTTAATCTCGTTCCGGACTTTTTTGAAGTACATTTCCCTATCTACAATTCAAATGGCCCTGTGTATGCAAACAACGCCTATCCCAAACACATACGTTTTCAATTATCCCTTCGCCCAGCGTCTCTAGCAAAGCTATTTTCACGAAGTTGGTTTTAGTAGATTACCGCTAGTCCTATTTTTCGTAAATTTGCAAAACTTTATGAAAATAGTTAATCCAGCTTCATCTAAAGGCACCTTCTACGATTTTAAGTCGAACGTACTCAACGACTACTACATTGCGGCACTCAGCCGTCAGGTAAGTATTTTAGGCAGAAAAGAAGTGCTTTCTGGCAAAGGGAAGTTTGGGATTTTTGGCGACGGTAAAGAGCTCGCACAAATTGCCATGGCGAAAGTCTTTAAAAACGGTGATCACAGATCGGGATACTATCGAGATCAGACCTTTATGATGTCTATCGGCGAATTAAAGCCCGAACACATCTTTGCTAGTGTCTATGGCCATGCCGATCAAATAGCAGAACCCATGTCTTCTGGTAGACAAATGGTGGGGCATTTTAATACCGACACCTTGGACAACGAGGGTAATCTACTGCCATTGGTCGAATCAAAAAATGCCTTTTCTGATGTTTCGTGTACGGCTGCTCAAATGCCAAGACTCTTAGGCTTGGCACACGCCTCCAAGTTGTTCCGAAAGGTAGCCTCAATGAAAGATGAAAAGCTCTCTCACCAAGGAAACGAAGTTGCTTGGGGCACAATTGGAAATGCCAGTACGAGCGAAGGATTGTTTTTTGAAACACTTAATGCTGCAGGTGTCTTGCAAGTGCCCATGATCATTAGCGTATGGGACGATGGCTTCGGTATATCGGTAGACAATGCATTTCAAACCGTTAAGGAAAGTATTTCGGAGGCCATGCGTGGCATGCAGCGCACAGACGAAAAGGGGGGTATCGAAATTATCGAAGTAGCCGGTTGGAACTACCCTGCCCTAGTTGAAGCCTATACACGCGCCAGTGAACTGGCACGAAGCGCACATGTTCCTGTATTGATTCATGTCCAAGAACTTACCCAACCCCTAGGCCATTCAACCTCAGGGTCACACGAGCGTTACAAATCCGATACGCGCTTGGAATGGGAAAAAGAATTTGACTGTAACCTAACTTTTAGGAACTGGATATTAGAAAAGAAAGTAGCAACTGAAAATGAGCTTAGTGCCCTTGATGAAAAGGCAACAACAGCTGCTAAAGCAGCTAAAACTACTGCCTGGAATGCCTATTTAGCTCCTATAGGCGAAGAACGACAAGAAGCGCAGCAATTGGCGCAAGCACTTATTGCAAACGCTCAAGATTCGGATGCACTTATGCCCATTGCTCAGGTGTTATCCAAGAAAAATGTGCCTTACCGCAAACCGATCTATGCAGCTGTCCGTGAACTCTTGTGGCTCACACGCAGCAACCCAAATCCGAGCCGAAAGACGTTAAAGGACTGGTGGCATAAAAAACAACAAAAGACGCAGACGCTCTATAGCGATAAGCTCTATAACGAATACGATAACTCCTCCTTGAATATTGCTAGTATTCCTGCCAAATATGGCGAAGATTCGAGTCTCGTTGACGGACGGGTGGTATTACGAGATAATTTTAATGCTTTATTGGAACAATATCCCAAACTCTTGATATTTGGTGAGGACAGTGGCAAGATAGGCGATGTGAATCAAGGTTTAGAAGGGCTTCAAGCACGCTATGGCGAAGAACGTGTAGCTGACCGAGGTATACGTGAAGCTACCATTATTGGCGAAGGTATTGGCATGGCTTTTCGTGGTCTACGGCCTATCGCTGAAATACAATATTTAGATTATGTGCTTTATGCACTGCAGATCATGAGTGATGATTTGGCCACACTCCACTACCGCACACGTGGCAAGCAACGTGCACCCCTTATTATTCGTACTCGAGGCCACCGCCTAGAAGGCATCTGGCATTCGGGCTCTCCCATGGGTGGTTTGGTAAGTTTGCTTCGTGGTATATTTATATTGGTTCCCCGCAACCTTACACAGGCTAGTGGAATGTACAATACCCTCCTTCAAGGGCAAGATCCGGCTTTGGTCATTGAACCGCTTAATGGTTACCGTCTCAAAGAAAAACAACCAGAAAATCTCGCTGAATTTACAGTCCCCATTGGTATTGCTGAACAACTACGCACTGGAAATGATATTACGATGGTCTCCTATGGATCTACGCTCAGACTGGTTGAAGAAGCTGCTGAAATCTTGGCGCAAATGGGCATTACATCAGACGTAATAGATGTACAGTCGCTAATTCCTTTTGATGCCACTAATATCATCGGCGCAAGTGTAGAAAAAACAAACCGACTGTTGATTGTTGATGAAGATGTTCCCGGTGGTGGAACGGCTTATATCCTAAGTCAATTGTTAGAAAAGCAAGACATTTATACTCATTTGGATAGCCAGCCCAGCTTACTGACAGCCAAAGACCATCGACCGGCCTATGGCACAGATGGGGATTACTTTTCTAAACCATCTAAAGAAGATATCGTAGAAGCAGCCTATGCCATTATGCACGAGGCAAACCAAAATCAATATCCTGCGCTCTAAGCAATATGGCTTAACAGCTCTTGCAGCACTTCTCCCTCTGATGTATGAACGGCATCAACGCCTTTAACGGCCAAATCTGCTTTTTTTATAATTCCCAAAATGGGTACTATTGATTTCAGGGGATACCGCCTTGCAGCTTGTTCAATTTCACGAACAAAAAACGGATGTATACCCAAGGCTTTGGCTACGGCATCAGGGTTTTTAGACTGCAAACCGTGGTAGGTGAGCAATTGTATAAAGTAATTGTGTAGGCTCCTTATGGTACCCAGTAGTGGGTGTTGTCGTGGATGACGACCAAAGAAATGTGCTATGGTATAGGCTTTGGCCGTATGACCGTTGCCTAGGGCTTTGCGTAACTCAAAGTTGTTGTATTCTTTACTGATGCCCACATGCTGCTCAACGTGGTCTGCAGTAATGGACTCCCCTGATGCAACTACTAAGCAGAGTTTGTTGATTTGATTGTGTAGAGTACCCAAATCGGCACCTACGCTCTCAGCCAAAACGGCAGCGGTCTTAAAATCAATCTTTCGTTGTTGTTCGCGTACACGCTGCTCAATCCAGGCAGGCAGCTTGTCATCATAGAGTTTTTTGGTTTCCACAACGGTTCCGTTCTTGGCAATGGCCTTGTACAACTTTTTTCGCTTGTCTATTTTTTTGTTTTTATAACAGATCACCAAAACTGTAGTAGTTTGGGGTTGTGCTGCATAGGCCTCTAATTTCTCAATACTGCGGCTGAGTTCATGGGCTTCACGCACCACCACCAATTGATGGTCTGCCATCATAGGAAAACGCTTGCAAACCGAGACAATTTCTTCGATACTGGTATCTTTGCCGTATAATATGGTTTGGTTAAAATCACGCTGATCTTCGGGCAATACGGTATCGTTTAGCAACTGACTCAATTGGTCAATAAAAAAAGGCTCATCTCCCATCAAAAAGTAGATAGTTGTAAAATTTCGATCTAAAATAGCACGCTTAGTGCTTGCGTATGCATCCAATTGAAAAATAATTTAGCACTTTTGTGGTCATGCAAGCCTTGGCATTCCCGACTTTTAGCTTCACTACCAAAAGTAGCGAAAACAAACGCTTTATATTGGATTCGATCCGAAAAAAGTTTGTATTGCTTACGCCAGAAGAATGGGTGCGCCAGCACGTCATTCAGGATTTGCTCCACAAGGGCATCAGCAAGACACGTTTGAGCATTGAAAAACAATTTGAGGTCATGGGCCAACAAAAACGTTTTGATGTGGTTGTGGCTGGATCCAATGCAAGCATTGCCCTATTGGTAGAATGCAAGGCTCCCGAAGTGCCCATCACCCAAGCGACCTTTGATCAAATTGCACGTTATCAGTTGGCGCTGAACGCCAATTTCCTGATGGTCACCAATGGGCTAGAGCACATTTATTGTCAGATAGACTATGCCCAACAGACCTATCACTTTATGCCAGATTTCCCCCTAAAAGGACTTGCCTTATGACAGTAGCCATTGCCATATTGAACTACAATGGCGCTAAACTGCTAGAGCAGTTTTTGCCCTCCGTATTGGAACACAGTACAAACGCCAAGGTCTACGCTATTGACAACGGATCCACAGATAATTCGCTTGAAATACTTGCAACAAGATTTCCCACGGTCACGGCTATTCCTTTACATGAAAATGCAGGCTATGCCGGGGGGTATAACAAGGGATTACACGAAATAGATGCTAATGTAGTTTGTTTGTTAAATTCAGATATTAAGGTAACCCCTCATTGGTTGTTGCCCATAACCGTTTTTTTGGAAACACATCCCGAAGTGGCGATCGTACAACCAAAAATCAAGGATTTGGCAAAACCAGATCACTTTGAATATGCCGGTGCAGCAGGCGGATATTTAGATGTCATGGGACTCCCCTACTGCCGTGGCCGAATGGGTAGAACGTGCGAAAAAGACATTGGGCAATACGACAACAATGCACAAATAACGTGGGCTAGCGGAGCTTGTTTGTTTGTGCGAAAATCGGTTTTTAATGCACTTGGGGGATTTGACGCTTCTTTTTTTATGCATTTTGAAGAGATAGATCTGTGTTTGCGTGCACAGGCCAAGGGCCATCAGGTTTGGGCTGTTGGCAACAGTGAAGTTTACCATAAAGGCGCTGCCAGTCTTGCAAAGCAACACCCAAAAAAGCTCTATTACAACATTCGCAACTCCCTGCTGACCTATACCAAAACCTTACCCATAGCGCCCATGTTGTGGGTATATGTGTCCCGTTTGGCTTTAGACACAACGCTGGTGATGTATTTTATGGTGCAATGCAAATTTGACCATGTGCGTGCCATAGCCAATGCCTACAATGCCTTTTTTAAACGTTTTCAGCGCGCTTTTAGCAGGCGTAAAGACACCCTAAATCGATTGCGCTTGCGCAGTGTTTTGATAAGATTCTAATGTCCTTTGAATTGGTTTTCAGTTATTAACAAACCACTTATTTAAATTTACATATAACACATTATCAATTATTTAAGTTTTTTTATAAAAGATTTTTACTAGTTTAGGAACAATAAATATTTAGTCATGAAACATGTCAATCTTAAAAAATTGTATCTTTATGTATCCAAAAAAATCCTACTTATGACACACAATGCTACCTTATTTTTTAAAACAAATTGCCACATAGGTTGGTCAATCGTCACAGATGCGCGCCAGTCGGGTTCATAAGGGGTATAATGAGGTTTCGGACCCTTTGGCAGGTTCAGGGTCCTCAAGCTCAAAAGTGGGTGCTCTCGCTTATGGCGCGCGTTAGCAAGTCATGTCTATAAACTAACCTTATGCGCGGTTCTTGCTTTTTTTAGTTGGCACCCTACCCTGATTGCCCATGCCGTCCATATCGAGAACATCAACTGCTGTGGGACGTTCTTTTTTACGAGACGCGTGTTGCTTAGAAATAATTCCAATAAAGAAAAACGTATACACAAGTACTATGCCCAGTCCCATAAAAAACATAATGCTATTTGTCATCTTTCCGTCTTTGTCTGATGGATATGGCAAATCCCAAAATGGTTATGGGCCAAAGTCCTACGTAAATGCCCTCTAACTCGTTTCCCGTAAACCAAAGGTATACCGAATACACAAAGCTGAGAAAAGCCAATATAATAGGATAATACGTGTTTAAAAATTTCATAGCATGAATTTAATATGCTACAATTTACTTAAATTTAAATAAAGTCATAATTAAATAGCTATACCACAAAAAAAAACACCTCAAGGTTATGTACACAGACAGAAGCCGGAGGTGTCTTAAAAAAGGGTATCCTAAAATTACTCTGCGTCTGGAGCTACCGCCATCATAATGCCCATAGCATCGCCATAATCACCACCGTTGATGATACGTCCTGCATCGTCAAAAGTCATGTAGTGATAAAACTTAGCCGCAAAAGACTTTCCCGATGCTACGTTAGTGCCACGCCAAGTGCCATAGGTCCGTACACTTCCATTGGGAAGGTTGGTTTCTGGATCTACACCTGGCAAAAAGTTTTCGGGCGTATACGTAATATCATCCATGTCAGCATGCCATCCGCCCATATAGGCAAGCACTTCTGCTTTGGTAGTCATGAGCTCCATTCCGTAAAATGCGCCTTGGTATTCTACTTCTTCAGCAAACATTCCAGATATGCTTTCCATATCCTCTGCTTCAAATGCCGAAAACCACGTTTTGGCGAGATCAACATTCTTGTCAAATGCAGGGTTTGGGTTTTGTTTACACGAAACCAAAAGAAGGGCTGTTGTAAAAATTAAAAATATTTGTTTCATTTTGCTTTATTTATTTTTTACTAATTTATAAAAAAAATCAAATCTGAAGCATCGTATTACTGCATCAAAACGAAAAATATTCGCGCTATGGCTTATTTACACGCCCCAGTTGTCCAAGACAATACACCTGCAGCACCTGCAACACAGGCATTGGTATAGGTCTCATCATCACAACCACAAACGGGCGTATAATCCATGGTACAAACAGCATCGGGCGTTGGTTCGGTAAGGCAATCTGTAGTAACGACATTAATATCGTCATTAGTACATGTAAACGACAGGGTTAACAAGGTTAAGCACAAGGCTAATATTATTTTTTTCATAATGCTAATTTTAGACCAACGTAGTTAGGGATTAATGTACTTTATACTTGGTTTTTGATAAGGTTGAAAAGGTTGTTTTAGCAGACTTCCTAACCTACTGTTTTCAGCTTCGTTTGGAAAAAAATCAACGCCATATACAATCTCGGAGGCAGCCAAGTTTTTATACGTGCCTAACAAACGATCCCAAAGAGCAAAAATATTACCAAAGTTGCTATCGGTATAAGGCAAGATATAATGATGGTGTACCTTGTGCATATGTGGCGTTACCAGTACATAACTGAGCCATAGGTCCAGTTTGTTGGGCAGCTTGATGTTAGCGTGATTAAACTGGCTTAAAACTACGGACAGCGATTGATAGAGCATCACAACACCAATGGGAGTGCCCAATAGAAAAACAGCCAGAAGAGTAAAGATAAAACGTACCAAACTCTCCAAAGGATGATGGCGGTTGGCCGTAGTCGTATCGACATGATGGTCAGAATGATGTACCAAATGCACCATCCACAAGGGCTTTATTCTGTGTTCAACCCAGTGGGCCAAATACGCCCCTATAAAATCCAAAAGCAATACACCCAAGACCACATACAACCAAGACGGCACGGCAAACATTTGCAGCAGACCAAAAGCGTTAGCTTGTGTCCAATCAGCAGTATTTAACAATAAAAACGACAAGAAAAAGTTAACCAAAACCGAAGTCGCTGTGAAAAAAAAGTTGGGCCAAGCATGACGCCATTTTTTGTAGTGCAAACTGCGAGTGGGTACCAGTCCTTCTATCAACCAAAAGAGCGTAATGCCGCCCACCAGTATGATACTGCGATGAAGCGAAGGAATGGTTTCAAAGTATTGGACGATGTATTCCATGATCCAAATATATTGATTTTAAGCTACTGACCGTTCAACATACGCTGTACAGTTTCCAGTGTGGTCAGTAATTTTATCTTGTGTACTGAGTCGACAAACTGTCCGTTTTCGAGTCTTGCTTGAAGAACTTTGATGAGTTCAGCTATGGATTGATTGGGTTGAATCATAAATAATAATTTAAAATTAAAATTAAAAAAATTAGCCTTATGAGTTGATATAAAAGCAAGTTTGTACTTTTACGGAGATTTACAATTCATGAGACCATTTAAATCTGCCGTAAAAACAAGCAAAGCGAGTTATAAAGAAAACTACGCCGAGATGAAAAAACTGGTGCAAGAATTGCATCATCTTCTAAAAAGCAGTCAAGCACAAGGAACACATGCTTCCATTGCACGTGCACGAAAGCGTGGAAAGCTTTTGGCGCGTGAACGCATTACCATGCTGTTGGACAAAGACAGTCCGTTCCTTGAACTCATGCCGCTAGCAGGACTTACGCACGAAGGCGGTTTTGGCCCTGGAGGTACTACAGTTGCCGGGATAGGCTACGTAAACAAGCGTTTGTGTTTGATCAATGCAAACTTAGGCACACGCAAAGGCGGAGCTGTAGACTATGCGACTAGCCTCAAGGTGTTGCGACTAGGCGAAATTGCCTTAGAAAACAAATTACCTACCATTAATTTGGTGGAAAGTGGTGGTGCTAACCTACCCGATCAAGACCGTGTATTCAACAATTACGGTGCTTCTTTTAGAGAAATGTCCAGACGTTCTAAATTGGGAATTCCAACCATATCCGTGGTCTTTGGAAATGCCACAGCTGGGGGTGCTTATGTTCCTGGCATGTCAGACTATACCATCATGCAAAAGGATGCTGCAAAAGTATTTTTGGCTGGCCCTCCCCTAGTAAAGATGGCCACCAACGAAATTGCCAACGACGAAGAACTTGGTGGAGCAAATATGCACAGCCGTATATCTGGTGTTGCCGACTTTTTGGCCGAGGATGAACAAGATGCAATCCGCATTGCAAGAGATGTGGTTAAGACATTGAAACCTGCAAAACCTTATGCTGCTCCGCAGGCACCCGTCGTACCACCAAGGTACAGTGCAGAAGAATTGTTGGGTATAGTCCCAGCGAACCTTAAAAGAGCCATAGATATAAGAGAGGTATTGATTCGAATTGTGGACAATTCCGAGTTTACGGAGTTTAAAACCAACTATGGAATTACTATGGTATGTTGCTGGGCCAACATCAATGGCTATCCCGTAGCTATTATTGCTAACAATGGGGTTATTTTTGCCGAGTCGGCACAAAAAGCCACGCAATTTATTCAACTGGCAAATAAATCCAATACTCCGCTCTTATTTGCACACAACACCACGGGGTTCATGGTAGGTAAAAAATACGAACAAAATGGAATGATTAACTGCGGGGCGCAACTGATACACGCCGTTTCAGGAAGTACAGTACCCCATATTAGTTTGCTGATTGGTAATTCTTATGGTGCTGGAAATTACGCTATGTGTGGACGTTCTTTTCAACCTCGCTTTCTATTCTCCTACCCCAATGTACAATCTGGCGTGATGGGCGCTGAACAATTGTCGGGTGTGATGGAAATTGTCAGACGTCAGTCTGCATCTTCACTCAATAAAAAAGTAAATGAAAAAGCACTCAAAAAAGCTAAAGAGGCGATGTATAAAGATGCGAAGCAAAAAGCTAGCGTTTGGCATGCAACATCAGAGCTTTGGGATGATGGAGTAATAGACCCTCGCGATACGCGCAAGTATCTAAGCCTGTGTTTGGCCATCGTCTACAATGAAAACATTGAGGGTAGTGATGCCTTTGGCGTATTTCGTATGTAAGCTACGCTAGGGCTTTTTGATACATACTCTCGTATTCCGGCACAATTTTATGTACATCAAAGTGACAAGCATATTCATAGGCCTGGTGCTTAAATAAGGTTAGTTTTTCCTTATCGGACAGCAATACAACAGCATGCTTTGCCATAGCATCTACATCACCAACAGCTGTTAGATAACCCGTTTCGCCATGAATGTTTACTTCGGGTAGTCCTCCTGTATTGGTAGAAATAACAGGTGTAGCAGCAGCCATAGCTTCCAAGGCAGCCAATCCAAAACTTTCGGTTTGTGAGGGCAACAACAAGAGGTCTGAGTAGCATAAAATTTTACTGACTTCGTTTGTTTTTCCATAAAAAACAACATCTTCCCAAACATGCAATTCTCGGCAGCGGTTTTCCGCAGCCAAGCGGTCTGGGCCATCGCCAACCATCAGGAGTTTAGCAGGCATCTGCGCACGAACCTTCGCAAACGTTTCAATAACATCCAATACGCGTTTTACAGGCCTAAAATTACTTACGTGCGTAAGTATGACCTCGTCGGCAGCAGCTACAGATCCTCGTTCACAATTCACCCGAATATTTTCATAGCGCGAAATGTTGATAAAATTAGATACCACATGGATTTCCTTATGCACATCAAATAAGCTGAAGGTATCGCTTCGTAGGTCTTTTGAAACAGCCGTTACCACATCAGAATTATTGATACTAAAGGTAACAGCAGGTTTGTAAAACGGATGACTTCCAACCAACGTAATGTCTGATCCGTGAAGGGTGGTCACCAAAGGGATGTCTATGCCGTTTTCTTTTAGCATTTGCTTAGCCATATAGGCAGCATAAGCGTGTGGAATAGCGTAATGTACATGCAGCAGCTCGATTTGATGTAATTTTACCATCTCCACCAACATGCTTGAAAGTGCTAACTCATAGGGTTGAAAATGAAACAACGGATAGCGTGGCACATGCACCTCATGAAAGTGAATATTCCCTGCCAAAGACTGCAAACGCACCGGCTGTTTATAGCTTACAAAATGCACCTCATGCCCTCTTTCGGCCAAGGATATACCCAATTGTGTAGCAACTACCCCACTTCCACCATATGTTGGGTAACATACAATCGCTATTTTCATATTGAAAAGTGTTTAGTGAACAGGTTTTTTAAAATTAGCATCAAACAAAAGTATTGGTAATACTCCGAAGCGCAAAACAATCAGTCAAAAGCTTCAAGTGAAACGGGCAATTTACCTACGGCTTCACTTTTTGCAAATAATACTTGTGCTGCAGCATTGGCAAATGCCAACTCTTGCTGGTGTGCTAACAGCACGCTTGTGTATTCATTTATTCCTGTTAGTTGGCCTAATACATATGGTTTTGCAAACACCACAACGTGCACATTTTGATGTTTTGAAAGTTTAGCTAATATCTTAAGTGCATCCTCTGAAAGGAATTGTTTTTTCCAAGGCGTAGCAGTATCAGCGTAAATACCCACAACCAAGGTTTCATTTGGACGAATACCTCCAACTGCATAAGGAGAAAACTGCCGTACAGTTGCATATTGCCGTAAAGCGTTTAAGAAGGCATTGTCCGTTTGGGTACCTAGCGCAACAAAAGCCAATGGGGTCTTAGGCACTATGGGAAACGTCTTATCATGGTGCATTAAAACTAGACTCTGCTCAGCAATTTGCTTGGTCAAATAACGGTCAAAAGAAGTAAAGGGAAGGACTTCATAAAAGCCCTTTGTGCTTTGCTCCGAGGTGAGTTGATATTTGGCTGCAAGGATTTTTTTGACCGATTTTGCTAATCGTTCTGGTGTAATACTTCCAGATAAATAATGTGATTTTAAATTTGCAATGGAGCGTGTTAGGTTTTCTGGGACAAGGAGTATGTCTGCCCCTGCCAAAAAAGCTTGAAGTGCGGGTTGGGCAACAAGATTCGTCACTCCCTTCATATTAAGTGCATCCGTAAAAATAAGCCCCTTAAAACCCATTTGGTGCTTTAATAAATCGCTTACTACCTCAAAGGATGTTGAAACGGGGATGCTGTCATTTTTTGTCAATGCAGGCACCGCCAAATGCCCCACCATAACTCCTTTGAGCGTATTATCAATCAGATGTTGGAATGGAAACAGGTCTATACTGTCTAATGCTTTGCTATTGCGATTGATGCATGGAAGTGTTTTGTGCGAATCTTGAACTGCTGCACCGTGACCTGGAAAGTGTTTGGCTATCGCCCAAACGCCTGCTTGCTGTAAACCCTCCATAAAGGCCAGGCCCTTTTTTGCAACATTGCTTGGATCATCACCAAAAGAACGCACACCAATGATGGGGTTTTTTGACTCGCTATTTACATCCAAAACGGGCGAAAAAGTGACATGAACGCCCATGCTGCGTTTACGTGCTCCTATTCTTTTGCCTAAGGCATAAACCAAATCACTGTGCGGCAATGCGCCTAAGGTCATGGCATATGGATAAGTGGGTAAATCAGTTAGGCGCATGGCCATACCCCATTCGGCATCTGCGCCAATAAGCAAGGGGATTGAAGCTTGGTTTTGGTAAGTTCGCGTATCACGTACTTGTTGCTTACTGGTTCCCTTTGAAAACAAGACCCCCCCGATGTGTTGTGCTTGTATCTGTTTGCTCGTGGCCATTCTTTTTGAGGCATTCCCATCGGGATAAGCCATGATCATAAAAAGCTGCCCGATTTTTTGATCAAGGGTCATTTGGGTATAAATACTGTCAACCCATGTTTGTTGAGGTTGGGCGTACACGAGTGTTGACGCAAATAAGATCGTGAACAAAAAGCGAAACATACCTTAAAGGTAGGCTAAAAGTAGTGTGAATGCCAACTTTGGTAGGCTGGAACTTCCCATTGTGTTAAAAACGCTTCCTTGTTTACTACTAAGTTGTTAAAAACGATGGTGTTTTCAGTAACAGCTTTCGTTTTAACCATTTTCTTAAAATCCATCAATGGCTTGTAGGTAATGAATGCGCCTTGCTTAAAACTTACATTCATTTTGTCCATGAGTACAACCCCATAGGTCGCTTCAATTTCTTGAATGATTTTAACAGATGCGTCAATCGAACAACCGGTAGCTTCTTGTTGGCTTTCATCAAGTGCGATTACAATAAAACGATTATAGGGCATGCTCACCCCTGCCTTAAGAGATGCGCCATGGGCCGTCCATTGGGTTAAGAAGTCATTTATTTTCGTATTGATTTCAATACACTCATCATCCGTAAAAGGTCTACTGGATGGGTAAATCCAAACACGGGCTTCATCGGACAATGCGTCAAAAGGAACTTGCATACTATAAGTCTTCTGCTTGTTGAATAAGTTCAGCAATATCCATCACAGCTATGGAGCTTTCTTTCTCCTTGTTTTTGACACCATCGGTCATCATGGTATTGCAAAAAGGACAACCTACAGCAATAATATCAGGCTGTGTATCTAAGGCCTGCTCGGTGCGTTCGATATTGATTTCTTTTTTACCAGCCTCAGCGTCTTTAAACATTTGCGTGCCACCAGCACCACAGCAAAGCCCTTTAGCCTTACAACTTTTCATTTCGATCAACTCACTCTCCAACTTGGCCAAAACAGCTCTAGGCGCTTCGTATTCGTTGTTGGCACGTCCCAAATAACAAGGATCGTGAAACGTAATGCGCTTACCACTAAAGCGACCGCCTTCAACCTTGAGTTTCCCTTCGTCTAGCAATTGTTTGAGGAATTGAGTGTGATGCACCACTTCATATTTTCCGCCTAAACCTGGGTACTCATTTTTTAATGTGTTAAAACAGTGTGGACAGGCAGTAACAATCTTTTTTACTTCGTAGCCATTAAGCACCTCAATGTTGGTCATGGCTTGCATTTGAAACAAAAATTCATTCCCCGCACGCTTGGCAGGATCGCCCGTACAGCTTTCTTCTGGTCCAAGAACGGCAAAAGAAACTTCAGCTTTTATCAATAACTTGACAAAAGCCTTGGTTATTTTCTTTGCCCGGTCGTCGAAACTTCCCGCACAACCTACCCAAAAAAGCACCTCAGGCTGTTTGCCTTGGGCTGCTAATTCGGCCATGGTTGCAATGTTAGTCATGTTGTCCATCATCAAAGACCTCTATGGTCACTTCTTTTTCTATAAGGTCGGTGAATTTTCCGTTGTAACGTGTTGCCTTAACCAGGTGATTATCTACCCAGTGATAGTTTCCACCACGAGGCTTGCCCATAAGCAAAGAGTGATATTTAAATCCGTATTTATTTAACCAGTCTTCGGTTACCGCACGCTGATTTTCAGTTCGTGAGGTGAAGAAACAAATCATATGCCCTTCGTCATACCACTTATTCAATGTTTCCAATGCATCAGGATACAATTCAGCAGTAGCCATACGCTCAGGCTCCTCATTTGGAATATCATCACAAATGGTTCCATCAATATCAATTAGGTAGTTTTTAACTCCATCTGGAAGCACCGGACTGATATGTTCTCCGTCTTCTAGCTTTTCTTGCAACAATTGCTCTACTTCTTCTTTGTTCATGTTCATATATTTATTTCTTCACGCCACGCGATACGGTCTTGTTGATTAAATGGCCACGGAGCACCGTTGTTTTCTACGTTGGACATCATGTTATTGAGTTCTGTTGGTGCTGCAGATTGTTCCATAACAAGATAGCGTCGCATATCTGTAATTATGGAAAGTGGATCAATGGCTATCGGACAAGCTTCTACGCAAGCGTTACAAGAAGTACAGGCCCACAATTCTTCTCTTGAAATATAATTATCCAAAAGGGTGTTTGCATTCACTTGTTCGCCTTTATTTAAGGCCGCGCCTACTTCTGTAAGACGATCACGTGTGTCCATCATTATTTTTCTAGGGGATAGCTTTTTGCCTGTTTGGCTTGCTGGACATTCAGCCGTGCACCTTCCACACTCAGTACAGGAATAGGCATTCATCAATTGCACCCAGTTTAAGTCGGTTACATCAGCAGCCCCAAAGAAACTAGGCGTAGTATCAGTAGCAGGAGTAGCATAAGGATCAGCGTTAGGATCTAGCATCAACTTAACCTGATCGGTAACCGCTTGCATATTTGTCAACTGCCCTTGTGGTGTGAGCTTAGCAAACCAAGTATTGGGAAATGCCAAGATAATGTGCAGGTGTTTTGAATAATGCAGATAGTTTAAGAACAATAAAATCCCCGTAATGTGTAGCCACCAAGTTGTGCGTTCAATACCAACAACCTGAGCTACACCCATGCCGTCAAAGAGGGGCAATAACCATTGGCTAACCGGGAAACTACCAGCTGTAAGATAATGCGGGTCTTGTGCGTTAAGCTGTAACCAATAATCAGAAGCATTCATGGTTAAGAACAAGCCCATAAGTACCACTTCAGCATAGAGGATAATATCCGCATCCCACTTGGGCCAGCCTTTCATTTCAGCGCTCCAAAAACGTTTGATGCGTACCACATTACGTCGAATCCAAAATAAGACAACACTTAGCAAAACTAACGCAGCAAAAACCTCAAAAGTTGCGATTAAAACATCGTAAAATCCTCCTAAAAAGGGCGCAAAAACTCGATGCGTACCCAAAAAGCCATCAATGACAATTTCTAGTAATTCAATGTTTATTACCACAAAACCTACATAGACAATAACGTGCAGCAATCCAGAAAGCGGTTTGCGAACCATTTTGGATTGACCAAGAGCAATGCGTGCCATATGCAACCACCTTTTTTTAGGCTGGTCATATCTGTTGGCGGCATTGCCTAATTTTATATTACGTATGATGCGACGAATGTTGCGCATAAACAATCCCACTAGGGAAAAGAAGAGTACTCCAAAGAATATATTTGACACGTAAGCGCCCATGTTCTACTCTGAATTTTCAGGTTTTTCGTACGTCTTGTTCTTTTTACCAAAAAGGGAAAAATGAACATATCTTTTTGGGTTAAGGCGCATGTCTTGCAACAGCAATTGTACTTGTACGTTTGTCTCGTTTAATGCATTTACTAGCGAATCGCTTTGAACGAGGTTGCCCAAAGTTCCTTCACCTGCACTTACCTTATTGGTAATATCAGATAGGTTAATCGCAGAGTCCTCGAGCATGCGGATGGTAGCAGCAAGTGGTGCTTGTTGTAGCGAATCGGTTATGGCAGCAGCGTTTTCAGAAGCACGAGCTAGCGCATCAAAGGTGTTGTTAAGCGCTCCATCCGTATCGTTAATAGAACTGCTAAGCGTATTGGTCAAGGTGGAAAGTGCAGCCGTGGTTTCACTAAACTGATCAATGGATTGCCGCAAAGCTTCTTGGCGTTGGGTATCCATTACGTTTTTGAATGAAATCAAAACAGAATCGGCATGAACAATCATGCTCTCAATTTTTTCTTGCAAGGGCGATAGTTTCTCGTTCACCAAATCTGTAAGCCCAGCAGCTACAGAGGTCTGGAGGGTATCGCCGTGTTCTGCATCAAGAGCATCGTCAAAAACAGGAATTATTGCCAGTGCTTTACCACCTATTAAACCAGACTCATAGATCTGTGCAATGCTGTTTTTGGAAAAAGGGAAATCGTTTTCTACTCGAAAAGTAACTAAGATTTTGGCATCTGGATACATCAGCTTGCTGTTCTCAACAGAACCTACTTCATACCCATTTATCGTGACAGGGGTTCCGTTTAGCAATCCTTCCGTATTGTCATAAACACCAAAGAACTGTCGGTCAGAAACAAAAACATCATTAGACTTAAGATAACTATAGCCAATAAAAAACAAGCTTATCCCAAAGATAAAGAGCAAGGCTGTTTTTATTTCGTTAGAAAATTTCAAAATCAAACTATTTTTTCAAAAATACACAATATTTGTGCAGTTTAACAGGCTTATTTAGATTTCATTTCATGAGTTATTGACACTTCGTTGTTGCCTTCAAATGCTTTAATATATGCCCCCTTATAGCCTTTTTTCACGAGTGTTGATATTGCTTTTCTGGCTGATTTATACGAAGAAAATGAACCGTAATAATACCTATATAGACTACCCGTTTTGATGCGTGACACATCAGTTAATCCCTTAAAATTATACGGCTTTAATGCCATTTTTTTGGTGCTTGCAGCAATCTGAATTCGAAAGGCCGTAGCCGCTGCGCTGCTGTTTGTAGATGTGGCACTGGTAATTTTGTCAGGTGCTGTGTCCATAACAAGGCCTGTGAATAAGGTGCCATATAAGGAAGATTTATATTCCATTATGGCTTTGGCTATAGCCCTACTTATTTCAGTTTGTCCACGTTTGGAGTTTAGATAGGCACCTTCTTTTGAATTAGTCAAAAAACCTGTTTCAACCAATACACTTGGCATATAGGTATTGCGAAGTACTAAAAAACCAGCCTGCTTTACGGTCCTATTTTTCCGTTTTAAATTTTTGACAAAGCTCTGCTGAATATAATTTGCAGCTTCAATACTTTGGTTGAGATAATCTTCTTGCATCAAGACCAAACTAATCACAGACTCAGGATTGTTAGGATCAAAACCGTCGTACTCTTGTTCGTAATTGTCTTCAAGAAATATTACTGCGTTTTCTTTTTGAGAAATGCGAAAGTTGTCTTGATTGCGGTGTAATCCTAAAACAAAAGTGCCTGCGCCATAGGCATTAGAATTATGGGCATCACAGTGAATAGAAACGAATAAATCGGCTTTGGCCTTATTGGCCACACTAGCCCTGCCATTTAGGGTAACATATTTATCTGATTTTCTTGTGTAAACAACGTTGACCCCTTTTTCTTTTTCGAGTATGGCACCCGTCTTAAGGGCGATGTTTAATACTATTTTCTTTTCGTAATACTTGTTACCTCTATTTCCAGGGTCTTTGCCCCCATGACCTGCATCAATGACAACAGTGAAAAGCTTGTCATTTTGGGCATACATTTTGAGGTGAAAGCTTGAAACAGTCGCAATAAAAAATAAAGCAATTTTAATGAAGCGCATTCTGGATAAAATATGTGTATTTTTGAAGCATTCAAGTTGATCTCTTTGTCAAAAGTAATACATTATTCTGGCACCTCATGTAAACAGCATTTTTGTTGTCTTATGTTTTTATTCAGCACCCTTGGGTTTGCACAAAAGCCAGTCATTGACGAAGCATTTGTTGACAGCACGCTTCAAGATAGCGTTGTTGAAAAAAAGACAGGATTACTTGATAAAATCAAAAGACATGCCGATGGGTATATGATTGTTAACCGTAAGGAAAACAAGCTATACATGTATGATGGTGCGGAATTGTACTATCAAAATATTGAGTTAAAATCTGGTGTTATCGTATTGGATTACACGACCAATGAAGTTTCTGCCGGTCGCATAAAAGATTCATTGGGTAACTTGGTCCAGCCGCCTGCCTTTAAACAAGGAGGTGATGAAGTATTTCCAGATTCAATTCGTTTTAATTTTGATTCCAAGAAGGCTATTATTTGGAATTCAAGAAGTGAGCAGCAGGGCATGAACGTCAAGGCCACAACAACCAAAAAACAAAACGACTCGGTTTATTATTTGCGAAACGCCAAGATAACAACATCAAAAGATGTAGACGATCCAGAATATTATATTCGTGTTAGAACAGCAAAGTTTGTTCCCAAGCGTAAAATGATTTCTGGGTTAAGCAATCTCTATATTGCTGATGTACCTACTCCCCTGTTCTTGCCTTTTGCATACTTCCCTATGACAGAAAATCGTGCAACCGGGTTTTTATTCCCCACCATAGGTGAGAACTTTAACAGGGGTTATTTCCTTCAAAATGGTGGATACTATTTTGTAATAAACGACAATTTAGATGTAGCTGCGCTTGGCGATTACTACACCAACGGTAGTTATGGCTTTAGGGTAGAAAGCAACTACAACAAGCGATATCGTTACCGAGGAAATTTTAGCTTTCGATATGAAAACTTAATCAATAGCGAGCGCGGACTTCCAGATTATAGCAAATCTACTATATTCAATCTAAGGTGGTCGCATAGCAAAGACAGTAAATCAAACCCTAATAGTCGGTTTTCTGCATCTGTGAATCTGGGTGCCAGCAACTACTTTAGAGAGTCACTGAATCAGATTAACACGACAAACTTTTTAAACAACACGCTAAACTCTTCTGTTTCGTACACTAGAACGTTTCCCAAATATCCATCTGTAAACTTGTCCGTATCTGCCACGCACAGTCAGAATACCCGCTCCAAGACTGTAAACATGACTTTGCCGTCGCTTACAGCCAATATGGAACGTATTTACCCCTTTGCTAAGCGCAACGGCATAAAAAAAGGGGTTTTCCAAAACATCAATTTTCAATACAGTATGAGAGGCGATAATCGCATCAATACCACTGATGATCTCATTTCTGAAAAAGGCTTGTTTTACGGAGCTAAAACAGGTATGCAACACAACATACCTATCAATACCAACTTCAAAATAGCCAAGCATTTTAATTTTACATTGGGCGGGAATTATAAAGAGGTTTGGACCAATCAGACCACAAAAAAATACGATTACGATATTTTACTCGATGCACTCCCCGAGCAGGACACCATATCAGGTTTTGATCGATTTGAACAATACAGTTTTAATATGGGAGCCAATACTACACTGTACGGGGTATTTAATTTTAAAGAAGATAAGAAAATTCAAAGCATACGCCACGTAATCAACGCTAATGTTAATTACAGTAACAGTCCGAGTTTCGAAAAATATTATGACGAATACATTATTGATGCAAATGGGAATACTGCAGACTATACAAGGTTTGAAGGTGGACTTTACGGAAGACCTGGCAACACAAAATCCAGTTCAATTGGCATTACCATTCGAAATAATCTGGAAGCTAAAATAAAGGACAAAGACTCAACAAAAACAGAGCTAAAAAAAATCAAAATACTAAACAATCTTAATTTTAGTACTAGCTATAACATAACAGTCGACTCTCTAAGATGGAGTCCCGTACGTATGAGCACTGTTGTTCCGTTGATGGACAACAAACTCAACATTAATGTTGGGGCAACATTTGATCCTTATGCTTTGGACGAAAACAAGCGACGCATCAACTCCTTTAGCGCCAGCAATGGTGGTCCACTACTTAGAATGACAAGTGCCAACATTAACTGGGGGTATAATTTCAAAAGCAAGGGAAGCAAAAAAGACGATACTGCTGACAATGACTCAAATATTCCAGGGTTGGACAACAATAGGGCCTTGGATGAACAACAGGTTTTTGGTAATCCGGATGACCAAGATAAGACAGCTTCTGAAGATGAAAAAAACATTATATTCTATAAAACCAATATTCCGTGGAGTTTAAACTTAAAACATAGCTTTACATATTCAAATATGAAAGATCAACGTCAAGTCAGTAACAACTCGTTAATGGCTTCGGCTAATGTGTCACTTACACCAAAATGGAAAGTCAACGTATCTTCAGGCTATGACTTTAAAAACAAGGGGGTTACATTTACAAATCTTGGAATTGACCGTGACCTTGAAAGTTGGACCATGAATATTTCTTGGACACCCTTCGGAAATCGTGAATCGTGGTTTTTCTTTATTGGTGTTAAATCTGGAATACTCCGCGATTTAAAATATGAGAAACGTCGAGAGCCAGATAAAAGACTTTAATTTGCGAATATGAAAACGATTATTAAAACAGACATGGCGCCCATGCCTATTGGTCCATACAACCAGGGGATATTGGTAAACAATACACTATATGCTAGTGGTCAAATTGCGATAAATCCTGCTACAAATGAATTGATATCTGCAAACATTGCAGATGAAACCAGACAAGTAATGGAAAACTTAGCTGCTGTGTTAGATGCAGCAGGTATGCTTTTCTCTGATGTCGTCAAGTGCAGTATATTTATTTCTAATATGAAAGACTTTGGCACCATTAACCGCGTATATAGCACTTATTTTGATGACAAAAATGCACCAGCAAGGGAAACAGTTCAGGTTTCAGTATTACCAAAGCAAGTTAACGTAGAAATATCCCTAATAGCCGTCGCTTAGTTCATTTTCAAGTGGTAGTCAACCAAACCGTCAATAGGTTTTCTATGAATATTCCCAATAGTCATACCCAAATCATTCAAGACTTCTGCTAGCTCATCTTTAAGATAAAAGGCGATAGAACCGATAAAATGAATCGGTAAACTATTGGCGTTCTCAAATTGGAGTATCTGATGTCGTGCAAATAAATCAAAGCCTTTTTTTATGAGGGCTTGGCTGTATTCATTGTCTTTATTTTCAATCAAGAAACGAGCAAAAGTTGCCAAATACGTATTTGGATTTGATTTTTTGTAAAGGTTTGTTTTGATGGATTCTGAAGACAAATCGAAAGACTCTTCAAAAACGGCAGCCATTTTTTCAGGAATTTTATTAAAATAATAATCACGCAACAACTGACGGCCAAAATAATTTCCACTTCCATCATCCATCAAAATGTATCCCAATGAATCAACTCGTTGTTCAACTTCTTGTCCATCAAAATAGCTACAATTGGACCCTGTTCCGAGAATACATACAATACTCTTTTTCCCAGGACTGGTTGCGGAATAAACAGCTGCAAAGGTATCTTCCTTCACTTCTATTTTTGCACTCGTAAAAATATTTTGCAGTACTTTCTTTAACAATATTCTTGGTGGCTTAGTTCCACAACCTGCTCCGTAAAAATGGATGTAGTTTACTGATTTACGCTTGCGATACAAGTCGTAATTATTGATGATGCGCTCTTCCAAAATTGCATCGGATAATACTTGGGGATTAAGCCCTTGTGTTTGCGTTTCGAAAAGCACATCATTTTGTGCATCAAGAGCAATCCAATCTGTTTTGGTTGAACCGCTATCAATTATTAGTTTCATGTGATTATAATTGGCTAACGTGTGCTGCAAGATCGAGAAGTTTATTCGAGTATCCTGCTTCGTTATCATACCAAGTGACAACTTTAAAGAAAGAGCCATTAAGTTCAATACCGGCATTTGCATCAACTATAGAAGTTCGAGCATCACCAATAAAGTCTTGGGAAACCACCAATTCTTCTGTGTAACCCAAAATTCCCTTAAGTGCACCCTCAGAAGCAGCTTTAACCGCTTTCATTACGCCGTCATAGCTTGTTTCCTTAGCGAGTTTTACGGTTAGGTCAACCACAGAAACATCTGCTGTTGGAACACGAAATGCCATACCGGTAATCTTACCTTCAAGTGAAGGGATTACCTTGGTAACTGCTTTGGCAGCCCCAGTCGATGCGGGAATAATGTTCAATAAGGAAGAACGGCCTCCGCGGTAGTCTTTTCTAGATGGACCATCAACGGTCATTTGGGTAGCCGTAACTGCGTGTACAGTTGTCATAAGAGCTTCTTCAATACCGAAAGCATCATTTAATACTTTGGCTAAAGGAGCTAAACAGTTCGTGGTACATGAAGCATTTGAAATAATGTTATCAGATGCTTTGGCATCTTCGTGGTTAACACCCATAACAAACATGGGCGCGTCTTTTGAAGGCGCCGAAATAACTACTTTTTTAGCACCGCCGTCAATGTGAGACTGAGCCATGTCCAAAGTGGTAAAAATACCTGTACACTCCGCAACAACTTCAGCGCCAATGGCGTCCCATTGTAAGCTTTTTGGGTCGCGTTCTGCTGTAATACGGACTGTTTTTCCATCAACAACAAGGTGGCCATCTGCTATTTCAACACTAGCATCCACTGTACCGTGAACCGAATCGTATTTTAATAGATATGCGAGGTGTTCCACATCTAAAAGATCGTTAATTGCAACGATATCAATATCGTCTCTTTTAAGTGTTGCACGAAAAACCATTCTACCGATTCTTCCAAATCCATTAATTCCAATTTTTAGGTTTGCCATAGTAATTTAATTTTTAATTTAAAGTCTCATTATTTCTGAAACACGAACAAGCTCGTTATCAATTTTCGATTTCCCTTTGATTGCTTTTTCTAAAGGGGTTAATATCATTTTCCCATCACCGATTCCAACCATATAGCCAGATGTACCCTTGCGCAATTCTTCAACGGCTCTAAGTCCCATTCTGCTAGCTAGCACACGATCAAAACAACTTGGAGCGCCTCCGCGTTGCATGTGGCCAAGCACAGAGACCCGCACCTCATAGTCAGGAAGGTTTTCCTCTATATATTCGGCTAATTCAAAAACGTTTTTTCCAATTTTATCACCCTCTGCTACCATAACAATACTAGAAAGTTTTCCGGATTTTTTTGAGCGTTTGAGAGATTCTAACAAACGATCTAATCCCATATCTTCTTCTGGAATAAGGATTTCTTCAGCGCCAGCGCCAATACCCGAGTTCAAGGCAATATGGCCTGCGTCACGCCCCATTACTTCTACAAAGAATAAGCGGTTGTGGGAAATGGCGGTGTCTCTAATTTTATCTACTGCTTCAACAACAGTATTCATAGCAGTGTCATAACCTAGCGTATGAGAAGTACCATAAATATCGTTGTCAATAGTACCAGGAATTCCAATAACAGGAATACCAAATTCTTGTTGAAAAATTAACCCTCCAGTAAAACTCCCATCGCCACCAATAACTACTAGTGCGTCAATATTTTTTTGGTGTAAGTTGGCAAATGCTTTTTTACGACCTTCTTTAGTTCTAAATTCGTTAGAGCGCGCAGACTTAAGTATAGTACCACCCTTATTGATGATATTGTTCACGCTTCTTGGTCCCAAAGGCAATATACTACCTTTTATCATCCCCTCATAGCCTCTGTAAACACCAAAGCAATTAAGTTTGTAAAAAGCTGCGGAACGCACTACCGACCTGATAGCGGCATTCATACCTGGTGCATCGCCCCCTGAAGTGAGTACGGCAATATTTGAAATTTTGACGTCAGCTGAATCTGTAGAGTTCATCGTTTAAATTGCTGTGCAAATTAACGAATAATCTCTCATTTTAACCTAATGATTTATGGTTTAATGTTGTCTTTTTTGTTAAAAATTTTACTGACAAGCTCTTTGAAAGAATCGAAACGAACTTGATAACCAACTCCAATACCTTGCGTATAGCCCAAATCATCACCAAAATATTGGAATTCATTTTCCTTATTAAATACACGAGCACGGAGGTCTCCCTTTTTATTAAGTAAGAATTCAAGTTTAACATTTCCAATAATCATGGTCTCCTCTTCATTTCCAACAGGCACCCCTACTTTCCCATCAATCAGAATGCGCTCATTAATATTAGTTGACAAACTCACCCCTAGTCTATCTCGGTTTTTAATGGAAACAGCAGCATTGCGATCGCCTTGGAGGTAATCAATACCCAAATTTAACTTATCGTTTTCATTCGTAAAAATATTATCAAAAATCCCAGATGCCTTTTCAAAAAGATTGGTTGTTAGGGTTTGGCTAGAAATTGCCGCCAACGAAACTTCATTGATAAAACTGCCCTGTGAGAGCAGCGAAATGGCTTGAAGCTGTCTTCTTTCTTCATCGTTAAGTCTGTAGTTTAATTCGTTTCTAACGACTCCTGAAGCATTTGGGAAATTAATCGCAAACGTTGGAGTTTCAGGGTTAAGCAGGTTTCCAAACAAGGTAATGGAAACATCTGTAAGGATTTTTTGACTGATGTTATCACCCTCCAAAAGCACTGAAGGGTTAGCACCACCTGGAACCTCATAAATGGCCTGCATATTAATTTGAGCACCATACGGATCACCCTCCCAGAAAATAACACCTCCTGGTTCCAAACGAAATGTTTTGTCAATGAGTCCTAGATTCTTGAAGTTGTATATTCCTTCAAAGGCAATAAAGTCCCCCCACATAGCAAACGACCCTGCTGTATCTATTTCCATGAGTATACTCCCTGCACCACGACCACGCAAAAAACTTTTTGTTTCGGGATCAACAACAATTTCAACCTCTGCTTCTGGCGTAACATCCAATTCAAAGTTCAATTGCAAACCTTTTAAGGGATTGAGTTGGACTGTTTCAAGTCCTTCTTCAACTTGCTTATCTATAAAATTGATGAAAGAAACGTCGCCAATTTTAGTATCGTATTGAATTGGAATAAAAATACTGGTTCCCGTTGCAGTTTCACCCACAACGTCTATTTGCATGTTTGAGAAAGCGCCGTAAAGATGAGCGTCTCCCTTAAAATAGGCATTGCCATAATACAACGATTCTTCCGTAAAGGGTGTATTGAGCACTTCAAGTTGTGTGGCATTTATGTTCATGTCCAATCCCCAATTGGAAAAAGACTGATGGGTTAGCACACCAGTGAGTTGAGCTGTTTGATCGTCACCTGAACTAAAATGAGAATTGTTTATACGTATTAAGTCCTCACTAAATCGAAAGGGAACAGCAGTTGTAAAATTGTATAGGGTGTTTAAATAAGGCACACCCAACGTCAGCTCGTCAACAACAAACTCCCCTGTGGGAATGATTTTACCTGTTGTGGAAGACAACTGTAGATTTCCGTTAGCTTTTCCACGAAAAGGCGAAAAGACATCATTTGTCAAACCTGCAATTAACGACATGTTATAATCTGAAAAAGACACATCAATATCCCATTTAGGAATGGCGTTCTGTATCCCAATAGTTCCAGTAGCTTGCAAAGCCTCTTTACCATCGTCTGATATTATTAAGGCTAATTGATAATCTTGATTTTCTTTGTTTGATTGCAGCCTGAGATCAGCTTGTCCAAGGGACACACCATTTAAAACCAAATCTGACATGTGCAAACTTGAATTCCCTCCAAAACCATAAGAAGATTGGCGGATATTGAGAAATCCATTTAGAGTTCCCTCCCACCTGTCTTTTTGAAAAGATAATAGATCCCTCAAATACACATTTGAAAATTTTACATCAACAGCAAAAGAATCGTTTCCGTTTTGACTTGCATTGGCAGTGATAGCAGAATTTTGTGTGATAAAATTTAGATTGCTAAAAGCAAAATCGCTAGTACTTGTTGCGATCAAGGTGGGACTGCCATATTGCTTATCAATGGTCCAGCGATTGTTGTTAAAGAAAAATCCTACGTCTTGAATTTCTAAAATTGCTTGTGCAGAATCATTAATGGTAAATGCGATGTTGATTATATTAACTTCTTTTGTTTCTTTCGCAGCGCCAAATTCAATGCGACCATACAAATTATCTGAAAGCTGGGCATTGATCCATTCAACATCATATAATTTGGCTTTGGGTGTAGCTATTTCATCAATACGAATACTTGAATGATATATGGGTTGTTTGGTGTCAATCTTTAATGATAAGCCGCTTAATTGGGTATTGTTTACAACGATACTTGGAGCACGAACTTCAAGTTTAAAGAGAGAATCACTTGGCTTAATACTTCCTTTGATAAATGTATTGTCATCCAATGAAACAACGCCTCCGAAAAGAGCAGATGCAATCTTTCCGCGTAAGTTGAAATTAAAATCGACGTGCTGGTTTGAAGACATAGGAAGAGGCTTGTAACGCTTAAATTGACTGCCTAAGGCGTTTTTAGCAAGTACCCCCAATTCTGAAGGATTAAAATTTCCAATGACTAAACCTGTGGCCACGTCATCAGAATTTATATTTAATACCCGAAGTCCATTTGTAAGCCTAGATTGTGCAGACAGCGATGAGAACGAGTAGGTTTGGCTAGGTGTTATAAGTGTACCCTCATCAATGTATAAATCCCCAATCATTTCGTCAATGTTATTGCCTTGCAATGCCAAATCAACAGAGCCAGAAAAAATACCGTCAATGCCATTGGGTAACCACCCTAAAGCCTTAAAATCAAGTTGTTGAATTTCAGTGTTGAATGAAAAGTTCCTAATATCAGAGGCATAGTCCACCTGTCCATTTAAATAAATGATAATAGATTCATCTTGAATATGCATATTCCCCAAAAAGAATTTTGGGTTAATTTTTCCTTCGATGGCCAAGGTGTCGTAGCTGTATTCGCGGTAGTTAAAATTTGTAAGCTTACCTTCAATTGCCGCTTCCAGGTTTGACATATCAAAACCATTTCCAGAAACGACCACGCCAAGTCCAGTGCGGCCAATTGTTGGAACAGCTGTAAGTTTACCAATATCAAAATCATCCGAAGCAAGATTAATAGAAAAGTCGCTTACTTTTGAATCAAGAGCAAAGGAGGCATTGCTTTGCATTCGTCCGAGGGCTGTTATTAGGTCAGCCTTTACATTCCACAACTTATCATGAAGTATCACTTTAGCGTCAGTAGAAAAGTCATCCAAGCGCATTAAAAACTCACTGACTTCAGCGGACAGCGTAAAAGGAATGGAAACCGTATTTTCAGCCGCATCTATCTTTAAGTCAACTTCTAAAGACCTAGTATCCTCATCCAAGATGTTTTTGATTTTTCCATCAAAATTGACAGTAGTACTTTGATGCCTAATTTGAACACCTTTTGTGGTAAAATCATAAACGGGACCATCAATAGTTCCTTTTAATTCAATAAATTGACCCTTCCAATTTGGCATGATTTTTATTAAATCCGATGAGCCCATTGATGAGGGCTTAAGATCAATATTTAGGCTCACTTTATCTACAAAATCTTTTAATCCACCTTTAGGGTAAGTTAGCCGGATGTCCACATCAACCACACTTTCTTTCGTTTGAATAACTGCATTTTCCAACTTCATGTGGGTTGGTGAAAATTGATACGTTCCAGCTAATGAGGTCAGGGCTGTGTCATGCCAATTTGTTTGGGTATTAAGCTGTTGTATATCTGCACTAATTACGTCTCCAACTATTCGAAAGTTTTGAATATCAGCGTTAAGTGCCGTAAATCGCTGTGCCCTATCCTTACTTTTATTTTGATTTTGAATAATCACGGAAGCGTCTACCAAACTGATGGAAGCCGCCACAATTTCAGTTTTGCTTTTGGTGTGTTCTTCCTTGATAAATCGATTAAAAAACTGGTTTACATTAGACTTGCTTTCGTTTTCATAGATGGTGCTATTAAACACTACATCTTTTAAAAAAACATTTCCTATCTCATTTTCACCCTGCAAGATAGCGCCTAGACGGAGGGTATTTAAACGAAGATAGCCCGCATAAAGGAGCGTGTCTTGCTTATGGTCATAAGCCAATATGTCGTGAAGTTTAACATATCCAAAAGGAGAAACTTGTATGCTGCTGATTTCAATATTGGTGCCGTAGCGGTCATGGATACTTTTAGTAAAGCGTTGTCCAAAAAAAGTTTGCGTTACTGGAAGCATTAAAACAAACACAATCAACAACATAAAAAGTAAAACAGCAGCAATGATGCTTCTTATTTTCTTTTTTATGGGAGGCTTCTTTTCCAAAGTGTTAATTTTGTGAATATATATTTATTTTGGCAACTATCATTTTAGGTATTGAAACTTCTTGCGACGACACAGCAGCTGCGGTGCTTGTCGATGGCAAATTACTTGCCAACGTCGTTTCGCAACAGCTCGAACACGAAAATTACGGTGGTGTAATTCCAGAATTAGCATCGAGAACGCACGTGGAACGCATTGTCGCTGTTGTAGAAACTTCACTGTCAAAAGCAAATATCGACAAAAAAGACCTAACCGCAGTAGCCTATACGCAAGGCCCTGGCCTTCTCGGATCGCTGCTTGTAGGAAATGCTTTTGCAAAATCGCTTTCTCTTGCACTAAACATTCCTCTTGTTGCTGTTCACCACATGCAGGCTCATTTATTGGTGCATTTTATTGACGATGCCTTTCCCACGCCTCATTTTCCATTTTTAGGATTAACCGTTTCTGGTGGGCATACGCAGCTAGTTCGCGTTCAAAACGCTTCCTCTTTTGATGTATTGGGTGAAACTCTCGACGATGCTGCTGGTGAAGCTTTTGACAAAACAGGTAAAATGCTAGGATTGCCCTACCCTGCCGGACCTATCATAGATAAATACGCCGCACTTGGCACCGTAAAATTTACTTTTGGGAATCCAACGGTAGCCGATTTAAATTTTAGCTTTAGTGGCCTTAAAACAAGTGTATTATACTTCTTAAGATCGGCACAAGACAAAGACTCGGATTTTATTAAAAATAACCTTCATGATTTATGTGCTTCTATCCAAGCGGCTATCGTATCCATCTTGGTAGAAAAGGTAAAAACAGCCGTTAAACAAACAGGTCTTAAACAAGTTGTTCTGGGAGGTGGTGTCTCCGCCAACATTGGTTTGCGTAAAGCACTTGAAGCGTGTGATATTGCCTTGTATCTGCCCCCTCTGCCCTACACCACTGACAATGCTGCCATGATTGCCATGGCGGGCTATTTAAAACTTAAAGAAGGTGTATTTGACGGCCTATCAAGTGAACCAAAAGCAAGAATATCGATCTGATGCAGCAATTCTTCACACCCAATATAGACCTAACAACAGAACGCTACATTTTCAACGAATTTGAAAGCAAACACGTATCCAAAGTGCTACGTAAAAATGTAGGTGATATATTAAACCTAACAAACGGAAAAGGGCAACTTATAACAGCAAAACTGCATTTGGTTTCTCCGAAAAGTTGTGTTGTCAAGCTTTTAGAAATCAAAACTATTCCAGCGCCCAAAACTGTCATACACATGATTGTGGCTCCCACCAAGAACATAAGTAGATTTGAGTGGTTTCTGGAAAAAGCCACAGAACTTAGTGTTTATAAAATTACGCCTGTATTATGTGAAAGAAGTGAAAGGAAACACATCAAGCACGAACGCTCTGAAAAGCTTATTCACGCAGCATTAAAGCAATCCCTAAGCGCCTATATGCCTATACTGGCGCCTTTAACACCACTTAAAGAATTAGAAATTAAGGCGCCAGCCTATATGGCACACTGTGAAGATAGCCCAAAAAAAAGCTTAAAAGATGTGGTAAATGGACAACCCAACTGCAGCATACTCATAGGTCCAGAGGGAGATTTTTCCAAAAATGAAATAGCGTGGGCAAATGATCAAAATATTACATCTGTACATCTTGGCAGTAATAGGTTACGAACAGAAACAGCTGCATTAGCAGCATTGCACACCGCATTGCTTATGAATCCATAATATTTTTTTACCTTAGAAATGTGAATGCAAATAATCTTACGCGCGGAATAGTACAAGCCTTTCTTATCATAGTGGGCCTTGTCGCACTATTTAATCTTGTCATGATGGCAAAGTCTCTTTTAGGCTATGTGTTTTTGGCAATTGTTGTCTCACTTATAGGTCAGCCCATAAAGGGGTTTTTTATGAGGATACTTAAATTTAAAAATACCCTTGCGACCGTTGTTACGCTTCTGGTGTTATTGTCACTTATTCTTGGGCTTGGATCAATGGTTGTGCCCGTAATTACCACTCAAGCACAAAACTTATCCTTACTACAGATAGACCAATGGGAAGCCGATTTACTCAGGTTGGTTTCAGACTTAGATATGTATTTTGAAAAATACGACATAAACCTCACAGAAAACATTAAAGACCTGCTATCTAAAGTTGACTTTAGCTTCCTTCCCAATCTTTTAAATGGGTTTTTAGGATTTTTAGGCGGATTTACAATTGCGTTATTTTCTGTTTTATTTATCAGTTTCTTTTTGTTAAAAGACAGTTCGTTGTTATTGAGAAGTATTTTGCTCGTATTTGCTGACGACAAAAAGGAACGTATAGAGCGTTCTTTTACCCGAGTTGTTAGCTTGTTATCTCGATATTTTTCTGGCATCCTGCTACAAATAACCATCTTGTTTTTGTTTTACTCTGGTGTTCTGCTGATATTTGGTATTCCAAATGCATTGACTATTGCACTTATCTGTGCTTTGTTTAATATCATTCCTTACATAGGCCCCCTAGCAGGCGCCGTTTTAATGATTATTCTTACCATGGTGAGTAATCTTGATGCAGACATCGCCAGTGTAATCGTACCTAAAACCATTTATGTGTTTATCGGTTTTGTGATCGGTCAACTCGTAGACAACTTCTTTTCACAGCCTTATATTTTTTCAAAAAGTGTTAAATCACACCCCCTTGAAATATTTCTTATAATCATTTTAGCTGGTCTGTTGGCTGGACCAATAGGCATGCTTTTAGCGGTACCTATGTATACGGTTCTAAAAGTGATTTTGAGTGAGTTTTTCAGTGAAAATAGAATAGTAAAAGCTTTAACTAAAAACATGTAATTATGCTATACGTAACTACCGAAACAATAGCTGGAAAAAAAATCATTGAATCTTTAGGCATGGCACGAGGCAGTACGGTTCGTTCCCGCAACATTGGAAGAGATATTTTTGCTTCAATTAAAAATATTGTAGGGGGTGAAATTGAAGAGTACACCAAACTACAAGCAGATGCGCGCGAACAAGCCTTAAAACGCATGATAGACGACGCAAACCGTATGGATGCTGATGCGGTGGTAAATGTTCGATTTACAACTTCTGTTGTTTCCCAAGGGGCTTCTGAAATTCTTGCCTTTGGTACTGCTGTTAAAATAAACTAGATGAATCGTATTATTTGGATTGCTGTTATTGCTGCTGTAATATTTGCTGTTTTCAACCGAATTCGTCAAAAAGAAAAAGAAGATTTTGACCAACGCGATAATTAGTTGGCGGATTGCTTTTGATAACGTATTTTTGCCGGCGCTTTATTACTTTAAAGGAGAGGTGCCAGAGTGGTAATGGAGCAGATTGCTAATCTGTCAACGCGTAAGTGTTGCCTGGGTTCGAATCCCAGTCTCTCCGCAACTTAACTCAAGCTTTTTGGAATTCTTTTAGAACTTTCAAAGGGCTTTGAAGTTAACTAGCAAAAATTAGGTCGCGTAGCTCAGCTGGATAGAGCATCTGCCTTCTAAGCAGACGGTCCTAGGTTCGAATCCTAGCGCGATCACGGATAAATCAACAAAAAGTTGAAATTAAGCAAGCACAAATAAAAAGCTTGCTTTTTTATTTGGGTGAAGCTGCTGTTTCTTTTGTTGATTTTAAAAGCGAAGCTACAGACAATTTGAATGTATTGCCCTTTTTATATTCACAAAGTTTATGTAATTCTCTGGAAAGATAGTGTACTGTAAAAACTAAAAACAACCATTTAGACCCAATAAAGAAAAAAGTACGACTGAAGCTATTATTCGGGATACGCAACCCGCAAGTGATAGCTACTGATGAGCTTCTCAACCAATACTTTTTTAATTGTTTCAATCTCACGCAGGGTAATGTCAGCTGCTAAGAATTGTTTCTCATCCATTAGGCGCTGCACAATCTTATCTACAAAGGCATTGATTTTCTCTGCTGTGGGTTCTTTTAAACTTTTTGATGCTGCCTCTACACCATCTGAAATCATGACAATAGCCGTTTCCTTTGAAAAGGGCTTTGGACCAGGATATTGAAATTGTTCAATAGCTACCTCATCGTTATTCTGTTTCGCCTGTTGATAAAAATAAAGCACGGTTGTTGTGCCGTGGTGCGTGCGTATAAAGTCAACTACTCTATCTGGTAACTTGGCCTTTCTAGCAAGTGTAATCCCATGCAGCACATGCTCAATGATAATTTTAGCACTTACTTCAGAAGAAAGATCATCATGTGGACTATAAGAAGCTTGATTTTCACTAAAGAAAACCGGATTTTTCATTTTTCCTATATCGTGATACAAGGCACCTACCCTAGTGAGTAATGTATTGGCATCAATAGCATTGGCAGCAGCTTCGGCTATATTGGCTACTTGTAAAGAATGTTGAAATGTTCCTGGGGCTTTATCAGCCAGTTCACGAAGGAGTTTACTGTTCGTATCTGAGAGTTCCAACAGGGAAGCATCTGACACCAAACCAAATACCTTTTCAAAAATATAAATAAGCGGTTGTACAAATAAAATAGCTAAACCATTCACTACAAAAAGCAGTAATACATCATAGGATAACTGATTCAAATTCCCGTCGTGAATTAGGGTAAAGGCAATATAAGAAACAACATACAATCCCACTATAAGTCCTACAGAAATAAACAGTTTTGCGCGTCGGTACAGGTCATTGACGGTAAGGGATGCCAAAATACCAGCCATCATCTGTAAAAATATAAATTCAAAGCTATTGGGAACCAAAAAAGCAAGAAGAAATAGAGCAATCATCAAAGAAAATAGCGCAATTCGGGTGTCAAAAAAAGTACGCAAAAGTAAGGGCAGCATACAGATAGGCACCGCATAAACATATAACGGGTTTACATCTACAACTGCTTTTGTCAGTAAGACTATCAACAATATAATAACACACAAAAAGGTAATGCGCTTGTTGTTTTCAAAGACCAAGGGTCGTGTGCGCCACAAGAACACAAAAAGAAGTAACACAGGGACACTAACCAATAATGTATACCCTAAAATAATCCAAGCCGTATTGGACTGAGTCCAAGTTTGAGACTCATATTCAAGCTGAAGCGACTGTAATATTTTTAACTTTTCCCCTTCAACCACCTCACCTTTTGCGATGATTCGAGTTCCTTTAGTAACCAATCCACGAATGGTCACTATCCCAGCAAGGGCTTCGGAACGAAATTGTGCAGTTAAGGTTTCATCATAAGAAACATTGGGCGTTATCAAACAGAGCAGATACTGCATACTGGCATCAGATAAAATACCCGTTCCTGCTTCAGTCAATTGATTTTCCAATTCATTTTTAACGTCTATATCAGCATATAAGTCGGTAAGTTTAATCGTCTTTTTTCTCGTGTTGTTTACCAGTGCAATCTCTTCTTCAAAAAGGGTCTCAGAAAACGACACCACACCAATAGCATACATGGCTTCGATTGTCGTGCGCCAATTGACAAAAAGAGCATTTGATGCTTCGTTGGCAGGAAGCGCAACGACGTATTGGTCAAAAGCATCAAAGACGGCTGGCAATACCTCTTGATCTACCGAAAAGTAGCGTGGAATATTTGCTTTTAAGCGTGTCCGTTCTTCTTCTAACTCATCTGCTGTTTTTTGAATGGGAAAATCATAGGGTGCCAAAAGGGTTTCATATTGCCAAGGCTTACCCGCTTGTATTTCATATTGGAAGCTACCCGCCCTTGGAAGGAGGTATACTACCACAACTACCACAAACAAGAAAAGCAGTATTTTATAGATTATAGCTTGAAATCTAAAAAAGAACGACATAAAAAAGATTTAAACAAAAATACCACTTTTCAACAGACAGCAACACGGTCTTCATTTTATCTTTATTTTTGAACTATGACGTATGGCATTTGTGGGTTGAGTTTAGTTCCGCTACGAGAAGTTGCTCAATTTGATGCACCGCTAGTAAGTGAGGTGTTAAATGGGGAGTTATTTGAGGTCATTGGAACAAAAAAAAATGGAGCAATATCAAGCTTGCAGACGGTGCTATGGGGTGGATTGACAATGCACAATTTACCGATCTAACGAGTGAAGAGTTTGCCAAACTATCCGAGCAAGAACCCAAAACGGTGGTTGATCTAGTCGAGTTTATTTTAAAAGACAACGCCATACTATTCCCCGTTTCAATTGGAAGCACCATCCAGAACTGCGGCTTTTTAGGTCATCGATTTGAAGGGCAGACATCGGGCGGCTCTGTTCAAAAGAAAAGCATTCCCCAAACTGCTTTTAGGTTTCTGAATACCCCCTATAGAAAGGGCGGAAAATCTCCCTTTGGTATTGATGAAGTAGGTTTTACGCAAATCGTATACAAGCTTTGCGGACTGTTGTTGCCTAGAACAGCAACAGAGCAATCAACACTTGGAGAGGTGCTTAGTTTTATAGAAGAGTCTGAGCCTCGCGATTTGGCTTTCTTTGATGACGAAGAAGGTCGTATTATACATGTTGGAATTGTGCTTGAGAACAACTACATCATCCATGCAGCTGGACAAGTATGCGTTGATCGTCTAGATCAAACGGGTATCTTTAATGTTGCTAAAAATACACATACGCACCAATTAAGACTCATCAAATCAATTGTATAAAAAAACCTCTCCAAGGCAAGGTTTATGTTTTTCAAAAAACAAGACTAGAGATTATCCAACATATCTCTGTATTTCTTAAAATTTGCTGTATCTCCGATTGTACCAAAAATATTTTTCAGCGTGGTCAACGCATCAGTATTTTTAGGGTTAATAGAAACCAGCTTTTCTAAATAAGGTACAGCTTCTAGGAAAATACCTTTTCGCTTCTGTTTTAGGACGTCGTATTTTCTGTTTTCATCAGCTGAATTTCCCAATGCATTCATCTGATCAACGATATCCGCCTCACCATCTAAAATCATTGATGCCAAATTAAGATAGGTAGGCTCATAAGTAGGGTCCAGCTCCATCGCCTTTTTGTAATACAAAATTGCTTCATCGCGGTTGCCGTTATTACCATTCACAACTCCTAAATTGTAGTACAATACTGCATTATTTGGATCTTGTCCTATGGCTTCTTCCATAAGCGAAGCAAATCGTACTTCATCACCAATCTTGTTGTATAAATCTGCTTCTGTTAATATTAAGCTTACGTCCTTAGGAGATACAGAACGAGCATCTTTTACGGCCTGCATGGCAGCTTCGTTGTCGCCTTTTTGCACATATATTAGAGCAATATTTTTAACAATTTCCGGCAGTCTGGATGGGGATAAATCTTCACGTAAATTCTTAAAATCTTTGGATTTTTTGTAAATCTCGAAGGTAGCTGCGTCAGGAACCTCTATCTCGTCACCAGTAGAAACTTCGGTAGCGTAATAAACTTTCTTTCGCCCCTCATAGTTCAGATCCTTAAGTTTTGTGTAATAAGCCAAAGAGGTGTCATAATCTCCAGCATTAACAGCGCTGGAGGCCGCAAAGTATAAATAGTCTATGTTATTTTCAGCATCTAGTTCGTATGCCGTATGCAATAACTTTGTGGCAGCTAAATATTCGTTTTTGCTATTCAAATCAACTGCTTCGTTAATCAAGTCATTTGTTAAGCTTGGAACATTGATTTCTGCAAGCGAAGAGTACTTTTTAAGGTTAGCACTTTTCTCAATAGAATTGACCTTATGAAAAGCAGCAATGGCTTCATCAAAAGCTTTTGTTTTCTGCTTAGAGATGCCAAGTAAATAATAATAGTGTGAACTGTATTTTGCCTCTGCACTATCGATCAGGGGTTTCATTTGATCTAATGCTACGAGTGCCTTTTCGTAGAGGCTTGCATCAACAAGCTTTTGTGCAGCTTTAAGCTCCTTTTTTTGTGCCACAGCCGAAAAAGAAATTAGGGCAGCTAGAAGCACTTGGGAATAAAATTTCATATTAAGTAGTTTATGAATTATCGTTATCTTCTAAAGTTACATCAATGTCGTCTACATCTTGAATCTCATCATCGTCATTCATCACCTTGGCAACGGCAGCAATTGAATCGTCGCCTTTGATATTAATCAGACGAACACCTTGTGTGGCTCGTCCCATGACACGAAGGGTGTCTACACCCAATCGTATGGCAATACCTGAGCGGTTGATAATCATCAAGTCATCTCCATCATTAACGTTTTTAATTGCAACCAAATTACCCGTTTTATCAGTTACAGAAAGGGTCTTTACCCCTTTTCCGCCACGGTTGGTTATCCGATAGTCGTCCAAATTGGAGCGCTTTCCATAGCCATGCTCGGAAACAACCAAAATGTCAGAGTCTAAATCATTTACAGTAACCATGCCAATAACTTCATCGTGTGCATCCTTTAGAGAGATACCTCTTACACCGGATGCATTTCTTCCCATTGGACGGGTCTTGCTTTCTTCAAAACGAATGGCCTTTCCAGACTTAACCGCTAAAACAACTTGCGAAAGTCCAGTCGTGAGTTTGGCTTCTAGTAATTCGTCTCCTTCACGAACCGTAATTGCGTTAATACCATTGGTCCTTGGTCTTGAATACTGTTCTAGTGATGTCTTTTTGACCTGTCCTTTTTTAGTGGCCATTACAACAAACATGCTGTTTATATAATCCTCATTTTTCAAGTCTTGTGTACAAATGAAAGCTTTCACCTTGTCATCTTGCTCAATATTGATGAGGTTTTGAATGGCTCGTCCTTTGGCTGTCTTGCTTCCTTCTGGAATTTCAAATACACGCAACCAAAAACATTTTCCTTTTTGGGTAAAGAATAACATATACTGGTGGTTGGTACCAACAAATAAGTGCTCAAGAAAGTCTTCGTTACGGGTCGTAGAGGCTTTTTGTCCTACTCCACCCCTATTTTGAGTACGGTATTCTGCAAGCGGTGTTCTTTTGATATATCCCGCATGCGAAATAGTGATCACCACTTTCTCGTCTGGAATCATATCTTCAACACGGAAGCTTCCACCTGCGTATTCAATCGTAGATCGACGTTCGTCTCCGTATTTGTCTTTGACTTCATGGAGTTCTGTTTTAATGATTTCCATGCGGCGATCTTTTTTGTCTAAAATATCCTTTAGATCGGCAATGGTTTTCATCAATTCGTCAAACTCGCTACGCAATTTATCTTGCTCTAAGCCAGTAAGCTGACGTAAACGCATTTCAACAATGGCCTTTGCTTGTATTTCTGTTAATTCAAAAGTATCTATCAACTTTTTGCGTGCTTCATCTGCATTGGCAGAAGCTTTGATCAAAGCAATGACCTCATCTATATTATCAGAAGCAATGATGAGCCCTTTTAAAATGTGTGCGCGCTCTTCTGCTTTTCGCAACTCGTATTGAGTACGACGTACCACAACCTCGTGACGATGCTCCACAAAATGGTGAATCATATCCTTGAGGTTTAACATTTGTGGTCTGCCCTTGACTAATGCAATATTATTAACACTAAAAGAGGATTGTAAGGCTGTATACTTATACAGCATATTGAGCACAATGTTAGGAATTGCATCACGCTTTAAGACGTAAACAATACGCATTCCCTTGCGATCAGACTCATCGCGAATATTAGAAATCCCTTCAATTTTTTTGTCGTTGACCATTTCAGCGGTTTTCCGAATCATATCAGCTTTGTTGACTTGATATGGAATTTCGGTAACGATAATACATTCACGGCCGTTTACTTCTTCTATTTCGGCTTTTCCACGAACAACTACACGTCCTCTGCCTGTATGGAAGGCTTCTTTGACACCTTCATATCCATAAATAACGCCACCTGTAGGAAAGTCTGGTGCTTTGATGTGCTCCATCAGACCGTCGATGTCGATATCTGGGGTATCGATGTATGCAATCGTACCATTGATCACTTCTGTGAGATTGTGAGGCGGCATGTTGGTTGCCATACCCACAGCAATACCTGAAGCTCCATTGATAAGTAAGTTAGGAACCCTAGTAGGCATTACGGTGGGTTCTTTTAAGGTGTCGTCAAAATTCAACTGATGGTCAACGGTATCTTTGTCGATATCGGCCATCATGTCTTCTGAAATTTTTTGTAAACGCGCCTCCGTATAACGCATGGCTGCAGGGCTATCGCCATCAACAGATCCAAAGTTTCCTTGACCATCTACCATCATATAGCGCAAACTCCAAGATTGAGCCATACGCACCATGGTATCATAAACCGATGTATCTCCGTGCGGGTGGTATTTACCGAGAACTTCCCCAACGATACGTGCAGACTTTTTATAAGATGAGTTTGCTCTGACTCCCAATTCATGCATGCCGAAGAGTACACGACGGTGTACAGGCTTAAGTCCATCACGAACATCTGGCAGTGCACGTGACACAATGACCGACATTGAATAGTCGATATAAGCCGACTTCATTTCATCTTCAATGTTGATTGGAATCAATTTTTCTTCAGTAGCCATTTGGTTTTTAATTTAATGTTATGACATAATTGCTAAAATACATATTCATCGAATGAATATATATTAATTTACGCCCTATTTTCTTATAATTTATTAACAAACTATTTTTAAAGAATTGCAAAAAAAATTTACTAATTTTATTTGTAAAACAAATTTTTTTTTGTCTATTCGTTAAGTATCTGGTTCGGTTTTTGAACAAGGTATATAAATAGCTATGGACGATAACTTTTCATCTCGCGTCAAAGACGTAATAACCTACAGTAAGGAAGAGGCCCTACGACTTGGACACGACTTTATTGGTACAGAGCATCTTATGCTTGGATTACTACGTGATGGCAACGGAAAAGCAATTTCAATACTCTCAGCTCTAGAAATTGATTTGGATTATCTGAGAAGGAAAATTGAAATTTTAAGTCCTGCCAATCCATCTATTTCTCCTGTACCACAACACAAAACAAACTTGCATCTAACCCGACAAGCCGAACGAGCACTTAAAACAACTTTCCTCGAAGCCAAGCTTTTTCAAAGCACTTCAATAAATACAGCACACTTACTGATGTGCATTCTCAGAAACGAGAATGATCCAACAACTAAAGTGTTACACAAACTTCAGGTTGATTACGAAACCGTGAAAGACCAGTTTAAATACATGTCCGTCGATTCTGATGATGATGACTTTATAGATATGCCTTCTGCCGATGCATTTCCAGATGATGATGCTGGCGAAGACAGCCGTGGACAGGGCGCTTCCTTTTCTTCAACTAGTGACGATAAAAAATCAAAAAAATCCAGCACGCCAGTACTTGATAACTTTGGTAGAGACCTAACCAAGGTTGCCCTTGAAGGCAATATGGATCCAGTTATTGGCAGGGAAAAAGAAATTGAGCGTGTTTCACAAATTTTAAGCCGCCGTAAGAAAAATAACCCATTACTAATTGGTGAACCCGGTGTGGGTAAGTCTGCCATTGCAGAAGGACTAGCCCTTCGCATCATTCAAAAAAAGGTGTCAAGAGTACTCTATAACAAACGCGTAGTAACCCTAGACTTAGCTTCGTTAGTTGCAGGCACAAAATACAGGGGACAGTTTGAAGAACGCCTAAAAGCCGTTATGAATGAGTTGGAAAAAAATGCCAACATCATTTTATTTATAGATGAAATTCACACTATTGTTGGTGCCGGTGGTGCGACAGGAAGCCTTGATGCTTCCAATATGTTTAAGCCTGCACTGGCAAGAGGCGAAATTCAATGTATAGGTGCGACAACCCTTGACGAATACCGTCAAAACATTGAAAAAGATGGTGCTTTAGAACGTCGCTTCCAAAAAGTAGTGGTGGAACCGACTTCTGTAGATGAGACCATTGAAATATTGCAAAATATCAAAGACAAGTACGAAGCGCATCACAATGTGAACTACACGGAAGAAGCAATTGAAGCTTGTGTTAAACTATCAGACAGGTACATAACAGATCGTTTTTTACCAGACAAGGCCATAGACGCCCTTGATGAAGCAGGATCAAGAGTACATATCACTAATATGGAAGTGCCTGAAAAAATTGTCGAAATTGAAGATGAGCTCGAAGATGTAAGGGAGCAAAAAAACAGTGTTGTTAAGCGTCAGAAATATGAAGAGGCTGCTAAGCTTCGCGACGATGAGAAGAAACTGGAAAAAGAATTATTACTAGCACAAGAAGACTGGCAAGAAGAACAACGTCAGAACAGAGAAACCGTTACTGAAAACCATATTGCTGATGTAGTTGCCATGATGACAGGAATTCCCGTTCAACGCTTATCAGACGGCGAAAGCGATCGCCTTGCAAAACTCGAGGAGCTCATACAAGGAAAAGTTATTGGCCAAGAGAATGCCGTGGCAAAAGTAGCCAAGGCCATTCAACGTAACCGAGCAGGACTTAAAAACCCGAACAAACCCATTGGTTCCTTTATTTTCCTAGGTCAAACTGGTGTTGGAAAAACACAACTTGCCAAAGTATTGGCAACCGAACTTTTTGATAACGAAGCCTCACTTATCAGATTAGACATGAGTGAATATATGGAGAAATTTTCTATTTCAAGGCTTATTGGTGCACCTCCGGGATACGTAGGCTATGAAGAAGGGGGGCAATTGAGTGAAAAGGTCAGAAGAAAACCTTATTCCGTTGTCCTTTTAGATGAAATTGAAAAAGCACATCCAGATGTCTTTAACATGCTGCTTCAAGTATTAGATGATGGCTATTTGACCGACTCGCTAGGCAGACGTGTAGATTTCAAAAACACCATTATCATCATGACATCAAATGTTGGAGCAAGACAAGTCAAAGACTTTGGGTTAGGAGTTGGATTTGGTACAGCAGCCCAAAAATCTCAAGAAGACAAAAATATTCAAGGCGTTATTCAAAATGCACTCAAAAAGAAATTTTCTCCAGAATTTTTAAATCGAATTGATGATGTGGTAATTTTCAATAACCTTGACAAAGACCACCTAACAAAAATCATCAAGCTTGAACTTAGCGCATTACAGGACAGGGTTAAAGAACTCGGCTACAGCTTATCATTGAGCAAAAAAGCCATTTCATTCCTGATTGACAAAGGCTATGACAAGCAGTATGGTGCAAGACCACTTGCGCGTGCCATTCAGCGATATGTAGAGGACGCCATGGCAGGAGAGATTCTTAAAAAATCACTTACCAATGGCTCAAAGGTGACTTTTAGTTGGGATGGAAAAAGCGATGAACTAAAGCTTTCTATTGAAAACAAAAAGTTGACAAAAAAATCGTAGCCACACTTTAAATTAGTTTATTGATTTTCAGCAACTAAACTCAAGTCTACAATAGACGCAGAGTGCGTTATTTCACCCATAGAAACAAAATCTACCCCTGTTTCGGCATATTTAGCTGCATTTTCTAAATCAATATTTCCAGAAGCCTCTGTTTGAATAGCTCCATTGATGTGAGCTACTGCCAATGCCAAATTTTCAAGTGACATATTATCCAATAGTATTCTGCTAATCCAAGGGTGTTGTAAACAGATGTTAACTTCGTCGAGGTTACGTGTTTCAACTATTACATGGACGGGCTTGGTCAAACCAGCTACATAGGCTTTTGTTTTAGCAAGTGCTTTGTTAAGACCGCCACAAAAATCAATATGATTGTCTTTTAACATAATAGCATCATAAAGCCCCATTCGGTGATTAATACCTCCACCAACGGCTACAGCCCATTTTTCAGCAATTCTAAAGTTCGGTGTGGTTTTTCTTGTATCCAAAACCCTGCAGCTAGTATGTCCTATCCGCTCTTGAACCTGGCGTGTATGACTTGCAATACCGCTCATGCGTTGCAAAGCGTTAAGCATAAGTCGTTCGAGACTGAGTATGGTTTGGGCCGTTCCCTCAAGATAAAACAGCACATCCCCTTTTGAAAACGTATCCCCATCTTTAAAGATTGAGATAAGACTTACGCCTTTTCCGTGGTGTTGTAATAAAAACTCACAAAAAGCCACCCCTGCCAAAACGCCTTCCCCTTTTGCGATTAGTTGCGCCTTAGATTTATGATCTTTTGGGAAAACAGCTTTTGAAGTATGATCGCCTTGATCACCTAAATCTTCAACAACCGCATTGGCAACGCAAGCTATCAACTCGTTTCTGTAAGTATTAACAAAGGAATTAGACATAATCTTGATTGTAATAAACCCCTTTATTTTGAGGCTGTTGTTGGGATTGTTTAACCATAAGATAGGCCACACTCACAAGATTCCGAAGGGTCGTGAGCTGAGGGGTTAATTTGTTTTTTTGATAAAGGGCTGCAGTAGCCACATATACGTCTTGAAGTGCTTTTTCTGCTTGTTGAAGACTGTCAAAAGATTTGATAATACCTACATGTGCGCTCATGATTTGTTGCAAATTTGACCGCAACAAACTGATTTGTTTAGTACGCTCATTTGAAACATCTTCTGTTCCCATCCAATCTGGAATGGTGTCAAAGAAAGAGTCTGGCAAGCTGTTTTTACGCAAGGCTTCAGCGGCATGCTCAGCAGCACGAGCAGCGTATACCAAAGCTTCTAGTAGAGAATTTGATGCCAAGCGGTTGGCCCCATGCAAGCCAGTGTGACTACACTCCCCTATAGCATAGAGGGCAGACAAGCTACTCAGACCATTTTCGTCTACATCGATACCCCCACAGAAATAATGAGCTGCTGGCAGTACAGGAATAAAGGATTTACAAATATCAATGCCCAGTTCCATACAAGTCGACATGATGGTTGGAAACTCCTTTTCCAATATTGATTGGTCAATTTTGGTTGCATCCAAGTACACGTGCGGTATATTGTACTTTATCATTTCAGTATTTATGGCACGCGATACCACATCCCTTGGAGCTAAATCTAATTGCGCATCGTATTTATGCATAAAAGCTTCCCTTTTATTGTTGCGAAGTATAGCGCCTGCACCTCGAATTGCTTCAGAAATCAAAAAGGTATTACTGTCCACTTTTGGATATAAAGCAGTGGGGTGAAATTGAACAAAATGTAAGTTTTTAACCTGTACTTTTGCACGATAGGCTGCTCCAAGGCCATCGCCTGTAGCTGCATTGGGATTGGTAGTATGTGCATATACCTGCCCAGCACCACCTGTAGATAATACCGTTAGTTGAGAGGTGATTTTTATAATTTCTTCGTCATTGATGGATATTACATAAGCGCCATAACAACGTCCATTTTTTTCTCCCTTAAGGTGGTGGTCTGTGATTAAATCAACTAATGAATAATTTTCAAAAAATTGAATATTGTCGTGAGCTCTGGCTTTTGCTATCAGGGCATTTTGAATATGTAAACCTGATTGGTCTTTGTGATGTACGATGCGTTTGGCAGAATGTCCGCCCTCTTTTCCAAGATGTAGCGAAGAACCACTTTTATCAAAATCAGCGCCCCAATCCATCAATTCTTGTACGCGCGAAGGTCCTTCACGAACAACAAAATCTACAACCTTTGGGTCTGAGGTATAATCACTAGCACGTAGGGTGTCTTCAACATGGTCTGCATAAGAATCATTAATGAAATTGGAAACTACGGCAATACCACCTTGTGCGTATTTGGTGTTGCTCTCCAGTAAATCTCGCTTGGAAATCAGGGTGATATTTTTGTCTGGACATTTTTCCGCCAAACGAACTGCATAACTCAATCCTGCTATCCCAGTCCCAATAACCAATACATGTGCGTGCATACTATGACAAAGCTAGCATCCTATCAATGGGTGCTTTTGCAGCAGCCATTAAAGAAGGTTCAAGATTAATTTCGGGTAACTCATGCTTTAGACACAAATAAAGTTTTTCGATAGTATTAAGCTTCATAAAAGCACATTCGCTACAAGCACAGGTATCATCCGAAACAGGTGCTGGGATAAACGTTTTTTGCGGGGCACGTTTCTTCATTTCGTGTAAAATCCCGGCTTCTGTTGCAACAATATATGCAGCTGCATTGTCGTTTTGGACAAAATTAAGCAGCCCAGAAGTACTGCCAACGTAGTGCGCAATAGATAACACTTGTGATTCACTTTCGGGATGTGCAATAAATTTTGCCTTGGGATGCTGCTGGGCCAACGCAACAATTTTATCAAATGAAAAGGCTTCGTGTACAATGCACGAACCATCCCAGAGAATCATATCACGACCCGTTTGCTTGACGAGGTAGCGCCCTAAATTTTTATCAGGCGCAAAAATAATAGGCTGGTCTTTAGGGATGCTTTCAATAATACGAACAGCATTACTAGATGTACAAACAATATCGCTTAAAGCTTTGATTTCTGCAGAGCAGTTGATGTAAGTAACAACTATAGCCTCGGGATGCTTGGCCCTAAAAGCGGCAAATGCATCGGGTGGGCAAGAATCTGCCAACGAACAACCCGCATTTAGATCAGGCAATAAAACTTTTTTAGTAGGATTGATAATTTTAGCGGTTTCAGCCATGAAATGCACACCTGCAAAAATAATAATTTTGGAGGATACTTCGGCTGCTGCTTTCGCCAAATAGAGACTATCACCAAGATAATCCGCCAAATCCTGAATGGCATATTCTTGATAATAGTGTGCTAAAAGCACGGCATTCTTTGCTGCTTTCAATCGCTTGATTTCTTCAATCAAAGAAATGCTTTTCGGAATAGGCGCGTCTACAAATCCCCTTGCGGTTAGAGATGCAGAAGTAGTGGGCGTTTTAATGATGCTCAATTTTTAAATAAAATTAGTGAAAATAATGCCTTCTTAAACTTTACAATTAACAAAATATAATACGCATAATACATGTATTGTAATCAAATAATAACAAAAATAATGTTCAGCGCATTATTTTGGAGATAAAACGGTTACTTTTGTATCGTTTTTTTTAACATTTGTAAATGATAGTTTTAAAGTTTGGTGGAACTTCAGTAGCTGGAGCAAACGAAGTTGAACAGGTTCTTGCTGTTTTATCAGCACAAAAGAAACCCATGGCAGTTGTGGTTTCAGCCTTAGGCGGAATCACAGACGAACTGCATGCCTTGGGTAAATTGGCCGCCAATGGTGATGACTCCTATGCAGATCGATTAAAACGGGTTGAAGAGCGCCATGTACACATGGTTCAAGCCCTTATTCCTGTTTCTAAAAGAAGTGTTATTCTTAGTGCAACCAAACAAATCATTAACAAACTCGAAACTATCCTTGAAGGCACGTACATGATACGTGAACTTTCTCCTAAAACATTAGACACCCTGCTGAGTTTTGGTGAAATCCTCTCACACAAAATAATAGCAGAAGCGGCAAAAGTAAAAGGCATTGATGCAATTGCGAAGAATGCACAAGATCTTATTGTAACCTTTCAATCTCTAGGGAGAACTCTTGTAGATTATAAAAAAACCAATGCTAACCTACGTGCATTTTTCAAAAGCAACAAACATCAAGTAGTTGTGCTACCTGGTTTTGTTTCCAAAAATGCAGAAGGTATTGTAACAACACTTGGACGTGGCGGTTCTGACCTTACCGCATCCATAACGGCTTGTGCGCTTGAGGCTGAATTTTTAGAAATCTGGACAGACGTAAGCGGTATGTACACTGCTCACCCCGCCTTGGTGAAGCAAGCCAAATCCATTCCTGAGATTTCGTATCAAGAAGCTATGGAGCTTTCGCACTTTGGTGCCAAGGTTATCTACCCACCTACCCTTCAACCCATTATTGAAAAAAACATTCCGGTTTACATCAAAAATACTTTTAAACCTAGTGACGCTGGTACTCTAATCACCAATACTACTGAAGCAGAGACAGTGGTAAGAGGAATCAGTCACATCAATGATATTGCACTACTCACCCTTGAAGGAAGTGGCATGATTGGAGTTCCAGGCTATTCGCAAAAACTACTAACAATTCTAGCACAACATCACATAAATGTGGTGATGATTACACAAGCATCTTCAGAGCACTCTATTTGTTTGGGTATTGATGCTACGGAAGCTGATTTTGCACAAGAAACCATTGACGAAGCCTTTGCACTCGACATAGAAACCAAAAAAATTAATCCTATTCGCGTTGAAAAAGAATTGTCCATCATTGCACTTGTTGGTGAAAACATGAAAAATCACCAAGGGATCAGTGGACGGATGTTCCGTGCGTTGGGCAACAACAATGTGAATGTCAAGGCCATTGCACAAGGGGCTTCAGAAAAAAACATCACAGCAGTCATAGACAGCAAAGACATCAAGAAAGCCTTAAACACACTGCATGAGGCATTCTTTGAAACTCAAATTAAAAAAATACATCTATTTGTCACTGGAATTGGCAACGTGGGAAGTAAGTTTTTAGAGCAAGTACACCAACAGCGCGATTTTCTAAAAGAGCATTTCAAACTCAATTTGAGTGTCATTGGTATTTCCAATTCCCGTAAAGTGGTTTTTGATGCAACAGGTATTGACTTAGACAATTGGAGGGAAATGCTTAATGCAGGCGAAAAGGCAGACAAGGAATTGTTTTTCGAAAAAACTAAGGCACTGAACATGCGCAATGCCATATTTGTAGACAATACGGCAAATCCAATTATTGCCGGTACCTATGCGCAGTATTTAAAAAATAACATTGGTGTTGTGACTTGCAATAAGATTGCTTGTGCCGATGAATTGGCCAATTACCAAAACCTTAAAAAATTGTCGCGTAAGTACAACGCACCTTTCTTGTACGAAACCAATGTAGGTGCTGGTTTGCCTATTATTGATACACTCAACCACCTGATTGCATCTGGCGATCAAGTGCACAGCATTCAGGCCGTGTTATCGGGAAGCTTAAATTTTGTTTTCAATTCATTCAATGAAAATACATCATTCCGTGAAGTTGTGGAGCAGGCCATGCAAGAAGGCTATACTGAACCAGATCCTAAAATTGATTTAAGTGGCATTGATGTGGCAAGAAAAATATTGATTTTAGCAAGAGAAAGTGGGTTTGAAATGGAGCTTACCGACATTGAGAACAAATCCTTTTTACCGCAGTCGTGTTTAGACACCACTAGCATCGAAGCCTTTTTAGCAAGTTTGGATGCGCACAAAACACATTTTGATGCCCTTTTCCAGACTGCAGCAACTGAAAATGCATGTCTTAAGTACGTTGCTACATTTGAAGACGGCAAAGCAACTGTAGGCTTAAAACACATCCCGCAAGGGCATGATTTTTATAACCTTGAGGGCAGCGACAACATCGTGTTGTTCTATACAGATAGGTATGCACAACAACCCCTTATTGTTAAAGGTGCAGGTGCAGGTGCTGCTGTAACCGCTTCTGGAATATTTGCAGATATCATTAGAATTGGAAAAAGTTGATATAAAAGGCGTTAAATTATTTGCGCCAGCGAGTATAGCCAATATTTCGTGTGGCTTTGATGTTTTGGGGCTCTGTCTCCAAAATATAGGAGACATTATGGAAATACGCCGAAGTGAAAAATCGGGCATAGACATCACTTCTATCGAAAGGCAAGATTTACCTCTGGAGGCTGAGAATAATGTAGCAGGAGTTGCCGGCCTGGCTATGCTTGAAGCCTATAATCCGCAACTGGGGTTTGAAATCAGAATTGTAAAAAACATAAAGCCAGGAAGTGGCATCGGAAGCTCTGCTGCCAGTGCTGCAGGTACAGTAGCAGGTATGAATTATTTGCTTGGCAATCCATTTTCAACTAAAGAATTAATTCCTTTTGCTATGGAAGGAGAGCGTTTGGCTTGTGGAAGTGCCCATGCCGACAACGTAGCGCCAGCACTCCTTGGAGGATTTACACTAGTCCGCGATACCAATCCATTGGACATCTGCGCATTACCCACACCACTAGAGCTTGTGGCCACTGTGATACATCCAAAAATTGAAGTAAAAACAGCTGATGCGCGTGCCGTACTCAAAAAACGTGTAACGCTTGAAAAAGCCATCAGTCAATGGGGAAATGTTGGTGCGCTGGTCTCTAGTTTATACGAAGAAGATTACGACTTGTTGAGCAGGTCTTTGGTTGACGGCATAGTTGAGCCCGCAAGGTCAATCCTTATCCCCTATTTCAGCGAATTGAAAGTAGCTTGCGAAGCAGCTGGAGCATTGGGCTCAGGTATTTCAGGTTCTGGTCCTTCTGTTTTCGCCTTATCTAGAGGCATGAGCACCGCCAGTAAGGTTGCACAAGCCATGCAATCTGTTTTTGAAAAAACAACTATTCCGTTTGACATTCACATCAGTCCTATCAAAAAAACAGGCGTAAGCTTTATAGAAGATCTCAGATGAAATACTACAGCCTAACCGACAACAGCAACACCGCCAGTTTTTCAGAAGCGGTAATCCGGGGACTTGCTCCAGACAGAGGCTTATATTTTCCTGAAAAAACACCAAGATTAGATGCATCCTTTCTTGCAGACATCACCAATAAGTCTATGGTAGAGATTGGTATTGAAGTCATGCGTCCTTTTGTAGGAGGCACAATTTCTAAAGGACGCTTGGAGAAAATTGTTGCCGATACCCTTTGCTTTGACTTTCCAGTCAATAAAATCAACGACAATACGGCTACTCTAGAGCTTTTCCACGGACCAACCATGGCTTTTAAAGACGTTGGCGCTCGTTTTATGGCGCGCTGTATTGGTTATTTTAATGAACAAAGTCCCAAGAAAGTCACCGTATTGGTAGCTACATCTGGTGATACTGGTGGCGCAGTTGCTTCTGGCTTTTTGGGTATTGAAGGTACTGAAGTTATTATCCTTTATCCCAAGGGAAAGGTCAGTCACATCCAAGAACTGCAACTCACTACCAATGGCAAAAACATAAAGGCCGTAGAAATTGATGGTGTTTTTGACGACTGCCAAGAGATGGTCAAGTCTGCTTTTATAGATGAAGAATTGAAAGGAAAATTAAATCTGACTTCTGCCAATTCAATTAATGTAGCCCGGTGGTTACCACAATCCCTGTACTTTTTCTTTGCCTATCAACAGTTTCAACGCATGGGCGTAGATAAAAAACTGGCTTTCTCTGTGCCAAGTGGCAACTTTGGAAACATCTGTGCAGGCATCGTAGCAAAAAGACTTGGTTTGCCTATCAGCTATTTTATAGCGAGTACCAACATCAACGATACCGTACCCCGCTATTTAGAAACACAAGACTACCAACCCAACCCATCAAAGCAAACCATTTCCAATGCCATGGATGTAGGAAATCCATCTAATTTTATCCGTATTCAGTCTCTATATGAAAATGACTTTGATGTATTAAAGCAAGACTTCTTATCTTATGCTTATAATGATGCCGAAACAAAACTAGCTCTTGCGGAGCTACATCAAAAGTACAACTATGTTGCCGATCCACATGGAGCCGTTGGCTATTTGGGGTTACAGCGCTTTTTGGAAAATAACCCAGACCATTACGGCATATTTTTAGAAACAGCACACCCTATTAAATTTCGTGTTACTGTAGAAGAAACACTAGGCCTAACCCTAGATATACCAACACAGATTCAGCATATTCTAGATAAAACGCCAGAAAAAACGTCTTTGAGTGGCTACGAAGCGTTCAAGGAATACCTATTGTCCCAAGCTGTCTAACTCAGGCAACACAAAAGCATCCAATACACTTGGCTGCTGCATCATGGCCTCAATGCCTTCGGCCGTACGAGGCGCATAAGCAGACAGGTTTACAGGTCCATCGTTCGTAATTAAAATATCGTCTTCTATGCGGACGGCTATTTCCCACCATTTGGAATCACAAGGGCTATCTTCAGGAATATAAATTCCTGGCTCAACAGTAATCAAGGTATTGTGTTTGAAAGGGCTATAGGTGCCCGCATCGTGCACATCTAATCCTAGATAGTGTGAGGTGCCATGTGGGAAATATGTACGTGCTTGTTCACGATTTTCTATAATGCCCAAGGCTATGAGTCCTTCAGCAATCACTTCAAGGGCGGCGTAGTGAGGCGCACGCATGTTAGCTCCTACTACGGAGGCTTTTATTCCAGCTTCTTGTGCCTTATAAACGATGTCATAAATGGCAAGCTGTTCTGCTGAAAAAGTGCCATTGGCAGGAATAGTTCGAGTAATATCGGCAGTATAATTGTGGTATTCAGCACCCAAATCCATTAAAACCAAATCATCTCCAACTGTGGGTTTGTCATTTGTGATATAATGTAAAACACAGCCATTGTGTCCTCCGCCAACTATAGAGGGGTATCCTTCATACTCCGCTCCATATTTTTTAAATACAAATTCGTGTATCCCTTGAATTTCACGCTCCGACATACCGGAATGCATGGCTTTCATCACCTCCACTTGACCAACCGCTGAAATATAGATGGCCTTTTTGAGTAATGCTACTTCTTCAGGTAATTTAATTTCACGCAAGTTGTCCATGATCATGGGCAATGTTTGGGTATCGAGGTTGGTAAGCTGGGCAGACATCTGCTGTTTCAGCTCAGTGCGCTGGCGCTCGTTTATGGCTGTTTGATAAGCGCTAAGCAATTCATCTTGCGCCAAGTCTTTATTGGTTCGCAGCGATCGTGACAATACTTGTGCAACATTGGCAGAACTGTTAACATCAGAAGTGGTAATATATCTATACAGCGAGGCTTTTTCTATATTATAATTTACTGGGAACTTCGCCTTTTCTTTAAAGCAGTTTATCAACGAATAGAGATCCGCTTCATTGCGAGTATCATCTCTAACATCGTTATTAAAATCAAAGAAGAGCACTTGATCAAAGCGTTCAAAATCAGTTTTGAAATCCGAAAATTGGATGTTAAAAAATACGTTGGAGAAGCCTAATTTTTCTTTGGCTCCTGTGATACCCAAACGATAACCATCCCATTGCTCTCGTAAGGGATCACGCTCCTGCACAAATAACACATCATGCATAGCAACCCCATCCACAACTTGAGGCTCTTTGTAAATCAACAGTACAGCATGTGGTTCTTTAAGTCCTGTCAGGTAATAAAAATTAGGATCTTGGTGGTAGTGGAAATCCACATCATTGGCCCGATTTCGCACAGGATTAGCAAAAAATACAGCAACACTGTTAGGAGGCATTTGGGCACGAACAGCTTGGCGACGTCCTTCGTGAAAGACAGGCGTTAGATAATCGTTCGGAACTTCTTGGGCGTGCAAACTAAGAACGGCAAATATTGTGAATAAAATGGAGCGTAACATAAACTTCTTTTTAGCTAAAATAGCTAAAACTGTGCTACTTTTGAAGATATGAAGCAATTGACCTTACATCAACAGCACACCCTACTGGGCGCCAAAATGGGCCCTTTTGCTGGCTTTGAGATGCCACTCTCTTACAAAGGAGTAAAGGCCGAACATTTATGTGTACGTGAACATGTGGGTGTTTTTGATGTTTCCCACATGGGAGAATTTATTGTGTCTGGAGATGCAGCCCTTGCTTTATTGCAACATACCACCAGTAACAACGTTGCAGCACTTGCTACAGGCGATGCCCAATATGCCTATATGCCTAACAATGAGGGAGGTGTGGTGGATGACTTATTGGTGTATCGATTAGCAGAAAAAAGCTATCTATTGGTTGTAAACGCCAGTAACCTGGCCAAGGATTGGAATTGGCTTTCATTGCAAAACAAATCCTTTGGGGCCAGCTTGGAAAACAAATCAGATGCCTATGCCCTTTTGGCCGTTCAAGGTCCTAAAGCACACAAATTGATGAAGCGAATCAGTACAGTAGACACGGCCAAACAAAAAAACTTTTCAATCATTAAAACTTCTGTGGCAGCTGATGCAGGAGTATTTGTTGCCACTACTGGATATACAGGTGCTGGGGGCGTAGAACTTTACGTTCCAACAGCATCTGCCATACAAGTCTGGGAAGCTTTATTACAGGAAGGCGAAACACTTAATATCCAACCTATTGGTCTGGCAGCAAGAGATACCTTGCGTCTTGAAATGGGTTACTGCCTGTACGGTCACGAATTGAGTGATGGTATTTCACCCATAGCAGCGCGGTTGTCTTGGTGTACTGATTTTAATAAATCTTTTGTGGGTGACATACATATTAAAAAAGATAAAGCAGTAGGCACTACCCAAATACGAATTGGCCTGAGCATGATAGACCGTGGCATTCCACGACAAGGCTATGCGCTCATTGATACGTATGGAAATACTATTGGCGAGATTACTTCTGGGACCTCTTCACCTTCCTTAAATTTGGGTATTGGCATGGGATATATAGACAGGGCATACGCCAAGATAGGTACAGAAATCTTAGTGCGCATACGTGAGAAAAATGTAAAGGCGCGCATAAGCCGTCTTCCTTTTATTACCTAATATGAAACGCATCCTCATCATTGGTGGAAGTGGTTTTCTGGGGCGTGCTTTATACAAAGAGTTACACCCTTACTTTAATGTCTATGCTACCTACTGCAACCAATTGGGTTACGGGAAAAACAAACGTTATTTTGAGTATGATTTTAGAAAAGACTCCCCCACCGAGTTACTAAAATTCATTAAACCTGACCTAATCATTTCAGCGCTTCGAGGCGAAGATGCGGGACAGTTTGTAGCCCATGATATGCTGATTGACTATGTGGTACAACAACAGGCCCGTTTGATTTTTTTATCGGCGGCCAATGTGTTTGACAGTTTTAGGCATTATCCAAGCTATGAGCACGACAAATCTTTTTCTGAGAGTGCCTATGGCAAGGGGAAAATTAAAATTGAAAACAAACTCATGCGCTTGCCCCCTTTCAGTTGGACAATTGCGCGATTGCCCATGGTCTTTGGTGCGGGCGCACCCCGCTTATTAGCACTAAAAACAGCTATCGAAAACCAAACCCCTTATGAGATTTTCCCTAACTCGGTCATTAATGTTGCGGCAGCTTATTTTGTAACCCAACAATTGCATTATATCATCAACAGAAATTTGTGGGGTATTTTTCATTTGGGCAGCGATGATTTGATTCATCACGATGAGTTTATAGCCCAACTGGTGGATGGATTAAAGCTGTCCAAAAAACCCTGTTATACACACGTTTATGCCAGTAATATTGACCGATATATAGCGGTACTTCCCAAATACAACCTGTTGCCCAAACATTTGCGCTATACTTCAGAAGCTGTTATACAAAACTGTTTGGGTATGATAACTCCAGGGAAGCAATGAAGAAGCATTTCATTATATGGCTTATTTCCATTGTTTTAGCTCTATTGCTAGGAAGGATAGATCATGAAACCGAATCATGGTCGGTGGTGCTTTGAAATGGTGGGAATATCATTACCCTAATCTTTATTACTCTTGTATTTGCCAGCATATGCTATAACATAAGGCGTTTGTGTGGCATACGCTAGTGATTAGAATGCATCTTACGCCAAAACCAATATCCTTCTTTTGCCAAACACTATTGGCTTTTATATCTTTACCAAAACGAATTTATGGGAAGGGCATTCGAATTTCGCAAAGCACGTAAGATGAAACGCTGGTCAGCTATGGCCAAGACCTTTACACGCATTGGTAAAGACATTGTCATGGCCGTAAAAGAAGGCGGGCCACATCCAGAGAGCAATTCACGACTGCGCGCGGTAATTCAAAACGCAAAGGCAGTCAACATGCCCAAGGACAATATTGAGCGTGCTATCAAACGGGCCTCAGACAAAAGCACAGAGAACTACAAAGAAGTTCTATTTGAAGGCTATGCGCCACACGGAATAGCCGTATTGGTAGAAACCGCCACAGACAACAACAACCGAACCGTGGCCAATGTCCGTAGCTACTTTAATAAATGTAATGGCAATTTGGGAACCTCTGGTACTGTAGAATTCATGTTTGACCATACTTGTAATTTCCGCATACCTATCGAGGGTTTAGATGCTGAGGAGTTGGAATTGGAATTTATTGACTTTGGTGTAGACGAAGTTTTTGTAGACGAAGATGGCATATTGCTCTACGCGCCTTTTGAAAGCTTTGGTGCCATTCAAAAAGAACTGGAAAAACGTGAAATTGAAATCCTGTCTTCAGGCTTTGAGCGTATTCCTACTACTACCACTACCTTATCTAGCGAGGCAGTCGAAGAAGTAGAAAAGCTAATTGAAAAGTTAGAGGAAGACGACGATGTGCAAAACGTCTATCACACCATGGTTTTAGGTTAGTAATGAGTTGGCTTTGACCAAGTCCTCAGGCGTGTCTATTCCCACACCCACAAAATCCGTTTCTAGCATTTGCATCACCTTGCCCATTTCTAAGTAGCGGATTGCTTCAATCTTTTCTGCCTGTTCAAGTGGCGTTGGTGCTTGGGCGTAAAAATCCAAGAGAGCTGCCTTGCGAAAAGCATAGATCCCTACATGACGAAATGCTTGTCCTTGGGCTCGCATAAACGGAATCGCCGCACGAGAAAAATATAGAGCCCTGCCCTGTTTATCGCTTACTACCTTGACCACATTTGGATTTTCTAAATCTGCCTTGCTGTGTATGGGAATCATAAGCGAAGCCAAATCAATCTTAGCTTCAACGTCATCCTCAAAAGCCGTTATCAAATCCGACAGGGCCTGGGGCGAAATAAAAGGTTCATCACCTTGCACATTGATAATTACGTGTGCATCCAACTGACTGGCACATTCAGCAACGCGGTTGCTACCACATTCATGTATCAACTGACTGCGAAAAACCTTCCCGCCCATGCTTGTGATATGAGCTGATATGGCATCTGAATCTGTAGCGACCCATACCTCGTCAAAGAGCTTGGTCTGTTGTACGGCTTCATAAGTACGTTGCAACACAGTCTTACCGGCCAAATCGGCCAGAAGTTTTCCAGGAAAGCGTTGTGCTTCGTAACGGGCTGGAATGACTGCTATTATACGCATGATGCAAAAGTAATCAAATCATTCCGCATCAAAGAAGGTGTCATCAAATCCAACCAAGAACAACTTTTCTGATGCGCGAGTAACAGCCGTATAGAGCCATCTAAAAAACCCAGCGTCAAGACCGTCGGGCAAATAGGGCTTTTCAACCAATACGCGCTTCCATTGCCCTCCTTGTGCTTTATGACACGTAAAGGCGTAGGCATACTTGACTTGCAGTGCATTAAAAAAGGGATTCTTTTTAACCTTCAAATACTGCTTGTATTGTGGTAGGTGCGTATAATCTTCTCTAATGGATTGATAGAGCTTTGTGTTTTCTTCAAAAGAAAGGGCATGGGTTTCAGAAGCAAGTGTGTCGAGTAAAAAAACGGTATCAAAAGGTTCTTCGTCTGGATAGTCTAACATTCGTACGCTCACTTCGGCAAACCTAAAATCATAGAGCTCCTTAATGGCCTTAATTTTGAGTACTTCAACCGTATCGCCATTGGCAATAAAGCCTGGTCCTGATGTAGGAGACAGCCAATGGTAATTATTCTTGACCACCATAAGTAAATCCCCAGTATCCAAATCGGGTTCTTTGCCCAAAATTTCAGCGCGTATTTGTTGATTATACCCATTAGCACGTTTATTTGAACGTACTATACAAGCGGTTTCTTCTCGACCCACCTGTGTGAAAGAGGTCTCAAGAGCATCTTGAATTTCATAACCATCTTGCAACCTGATTATATCTGGAAATTTGGATAAAATAAACTGAAATTGATCGGTGTACTGGTTGTTTAATTGCTGTCTAATTCTAGTGGCATTAAATAAAATACCCGAATCTTTTGCTTGGCGTACCACCTCATCTAGTTCCACTTCTTGGGGATCGAGGTCAAAATCTAAAGACAACACTTGGGCATCCAAGGCTGGACTTAGGTTGGTGTGCACGGGTGGCAGTTGGGCAGTATCACCCACAAACATCAGCTTGCAATTTTCACCAGCACGTACATAGGCAATTAGATCTTGCAGTAGGGAACCATTTTCAAAGAGTTTGCTCTGCTGCTGCTGGTTGGCAATCATAGAAGCTTCATCAACCAAAAAAAGAGTATGTTTAAATTTATTTTTTTGAAGTTTGAATTTAAGGTTTCCTTGGCGCTCTTGCTGGGTGAAATAAATCCGCTTGTGAATGGTACAGGCTGGGCGATTCGCATAGGCGGCCATCACTTTTGCAGCACGTCCAGTTGGTGCCATAAGCACCGTTTTGTATCGCAACTTAGCAATGGATTGCACCAATGCCCCAATAAGTGTGGTTTTTCCTGTCCCAGCAAAACCCTTTAATACAAACACTGCGTTCCCTGACTCGTTATCAAAAAAAACGGCCAATCTGTGCAGCGCTTTTTCTTGAGCCACGGTGGGCGTAAAAGGAAATGCGTCGATAAGTGTTTTGGTTAAAGTCGTTGAATCCATTGGCTAAATGTAGGAATGTTTTATTGAAGCGCGTTGAGATTGAAAAAAATTGTAAATTTGAATGCTTTAAAATTTAATAGGCGTCATGAAAAAAATCTTACTACCTGTTTTATGGATCCTCATCTTATTTTTTACATATAAGTTATTTTACTCCATTTACGACCCCATCCAATTTAATAATGTTAAAGTAGAACGTTATGGAAATGTTATTTCTAATCTTAAGGATATAGGCATGGCACAAGTAGCCCACAAATCTGTTAATGGCTATTATGCACAAGACTTTAAGAGCTTGGTTAAGTTTATAGACACTGCCGAGTATATTATCGTTGAAAAAAGAGACTCGAGTTATCTAGAATACGATCGTACCTATCGCATCGACATGCTCCGCGAAATTCAAATCGTAGACACCTTGGGCTATGTTTCTGTTAAAGACTCCCTATTTAGTGACTCTAATAGATACACTTCCATGATGAAAGTTCCTGTTAAAGGAATCGACACCAGCTTTGTAATGAAAGCTGATGTTATCGAAAAAAATAATTATCCAGTAGCTGTATTTGAGGTGAGTGTCTCAAAAGATTTGGTATTACACGACCAAGATCCGTACTTATTGAAACAAGAAAAAGCAACCATTTCCGTAGATGGTGTAAATGGACCTGACATTGTGTTAGGATCATTGACAGAAGTTAGCACTAACGGAAACTGGCCTACCATTTACGATGCCAGAACACAAAAATAAAGAAAGTGACTTAAAGTTGTCCATTCACGTCTTCGTGAATGGACTTTCTTTTTTTACCCACAACCAAAAAACCAATAAAGCTTCTCAAATCCACAGAGTAGTTTTTGACACCTTTATCCATTTAGAAAATCTTCACGAAAACATACGAGCAGCACTAAAAGAGAATGGTATATTGGAGCAAAACTATAGCGAAATACGCTGTAGCGTTGAAAATAATCTTGCAACATTAGTACCCAAGTCACTTTTTGAAGAAACAGCACTTCACGAATATGTTCAAAAAGACGTTGACTTAAAGCCAAATGACTTTATCACTTATGATGTAGAACCCAGTTCAGATTGGATCTGTGTTTATGCACCATTTGTCAACGTAAACAATATGTTACTTGACAACTTTGGATCTTTTAGCTACTATCATGCCGTGACCGTATGGCTACGGGCCTTGTCGCAACACAGCGCAACAGAAGGTGCCCTTGCTTGGAGTCTCTATAAACAACAAGACCACCTACACATCGCATTATTACGAGACAAAAAGCTTCAATTTTACAATTGCTTTGAAGCCACCAAACCAAAAGATGTGGTGTACTATATACTGCTTACTACTAAAGAAAAGGACATCAGCCCAAACGAGGTACCCCTATTTATAGCTGGTGATATCGCTGTCAATGATGAAATTTATAAAGGATTACAGGAATTTGTGAGAAGTGTCAATCTGCTAACTGTAGAAAATGATTTGAAGCATGTAGTGCCGCGTATCAGTACCCACCAAGATTTTTGTTTGTTAAATCTGTTTTAATGCGAATTGTTTCTGGCACATTAAAAGGAAGGCGTATAAGTCCTCCCAAAAATCTTCCTGTTAGACCTACTACAGATAGAGCAAAAGAAGCACTTTTCAATATCTTGGTGCACCAATATGATTTTAATGATTGTAACGTGCTTGACCTTTTTTCAGGTACGGGAAGCATCAGCTATGAGTTTGCTTCAAGAGGTGTTACTAGCATCGTTGCGGTAGACCAACACCCTGGGTGCATTCGCTTTATTACTCAAACTACGGCAGATCTTTCTCTACCCATTACCACTGTTAAAATGCCCGTTTTATTGTTTTTAGAACGAAACAGCAACAACTATGATTTTATTTTTGCCGATCCCCCTTATGCGCTTGAGTTGGCAACATACAAATCCATAGTTAATACGATTTTTGAAAAAAACACACTTGCACCAGAGGGTCTGCTAATTATAGAGCATGCCGAACAAATCGACTTATCTGATATTGGACAATTTAGCCATGCCCGTAACTATGGCGGCTGTGTCTTTTCGTTTTTTGCTTACTAACTACTGCTTGCCAGCACGGAATAAGTATCCCTTTTCAGCTTTTGTCAAACTCTCATAGCCAGAAGAGGCAATTTTATCTAAAATGGCATCAATTTTTTTCTGATCCACAGCATCAGTAGCAGTTGTTTTTCTAGCAGTTTTTGGGCGCTTCCGTCTAGGTTTGGAGCTTAGGGTTTTTTTTATGGAGTCAAAACCATTCATAAACCAAGCGCCAATATCATTGCCCTGCAAAAATTGCCTTTGGTAAATATAGCCCCATAGAGCACCGCCCAAGTGAGCAACATGACCGCCCGCATTAGATTGGGGTATCTGTACCAAGTCAATAAAAATAAACAGTAATGCTATATACTTCAACGGTACAGAGAACACCAACACCCGAATGGGTGAATTAGGCATATAGGAAGCCATAAAAATCAATACGGCCATTACACCCGCTGAACTGCCAATAAGACTTCCTTCAACAGCACTAAACACTGGAAATACATTGTAAGCAATCAAATACGTAAACCCACCTGCCATGATACCTACAAAAAAGGAGTTAAGCAAGAGCTTTTCTTTAAAAAGGTTGAGCATTAGACCACCTGAAATGTAGAGCAACATCATGTTCCAAAAAATATGACCAAATGAGGCGTGAAAAAAGCCATAGCTGAGTATCGTCCAAGGACGGAAAATAGTTGTTTTAATATTTGCAGAAAGCTCAACATAGTTAAACCATCCTGAAATTGATGTTTTAAACAAAAAGAAAACTGTACTTAAAATAAAGGGAAGCACAAAAAAGACCACATTGATGGCAATGATTTTTTCTAGGCTGTTGAGCTTATCAAAGCGCAACCTTATGTCTTGCCAAAATCCCATTAGTTCCAACGTTTTTGGTTAAACTGATTTCGTTTCCAATACCACATTATTACAAAGCCTGTCAGGGCCCCACCAATGTGGGCAATAAAGGCGGTATTGCTGGGGCTGAAGAAAGACTTACCAGTGAGTGCTGAAATAGTATCTAAAAGCACAACGCCAGGGACAAAATACTTAGCTTTTATTGGAACCGGAAAAAACAACAACATCAATTCTGCATTAGGAAACAAAAAAGCAAAGGCCACCAAAATCCCATACAAGGCACCAGAAGCACCCACCATAGAAAAATTGAAAGAGGTATAAAGACTGTTGAGTTGAGACTCTGAAATTACAGATTGCCAAGCAGTGCTGTAACGTTCAGATTGTAATAAATCTAGAATAGTTGACTCTGAAAAGCCTGCTGAAACCAATTGCTCAATAATGGCACTTACTTGCGCATAGTTTACCGTTAATTGTACTAAGGCAGCACCGAGTCCTGCTGAAATATAAAAAAATAAAAATTTATTTTTACCCCACATTTGAGCCAAAGGCGAACCAAACATCCACAATCCAAACATATTAAATAATATGTGTGAAAAGCTGCCATGCATAAACATATGAGTGAGCAATTGCCAGATGCCGAAACGGTAGTTACCAGGATAGTGCAAGGCCAATAAGTCTGTAACTAATCCTGTGATGTCAGGGCTTATCAAAAAGGTGCCAACAAAAAATAACACGTTAATAATAATTAGTTGTTTTACGATATCAGAGATTGATCTCATGGGGTAAAAAAAGTTTTTAACACATTTGCTGCTATCATTTTAAAGACCACTTTACCATCAGCGGTGCGATCAATTTCTTTACATGAGAGCAATTTATGTATCAATTCTATTTGTTCATGTGCTGCCAGAGACCTACCCGACCTGATGCATCGTTGCTTGGCAAGGGTAAGCGCCATGATATCACGTTGAGAGAAGGCATGAACCGTGCCATTTGATAAAGGTGTCAGCCAAGCTGACAAAAAGTATGGGACATCAGCTGTAGCAAAAACTTCTGGTATAGCTTCAAACTCAATAGTATCGCCCTCAGCACTCAACAAACGAAAGCCCATATCGTGCAGCTCCTTTTTATGAGCTTTTAACAAATCAATACTGGGTTTATCTAAAGTAATAACCAAAGGGACGGCTAAGGATTGAGAAGCAACAGTTTCATCATCCCATTTGTACATAAACTCTTCGTAAAGAATGCGTTCGTGTGCCCTACGCTGATGCACAATCATAATTCCGTTATCGTGAGGTGCTATCAAATATTTCTGTTGCCATTGAAATGAGACATGGACATGATCCGTTTGAGGAGCTATTAGCGGTTCTGTATGTTCTTGTTCGACTATGTCATCAAACCGCACGGCGCTAGTTGGCTGTTTTGATTGAGGTAATGCACTAAAAGGATTGAAATTAGGGTTTACGCTGATGTTAGGCGCTACGGGAGCGGCTTTGTGTTTGGCATATGGCGTTTCAAAGGAAGGATCTGTTGCAAAATCCAAGACAGGCGCAATACTAAATTGCCCTAAACTGTGTTTGATGGCCGCGCGAAGTACGGCATACAAGGCATGGTCATCTTCAAACTTAACTTCATTTTTGGTAGGATGTATGTTGATATCCAGCTGTGCAGGCGGCACTTCAAGAAATAGAAAATAACCAGGCTGTTGATTTTGGGATAACAATCCTTCAAAGGCTGCCAAAACGGCATGATGTAGATAACCATTCTTAATAAAACGATTATTAACGAAGAAAAACTGCTGGTGCCTTGATTTTTTGGCAAATTTTGGTTTCAAAACAAATCCACTGACTTCAACCAGTTCTGTTTTCTCATAAACAGGCACAAGTCGTTCGTCAAATTTTGCTCCAAAAATATGTGAAATGCGCTGGCGTCTGCTTGATGCTGGCAACTGAAAAACCTCACTTCCATTGTGTAAAAGTTCAAAATAGATATCGTGATGCACAAGCGCCACACGATGGAATTCGTCTGTAATATGTCTAAATTCTACTTGGGGTGATTTTAAAAAATTACGCCTAGCGGGAATATTAAAAAAAAGGTTTTTTACCGTTATAGAAGTTCCTTGCGCAGCTGTTGTGCGTTGTTGTTGGCTTACCTCAGAACCTGCTATATCTATGCGGACACCCAAATCATCCTGTTCGTTTTTGGTAATTAGTTGCACTTGTGCAACTGCGGCAATACTCGCCATCGCCTCGCCTCTGAAACCTTTAGTATTTAATTTAAATAAATCTGCTGCGTTGCTAATTTTTGATGTTGCGTGACGTTCAAAGCACATGCGCGCATCATTCTCACTCATGCCTTTGCCGTTGTCTACCACTTGAATGTGTGCCTTGCCTGCTTCTTTCACAACAAGTGATATGCGGGTTGCTCCAGCGTCGATAGCGTTTTCCAACAGCTCTTTAACTACGGAAGCGGGCCTCTGCACTACCTCACCTGCAGCAATTTGATTTGCTACATGGTCGGGAAGTAATTGAATAACATCCCCCATATTTTTCAAAAAATAGAGAGATCAAAATCAAGCACATAAAGAGAACCCAACAACAACAAACCAATAAGCATCAATAACAAGGGTGATACTCCTTTGTTATTTCGATTACGACTCATGTTGCGAGCTTCACGCCAATGTGCGCCAAAATCGTTTTTGTTGGGCATATCACGATAGCGTTCAAAAGTATTTTCAAATGCATACGGATTTGTCTCCTCCTTACCCTTATAATAACGAGGGGTGTAGTTAAATCTTCTGTTGTTACGTTGTTTGTTAAAGGATAGTCGCACGATCTAGGATTGATTATCAAATGTACAAAAAGCGAACTAATACATACAATAGCTATCTTTGTTTTATGATTAAGAACCAACTCGAACAATTAAAGCAATGGCTAGACAAGCCAGCAACGTTCGTCATTATACCTCACAAAAACCCCGATGGCGATGCCATGGGCAGCTGTTTGGCTTGGCAGGGCATGCTAAATCAACTAGGGCATAGCACCTCCGTTATCGCGCCCAACGACTACCCTACCTTCTTACATTGGCTCCCGGGGCACGATGCCGTATTGATTTATGAAAACGACCAAGAACTAGCAGACAAGCTAATTGCTGGTGCAGATATGGTTTTTACACTTGACTTTAACACCCTCAAACGCATTGACCAAATGGGTGCTAGTGTAGCAGAAAGTGCTGCCAAAAAAGTCATGATCGATCATCATCAAGAACCCGATGATTATGCCGATATCATGTTCTCAAACCCCGCCATAGGCTCAACCTGTGAGTTTGTGTTTCAAATTATAGATGCCATGGGTCTTGCCAAACATATAAACCAAGACATTGCCAGTTGCCTCTACACAGGAATCGTTACTGACACAGGGTCGTTTAGATTCCCAAGTGTTACCTCAGCTACCCACCGTGCAGTAGCTACTCTGATTGATGCTGGTGCCAACCACAGTGAAATTCACGAAAAAATCAAAGACAATGCAAGACCTGACAGATTAAAGCTATTGGGAATTGCGCTCAAAAACATGGTTTTTATTTCGGAATATAAGACAGCCTATACTATCTTAAGTCAAGACGAATTAGACGCTTGCAACTACCAGAAAGGCGACACAGAAGGTTTTGTTAATTACGGACTTTCTGTTGCTGGAATTGAAATGGCTGTACTTATGACAGAAAGCAAAAAGGAAGAGATGATTAAAATTTCCTTTAGAAGTAAAGGAGATTTGGCCGTTAATCTTTTTGCTAAAACCTATTTCGAAGGGGGTGGCCACATCAACGCAGCAGGCGGAAAATCAGACAAATCAGTTCGAGAAACAGAGGCATATTTCCTCAAATCACTGGCTGCATTTTTATCGTGACCGCATATTTTGTACTTTTCCAATCTTAAATTTTAAATTATGAACAACAAAATCCTATTCGCTGCATTCATTTTTACTCTAATCGTTGGATGCTCAACTTCAAAAAATGGCGTTGAAAAAGGGCTTTATGCTGAATTCAATACCAATAAAGGAACCATCACCCTTCAACTTGCTTTCGATCAAACTCCCAATACGGTAGCAAACTTTGTTTCATTGGCAGAAGGAACGAACAGCCAAGTAGACAGCACCTATTTAGGTAAAAAATATTATGATGGACTTGTCTTTCATCGTGTTATCCCTGATTTCATGATACAAGGTGGTGACCCCACAGCAACGGGAAGCGGTGGCCCTGGATATGCTTTTGAGGATGAGATTGTTGAAATCCTAAAACACGATGGCCCTGGTGTCTTGTCTATGGCAAATGCAGGCCCTAATACCAACGGCAGTCAGTTCTTTATCACCCACAAGGAAACCCCTTGGCTAGATGGCAAACACAGTGTTTTTGGTAAGGTAATTTCTGGTCAACAAGTGGTTGACTCTATTCAACAAAATGACACCATCGTTTCCGTTAACATTATTCGTAAAGGCAGCCAAGCAAGAAAATTTAAAGCAGCCAAAATTTTTGATGCTTATTTTAATGGTATAGAAGAGAGAAAAGCAGCCAAGCTTACTGCACAAGCACAGGTAAAATCCCATAAGGCAGCAGCCTTGAGTAAACTAAAAAAAAACACAACCACCACCGATAGTGGACTGGCCTATGTGATTACAACTAAAACAGATGGCGCGCAGGTCGTTGCGGGAAAGACCGCAAAAACGCACTATGCCGTGTATTTTGAAAATGGGGATTTATTGGATACTTCAATAGCTGAGGTTGCAGAGGCTTATGACAAATTTGATCAAAGGCGTGAGAGCGGTGGTGGCTATAGCCCCATTGAGGCACGTATCGATCCAGAAGTGTCGCTTATTGCAGGCTTCAAAGAGGGCTTGTCCTTGCTTAAAGAAGGTGAGAAAGCAACATTATACCTTCCGTATCAAATCGCCTATGGCGAGCAGGGGAATTCCGTAATTCCACCCAAATCAACCCTTATTTTTGAAGTGGAAATTGTAGCACTCGTCGGGGAATGATTTTCAAGATGCGGCACTTCACACTGCTGTGTTTATTCCTGTTCTTTTTGGGTTTTTTAATGCTGCCTTTTGACAATAAATGGATACACGCTCTTTATGGCCAAAGCATTTATCCCAACATATCAGCCCTCAATCAGTTTTTGTGGTCAAAAGTGCCATTTTCAATTGGAGACTTTGGCTACATTATGGGAATATTATTTGTCCTTTTTCGATTGAGGCACTTTAAATTGAAGCGTCATATTGGGCAGATGCTTGCTACTGTCTTTATCATCGTTAGTTTGTTCTATTTTTCTTGGGGAATGCATTATTTTAAAACCCCATTACGGGTTTCACGATCGCTACTCACTACAATATCATTGGAACATTTGAAAGAGACTACGCAACATTATGCCCTTACATTAACTGCGCAACACCAACAAATAAGCCATGATCCTTTAAAAGCAGTTGTCACTCCACTGGAAACGAATGCGCTGCTTGCCTTAGCTACCAAGACTATGGAACATTCCAGCTTGCGCCCCTCTAGAGCACATGGAAAAGCAAAAGCTACCCTGTTCCCTACCGTGTTGAGTTATATGGGTTTTGGTGGGTATTTAAATCCCTTTACACACGAAGCACAAGTAAATACCTTGCAGCCAAAGCTTAGTATACTTACGACTGCTTGTCACGAGATTGCACATCAATGGGGAATAGCTGCAGAAGACGAAGCGAACTATTTCAGCATCAAAGCATCAACTGCATCTGACAATGCAGTGGTTAGCTATGCAGGTCACCTATTGGCATTTCAACACATGATTAATAGCCTCTACAAGGCTGATGCAAAGCAAGCTAAAGGAATAATGGCTAAGCTACCTGAGGGAATTCTTGAAAATATTAGCGAAGTACGTACGTTTTGGGAAAAGTATCAAAACCCTTTTGAGAAGGTTTTCGAGCGAAGTTATGACCAATACCTAAAAGTCAACCAACAGCAAGCAGGGATTCAAAGCTACTCGCTGGTGGTCGATCTTTTGGTTGATGATTTTATCAATCAATAATTACAGGTAAGCCTAAGGCCTTGCTGTTTTGTATTTCCTTCGCTGTTGCAGCAGCCAGTGCATCAACTTGAGGCGACAATGTATTGATCAGCGCAACTGCCACATCATAGCTTTCCATTTGCATTGCCGTTGGACCGTAGGTGTTGGAGAAAAAACCTCTAGATGCCACAGATATTCTAAAAGAAAGCGTTGGCGTGTCTTTCTCCCCTACTTCTCCCTTAGCATCACTGCCGTTAATTCTGCGTGCCAAAGCATGTTGTTCTTTCTGCAAGCTAAATACGGACTTATAGAGATCATCTTGGTTTTCCTGTGCAAAGCCAATTGCTTTATCTAAAGCAGCTATTTTTTTCTTGGTTTTTTCAAGCTTTTTATTCATTTTTTCTGCTTCTATATAGAGTTCGTTAAGCTTAGTTTTGTAAGTAAGATGTGAAGCAGCTTCTGGATTTGTCAGAACATTTTGACGTAGTCGTGTTACTTCAAATGCTTCCTTTTGTGAAAGCTGCCGTAAGGTGCCATTATGCTTTTTAAACAATTGTACATAGTACGTGCCTGGTGTTACATCTGAACGCAATCCTGTGCCATTATCACGACTGGAATGGATATCCAAAGCTGATGCAATACGCTCTCGTAAATCCCAATGCTTTCGATGGATTCCTTTGCTATATGGGCCCGTTAGTTCCGTTAGCACCTTACCAGAAGCATTTGTCACCCGCAAAATGGCTTGTGGTTTCTTCTCAAAATCTTCGTCGTCCAGTGCCTTCCAACCAGGGAATGGAATGTCCTTTTTGTCTTTCTTTAGTTTCTTTTCAGATGCCTTACGCTTGGCCTTCATGGTTTTGATGTCATCATCTATATAGTACGTGAACTGTGCGCCATAAGTTGGATTTTTAGCTGTGTAAAAAGACGCCCCTTGACTAGAGGTGCCGCCACGCTCTTGCACATACTGCAAGGCTTTTTTTACTGGAAAAAGCTGATTGCCATTAGCTAAATTTTCAGCTGAAATACCACGTAAGGGGCTATAATCATCTAGAATATAATAACTACGCCCAAAAGTAGCAGCTACCAAATCGTTTTCACGCTTTTGAATAGCCAAATCACGAACAGAAATCGTGGGCATCCCATTGCTGAATTTATGCCAATTATCACCTTGGTTAAGACTTACATAAACTCCGTATTCTGTTCCTAAAAACAACAATTTCGGATTTACGTGATCTTGAACTAATCGCCATATGAGCGTTCCTTCTGGAATACCTTCTGTAATGGATTTCCACGACTTCCCGCCATTGGTTGTCTTGTAGAGCATAGGGCGATAGTCACCAAATTTGTGATTATCCAATGCCACATAGCCAATGTTAGCGTCAAACATATCAGCTTTGATATCGTTAACAAAAGCAGTGGCGGGCGCATCGGGAAGCTTATCAACAGTCAGCGTAGTCCATGTAGCACCTCCATCTTTGGTGATGTGCAAGAGACCGTCGTCTGTACCGGCATATAATATGTTTTCGTCTTGTGCAGATTCGGCTAGAGAAGTAATGGTATTATACGTTGACATAGCGTATACATCCCAAGCGGCATCCCAGCTCTGTTGTCGGCCCATAATTGGCAAGGCTAAGCGCGCTTCATTTTTTGTCAAATCAGTTGATATAGCAGCCCAACTGTCTCCCCTATTTTCTGAACGCCAAACACGCTGCGAACCGAAATAAAGGCGTTTTGGGTTGTGTTGGCTCACCAATATGGGTGCATCCCAGTTGAAGCGTTCATAAGGCTCGTCTAGTCCGTTCTGAGGGCGTATATAAACTGCTTCACCTGTTGTTCTGTCCACACGATGTAAATTACCCTGTTGTGACTGGGCATACACAATAGCTGGATTGCCTGGCTCTGTAGCAGGCTGGTGTCCATCGCCTCCCAATAACACAAACCAGTCTGCGTTACTAATACCATTTCTATCAAAGGTCTGAGAAGGGCCTCCCTGAGTATTATTGTCTTGCGTACCCCCAAAAATATTATAGAAAGGATATACATCATCCACAGCAAGCTTGTAAAACTGCGTCAAGGGCAGGTTGTTGACAAATTTCCAATTTTCTGTATCGTCAAAGGTTTCGTACAGCCCCCCATCCGTACCTACTAAAATATAATTGGAGTCGTTGGCTTTAAACACCATGGCATGGCTATCCACGTGTTTTTTGGTTTCGTTCATTTGATAGAAAGTTTTACCTCCATTTTCAGAAACCAATACGTAATTATTCATTAAAAATATTTTGTCAAACACATGCGGAGAGGCAATTAGTTCTTGGTAATAATGCGGTCCCGTCCCCCCAGAGACAGTATCGGACATTTTTTTCCAACTTTCACCTCCGTTCTCAGAACGATACACGGCACCTTCTCGCCTTTCCAGTTCAATAGCTGCATACAACACATCGGGTTTTTGAGGGGATATTGTCAAACCAATTTTACCCATTTCAGAAGATGGTAGCCCAGTTTTAAGTTCTCGCCAGCTCTCACCACCATCAACAGATTTGTACAAGGCTGTACCAGGGCCACCACCCATATAAGCAGCTACATTGCGATGGCGTTGCCAGCTGGCTGCACAGAGTACGTTTGGGTCGCGGGGGTCAATAACAAGGTCAGTAACTCCAGTCCATTCGTCCAAATCCATCGTTTGTTTCCATGAATTACCACCATCAGTAGATTTATATAAACCGCGTTCGCCACCAGAACTCCACAAAGGGCCTTGAGCAGCTACCCATAGCGTATTTGAATCTGTTGGGTGTACAATTATTTTAGAAATATGTTCTGACTTTTTAAGCCCTTTATTTACCCAAGACTTGCCTCCATCACGGCTCAAATACAGCCCATGACCAATACCTACGTGTCTACCGCCTACATTCTCACCCGTTCCCAGCCAAACGGTTTGGCTGTTGTTAGGGTCAAGTGTAATTGCGCCTGTGGAATAGAATGATTGCTTATCTGTTAGGGGCTTCCAGGTAGTTCCAGCATTTGTTGTTTTCCAGACCCCCCCAGAGCCGACCGCAACATACCATATATTTTCATTGTTGGGATCTATAGCGATATCCGCAATACGACCCGACATAAACGCTGGGCCTACACTGCGAAACGAAAAGCCACTTAGAGCTTGATGAACAGGACTTTTGTCTTTTTCTTTATCTTTATCTTGTGAAAATAAGGTTGGAGAACAGAGCAATAAAGCCGTAAATAAGAAAGAAATAAATCGCATATTTAAGGGGTTTAAAAAATTAGTATGTTAATGTAATATTTATTTTTTAAATCATAAGCATATAGCATTATAATGCACTAGCAATGTGTATTTTTGCCTCATGCGAAGAAACAAACCACAACCCCCCATCGAAAAATTAACAATAGACGGCATTGCCCAGAAAGGCAAAGGCGTTGGGCGTACCCAAGACGGTCAAGTGGTCTTTGTAAAAGGCGCCATCCCCGGAGATATTGTAAGCGTTGCCGTTCAAAAGAAAAGGCGCCGCCACCTTGAGGGTAAGGTTTCGAACATCATCAAGGCCAGTCCTGATAGAATTGAAGCTGTATGTGATCATTTTGGTGTATGTGGTGGTTGCAGCTGGCAGCATATGTCGTATGATGCACAATTAAGACACAAACAAACTGAGGTAAACGAAGCCTTAAAACGCATTGGGGGGCTTGAAAAGATAAACTACGCACCCATCATTGGATGCAACGAAACCTTTGGCTACCGAAACAAAATGGAATTTAGCTTTTCAGCACGACGCTGGCTGAGTTTTGAAGAAATTAATGGAGATAACAAAATTGAAGACCGCACAGCACTCGGATTCCATATTCCAGGGATGTGGGATAAAATTGTTGATATTGAACATTGCCACATCCAACCTAAATTGCCTAATAAAATCAGAAATGAGATTAGGAACTATGCCCGAAAAAATAATTTGAGCTTTTATGATGCTAGAGCGCAAGAAGGGTTTTTACGTTCCTTGATGCTTCGCACGACACTTTCTGGTGAATTGATGGTCATTATGCAGTTTTTTCACGAAGATAAAGCTGCACAAATGGGCATATTGACCTTTCTAAAGGAAACCTTCCCACAAATCACCTCCTTACAATACATCATCAACGAGAAGGGCAACGACACCATCTATGATCAAGAGATCCACTGCTTTATCGGAACAGACTACATTACTGAAAAAATGGGTGAATTGTCATTTCGCATCACAGCTAAGTCATTTTATCAAACCAATCCAGCCCAAGCTGAAGTATTATATGCCAAAGCTTTAGAGATGGCGGAGCTAAAACCTACCGACGTGGTGTATGACTTGTACACTGGATTGGGGACCATTGCCCAATATGTCGCACATGCGTGTAAAAAAGTGATTGGCGTGGAATCTGTTCCAGACGCCATTGTTGCTGCAAAAGAAAATGCCAAACGAAATAAAATCGATAATGCAACATTCAAAGTAGGCGATATGCGAAAGGTTTTTACAGACAGTTTTGTCAAACGCTACAATACCCCAGACATTATTATCACAGACCCTCCACGTGATGGCATGCATAAAGATATAATTGAACAATTACTTAAGGTAAATTCATCTAAAATACTGTATATCAGCTGTAATCCATCAACACAAGCGCGAGATTTAGCTATGTTAAAAGAGAAGTATAAGGTAGAACTCAGTCAAGCAATTGATATGTTTCCCCACACCCAGCACGTTGAAAATATTGTACTTTTGTCTAAGATCTCATGAAGCATTTTTTAACCCTTATCGCTGTAATATTGTTATGTCTTTGTGCATGCGAACCTGACGACATCTGTCTTGAAGGCACAGCAGGAACACCTCAACTAATTGTGGTGTTTTATGACAAGGATCAACCTGAATTTAAGAAGTCAGTATCTAATATACAGGTTAAGGGCACGGATATGGAGACTTTGCTATACGATGCCGTCTTAGACTCGATAGCACTTCCACTTAAAACTCTAACAAACAGCACGTCTTTTTCATTAAAAGTTACCCAAAATGGTATTGATGCTGAAGACATTATTGCGTTTAACTACAATCCAAAAGACGAATTTATAAGCCGTGCTTGCGGATACAAAACTATTTTTGATAATTTGATAATATCCACTGCAAGCACATGGAATTGGATACATAATATAGAAATTATAAATAATTCAATTTCAGATAATTACAATACTCATGTTAAAATTTTGCATTAATTTTTTAACACTACTTGTTTCAACCACTGTTTGGTCCCAAACAGTGGTTGAAACGGATAGTTTGCCTAGTGAATTGCGCTACGGCTTACGCCTTGGGATAGACATAAGCAAGCCTATACGTATGCTGGTTGAGCCTACGTACAAAGGGCTGGAATTGGTAGGAGATTATCGACTTACAAGAAGCCTATACATAGCGGGTGAGCTTGGCAATGAAACCAAAAATGTAAATCAAGACGGTGTGCATTTTGAAACTGCTGGTACCTACCTAAAGCTCGGTATTGATTATAATGTATATGATAATTGGCGTGGCATGGACAACTTAATTATTGTTGGGTTTCGATATGGCATTAGCCAGCACAAACAGACATTGCTAGGCTATAATCGCTTAATAGATAATAAATATTGGAAAGAGACCAATCTAGTGTCGCTAAACACACCTATTACCTATGAAGGACTAAACGGACAGTGGATTGAACTTCATCTTGGTTTTAAAGCGGAATTACTGCGTAACTTCTACATGGGTGTTAGCATGCAAATGCATCGCTTGTTATCAGCTGAAAGTCCAGGTAATTTCGAAAATTTATTTATCCCAGGATTCAATAAGGTACTAATCGAAAATCCTTACGGTGCGGGAATAAACTATACGATAAGCTATCAGTTACCGATTTATAAGAAGTAATCAACACTTATACGGCACTTTTCGCCAAGACAGTTTTACCCACAACTCCTCCTTTTTAGGCAAAAATTTAGGCGCACTTAAACTAGCCAAGACTGCAGCCATTAGCATTGCCAACAAGTATGAAAGGCCAAGCAACAGCAGGATATAGCGAAAAAAGAGAAACAGTACTGCAAAGCATAACAGGTTTAATATGAAGGCTTTTGTAGTTGCACGCATTATTCAGGCTTGATTTTGTGAATCTTCTTAGTTCCGCTATAAAGCGCATACTTCACAAGTTTACTTTCCAGCTTGCCGTTAAAGACCTTAATACGCCTTGAAGGTCTTAATCCGACAAATTTCAAGGCTTCCATATTTGCTGTAATAAGCCACGCTTGGGACCCCGAATAGGATTGTTTAAGGGTGTCGCCTATGCGGCAGTAAAAGACATCCACATCGATGGGAAGGCGCTCACCATAGGGTGGATTAAATAAGATATGAAGTGATTTGTCTAGGTCTTCTTTTTCTGTTCTAAAAAAATCTTGTCTTTCAATTTTGATAAAATCGTCCAAATTGGCATTGCCGATATTTTGTTCTGATTTTCGAATGGCAGAGGGCGCCTTGTCATAACCTGTTATGGTATAATCAAAAGACCTCGTTTTGTTTAGTGCGGATTCTTCTATTTTTTCATAGAGATCATTATCCCAATCTGACCATTTTTGAAAGGCAAACTCTTTTCGGTTCAAATTGGGGGGAATATTACAGGCGATCATAGCAGCTTCAATCAACAACGTACCGCTTCCGCACATGGGATCGAGAAAATCAGTATCACCACGCCAACCAGAAAGCATCAATATACCGGCTGCCAACACCTCGTTTATGGGTGCAATATTGGTGGCAGAACGATAACCGCGCTGGTGCAAAGAAGTTCCAGAACTATCGAGTGAAACCTCTACGATTCTATCGGTAACATATAAATGAATACTAAAGTCAGGGAAGTCCTTGTCTACATTTGGACGTGTTCCTAGACAAGTACGAAGTCGGTCGACTAATCCATCTTTTGCTTTAAGGGCGACATACATAGTGTTGTGTGGATCACTTGTCATTACCGTAGCACGTATGGCAAATGTGCTGTTTTCATTCATGATCTCTTCCCACGCGATATCATGCATGGCTTGATAGACATCATCAATTTTTGAGATGTTACTTCGATGAATAGGCTTTAGAATACGCAAGGCGGTACGCAAACACAAATTTGCTTTGTACATAAAGCCCGTATCGCCCACAAACTGAACATTTCGCACGCCGATTTTAACAGCTTGAGCACCTAAGGTTTTTAGCTCTTGAGCCAATATCTCTTCCAAGCCAAATAAGGTTTTGGCTACCATAGGAAATAGTCCCGAATCGATTTTATTCATGTGCCTAAATTTAGGTTAACTAATTGATTTTTGATCATTTCCTTTTGGCTAGAAATTTACAGCTCTTGTTTAAATCTCGCTTTACAAGTTCATGGGGCAAAAATAGCTTAATTTTGTAAGATGATAGAAGATAATCCTGCTTGGTATCAGACTTGGTTTGAAACCCCTTATTACCACATATTATATCAAGACAGAGACATTGCTGAAGCAACACTTTTCTTGCAAAACCTATTGGCTTATCTTAAGTTAGGGCAGCACCAAAATATCCTAGACATCGCTTGTGGTCGGGGCCGTCACGCCATACACCTAGCCGAACAAGGTTTTTCTGTAACAGGAATCGACCTAAGTCCTAACAGTATTTCATTTGCGCAAGAAGAAGCAAAAACCAAAGGCTTAGCTGCTGAATTTTATGTTCACGATATGCGAAAGCCTGCACACAGGCAAGCTGCAGTGGTGTTAAATCTATTTACGAGTATTGGCTACTTCGAAGATAAAAAGGAAAACCTAAGGGCCATACAGGCCTTTTATGAAAGCACAGCCGCGGGTGGTCATGTCATTATTGACTTTCTACACGCACCCAGAGTAAAACAAGGTCTAGTGGCAGATGAAGTGGTCACCAAAGACGGTATACAGTTTACATTAAAACGCAGTTTCAAATCGGGGTGGATCCAAAAAGACATTTCTTTTCAGCATGAGGGGAAATCCTATGCGTTCCAAGAGCGAGTAGCAGCACTTGAGCTTTCCAATTTTAAGGAAATGCTTGAGGCTGTTGGTTTTAGGATTCAAGATGTATTTGGCGATTATAATTTAAGTCCATTTAAGGCAGAAACCGCAGAACGTTTAATTTTGGTTGCAAGAAAATGAATTACATCCTCCCCTTTTTGGCAGTTGCCCTAGGAGCAATATTTGTGTTAATTGGAAAATCAACACTGAAAAAGCAATTGTCCTTGCTGTTGGCTTTCAGTGGTGCCTTTCTATTGGCAACCACAATCACGGCGGTATTTCCAGAAATATTCGTTCATGGAAATAGTCAAACCAGCTATTGGGTATTGGCAGGTATCGTGGTGCAAATAGCATTGGAAAATCTCACCAAGGGGGCAGAGCACGGCCATATTCACATACATGGCAACGCCAACTTACCTTGGGCTTTGGTCATTGGAATATCATTACATGCCTTTATCGAAGGTTTACCTATAGCGCAACACCAAGAGTTACTTTGGGCTGTTGCCATTCATAAATTACCTGTAGCCATACTACTTGTAACCGCACTATGGCAATCCAAATCGTCTATGACTTGTAAGTTCACGATATTATTAGTATTTGGACTGATGACGCCGCTTGGGAGTTTTTGCAATGAGAATATACCAGAGCTACAAGTCTATGCCCTTAACATAACAGCGTTAGTCGCTGGTGCAATGTTGCATATTTCTACTACGATACTTTTTGAGAGTGTAGAAAACCACAAACTTAAACTACCAAAAGTACTGGTAATACTTTTTGGATTGGGTCTGGCTGCCCTATTGCATTAGAAGTTGTTATACAGTATTTGCACAAACTTGAAGACAATTAGTTTGAGATTGTGATAATTTCTTTTTATTGCCTAATGCTCAAATGCTGATTATTAGATTTGAAATTGTTGTCATTCCCAAAATTTAAGTCAAAGCAAACTAACTTAACCAAAACGTATTAAGACAAACCTTCTTTAGCAGGATTTACTATTGTTTAAAAGAAAGTATTTAAACAAGGTTTTGTTCTTTTTGGATAGTGAGTTAGCAGTTAATCCATGTTGGGGCCATTTAGAAGGTAATATTATGGAATAAAAAAACCCTCTAAGAAAACTTAGAGGGTTTTAAATAAGAAGGCGACGACATACTCTCCCACCAGTGGCAGTACCATCTGCGCTATTGGGCTTAACTTCTCTGTTCGAGATGGGAAGAGGTGA
>PKDQ01000023.1 GCA_002862645.1 Flavobacteriaceae bacterium | reverse complement strand
TACAAGCTCTTGAGGAGTCTGCTGGGCACTTAAAAAACCTGCTACTAATAAAAGTAGCAGGTTTTTAAAATTGGTTGTAGTGTAATATGTGGTGCTATTTTTTTTCGGCATTTTTTCTCGCCTCATTGCTTAAGTTCATCATTTTTCTAGCGTCTTTAGCTCCAAACTCAGCAGCTAACTTTTCTTGAGCATTCTTGTACTCAGATTTATAGACTACTTGTTTGTCAGCTTGTGCAGTTAAGTTTTGCGATTTAATCGTCGCATTCGAATTGTATATACGAGCAAGCATAACGTCGTAAACAAATTGCTGTTGCGTTTCGTTTAACTCCATTTTTTCAGCAACATATGTTGAAAACATAGCTGCTCGATTCATTTGAAATTTGGTGTAGTCTTGTGCGTTTGCCACAAAACAAAAAGAAAGGAAAAATATTGAGAAGATAATTTTTTTCATTTTTTGTTTATTAAAAAAGGGGGAGATAAAATTCACTCCCCCTTTTAAGTTAAAATTTATTTTTTTATGATTTTGATTGCCTCTAGTTGATTAGAGCGTGCAAAATATACACCAGTTTTTAGTTCACTGATATCTACTTGTTGGCTTTCTGACTCAACAGTAATTGATCTTACTTGTTTACCCACAACATCAAATAAAGTTACATTATCACCAACTTTTGCATTTTGTAAAACCACAAAATTATCAGCTGGATTTGGATAAATAGCAAATGAGTCTTCCATAAAATCACCTACTGATGCAGTGTAGTTAACAGTATCTATATAATTAGGACCTGACACTTTTATTTGGTCAACAATAAAATAATCGTCAGCTCCTACTGTTTTTGACCTTTTAACTACAACTGTAATAGCGTCTGCAGTTTCGCCACTAATTGAAGTAGTACCGGTACCGGTATCTCCATAAGTACCGCTAATTCCCCCTTGTGTGGAATCTAAACGAGCAGTAGTTTCAGGTGTATCTGTCCAAAATTCCCATGTGCCTGCAGTAAAGTCAACCGTAGCTCCTAATACTATTGGTGTTGTGAAGTCTGAATTTCCACTTCCAGCTGCAAAAAGCCCTGCCGTTTTTTGTTGACCGTTAGTTGTACCATTGAAAGCAGTACCAACAAGTCTAACTTGACCTGCAACCTTGGCTCCATTTACTGCATGTTGTTGAAGTTTTAGGGATATTAATTTTTGGCCTGTAGAATTTTGCAACCTTACCTCAAATTCATTTCCTGAATCATTCGTAATTTTCCAAGCTTGTAATGCCACTGTTAAGTGAACTTTACCAGTATTAAGGCCTAAGCTCTTTGCTGGACCACCATTTGCTGCCGGTCTAGTTGTATTAGGATATTTTTGGGAATAAATAGCGGCTTTTGTTATATTCCCTGGTGCATTAACACATCCTGGGTATAAAGTTGGGTCGGCATCAGTTCCAATAACACCCATATACCCAGCTGCGGCGGGTTTTTGGTCATTGTCTCCTGCTGTATCACCACCCCAAGAAGATTCAGATGCATCAAGTGATGTTTTAAATCCTGCTGCGGTAGTGGTGTCGTCAAAATTGTAGGTAAATATTCCCTGTGAATAAACGCCAAATGATAGCGTTAAGATTAGTAAAAAGTATAATTGTTTCATATTTGTATTATTTAATTATTAAATATTTAGATTTTACCTATTGTTTGAAAAGTTTAATATTCTTCAGCTGCAAAGGCTTTAGAAACTTCTACGAGAAAATTTCTCAAAAGCCATTGACCTTGCGTTGGATGTGTATCATCAACTCTATGTAACCTTAGGAAAAAATACAAGTTTTGAGTTCCAGGAGCTATATCAACAACTTTATTTTCAACTTTACTGAAAGTTGATATATCTGCACCTATTGAACCCCATCTACTTGTGCCTGACCAAGAGCTATCAGTTATATCCATCATTATATTCCATGAATCAGGAGTTAGTGGAGGTGCGGCGTTATCAGTTGCTTGATAGCTATAAAGCTCTCTAGCATGTCTTTGATTAAAGAAATTATTATAGCCAAAAGCTTCATAAAAAGTAAATCTTACATTTTTAAATGTAGCATCAGTTATTGGTATTTTAAGTTCCACAGCCGCATCTTTACGGTCTGCATTATTAGCTCCGTTTAATGTTTGAAACTTTATTGCCGGAGCATTCGCTTTACCGTGATTTGCAGTTGAAGCTAAATATGTAGCAGGACTATCAAGATGATGTAGCGTGATTTGATCAAGATTTGATAAATCATTTTCGTATATAGGCGTAGTTTCCCATCTTGACTCGACTTCTATAGTAAGTACATCCTCAAAAGTAAACTCACTTGCAGTAGCATTGGTAGCTTTTAAACTAAGCGTATGCAAACCACCTGGAAGACCAGCATCAGCAGCAACGGTTACTTTACCTGAGGGCTCCTCTACACTAAATGAGGAAGAAAAATCAATAGCTGTCTCTCCAGCTGCCACATCTGGATTACTATTAACAAGTGATTTTGGAAATACGATTTCCCACTGTGTTGGGCTCATACCATCAACAACAGGAGCTGCGGTTGTATATGCTGTAAATGGTGACACTACAGCTTTAGTAAGTGCAGTGGTACCGTCCTTTTGAACCATTTGCAGAGTTGGTGGAGCACCAACAACTACTGTAAGTATGTTTTGTACAATAATTACACCTGTGTTGGTAGTGACTCTAACAGTTAATTGATTAGGTCCTGAAACAGCACCATTTCCTTTTGAAATTGCTCCAGTTGTGACGTTTATTGTGAAGCCAACAGGAGCATCTACAAGTGCATATGATACTGACGTAACATCTGAACCACTTGCTGATGTATCTGTGTAAGACACTGTAGCCATAACGCCTTGCTCAAAAATACCTGCATTGACTTGAGCAGCATCAATATTTACCTGGACAGGAACTTCAATTATCGTTAATTCAAATGCACCCTCGTAGACGGCCATTCCATTGGAATTTGTAACCCCGACATCTAATGAATATACACCAGTAGAAATTGTGTTGCCAGCGTTACCATATACTATAGCACCCGTATCTACATTAATTGCAAAAACAGCCTTATTAAAACTACTTCCAGTAGTTGATGTTGCGTTTAATAAGCGATAGCGGTAAGGCGTCTCAAAATCACCTGCTGGTACACTACTTGTAATCGCGCCAACTATTGGATAGCTAGTTAAATTAGTATACGTTAACGGGTTATCGCTAACAGTTAAAACCTCTTGCTCGTATCTTTGAACATCTTCTTCGCTTTCGTCACATCCAATGAAAAGAAATATGGATAATAAGAGGGGGGATAATAAATATTTTGAAATGTTCATTTTATTAATTATTTATTAGTTCGTTGTTGTTTATTTCTATAAGCGGTATGTCTAGTTGCATCACTTCCGATTCAGCATCATTAAGCAATACGTCTACAGACGCTTTAAAGTTTGGATTGTTGTTGTGTCTATTAATCGTATTTTCCAAAAAGTAGGCATAACCTCTTCTTTTGTTATTATATGAATCAAGACCTTCTCCAAGCAACTCAAAGCGATACTCATCCATGATGGCATCTCTAAAGCTTGCTTGGTCACCATTATATCCTGCGTGTGGTGTTAGGCTAGCACGCGCCAAAACTTCTGTAACATAACCTAGTGCTTCTCCATTTTGTAATTCATTAGAAATTTCAGACAACATTAAAATCAAATCTGCATATCTGTATACAATTAGATTTTGGCTATTACACTGATTGGTGTGTGTTTTGTCTTTTTCAGCGTGCTTAAATAAATAGGGGTGTGCATTTGAAAAAGCACCACGTGTAGCGTTTGATGGATAAACCCTTACTGTTCCGCCAGTATCAGCTCGAGTGTATTCATGTAAATATGTAGCGCCTAACCTTGGATCATCAGGGTATTGTGCAACGTGATAGTCATACACATCTGCAGAAACACTAAACCATCCAAAAGCTTGTCCTGCTTTATATTTCCATGGCGTGTAATTACGACCCATTTGAGAGTTACATGCATCTTGAGCAAGTTGTAATTCAAATATTGATTCTGTTGAGTTTTCATTGCTTCCATCAAATAAAGTAGCGTAATCAGAAACAAGTGAATATTCACCAGAATCATAAACTGCTTTTGCCTCTTGGTAAGCCAAATTCCAATAGTCCATTTCAGACATGCCATCTGCCTGAAGGCTTGGGTTGGTAGCCAATAGCATATAAACTTTAGCAAGTAACATACGTGCTGCGTGGTCTTTTGGAAATCCTATTCCCGCTGAACCATTTAAAAGATCTTTTGCTTGTATAGCATCAGAAATTATTTGTTGATATATATCTTTTGAAGGTGTCTTAGATTTATGAGTGTTTTCTGAATCAGGAAGGCCCACCCAAAGAGGAATATCTCCCCACAAACGAGTAAGCGAAAAATATGACCAAGCACGAGAAAAGAAGGCATGCCCAATAACATCGTTGATTCTAACTTGATCAGAGTCTGTTGATAAAGCATCGTAAGAAGCATTAGAAATAGCAGCATTTGCCCTAGAGACCAATCGATATAGGCCAATCCAAGAATTTTGCGTGTCAACATTTTCAGATGGATTTAGTTTCATAACATTATTCATCCATACCGACGTTAACTTATTACCTCCGCGTCGTGTAACCATTAAGCCCGAAAACCCATTTTCAACGAACATGCGTTGTTCCTGAGCGTTGTAATGCGTTAAAGCTGCATATATTCCATCTCTTGCAGCCTCTGCACTTTGTGCATTATTATACAATGTACTATCCAAAAATGGTGGATCCTCCTCTAGGTTACATGAAACCAATAGTGTGGTTGAAGTAAACAAAAGACATACTAACACAGCAATATGCTTAAGTCGATATTTTCTTAGCGTAATTAAAGTTGAATTTATTAGCATGATATTATAAGTTTATGTTTAATCCGATTAAAATATTTTTTGAGTTTGGTGGTCCATTCCAGTCAACACCGTTTATAAGACCTGTCCACATAAAACTGGTGATCTCAGGATCATAACCACTGTAATTTGTAAGGGTTAAAAGGTTTTGGCCTGTTAGATAAATGTTGGCACTTTTAATGGTGTTGTTTTCCTTAATAGGAAGATCGTAGCCAAGTGTTATGTTGTTTAAACGCAAGTAACTTCCGTCCTCTACATATCGATCAGAAATAGCGAGAAATTCTGGACCATCATTTCCTAAGTATCCAATGCGTGGGTAACTGTTGGAAGGCTTTTCAGGACGCCAAGCCCCGTGATAGGCATCACTTAAGATATTTCTAAACAATCCTTCAGCATTACCCATTTGTATTAAATTCCCATTAATGATATCATTCCCGTAGACACCATTAACAAGTGCGCTCAACGAGAATGATTTGTAGCGAACAGAAAGGTTAATACCAAATGTGTAGTCTGGGTTTGGGTTACCTATAACTGTTCTATCCAATAAATTAATTACATTATCTCCGTTTTGATCAATAATACGCACATCTCCAGCTTGTGCGTTTCCAATCGTGGTATCTCCCGTTTGATAAATACCATCTGTCTTAAATCCATAAAATAGTGCTGTCTCCTCACCTTCAATAAAGATATTAGCAGGATACTTAAAATAGTTACCTCTACTAATCGTGTTACCTAAGTAGAATCGTCTATCTTGATAGTTCCCATTGAGTAGTACTGATGATAGAGATTGTGAAGAAAGTCCTTCAATTCTAGTTTCATTAAACGCAATGTTACCTCCAATACTAATATCTAAATCATCAGTACTTATTGGGTTAAATTGAAGCGCAATTTCCAATCCTTTGTTTGACAACTCACCCCTATTAACTAATAAGTTGTTAAATCCAGTTGAGGGTGCAATATTGGAATTAATCAATAAGTCTTTGGTTGTTTTGTCATATGCATCTACTGTACCGGTAATTATTCCGTCAGCCAATGAGAAGTCAAGACCAATATTAGATTGCTCTGTAGTTTCCCAGGTCAATGTCGAGTTGGCAATGTTGTTCAAAATCAACGGAACACTAGTTCCATTGTTTGGCGTTCCATATAATACACTCGAATTAATTCCATAATTGGATAAGGTTCCATAAGCACCTATTCCGTGGTTACCTATTTGACCCCAACCCACACGGAATTTTAACTGGTCGATAACGTCAATATTTTGAATAAAGCCTTCACGGTGAAGGTTCCAAGCAAGAGCAACAGAGGGGAAAAAGCCATATCGTTCTTCTTCCAAAAATTTAGAAACACCATCTCTACGGAAACTTGCTGTTAAGATGTATTTGTTGTCAAAAGCATAATTTACACGCCCCAACACAGAAAACAACTTGGTTTCACGATCGAGGTTAGCTAGAGGGCTAGAAATGACTTGGCCCAAGAAAGGTTGTTCGGTTGTTTTTTCTAAGGTCACAAAATCTTGAACAACATAGGTCATATTTTTTGTAGTACGCTGATCGTATGTAAGTCCCAAGACTGAATTGATACGGTGCTTTCTGTTAAAGGTTCGGTTAAAACGCAATGTGTTTACAACCTGGAAGGAAGATGCGTTCATCTGAGACAATTGCAGTTGTCCATTTGCATTTAGTCCAACATAAGTCGTTAATCCGTAGAACCTTCTTCGCTCCTTAGTTCTGATATTACCACCGGCTCTAACTTGATAGCTAAGTCCCTTGAGGCCCAAATCAAATGTTGCTGTTAAAGACCCAAAGAACCTGTTTTCATTAGACTTATCTTCAAAGTCATCTATAAATGAATAAGGACTTGAGATACCTAAATCGTCAATGTTTTCCGCATCCTCTAATCCGTCAGGTAGTATAGGACGGAAAGAAAGTAAGTTTCGAATAAAACTCTGGTTTGCACTACCAATTAAGTCACCACCTTCTGCAAAATCTGTTGCACTAAAAAATCCACTAAGGCGAGCATTAATTTTAACTTTGGGACTTAATGTTTGGTTTAAGTTTAAACGAATATCTCCGCTTTTAAAGCTCGAGTTTTTTGCAAGACCTTTCTGATCGTTAAATCCGGCGGATAAATAATAGTTCCCGTTATCGCTACCACCTGAAACAGAACCGCCAACACTTAAACTTGTTGATAAGTTAAGTAGCTCATCTTGCCAATCAACCGTAGTTACTGGAGTATCAGAGATGGATACATTTCCATCATTATTAACAATTTGATATAACTGATTGCCCTCAATGTGAAAGGCAGGAAACCCAGTAGCTGTTGTTCTTAAGTTTGACTCGTTTCTGTAACGCGCATAATCAAATGCATCTAGCACATCATATGTTTTAGTAACACTTCTCATAGAAGTATTTACAAAGAAATTTGTTTTGACTTGGTTAGGCGTACCTTTCTTGGTGGTGATAAGTATCACCCCATTTGCACCCCTAGAGCCATAAATAGCAGTTGCCGAGGCATCCTTTAATATTTGAATGTCTTCGATATCTCTAGGATTAATTCCATTAAGTCCATTTTGTTGTTCTTGACCTGTATTATTACCGCCTGTGGCAACAACACCTTCACTTGCAGAGGAAATAATAATGCCATCAACAACATAAAGCGGTTCGTTATTTCCGCGCAAACTACTTGTGCCACGAATACGAACACTAATACCGGAACCCGGATTTGCAGCGTTTTGTGTTACCTGAACACCAGCAGCTCGTCCTTGGAGCAGTTGATCCACAGTAGTGGATTGACGTGAAATTGTTTCACTGACTTTAACAGAAGCTACCGAACCTGTTAAATCCTTTTTAAGTACCGTACCATAACCAATAACAACTACTTCTTCCAATTCGGAGACGTCTTGTTCTAGAGTTACTAAAATATTATTTTGTTCTTTCACATCAATTTGTTGACTCACAAAGCCTACATAGGAAACGATAATTTTTGTTTCTCCAGCTTTTAATGCAATGGTAAACTTTCCATCAAAATCCGTTATTGAGCCTATGGATTCTGAACCCTTAACCTGTACAGTAGCTCCAGGAAGTGGACCGCCCATGTCGTCATTCACCACGCCACTTACAATTTTACCCTGTGAAAAGGCATAAAGTGGGAATAGTAATAATGTAAAAATTAGTTTTTTCATTGGTTTTAATTTTGAATCATAAATTTATTCAAATAATGAATGCCTATTTTAGAACTTTTGAATTATTAATTAAAACATTTGTGTCATCAGTACAAATAGATACTTAATTTTATGAAATTGATAAATATGTTTATGTGTCATGAATATATTTTATACTAAATAACACAAAGCTGTTATTTGATTGTTTTAACTTATGGTACTTTAGTAATTAAATTTAATTGTATCTTAAATTAAGAACTCAAAGACGCATAAATGGTTAATAAGAAAATCTTTTTCCTTTTTAAGTTTGCATTAATACTATTTATAACATTTAATGTTTCTGCACAAGATTACTATGTCTCAATTAATACTGGTAATGATAATAATAATGGCACCAATATAAATACCCCTTTTAAAACTATCAACAAAGCAATTAATTTTGTTCAGCCTGGAGGTACTGTTTATGTTATGGAGGGGGAATATAGGGGTGAAAATGCAGGCACTCCAATAGTTTCATTTTATGAGGACCCTAATCAATTTGATTCAACTGGAAAAAGTTATGTATTTAGTAATAGTCAGAATGTAAATAATCCTCACGTAGTTACTATAAATAAAGCTGGGAATTCTACTGATGGTTTCATAACTCTTAAAAATTACTCTAATCACACTCCAAAAATAATTTTTGATGGACAAGGAGGAATAAAACTTGGCCCTAATGCGAATTATATTATAATTGAAGGTTTTGAAGTACAGGGTCCATCTCAATCTATAACTTATAATCAAGCTATTCTTAATCGCAGAAATAGAATTACTCTAAAAGAATCTCAAGCTATAAACAATAATAACCATAGCTACTTTTCGGGAAAAGGAATATGGGGAGGGTATGATGATCATCATCATATAATTATTAGAAATAATAAAGTTCACGATACTCCCGGCTCAGGAATTCGCTTTAATGACAGTGATTATATAACAATTGAAAATAATACTGTCTACAACACTACATGGTGGACCTCATCAGCATCAAGTGCTATTGTGTTTGCAGAGACAATTGCAGTAAATGATGATGATAATACAACAGAAATAAAAATGATAATGCGTGGAAATATTGTATATAATAATTGGAATCGTATTCCATTTTATGCGGCAAGTTTTCCTGATAATGCACAACCGCCAAGTGGAAATTACGGTAATGCCGGATATTCTACAATTTTGGATGGACAAGGGCTTTATGTTACTAGAAGTCATAGCCCAAGTGACCAAAATCCAAGACCGGGTTATTTGGGAACCTTTTTAATTGAAAATAACCTTTGTGTAAATAATGGGAAAAACGGAATTAATTTTGACAGATCAAATTATAGCTCCGCTTTAATAAGAAACAATACAATTTATTTCAATGGAGTTCATGACATAATTCAAGACCAGTCTGTTGTTGAAGGAAACCCTAGACACGGAGGTCAAAAGGTTGCTGGAATAATTTCTAATTTTGTTAAAAATATTACTGTCGTTAATAATATTGTTGTAACTAGATACCAAGATTACTCTGCATTAAAATTAAATAATATTGACGACCCTTTTACTGTTGATGACCCCCAAACTGATGATGTAGTAGAAAATCTAAATGATGGGGTCAAAATTGCAACAAATAATATTTTTTTTAACGGAACAGTCGCTTACCCAGGAAATCAAACCCCAGCAAACATAATAAATGTATCTCCAGAATTTGTAAGTGCACCCACCTTGGAAGATGATGCCAATACAATTGCTGGATGGTCAGGATATTTGGACGGTACAGATTTTTCTCTATTAGCAAACTCTCCAGCTATTGATGCAGGAAATCCAAGCTATTCTCCACAAAAAGATATAAATGGAATTTATAGACCAACAACAAACGACAATATAATTTCGTCATCAAGTTTTGAAGATTCAACTGGTGGATGGTCTGCATTTGGTTCATCAATCCAAATCTCTAATAATGTTTCTAAAACAGGTGATAATAGTCTTTTAGTAAATAATCGAACACAAAACTGGCATAGCTCAAAAATAGATTTAAACAACTTATTAGAAGTTGGAGAAACATACACTGTATATGTTTGGGTTAAATTACCGGATGGAGAGTCAGGTAATTCTCAACTAACTATAAAAGATACATCAGAAAACTCATATTTTTCTTTAAACGAGCCTACAAATGTTAATGGTCAGGGTTGGACATTACTTAGTGGAGATTATACTCATAACAATTCGAATGATTTATTTTTATACGTTAAGGGCCCACCTATTCAAGACGGTATTGGTATTGATTATTATATAGATGATTTTTCTTTCGTTAAAGCTGGTAGCCCAGAAGTTGACTTTTCAATTTCTGAAGATATTGTAGATATTGGAGCATATGAATTCCAGCATAATACAGATACTGCAGCTGTAAAAGAATTAAAAAAGGACATAATTATAATATATCCCAATCCTAGTTCACAAATAATTAACGTTACTGCTTCAGATAAAATTTTAGAAATTAATATTTACAATTTAGCAGGGCAATTATTAATAAAAAAACGTGATCCAAAATACATCAATATATCTTTGTTAAGTTCTGGAATTTACTTTGCTGAAATAAAAACAATTAAATCTAGACAAGTTAAAAAAATTATAAAAAATTAAGAATGAAAGTTAGCTTTAAATATATTAATTTTTTGCCTTGTTTCTGAAATAACTAATGCTCAGGACTTGTATGTTTCGGATACATCAGGTTCAAACAATAATGATGGCACAGAGTCTGCGCCATTTAAAACAATAGCCAAGGCTATTCAAGAAGTTGATCCAGGCGAAACTATTTTTGTGATGAACGGTACATACACAAATTCAAATTATGGTACTGCTAACCCTGTAAATATTAATACTTTAAATAATCCCAGCGCAGTTATAATTAATAAATCTGGCCAGCCAGGTAATTATATTACACTCACAAACTATCCAGGGCATTCTCCTAAAATAAAATTTGATGATCAAGGTGGAATTGAAATATCTGGCAGTCAAAGCTTCATCATAATAAGTGGATTTGAAGTTGAAGGCCCATCAAGTCAGATAAATTATGCTCAAGCAGATAGGCAGTACAAAATAACAGTAACTAATGATAACAACCCCAATACTAACTACAACAACTCTTATTTTTCTGGAAAAGGAATATGGGGAGGTTTTCAAGGTCACAACCACATTATTATTAAAAATAATATGGTCCATGATATCCCTAGCTCTGGAATTCGTTTTAATGATAGCGATCACATCACTATAGAAAATAACACAGTATATAATACTACATGGTGGTCATAATTTAAAGCCTCCTTGGCTAAACTATACACTTAGGTTTATTCTTTTTTCCAAAGATTATTCATTTCTTCTAAAGTCTTGCCTTTTGTTTCTGGAACAAATTTCAAAACAAAGACAGCTGCAATTATTGACATGATTCCGTAGATCCAATAGGCAAATCCATTATTGAATGTGTCAACCAAATATGAATTTTCATTCATCACCGGGAAGGTTGCTGATACCAGCCAATTAGATAACCATTGTGCTGCCACTGCAATAGGCATGGCCTTGTTGCGAATATCATTTGGAAAAATTTCAGCGAGTAGTACCCAAGTGACAGGTCCCCAACTCAATGCAAAAGCAGCAACATATACCATCATACAAATGAGTGCAGCATATCCGCCTATCTCTGAATAGAATGCAAACCCCAAAGCAATCATGGCAACAGCCATCCCAACTGCGCCAATAAACATCAACGGCTTTCGTCCATAATTATCTACCGTTTTGACAGCTATAATGGTAAATAGGAAGTTTACAATTCCCACAATAATGGTCTGTAATAGGGCGGCATCTGTACCCAAATTTAAGGTTTTGAAAATCTCTGGTGCGTAGTATAACACAACGTTAATACCTACAAATTGTTGAAACACAGAGAGTAAAATACCGATGATGATAAGACCCCAGCCATATGTGAGGGCGCTATTGGTTTTAACAACAAGGGTGTTCTTAATATCACGCAAGATACTTTGAGCTTCGCTTTCACTATTTACTTTCTTTAGAATTTCTAAAGCCTCATCTTCTTTATCGTGTGATACCAAGGATCTGGGGGTATCAGGAACAAAATACAAGAGTGCCAAGAAGATACTAACTGGAATTAGTTCAGAAGCAAACATATATCGCCATCCAATTTCATTAAGCCACAAATCATCGCCGCTCAAAGCAATGAAATAATTTACAAAATAGACAACCATAAATCCACCTACAATGGCCAGTTGATTATAAGATACTAATTTTCCCCTGTCCTTAGCTGGTGCAATTTCAGCAATGTAAACAGGTGATAGCATGGATGCTATACCGACGCCAATACCTCCTATAAGTCTGTAAATCATAAAAACAGTAGAGAGCGTGTGATCGCCTTGACCAAGAGGTTGAATAAACATTTCAGGAAGTGCTGAGCCAAGTGCTGAAATAAAGAACAAAACACCGGCTACTGCCAGTCCTTTTTTTCTACCCAATTTCTTGCCAACCACTCCCGCAAGGGCACCACCAATAATACAACCGATCAGTGCAATGGAAACTAGCCATCCTTTTAAGGAACTTGCAGCTAGCTCGTCTAATCCTTTGGGTTCAATAAAAAAAGCATCTAAGGAACCTACAGTTCCTGCTATTACACCAGTATCATAACCAAAGAGTAGACCGCCTAATGTAGCTACTAAAGTTAATCTCAATAAATATGACTTGTTTTCCATGATTAGTTGTTTATATGTGGTTATTTAAAATATTCTCTAAATACTCTTGCTTACCGCTTATCGATTTGATAGCAGCCATATTGTTGGTGGCCACATCAAATAAGTCGGTCAGTGACAATTTACCTTGCTCAAATGCAGATCCCTGTCCACTATCAAACGAAGCATATCGCCTATTAACCATAGATGAAAAAGCAGGATCGTTAAGTACTTTATCTGCTACTAGAAGCCCGCGTGCAAAGGTATCTGCACCTCCAATGTGCGCATGGAATAGGTCTTCCAAGTCCGTTGAATTTCGTCTGATTTTGGCGTCAAAATTAACACCACCACCTTGTAATCCACCTGCTTTGAGAAAAACCATCATGGCTCGAGCCGTTTCTTCAATGTTGTTGGGGAATTGATCCGTATCCCACCCATTTTGGTAGTCGCCCCTGTTGGCGTCAATACTACCCAACATATTGTCATTGGCAGCAACCGTTAGTTCATGCTCAAAAGTGTGCTGTGCCAAGGTTGCGTGATTGACTTCAATATTCAACTTAAAATCGTCTTGAAGGCCATATTTTTGTAAAAACCCAATGGATGTTGCCGCATCAAAATCATATTGATGTTTACTTGGCTCCATAGGCTTAGGCTCAATAAAGAAAGTTCCCGTAAACCCTTGCGAACGTGCATAGTCTTTAGCCATGGTTAAAAAACGTGCCATGTGCTCTTGTTCGCGTCCCATATCGGTGTTTAATAACGAAATATATCCTTCACGACCACCCCAAAATACATAGTTTTCACCGTTGAGTTTTAGTGTAGCATCCAATGCCATTTTAACTTGAGCACCCGCATAGGCAACTACGTCAAAATCAGGATTGGTGGCGGCGCCGTTCATATATCTTGAGTTGGAAAAGCAATTTGCCGTTCCCCACAAAAGCTTGATCCCTGAGGCCTCTTGTTTGTTTTTTATATAATCCGTAATGGCTTCTAATCGCTTTTCTGATTCGACCAATGAACTGCCTTCTTGTATAAGATCATAATCGTGAAAGCAGAAGTAATCAAAGCCCATTTTAGATATAAATTCAAAAGCAGCATCTGCTTTATCTTTGGCAGCCTGAACTGGATCGTTGCTTTGGTCCCAAGGAAAGTTTTGGGTACCAGCGCCAAATGGATCCGAACCTTGGCCACAGAAGCTATGCCAATAAGCAATAGCAAATTTGAAGTGTTCGCGCATGGTCTTGCCAGCCACAACTTGATCTGGATTATAATATTTAAAGGCCAAAGGATTGTCTGATGTTTTTCCTTCGAATGCAATTTTTGGTATTCCCTTGAAGTATTCTTTATCTCCCATGGTATATTTAATTATTGATTATTGTTTTAAGTTCTTTTTCCCATTTTTCATAGGCTTCGACATAAGCGTCTGTATTTTTTTGAGGAGTATAACTACTCAAATAATCATTTTTTGAAATTCGCTCGCCAAAAGCAGCCAAATCGTCGTGATGAACCGAGGCAGCCCTTGCAGCACCGATGGCGCCAGTTGTATTGTAAATTTCAATCTCTTGTCCAATTAAAGATGCAATGGTATTCGAGAAAAGCTCGGATCTAAACAAGTTGTCATTTCCAGCTCTTATAACATGTAAGGGAGTATTGTCGCTTTTAATAAACTTCATTCCATAAATAAAAGAGAATGCAATTCCCTCAAGTGTTGCTCTGTAAATTGAACCTTGGCTGTGTTTGTTCAGGTTGATGTTTAACATCCTGGCTTCAATATTTCTATTGCCCAACATACGTTCTGCGCCATTGCCAAAGGGCATCACGCACAATCCATTAGCTCCTACAGGTGCTGCATCTGCAAGTTGGTTCATATGGTTGTAGCTCTCAGCTCCTGTATTATTTTTCATCCACCTGTACTGTATTCCAGCGCCATTGATACATAATAACTTACCAATAACGGGAGCAGAGGCAGTATAATTTACATGCGCAAAATGATTAATGCGCTCAAGTTCTTTTGTTTGCATGCTGCCGGTAAGGGCATATACCACGCCAGATGTTCCACCCGTGGCAGCAACCTCTCCAGGCTTCATCACGTTAAGAGATAATGCATTGTTAGGTTGATCCCCAGCTCGGTAGGAAATAGGTGTCCCAGCTTTTAGTCCAGAGGCTTCCGCTCCCTGTTGGTTGAGTCTTGCCTGTACAGAAAAATTATCAACCAAATCGGGGGTCATTTCTGGGTTTAGTTTGTAATACGAAAGCAGCCAGTTTGCAGGTTCGTGATTTTTATAATCCCAAAGGGTGCCCTCCGAAAGTCCATTGATGGTCGTGGTTATGTCTCCTGAAAACTTATAGGCAATATAATCGCCAGGCAGCATGTACTTATATATTTTTTCATAAATATCCGGCTCGTTGTCGCGCACCCACTTTAGCTTGGAAGCTGTAAAATTTGCAGGGCTATTGAGCAAATGCTCCATACATTTTTTGGTGCCTAATGCCTTAAAGGCCTCGTTCCCAATAGCTACTGCTCTACTGTCGCACCAGATGATGGCATTTCGAAGTGGTGATCCATTGCGGTCTACCACAACCAACCCATGCATTTGGTAAGCAATGCCAATTCCGCTAATCTTTGCTGAATCAATACCTGTTTGTGTTAAGAGTTTTTTTGTGGCCAAACAAATCAGTTCCCACCACACCTCAGGATCTTGTTCTGCCCAAGATGCATTGGGGCTAATCATGCCCATCTCGCCCTCGGGTTCGTGGGTAACGGCAATTTGTTTTCCCGTATCCACTTCTACTAGTGCAGCTTTTATGGAGGAGCTGCCTATATCATATCCAATATTATACATGTATAGAAGTAACTGTTAGTTATTAGAATCTCCAATCGTTACCAAAGTAAGTCTTTATTGGATCAATAGTTCCATCTTCGTTGTGCTTAAATGTAGTGAATTTAACATTTCTCAAATGTGTTTTCCCTGAAATCTCGGTATCGTGGTAAAACAAAAACCACTGATTTCCAACTTTTAATGTAGAGTGATGGTTTGTCCACCCTTGTACTGGTTCGTTAAGCACACCTTGATACGTAAATGGTCCGTATGGATTGTCGCCAGTGGCATAGGCCAAAAGGTGGGTGTCACCAGTAGAGTAGCTCAAATAATAGGTACCGTTGTGCTTGTGAATCCAAGGCGCTTCAAAAAATCTTCTGTCTAAATCTTTGGTTAAAATGGGATTGCCGTTTTTATCTAAAATTTCAATTTGCTTTACTTCTTCGGCAAACTTTAGCATATCATCTGAGAGTTTTGCAATTCGTGGTAAAATGGCTGGTCTATCTGGAACACCCATGTCTTTTAAGGACCCATTTTCATCATAAGATCCACTTTCCCAACGTTGTAATTGTCCGCCCCAAATACCTCCATAATAAATATAAGCACTACCGTCATCGTCTACATAAACAGCAGGATCAATACTGTAGCTATCTTTCATTGGTTCGGGCTGCGGGGTGAAGGGCCCTTCGGGTTTGTCTGAAGTAGCAACACCTAGTCTAAATATATTATCGGCATCTTTGGCAGGGTAATACAGATAATATGTGCCGTCTTTATATGCCGCGTCCGGTGCCCAAAATTTACTTTTTGCCCATGACACATCGTCAACACTTAAACCAACTGGATGTACCGTAACATCACTGCCGTCTAGGTTCATAGACAACACTTGGTAATCTATCATGTTAAAATGATTGCCGCTATCGTCTTCAATGCCACCTGACTCAATATCATGAGAGGCATAAATATAAATGCGGTCATTAAAAATATGTGCAGAAGGATCAGCTGTAAAAATTTCACTAACCAGAGGGGTATTCAAAAAGTCTGGATTTGGATTTAATTGTTCTAACAACTGACCACATGAACTGATTGATACTGATACAACAAGCAATGGTGAAAAAATAGAAAAGAATTTATTGAGCATGGTTTTGGTTTAAAGTCATTTCAAATATATTATGGTGACTTGTCGGGAATTATAATAAATTGAGCAAAAACTAATACATGGGTTCCAAAGCATCTAAATCAGCTATGCTAAGTAGCATATTTAACCCTTTTGAGCTTATGTGAGAAACTTTAGTAATGTACCTCCATATAATCTTCATCTGTTAAGGTTCCGAGCAGGGATTTGTCGGGCTTGTTCCATTTTGAAGTGCGATCTAAGGGATGAAGTGTCGGCTTAATTAGTGGCATGGTGTGTGTAATCAAAAAGTCGCCTTGCTGGGTCATCCATCGCACTAATTGTTGTGCTAGCTCCTCCTTAATTTTGTTGAATTTGGTATTCGATGCCAAATTGTGGTGCTCATATGGGTCGTTTTGAAGATCATACAGCTCTTCGTAAGGAACATGCTTAAAAGCTTGAGCGCCAAGTTTAATAAACGCATTAACTGCGGGGTTGTCCCCAAGGTTTTGGTCCACTACTTCCATAGCGTTAAAGTTTCGGATATATTTATACCGTATTCCTCGCACCGATCTAGAAGGAAATATTTGACACTTTTGGATATTTTGTCTTGTCGAAATTGCATAAACATAATCCCTAATGGGCTTGTCATCCCCAGAAAGTAAAGGTAAAAAGCTTCGCCCGTCTATAGCTTCAATATCGACACCACCAGCAGTATGCACCAAAGTAGGCAATACATCGGCTATTGTAACCAACCGATCTGACTGGGTTTTGGGCATTACCTTTTCGGGCCAACGCACTACCATGGGAATTTTAATCCCCGTTTCGCGAACACTCCATTTGCCCTTTAAGCCGTGGTCTGACATATACATAAACAAGGCATCGTCTAGTACCATTTCAGACGTGAGCATACTGAGTACACGTCCTAGTTGGGCATTGTCATCCTCAATGTTTTGGTAATAACCAGATTTACTGCGTGCAATGTTTTGGTTTGTATTCTTTACTGAAGGATCGTAGTCCAAAGGTTTGTCTGCATAATTATTTTGCTTCGGGTATGGGCCGTGAGGAAGATCAGAAGCGAAAATAACACAAAACGGTTTTGTTGTGTTTTGAATATATTTTTTGACTTTATTTAAGGGTAATAGTCTGTTTTCGCTAGTGTGGTAAAAATGGGTCCAGTTAAACACATTAGAGGGTTTGATATGCCCTTTACCAGCCAAAATAACTTCATAGCCTAAATCGCTAAAATAGTCATTGATGTCTTTCACTTTTTTCACAGGCAAATGATTTGCCATACAACCATTTCTTACTGGAAAAAGGCCCGTAAATAATTGGGAGCGGCTTGGCGCACAAATGGCCTGTGCTGTATAGGCATTTGTAAAAGACATGCCCTCACGCACAAGACGGTCGTAATGGGATGTGTCCACTTGATCATTACCGTGGATTTCATAATCCCATGCATTTTGATCATCAGCTAAATAGATAAAAATATTTGGCGTGGGGGCATCGTCAGCAGCTTGACCATGAGTTAAAAATGAAAATAATAGGGCAGAAAAAAGGGCAGTGTATGATAATTTCATCATGTCTTAAGATAAAATGCATTAATAGATGAATTAAAACTAACAATTATAATTCACCTCTTGTCTTTGTCAAAACAAATTGGCCATTATATTGTTACAAATGGCTAAATAATTATAATACAGTACCTTATTTGGTCAAATTTTTATATTAGTTTTACACAGATGATAAAAATTTACCATTTCATAGTCTGTAGTTTGATCTTCGTTTTTGGTGCAAACGCACAAGAAAACCCCTTTTTGTTTGTGAAAATAAGCGAAGACATTGGCACACGTGCCATCACTTGTATGATTAACGATTCCAACAATCAACTTTGGATAGGAACTTATGGGGGTGGGCTGAAAAAATACAATGGTATTACTGTTGAGACATTCAAACATGATGTTAATACAGCTTCTGCCTTATCGAGTTCTGAGATTCACGATTTGTATATAGATCAAAAAAATACCTTGTGGATTGCCACGAGCAACGGCTTAAACTTGTACAACCAAAAAACAGCTACTTTTTCACAGTTTAACCCTGAAGGATTAAAACTATCCGTGCACAGTTTAGCGCAATTGGATGAAATCAGAATTATCGTTGGCACGCATGAAAAAGGAGTGTATGTGTTCAATACAATTACTAAAGAATTTCAAAAAGTTATTCTACAAGACGGTATAGAAGAAAACGGGTTGCAAGTAAACAATATCGCGGTAGATAAATTAAAGCGCATATGGGTGGGCAGTAATATAGGCTTGATGCAACTAGATTTTACCGCACTAAAACTAAAAGCTGTTGAAAATCGCAAGCTTCAAAACCAGCATCTTTTGTCTAGTGAAATCGTAAGTTTGGAAGCTGATACGTTTGGAAATTTGTGGGCTGGAACAGTGCAAAACGGGGTTTTAAAAATCATTCCTACTACCGCTACCAATTTTGTATTGGAACATTACCCTATAACGGAAAAACGAATTTTCTCAGTTGAAGAATATAAAGACGGACTAATTTTATGTGGTTCTGAAAATGATGGGCTTTTTGTATTGTCTAACGACGGACAAGTTTTAGATCAATACTTAAAAGAAATTGGAAATGATTTTAGCATACAATCCAATTCTGTTTGGTCCATACACTGTGATGCTAACGATCGTATATGGATGGGGTATTATGACCAAGGACTGAACAAATATGATCCAAAACACTTTAAGTTTAGCTTTCTTCAGAACAACAATAAAAGCCAGGTAACACCCTTTCCCTCATCTATTTCTGCCATTGCAAAAGATGAATATGAACGTATTTGGTTTAGTTGTATTGACAAAGGTGTTTATGTGTATGAACCCGCTAAAAAAAGCTATACACATCTTAACAATCCTGCAAATAATATTGCCAAGGGCCTTAATAGTATGGACATCCCTTCGTTATTTATAGATAGCAAGCAAAATGTGTGGGTTGCCTCTTGGTATAATGGTATCTATTTATTGAAAAAAGGATCTAAACGATTTATAAATTTCAGCACAAATTCTCATAGAAATGTGTTAAAATCAAATCGAATTGTAAGCTTTTCTGAAGATTCAAACGGGGTGATTTGGATAGGCACCTTTTCAAGTGGGTTGGTGTCTTATAATCCAAAGACTGAAAAACTTAGACATCACGCTAGTGAAGCATTTCAAAAGTTTGAACTGCAAAACGGCAACATCAGAAAGGTTATTGTAGACAAGGATGATAAAGTTTGGATGGGTACTAGAAAAGGCATCTACAGGTATAATCAAAAAAAGGGTGAAGTTGTTTCTTACAACGCTAAAATCCGCGAGTTGACTAATGGGGTTGTCGCTGATTTTATTGTTTTTGCGCTATATGAGGATAGCAAAAATAACATCTGGGTAGGTACGGATGGATATGGGCTGTTTAGCTATTCTTCAGTGGAAGATTCCTTTACATGGAATGGAAAAGACAGTGAGATCAGGAATATGTCCATTAATTCCATTACACAAACCTATGATGGGTTTTACTGGTTAGGAACTGACGATGGGCTTATTAGATACGACCAAGCCAATGAGAATTTTCGGATTTTTGAATCAGAAGACGGACTGTTGAGCAAGAAAATAAACCGCAGTGCATTCTATACCGAACGCAACACACTCTACCTAGGAACTAGTGAGGGTATAAACTTTTTTGATTTTAACAATATCCCTCTAAATGGAAACTTACCGAAAATCATTTTTCAAGATTTAAAAATTGGCAATAAAAGGATTAATATTAGCGAAAATGGACCTCTTAAAAAATCTATTCAATACAGCGACACCATCCTGCTAAGCCACGACCAGTCTTCTTTTTCAATTGACTTTGTTGGGGTAAACATGACCCGTGGCGAGAAAAACAACTATGCGTATATGCTTGAGGGCTTAGACCGTGATTGGAACTATGTTGATCAGCTTCGTACGGCCACTTTCACAAATATTAAACCTGGGAAATATGTATTTAAGCTCAAGGCGGCCAACAATGATGGAATATGGAACGATGCATCAAAAGAGGTGTTTATAAAAGTACAACCCCCTTACTGGGCAACCATAGGGGCGAAAATCTGCTATTTTATAATTCTATGCGGACTTGGGTTTTATATTTTTAGGCTGATAAAACTACGTATAAGAGAGCGACGAAAAGCAGAAGTAGAACGAAACCAACGAAAGCAGACAGAAGAATTACACGCAAAAAAAATCCAATTTTTTACCAATATTTCGCATGAATTTAGAACACCACTAACGCTTATGCTTAATCCACTGGAATCGTTATTGTCTGCCCCAGATGTCACGGCACTGCCAGATGATGTTAGAGCAAAACACCGAATCATTCACCGGAATACCAAAAGAATGAAACGGCTGATTGACGAATTGATGGACTTTAGAAAAATGCAGTTTGGTAAAATACAGCTACGTGTCAAAGAAACAGACCTGCTCGCAGTTGTTAAAAATGTTACTTCGTATTACGAAGAGGAAGGTCTTTATCGAAATATCCATTTGAATTTTGCCCATGGAGAAATCGGACAGACCCGAGTTTGGGCTGATACTTCAATGTTAGAAAAAATAATTTTTAACCTACTCTCCAATGCCTTTAAAGCAACAAAAGAAGGTGGAGCCATTGATGTATTTGTACGCTATCACCAAGGTGGAGTAGTATTCCCGCTAATTGATAATATGCAACCGCAAGATGCGTTTGAAGTCATAATCAAGGACAGTGGAATAGGTATCAAAAAAGAAAATATCAGGAATATTTTTGAGCGTTTCTATCAAGACAAAAACAATAACGAGCAATACTATGGCGGTACGGGAATAGGTCTTGAGGTTGTTCGCAAATTTGTAGATTATCATAAGGGTAAAATTGAAGTTGAGAGCGAAGAAGAGCTGGGTACATCATTTAAAATCTTTTTTGCTGCGGGAAAAACCCATTTTTCAGAAAATCAATTTGCCACATACACTACCGAGCAACCACAACAAAATATAACGCAAACACGTGACAAAAACCTTGAAACTACAGAACCACATTCTGAAAAAGAACACAGCCTTCTTATTGTTGAAGACAATCTAGAGCTTCGTGAATACCTTAAATTAGAACTTAAAGGAGCTTATCGTGTTTTAGAAGCGGCGAATGGAAAAATAGGTCTTGAAATGGCAAAACAACACAAGCCTGATGTCATTATTGCAGATGTCATGATGCCCGAAATGGACGGTATTGAAATGTGTCAAGTGCTCAAATCCAATAAGTCCACCAGCACTATTCCAGTGCTTATGCTCACAGCAAAAGTAGCCGAAAAAGAACGTATTGAAGGAATTGATGCAGGCGCTGATGTATATTTAAAAAAACCTTTTAGTGTAAACCTCCTGAAATCACATTTACGCCAATTAGTCAAGGCCAAAAACACTTTCTATCAAAGCTATTTTAAAAGTCTTGAGTTAGACGTCGATTACGCTAATTATGATAAAAAAATACTTGCAGACGTGTTAAATGTTATCGGAAATAATCTATCCAAAGAAGATTTATGTGTTCAAGATATTGCCAATGAATTGGGATTAAGTAGAAGCAAGTTGTATCGGAAAATTAAGGCATTAACTGGAAATTCAGCTAATGAAATCATTCGGAAAACCCGTCTCGAAAAGGCAAAAGAATTACTGACAAAAACAGAGATGACCATTGGAGAAATTTGCTTTAAAGTGGGATTTGCTTCTCCTTCCTATTTCACCAAAAGATTTAAAGAACACACTGGAGTTATTCCAAAAGAATACAGGTATAACAACAAAGATCAAAAAGAAATAGCAACCAGTTAAAATTCAACGTAAAATGCATTGTTCACATAAGCTTATCTACTACACCACTGTGCTCTTATTTTTAAATGGCATCATTGCATTTGGACAAGGGAGTACCGCAATTATGGGCAAGGTTCTAGATCAAAATGGCTATGAAGTGCCTTATGCAGCAGTAGGGATTTTACAAAAGAATATAGGCACAACCTCTACGGAAGACGGTACTTTTTATTTTCGTGTTTCTAATAATGAGCTTGAAGATAATTTGACTGTTTCCTCTCTAGGTTTTTCAAACTTCTCCATTAAAATTAAAGACTTCTTAAAGCTAGAAAAAAAGGAAATCATACTTGAAGAGCAAACCACTAATCTATCTGAGGTGGTTGTGAATTCTGTTGATTTTTATGTCAAGAATGCACTTAAAAAATTGCGCGACAATACGGTTAGCAAAAATCATCAGTTAAATATTTTATACCGCAGGTGGTCGGTTGAAGACAATTTGTGCCGCTTTTATATTGAGCACAGTATTAATGCTATTGATCGCGGACCCAGTTCCTATCTTGTTAAGTTTTCTGTAGACCACGTACGGACCTCCGCTGATTATAGGTATGTTAAGAATGAGCAGAAATTGCATGCATTAAAGTATATGGAGTTTAACAACCCCCTACGAAAAAGTATCAATGTCAAGTCATACAAGTGGAAAAAAACAGGGGATTCAAGTTACGATAATGAAGACGTTATCATTGCCAAAGGTGTGATAGAAAATAAAGAAACCTTATGGCTGTATATCGGAATGGATACCTATAAGATCTACAAACTAGAAGTGGAAAAGAAGCCCGAGATAGGAAAATCGCTTATTGCCACCTACGTCTATAAGAAAAACAACAAAGGGAAGCTATTCTTAAGTTACCACCAGAGAGAGTGGAAAGGTGCTGCAGCCCCATCCGAAAATGTTAAAAGAGCTATGAGGAGTAGCGGTCAAACGGTCCCTAAATACATTCCCATAGCTTATAGGCACGAAGTATATGTCTTGGATATTGAAGAAAATAAAGCCCTTTTTAATGTCGGAGAGGCCTTGCACAACAAAGATATGACGCAGTATAAAACTGCCTATGACCCTACCTATTGGGAAAAATTGAGCATACCGCCCGATACGCGCTTCTTCAATAAAAATATAGGAGAATTGGTTGATTTATTTGGTGTACCCCTTGAGAATCAATTTAAGTATTCAAATATGCGCTAACGCTTATTGACCGCTCAAATCCAACACCACCGGTTCCGTATTCCCTTTTGCATGTAGAAAATCAACCTTATAGGTTTTATCACCAATGCTAACAGTGCCCTTGTATTTTCCGTAAAACCCAGAAAAAGTAAGTTCTTCGCTGGGGTTAAATTCTGTTTTAAGTTTTGTTGACCACGTATTTTTTATCAATTTTTTTAACGTAAAGAAGGCCTTTTTAGGTTGCATATCCTCATCTAAAATACCCGCTGCATGACCGCGCCACGCATTTTTATCGGTCAGGTTCCACATGGTAATGGAACTCACACTGGGGTGACTAAATAGAAGTGTGTAGAAATCTTTGATATATGCGGCTTGAAATATCTCCTTTTGCTTAATACTTGGCAGGTTCATCTTTTTCCCCGTTTTCCGGGCAGCATTGCGATCCTCCAAGAAGGCTCCGTGGTCTTTCCAGTTATTAAACAACTTTGAACTGGTAACGGTAACTTCTGTGAACTGAATGTCTTTGCCAAGAGGAGTGAACGTACTAACCAAGTCCCAAAGCTCTTGTTCGTCAAAAACCTTATCGTGAGTTTGCATATGGGCTTGCATACCTATGGCTTGGTAGCCCACATTTTGCTCAATAAAATATTCGTTAAGTTTAAGAAACTCAGGGTCTGTTGGTTCGTAGTGGTTGTTTGTATAAGTCTTATTGGGTGCCGTTTTGTTAGCAAAGTCATAGAGTGCTATCATGGCTAGGTATATACCGCCTTTATGCGTAATCCAACGGGTAACACCACTTGGGGTAACATGATTTTTGAATGGAGCAATGGCTTCATTGTATACATCCCAATATTGGATTTCTGGATAATCAAGCAACAGATCTTGTATGCGCTTAAAGATTATTTTTTCAAGAGCAACGGAATCTTGATGGTCAATAACCCATTGGGGCAAAGATTCGTGCCACAACAACGGGTGTCCCTTAATTTTAATGTCATTTGCTACGGCCCAATCCACTTTTTGGCGCATCATACGTTTATACCCTGTCAAATCATTTTTCTCATCACGTGCTGCCCAATAAAACCCAAGGGTAACAAAATTAAACAGTTCCTTAACTCGGTTTTGGTATATAACCTGTGCTGTGTTAGATAGAGAGCTGGCTTGTGTCATGGAAACACCAAAGCTGAATGCGTGACTAATTAACTCAAGGTTTACATGTGCCTTATCTTCAAGGGGTTTGCCGTCCAAAACGAACGCCAATTGTACCGTTCCTTTTCTTATTTTTTCAATCCTGTCCTGGGCGCCATCTAGTTGCCAAGGGGTATGGACAAGATGTTCTTGAGCGGTTACGCTTAGCGAAAAAAAAGCAAGTACAGCATATGATACCGCTATAAATCGGATGGTCATGAGCGTTGATTTATTTTGGTCGTAAAGTACTGCGCAATTTCAGCTTGTTTTGAAAGTTTTTTGTCAAAAACTATAATTTTTTAAAGGGATGAAAAAAATGTCCAAATATGCTGCCAAAGCTGTAGGTAAGCTCCAGAAATATTATGGCCCGCATTTTCAACACGCAGGTATTGAACCACAGCCTGATCCGAACAGCCAGAAAAAACATAGGAAGCATTCCCCGCAATTGTTGTTTGGGTTGGAGTTTCATCACATCCAAACTGAACTGCCCATTTTTGAGCACTTTCATAGGCGCTAAAAAAGGAGTGCCCAAAACGTTCGCCTCCATCAATAGGAATAACGGCATCTTGCCCGCCATTGACTTGAAAAATTGAAACAGGCTTGGTCTGCAAACTAATGTCTATAGAGGCTATCAATTGGGAAGCTACAGGCGCAATTCCTTTAAAATGTTGGGTTTTGGCCGCCAAAGTGTTAACCATTCCAGCTCCGTTAGAAGATCCAATGGCAAAGATGTTTTCGCTATCGACGTTGGTATAGGTTAACAAGGTCTCTACAAGGGTGTTTACAAAAGCTACATCGTCAGCGGTTGAAGGCTCTGAACCCAGGTTCCAAGATTTTAAATGCCCTTGTGGATAGATTCCAATAAACGAGCCTGTATCTGTAAACTGCCTTAGGGTATTAACCCAATTGTTATTATTCCCACCACGACCGTGAAAAGCAAAAACAAGCGGATATTTTATATTTGCGTCGGGAATCGCAGGTGCTTGGATACGAACAGACCTGCTCACCATTTGACCGTCAATTTGTTGATCAATCGTAATGGTCTTGGTCATCAATATCTTAGTCACTTCCGCCTCCTCTGTGCTGTCTCCATCTTGGCCACATGAAAGCAAGCCAATCGCTATTAAAATATAAAAATTCATTCTTTTCATTTTCTAGTTTTAGGTAAATAATTTATCCAATCATAATCTGAAAAATCGGTGTTGTCTTGCCCATTGCTTGTGGCGTAAAGCCCTATATGAGCTCCTGTAAATCCATTGAAGAGTACCAAGTCTGCTGTGGTTGTGGTCAATACTTTATAACGCTTGCCCTTGGTCGCATATGAAAATGTATACGTATCATTAGCGGACACTAATTTAAAGCGTATTTCTCCTTTATAGGATTTGAGTAGTTGTGTTTTGATTGGTGCTATTTTCTTGTTTTTGTGTACTACTTCTACAACCATACCCTCAGCTTTTTTGTGAACAGAAAAAGATACATAAGTATCATCTTTTTGCACTATGGCAATCCCAGCAGCAGATTCGTTTCCTGAGGGATTAAAGTGCATCTTGGTGGTGAAAACAAAATCACTCTCTGTCTGTTTTATACCCATAAAATGTGCCCGTTTACGTCTTGAAATGGTATTGGGATGGGTAAACAACCGTAAATATCCTGGGTTTACATCAAGACTATAGGTGTTTGGCATCGGTACTCTAACAAAGTTCCATGCCCTACTCAATACATCTTGTTTAAAATCGTCGTAAAAAGTCAAGTCTTTAGTGTGTGCTGTACCATCAAAAATAACAGGGTTTACCCTTTCGATACGTCCCGTTTTTGGGGCAACTACAGGCCACAAAATTTTATCTTTTCTTGGATGCATATCTCGCTCCCAACTCACAGGCACGACAAAAGTTTCTCTACCCATATTTGACTTACGATTTAAGTCACCTCGAACGCCCAAGAGGAACATAAACCAGCGGCCATCGTCGAGTTTAACAAGGTCGCCATGTCCAGTGCTGTGCACCCAGTTTTCATATGAAAGTTGTCTTGAAGTAAAAATGGGGTTTCGTGGATTGGAAACATAGGGGCCTGTTAGCTTGTCACTCGCTGCCACCATGACAGCATGATTAAAGGAGGTACCTCCCTCAGCAATCATCAAGTAGTATCTGCCGTCATTTTTATAGATATGAGGGCCTTCTGTCCAAACGCCATCACATGCGCCACGCCACAAAAAATGACGTGCTCCAATCAGTTGAAAGGTTTCAAGATCCAGCTCTTGCATCCAGATTTCTTTTTGATCTATAAATTCAGGGTTGTTTGGTTTGTGCTGCCCGGTGTACCAGAGACGGCCCTCTTGATCAAAATAAAGGTCAGGATCAATCCCTGGAGCTCCTTGCACAACAACAGGATTAGACCAAGGCCCTGCTGGATTAGTAGCGGTAATGATAATGTTATTGCCACTGTGCTTTTTTGTCTCTTCATCAAAGTATATGGCAGTGGTAATAATGTAAAATGTACCCTCGTGATATCGCAAGGTTGGGGCATATATGCCTCCGTTTGGCTGGACGTCAATAAGGTTAACAGCCCCGTTGCATTGAGTTTCCCGCTGCAAGCCATGACCAATTAAGGTCCAGTTTACCAAATCTTTACTGCTATGAATTGGTATTCCTGGGAAATATTCGAAGGATGAATTTGCCATATAAAAAACATCCCCTACTTTACAAATGGATGGATCTGGATAACCCCCTGGTAACACAGGATTGGTGAAGGTCTGTGCATAGAGCATTCCTACATGCAGCAATAGCACAAATTTTATCAAAAAAGAAGAAGCATTTAACATTTTAAGTTAAACAGCGTATGGTAGCGGATTATAAATTTATACAGTAAATAGATCCACGCTATTTTTGCTCTAATATAGAAAAATGATTAGACTGTAGTGATCAATACGATTGGCTAACGCCGCTTTTTCTTCTTTCCCTTTTTGAAGTCGCCAAAAGAACGGCCCTCTTTTTTTCGCCTGTTAAAACGATCGCCTTTAGTATTTCGCTTTTTGGAGAAGCCTCCACCGCCTTGCAAGTGCTGCCCTCTTTTCTCAGTGGTGCGAATTTGAACCACACGACCATCAAGCTTAAACCCTTCAAATGCAGCCAATACATGGTCTTTTTTGTCCATACTTGTATTGAAATATGCATTGTTATCCATCACGTCAACATGATAAATATCATCCTTTTCCAAAGAAAGGAAATCGACCAAAAACGTCTTTAATGCTTTCCAGTCGTAATCGTCACGACTTCCGATATTGATGTTGTAGCGAGCATCAGCAGCCTTTTTGGAACGTTGTTGTCCTTCTGGTGCTGTTTTAGAAAGGGCATTTGATTGTTTTTGGTAGTAGCTATGTAGCCTATTAAACTCCACAGACATCAGTTTTTTGATCAAATCTTCTTTTGAAAAATCGCCTAAAATGGAATTGACTTCTGCCAAGTATTTGTCAATTTCGTCATTGACATCAGTAGCTTTTATTTTTTCAGCAAAGTATTGTAATTGTCGCGTAAGGATCGCATTTACATCTGGAACTTCTTGGGCAATGATTTTGGCATTTATGATGCGTTCAAGTTTTTTGATCTTCCCCAATTCTCCTCTAGTGAGTATAATCATGGAAGTTCCCAAACTGCTGGCACGTCCTGTTCTACCACTTCGATGCGTATAGGTTTCAATCTCGTCTGGTAATTGATAGTGAATCACATGCGATATGTTGTCAACATCTAAACCGCGTGCCGCAACATCTGTAGCAACAAGGGTCTTTATTTGTTTGGCGCGAAAGGCTTTCATAACCATATCACGTTGGTTTTGGCTTAGGTCTCCGTGCAAGGCACCTGCACTGTAGCCATCTTCTATAAGTTTTTCAGCCACACGTTGGGTGTCTCGTTTGGTGCGACAAAACACAATCGAATAAATATCTGGCTGGGTGTCTGAGAGTCGTTTTAATAAATTGTATCGTTCACGACCGCTTACCAAATAATACTCGTGGTTGATGTTTGTGGAAGCCGAATTCTTGGTGCCAACTGTAATTTCTATCGGGTTGTGCATAAATTCTTTCGCTATGCGCGCCACTTCTTTGGGCATGGTGGCGGAGAACAACCATGTTTGTTTGTCGTTTGGTGTATGTGAAAGAATATTTGTGATGTCTTCTTTAAAGCCCATGTTTAGCATCTCATCGGCTTCGTCCAAAATACAGAAGGCAATAGAAGATATGTTGATGTATTTTCTACGCATCATATCCTGCATACGGCCTGGTGTTGCCACCAAAACTTGAGCCCCTTTTTTGACTGCCTTAGCCTGGTCGTTGATGCTTGCTCCACCATATATCGGGACTATATTCAAGCCTTTAATGGCTGAAGCATACTTGATAAGTTCTTTGCTTATTTGTATGCACAATTCTCGCGTGGGTGCAATTACAAGTCCTTGAGTCGTTCTGCTGTTTGTGTCTATTTTTTGAAGCATGGGCAACCCAAAAGCAGCTGTTTTACCAGTTCCTGTCTGGGCGAGTACTACTATATCCGTTTCCTTTTCTAAAAGAATGGGCACGGCTTTTTGCTGAACGTCAGTGGGCGATTGAAAACCTAAGGCATCGATGGCCTCTAGTAGTTTGGGATCAATTCCCAAAGATGAAAAATCTGTCATAAGAAGTGGCAAATGTAACCTAAATAGTTTGAAGACAACCATAAGTGTGAAAAACAGCTCTAAAGCTGTATTATTTAGCTATTTTTAAGCGATTTATATTAATGAAAACATATCCAATATATTGCCTGTTACTGCTATCTTTTACTTCATTATTTGCCCAAAATATAGCATTGCAAAAATCCATAACTACAAGTAGTATTAGAGACAACAATCAAGGTGCTTTTGCTGTCGATGGTAATCAATCCACACGCTGGGAAAGTGATTTTTCTGACCCACAATTTATAATTGTCGATTTGGCTACAACTTACGCTTTGAATAGGGTTGAAATTGACTGGGAGGCTGCATATGCAACGCAATATCAAATTCAGCTTTCCAACGACAAACAACAATGGACAACAGCTTCAAGCATAACTAGCGGAAATGGCGGGACAGATGTTTTTAATTTGAATGGGCAAAACGCACGTTACATAAGAATGTATGGCACCCAACGTACCACTATTGGAAATATACAATACGGATACAGCATTTTTGAATTTGAAGTCTATGGTGAAGCTGCAACAAACAACGCTTCCGTTTCTAATATTTTAATCAACGGCAATGCGTTTACTGCTTTTTCAAGTAATCAATACAACTATGATTATTTGCTGCAGCCAGGCGTAAGTAGCGTGCCCATCGTAAGTGTAACCACTGCAAATTCAAATGCGAATTACACTATTACAAACGCACAGTTCCTCCCGGGAACAACAACTATAAACGTAACTTCTGCAGATGGTAGCACTACCCAAACATACACCATAAACTTCAAAGAGAGTGCGTATAACTTGGTGTGGAACGATGAGTTTGATTATACTGGTGCGCCAAATACTTCAAAATGGCACCATCAGACTTACCCTCCTGTTGGCTCTAGTTGGTTTAATGGAGAGGTGCAGCATTATACCGCTCGAATTGAAAATTCCTATGTTAATAATGGCTCGTTAAAAATTAAAGCCATAAGAGAAAGCTATCGAGATCCAACAAGTGGCTCTACGAAACAATATACTGCTGCACGCCTCAATTCAAAATACGCATATAAATATGGACGTGTGGAGGTAAGAGCAAAGTTACCTGCAGCACAAGGCACATGGCCAGCCATTTGGACCTTGGGTAAAAATATCAGTGAAAATGGTGCTTATTGGCAAACGCAAGGATATGGCGATACTGCATGGCCAACTTGTGGTGAAATCGACATCATGGAACAAGACTCAAATAAGTCCATAACATCTGGTGCCTTTCACTTTCCAGATAGTAATGGCAACCACACATATACCTTCAACTACCTAAGTGTGTCTAACACAGATAGCAGCTGGCATGTATATGCTATGGATTGGAGTGCAGAAACCATTGAGCTATCGGTCGACGGCACGGTGTTTCATACGCTTAATAATGCGCAAAATCCCTATTTTGACAATGAACACTTTATCTTATTAAATATTGCCATGGGAGGACAATTAGGTGGTACTATCTCAGATGACTTTATCTCTGACATTATGGAAATCGATTATGTCCGTGTTTATGAATTACAACCGCTTTCATCAGCTGTCATTGACAATCAAAATGTTGAAATTAGCATATATCCCAATCCCTCAACTGGTCAGTTTTATGTTGAGACTGCTAATGTCATCAATAAAATTGTGGTTTACGATTTAACTGGGCGTATCTTGTCAAAATATCATCCTTTTCGTACTAAAGAGTCTGTTTCAATACAACAATCGCCGGGTGTTTGCCTTGTCAAAGTGACTGGAGATAATTTCGAAAAAGTAAATAAGGTAATTTTAAACTAATGCATGGGGTTAACGCGATTATTGTTTAATAGCTTAACACATAATTTAGATCCCTTCCTATTTAAATAAATCTTAAATACTTATAACTAATAAAATACGTTTTTATATAGTCGTTATTAAAAAATAAACCTCCAACCAAAAAAGATTAAAGGTTCAACTGTACATATTATTGACCTATTTTCGAAACAATCACTTACTTTTTTGAATATGCTCAGCAATTTGTGATTAAAGTTGATTACAATTCCATCAATGCTTCTTTTATGCCAAAATAAGCTGGTTTACTCGTATAATTTTCATCATGAGGAGTTGCTTGACCACACCCTTCATAATGCGTGTTTATCCAACTATCATTGTCAGAAGACCCCCAAATAAGGACGGTATTACAATTTTCACGATTAAAAGCAGTTGACACAATTCTTTTGTATGCATCCTTTTGCGTTTGTATGTTACCATTATCCCCAGCACATATTCTAATGTCGAGCTCCGTTATATTAACAGTAAATCCTGCAGCTCCTAAGTCGTCTATGGTTTGACCCACTTTAGCAACAAATTGTTCCGTTACTTGATCAAGTTTAAAATGTCCTTGTAGGCCTACTCCATCAATTGGAGCAGCATGTGTTGACTTAAGTTCTTTTACTAAGTTGCGCATAAAATTATTTTTGGAAGTCCCGAAAGGTTCAATATTGTAATCGTTGTAAAATAATTCAGCAGCAGTATCGGATTGTCTAGCCCACTTGAATAAATGTGAGAAATAGGACTGAAATCCTACTTCGCCATCATCATTTGCTTGAGTGCTTACAATATCATACCAAGTATTTCTACGAAAATCATTATTGGTTATCGCTTCATTGATTACATCCCATTCATCAATTTTCCCAGCCGAATATGAAGATAATGCAAGAATATAGGACTTAGAAAAATCATAAACTTGCTGGGCAGTCCAATTTGGTGCTTCCGCTTCAAGCCAAGAAGGAATTTGTTTGTACCATATCATAACATGACCACGTTTACGCATTTGATGCTTATCGGCATACGCGACAAACTTGTTTATGTTTCCAGTATTTATATCAGTAATTTTAATGTTAAAAGGATCTTGTGGGCGGTTTCGCAGCAGGTTAGACATCTTCATTTTATTTCCTAAAACAATTGCGTTGTACTCTGTTCTTAAAATTTTATCTGTTGAACCTCCATTTACCTGCTCGTTTTCAAACATGCCATCGCGCATCAAGTTCCCAATAAATTTTCCTTTTGCAGATGCATAATCCCTTAATCCTAAGGTTTCTAATGGTGAGCTCTCAACAGCTTCTGGCGGTTCCTTACTACAACCTACTAGAAGTGAAATCATAAAAAAAAGACATACGCTAAATATGGAATTTATATGTCTACTCATGAATCATTTATTTATAAAATTAACGAAAATAGACATTATGTTGGAATATGATAAGAAAAAAAATATCCCCAAAAACAATAAATTATTCTTGAGGATAATCTTACACCCCATTGAGCTATTTTCGAAACAAGCGTTAACTTTATTGAGAAAGTTCGTTGATTAGCTTTGGTGTTAATGATTGATTTTTGTTGCTTTTTTTACTTTTAAGCCTACTCCATCATTGCAGCAGCTTGTGCTGCTTCAATGCCCGCAACCATTTGAGTAGTATCATACATATGATATTCCGCTGCGATTTTTCCATCATCACCCCACATAAAGCTAATATGTGCCGGCATGTTGATGGTTTCGCCTGTGAGCTTACTTGTTGCTATCCAATTAAACCATGTTTGCGTAACTGTTACTGCATCATATGCATCACCGCCTGGATAACTGGTGGTTTCTACCCAAGCACCTATGTCTTGTTTGCTGCCCCATTGCATCTCAATAGAAAAAGTGTCATGTTGCGCTCCTAAAAGCCCAACAAGGTCCTCTAAAGAGATGGCTTCATTACTGTTTAAGAAAACTTGTAGTTCCGTAGACCAAAGGGATTTCAATCCGTCCATATCGTTGTTGAGATAATGCTGAAAATGCTGTCTTATGGCACTAGATTTATCATCATCAAAATTCACGACTACTCCATTATTTGTACACCCTAATACAATTAGAGATATAAGTATTACTGCTATTTGCTTCATTGTTAAAATTTATTTTAACATAAAATTACAAATTATTGAATTAACTAAAAGTTAAATATATGGCAATACATGATGTCGTATAAAACAGAAAACGATTAATCGAATATTGAATGTGGTGTATGCAGTCAACAATTAACTGTTCTTGAAAAAGCTAATATTCGTGTAGAATGTAAATTACTTTCTTCAATATGTTAAGTCTTTAATTAGATCCTTAAACGGTTTTTCTTCAAAATCTAATTTATTTCTAAAATGAAATAAATCATTTCTGTATTGAGACACTACATTTAAATTACCTAAAAAGTCAGACTTCGAAACAAGTTTTAAAAATTTTTAACTTGTTGCACAAATTATCAGTGTATTACAATCGTATGAAAACAAAACGAGAAACAATCTTATGATTATCTCCCGTTTAGTACTCGAGGCGGGACTTGAACCCGCACGAACATTACTGCTCATTGGATTTTAAGTCCAACGTGTCTACCAATTCCACCACTCGAGCAAAAAAAGAGCGAAAGACGGGATTTGAACCCGCGACCCTCACCTTGGCAAGGTGATGCTCTACCCCTGAGCTACTTTCGCAATTGGAACGCAAATGTAAGAAAATCTATGTTTTCTACGCAATACTATTTGCTTAGTTTTCTTTTGAGATCGTTAAGTTGCATTAAGGCATCAACTGGGGTCAATTCGTCAATATTTAAATCCAATATTTGTTTGCGTAAATCTTCTAATAAGGGATCGTCTAGCTGAAACATACTTAACTGTAAATGGTCTTCACCCGACTCTGCTGCCTGCCTTGAGGCCTCCAATTGCTGTAACATCTCTTTAGCGCGTTCCAAAATCCACCTGGGCATCCCCGCCATTTTGGCGACGTGTATGCCAAAACTATGTGCGCTTCCCCCCGGTACTAGCTTGCGTAAAAACAATACATCTTCAGCCGTTTCCTGTACCGAAACATTAAAATTCATTATCCGATCAAATTGTGACGACATTTCGTTTAATTCATGATAGTGTGTGGCAAAAAGTGTTTTGGGATGGGTAGGGTGTTCGTGTACAAACTCGGCCAATGCCCATGCAATCGAAATCCCGTCATAAGTGCTGGTCCCGCGTCCAATTTCATCTAACAATATCAAGCTGCGCGCTGATATGTTATTCATAATAGCTGCCGTTTCATGCATTTCTACCATAAAAGTTGATTCCCCCTTAGAAATATTATCACTGGCGCCCACACGAGTAAAAAGCTTGTCTACAACCCCCAGACGCACCTCTAAAGCAGGCACATAACTTCCCATTTGTGCCATTAAGACGATTAGGGCTGTTTGCCGCAAAATAGCAGACTTACCCGACATATTAGGGCCTGTAATCATGATGATTTGCTGGGTATCGTTATCAAGATATACATCATTTGGAATATAAGGGCTTTCGGGGGGTAACTGCTGCTCAATAACGGGGTGACGCCCTTGAACAATCTCAAGTGAAGTGTGGGTTACAAACTTAGGACGGCAATAGTTTTCTTTGATAGCCAGGGTAGTAAAACCGTGTAATACGTCTAGCTGTGCAATACCACGGGCAGTGTTTTGAAACGATTGAATGTGAGGGGTCAAATAAACGATTAGCTCCTGAAAAAGCTGTTGCTCCAAAACAGCAATACGCTCTTCAGCGCCTAGAATTTTTGTTTCATAGGTCTTTAATTCGTCCGTGATATAACGCTCTGCATTGACCAAGGTTTGTTTGCGAACCCACTCTTCAGGCACTTTGTCCTTATGCAGATTACGCACCTCTATGTAGTATCCAAATACGTTGTTAAATGCGATTTTGAGTGATGGAATTCCCGTACGCGCTGATTCGCGTTCCAACATGGCGTCCAAAGTATTGCGACCCCCTTGTGCTAATGCACGCAACTCATCTAATTCAGCAGAAACGCTCGCGGCAATGGTCTGCCCTTTTCCCAACTGAGTAGGAGCTTCTGCAGCAAGCCAAGTGCCTATGTGATTTGTAATAGCCTGACTTTCATCTATAGTAGCCAATAAAGGAGCCACTGGATCAGCATCGGACAACAACCTAGTTATGGTAGTGGTTTGCATCAATGCAAGACTCAATGCGTTTACTTCTCTTGGGTTAATACGTCCCGTAGCTACTTTGGCGGCCAGTCTTTCTATGTCCATAACCTCTTTGAGACAGAACAAAACCTGTTGGTGAAGTCCCGGGTGTTCCTTAAAAAAGCGTACGACATCCAATCTTTTTTCAATGAGAGCTACATCTGTTATGGGTGCTGTAATCCAACGGCGCAACAAGCGACCGCCCATGGCAGTAGCTGTGTGATCCACCACTTCCAAAAGGGTTATGGCTTCTGGGGCGTTGGGTGAAATAAGCTCTAAATTTCTTACCGTGAAGCGATCCATCCAAACTTGTTGCTTTGGGTTGTGGTGTTTGAGTTGTACCAAATGACCAAGCTTGGCGTGTTCGGTTTCAGACAAATAATGAAGCACTACTCCTGCAGCAATCATGCCCAAGTCAGCACCGTCAAAGCCAAAGCCCTTAAGGGTTTTGACACCAAAGTGTTGCATCAGCTTTTCGGCAGTGTATTCCGTTTGAAAAACCCAGTCTTCTAACACAAAAAAAGGAAGGCTATCACCCATCAATGCTGCAATGGCCTTACGCTGTGGTTTGGAAACCAACAACTCCTTTACTTCAAGCTGTTGTAACAAGGCACTGATTTCAGAAAGGGCACCTTGTGCCCATTGAAACTCTCCGGTTGAAATATCCAAATAAGCAAAACCTAAGGAGTCGTTTTGAGTATAAAGCGCGCCTAAGAAGTTATTGCTTTTAGCTTCCAATACCCCTTCTGTCAGCGTTACGCCAGGGGTAACCAATTCGGTTACGCCTCGTTTTACAATTTTTTTGGTGAGTTTGGGATCTTCCAACTGATCGCAAATCGCGACACGCTGTCCAGCACGAACCAGCTTTGGTAAATACGTATGTAAAGAATGATGAGGGAAGCCTGCTAATTCGGTCTCACTCGTACTTCCTGCGCCTCGATTGGTCAATAAAATCCCTAAAATACGGGCTGCCTTAACGGCGTCTTGTCCAAAGGTCTCATAGAAATCGCCTATGCGAAAAAGAAGCAGTGCGTCAGGATACTTTGCCTTGATTTGATTATACTGCTTCATCAAAGGCGTTTCTTTTGTTTTTTTCTTGGCAGACAAAGCGAAATATTAGTTATGGCTAATTTACATTTTTTAGCCAAACACAATCCCTACCTTTGACACATGCGAAAATGGACCATGGAAGAGCTCAACAGATTGAGCACAACCGCTTTTAAAGCGGCCCCAAAAACTAATATTGTATTGGTGCTCGACAACATTCGAAGCCGAAATAATGTAGGTGCTATTTTCCGTACTGCCGATGCTTTTCGTATTGCAGAAATAATAATCTGTGGCATCACACCTACTCCACCACACAAAGACATTCACAAAACGGCATTGGGCGCTACGGAAAGTGTTGCTTGGCGACAAGAGGCTTCTGCTGCAGACGTGGTGGGTAAGCTACGTGAGGCTGGCGCCAACAGCTTTGCTGTTGAACAAGTTAAAGGCGCAGTATTTTTAGATCAAGTAACTGCGGTGCCAGATCAAACACTGGTATTGGTTATTGGCAATGAAGTACAGGGGGTTTCGCAAGAAGTGATTAATGCTTGTGGTGCAGCGATTGAGATTCCGCAATTAGGGACTAAACACTCTTTAAATGTGGCTACTTCTGCCGGAGTAGTATTGTGGCATTTTTTTATCCAGCTGCGCCCAGCTGCGCATTGATATTTGCTAACAAGTTAACCAAGTCCTCGGGATTTAATACAAAATCCAAATCAGTAATATCTACCGACACTACTTGCATGCGTTGTTGTAAAAACGGAAGGTGCTGATCGTATCCTTTGGCTAATTTTTCCAAATAATCTGTTCCGATATTTTGTTCATAGCTCCTTCCTCTTTTTTTGATATTGGCCTGGGCTCGCTCGGGTGTTAGACGAAGATATATGCAAAGGGTGGGCCGGTTAGCACTCTTAGACATCAACGCATACAATTGATGAAAAAGAGGATACTCGTCTTCGTTTAGGGTGTTTCGGGCAAATACCAGCGACTTGCTTATGTGGTAGTCTGCCACAAACCCTGACTGAAATAAATCCAGTTGTTCAGATTCGTCATTTATTTGGTTAAATCGATCGGCAAGAAACGACAATTCCAACGGGAAGGCATACCGTTTTGGATTCCTATAAAATTTGGGTAAAAATGGGTTTTCTGCAAATCGTTCTTCAATGGTTTTATAACCCAGCTTTTTCGCCAACATTTTTGTCAGGGTTGTTTTTCCACACCCAATAATTCCTTCCACACAGATAAACGTATGCGAACTTAGTGGCGCATAAATGGGGTGCCGCAGTTGCATCTCGTGAAGGCTGAGCAGTGTGTTATCTTCACATGCTTCCAGCAGTGCTTGAGTTGATTTTTGGTAATGCGGATGCTGCTTGTTGGGCGCAATTTCAGAAAGCGGCTGTAGCACAAATCGTCTTTGTGCCATAGCTGGGTGCGGCACTTTGAGTTGTGGAGTATCTATTTCAAAATCATCGTAAAAAATCATATCCAAATCCAAGGTTCGGTTTTGATAGCCTTTTCCTGGCTTACGAGACCTTCCATGTGACTGCTCAATTTCGAGAAGCTTTTGCATAACCACAGCAGGGGCAAGTGCTGTTTCTACAGCAAAGCAGGCGTTTAAAAAGGGGCTGCCTTCAAAGCCAATGGCGGGGGTTTCTACAACCGAGGAAAGTCCTACAATATCGCCCAAAACTGAGGCTGCATCTACGCCCTGCTGCAAATATCCAAAGCGATCGCTCATATTACTCCCAATAGAAATGTAAACAATTGACATACTACAAAAATGATGAAAAGAATTGTGAAACATGTATCTTTGAGAAAATACCATTAAAATTATGAGTTTCTTTAAAAATCTTATCAGTTCAGCTATTGGGACCTTTATCGCGCTTGGTCTACTTTTTGTTTTTATGCTCGTCTTTTTGGCAGGATCAGTTGCCCTTATGGACGAAGAGGGAGATGCCGTCGAATTAGAAAAAAATACGGTTTTGGAGTTTGATATGGGGTTACCGATTCAAGACCGAGAGCCACAAAGCTTTTCTTTTGCAAGCGCTTTGGAAATAGATCCTGAAGCCTATGGATTAAATAACATAATTCCTGCAATTGAAAACGCAGCAAAAGACGATCTTGTATCTGGAATTAGCATTCAAAACATCTCTGCAATGGGTGGGATTTCAAACATGCACACGCTCAGAAAAGCCTTAGTGGCATTTAAAGAAAGTGGTAAATTTATTTATGCCTACGCAGACTACTACAGCCAATTAGATTATTATCTCGCATCTGTTGCAGACTCTATTTTTCTGCACCCAGAGGGCAGTGTTGACTTTCGTGGGTTAAGCGCTGAAATTCTATACTACAAATCTGCCCAAGAAAAGTCCGGAATAAGTATGGAGGTCATTCGAAGTGGCAAATACAAAAGTGCTGTTGAACCTTTTCTTAACGATTATATGAGTAAGGAAAACCGCACCCAAATTCAGTCTTATATGGATGATATATGGGATACATTATTGGGAGATATTGCCACAAGTAGAGGTTTGTCTGAAAAAATTCTCGATACACATGCCGACAACCTTGCAGGTGCAAATGCACAAAAAGCCATTTCCTCATCACTTATAGACGGAATTACCACAAGACGAAGTTATAAAGAAAAACTAACATCGCGTTTTGATGATGATGAAGTGGAAACGACCAATTTCGTTGATTACATGAGCATTGCCGGTCGCAAAGAAGGTAAAGGCAGCAACCGCATTGCTGTGTTATACGCTCAAGGTGAAATTATTTACGGTGAGGGTGGAACAGAAATGATTGGGCAAGAAAAAATGATTAAAGCCCTTAAGAAGATTGGCAAAAAGAAAAATATTAAAGCGGTTGTGCTGCGTATAAACTCACCTGGTGGAAGCGCTTTGGCTTCTGAGCTTATTTGGGAGGAAATAGAACACCTAAAAGAAACAAAGAAAGTGGTGGTTTCTATGGGTAATGTGGCCGCCTCAGGAGGTTATTATATCGCTGCAAATGCTCACGAAATTGTCGCAGAACCCACAACTATTACGGGATCTATTGGGGTTTTGGGGGTTTTGCCCAATATCAATCGTTTGTCAAAGCGTTGGGGCATCAATGCAGAGCAAGTTACCACCAACAAACAAGCACTGCAGTATTCGCCTTTTGAACGCTTGAACAACAGCACGAGAAACGAAATCAAAGCAGGCATCAACCAAGTTTACCAAACCTTTTTAACGCGTGTTGCCGAAGGTCGAGGCATGACCAAAGAAGAGGTACATAAAATTGCACAAGGTCGCGTTTGGTCTGGAGTAGAAGCTAATGCCATTGGGTTGGTAGATCATCTTGGTGGTCTTGACCTCGCCTTGGAACGAGCAGCTGCACTTGCCGAAATCGAAGACTACAGACTAACCACATATCCTAAATTTGACGACGATTTAGAAAGTATATTAGAAGGACTTCTTGGCGGGCCTTTTGGGAAATTAAGAACCCAATTGCCTCCTGAAATTTCCTTGTGGACCCAGGGTATAGAAGCCTTAGAAAACCCTGCAAATCAAATTCAAGCACGCCTACCCTACACACTAAATGTGAACTAGATGCATAGGCCAGCTGCACGAAAGCTTTATTTATATTTGGCCGCCTTATTCATCACCTCATTGGTGGTCTCTAATCTGATTTTTCAGAAGTTTTTTTATTGGCGTCCTTTTGATTGGGAAGTCCTTGGAATGCCCATCTTTGAATTATCTGTAGGCATACTGCCCTACCCCATCACCTTTTTAATCACAGATATTATTTCCGAAATTTTTGGCAAAAAAAGTGCCAATCAAGTAGTAGTGGCTGGCATATTTGCATCCTTTTTTTCGATTGGGATTCTATTGTTGGCTGGGGTTGTACCCGCCATTGATAGTTCCCCTATAGATGATGCTACGTTCCATAGGGTATTTGCCTTATCGCCCTTGGCGGTATTGGCTTCCATGATAGCTTACCTATCGGCGCAGTTTGTAGACATTCGCATCTATCACTATTGGAAGAACCTTACACAAGGTAAACATTTATGGCTGCGCAATAACTTCTCCACCTTTAGTTCACAAATTATCGATTCCACCACAGTTATTTTGCTTTTATGCTCGTTTCAAGTATTGCCCTGGGAACTGTTTTGGGGATTGGTGGTGTCTAGTATAATTTTTAAAGTTTTAGTAGCCGCCATAGATACCCCTTTCTTGTATTTTTTTGTTTGGCTGATTCGTCGCCGTTTTGATCTTAAAGTAGGGGAAGAAATTCATCTAGATTGATATGGAAGCTGTTCGCATTAATAAATTCCTAAGTGAGATTGGTTTTTGCTCCCGTCGCGCTGCAGATAAACTGATTGAGCAAGGGCGCATTACCGTTAATGGAAAGCCCGTAGAAATGGGCATGAAAGTAAGTCCCCAAGACCAAGTAGCCGTTGACGGCGAAAAGGTGGGTAAAAAGACTGAAAAGCCAGTCTATATTGCTTTTAATAAGCCAGTAGGTATTGTTTGTACAACAGATACCAAAGTGGAAAAAGACAACATCATTGACTACATAAATTACCCAAACCGTATATTCCCTGTAGGGCGTTTGGACAAACCCTCGGAAGGACTTATTTTTTTAACCAATGACGGAGATATCGTCAATAAAATCTTACGTTCGCGCAACAACCACGAAAAGGAATATGTGGTGACGGTTAACAAACCCATCACCAAAAACTTTGTGGATAAAATGGGTAAAGGCGTTCCCATACTTGATACGGTCACAAGGCCTTGTGTGGTTAAGCAAACACATGAGCGTGAATTTCGCATCATCCTCACCCAAGGACTTAATAGACAAATCAGACGTATGTGTGAGTGTTTGGGCTACCGTGTGGTACGCCTAAAAAGAGTACGTATCATGAACGTAACCCTAGATGTTGGCAAGGGAAAGTGGCGCGACCTGACCACCAAAGAGTTGGCGGAAATCAACCGACTGATTGCAGCATCAAAAAAAACCTATGATGGTTAGTGCAATGAAATGTCAACTACGTGCCCTTCATGCCCCCGTACATTCCAAACCGTATCGTCTTCAAAAATCCAATACTGGCCTTTAATCCCCTTAAGCACTCCCGAGTATTCAGGGGTTTTGGTAAGGCCTAAGCTTTTGACTTTTTCGGGAAAACGAGCTACGGGAAAGTCAATAAATATGGGCGAGTCCTGCACTACATAAGGCTGTACTTCAGATGGTAATTTGGCAATACAGGCGGCTCGCTCGGCTACCAAATCCAAAGCCTCTCCTTTGTTTTGTAGCATGATACGCCAGTTTGTTTTATCATTGAAATAGGCTTTTAATGCCACCTCTGTTATGCCTGCTAAATAGCGGTTGGGGACCTCCACAATGGGAAGGGCTTGGTGAGCCCCTTGGTCAATCCAACGAGTAGGCACTTGGGTATCACGTGTTACGCCCACTTTAAGTCCACTCGAAACAGCAAAATAAACAATGTGAGGTTGCAATTGCACCTTTCGCTCGTATACCAAATCCCGATCTTCAATGCCCAAGTGGGCTTTGCTGAGCTCAGGTTTCATGATCCATTCTCCAGCACTTGGTGTTTCAAAAAAACAAGACTTGCAAAACCCCTGACGAAAAATTTCTTTAGGCTGTGAGCAATTAAGGCACTGGGTGCCTGTGTGAACAATATGTACTTCTTTTTCTAAAAAACGGTTGACATGAACAAAGGAATCTTTAAAGGCCAAGTAGTAGTCTATGGGGCTTTTAAATTCCGTTTGCATTTTGGTCAGTACACCTTGAAACATAATTTGTATTTTCGTTCAACAATATACCCAAAATGGCAATACCACTACTACATACTGTTGTTTCATGGCTTCTTAAAAAAAGGGTTCATGACATTGAGCTTTTCATCAAATATCCCAACGAAGTCCAGCGTGATGAACTGACGAGCTTGTTGCAAACGGCAAAAAAAACAGAAGTCGGTAAGCAGTTTGGCTTTGCAGATATACACCAATATGAAGACTTTGCTAACCAAGTTCCAGTACGCACCTATGAAGAAATAGCACCCATGATTGAACGCTGCCGGCGAGGGGAGCAAAATATATTTTGGCCTACACCTATCAAATGGTACGCCAAATCGAGCGGTACGACCAATGCCAAAAGCAAGTTTATTCCTATCTCAGATGAATCTTTAGAAGACTGTCACTTTAAGGGAGGCAAAGACATGGTGAGTCTCTATTTTAAAAACAACGAACAGTCAAGTGTATTTCAAGGCAAAGCATTGCGCTTGGGTGGCAGCAAAGAAATTTATGAAGAAAACAACTCTTATTTTGGCGATTTGTCGGCTATCATGATCGATAATCTACCCCTTTGGGCGGAAATGGTAAGTGCTCCAAGTCAAAAAGTATCCCTCATGGCGGAGTGGGAAACCAAAATAAAAGCTATTGTAGATGAAACTTTAAGAGAAGATATTCGTAGTATGGCAGGCGTTCCTTCATGGATGTTGGTACTGCTGCAAAAGGTATTGGCAGAAACTGGACGAGATAACATTTTGGATGTATGGCCTAATATGGAAGTATATTTTCACGGGGGCGTAAACTTTATGCCCTACAAAGAGCAGTATAAAGCCCTACTGCCAAGTGATGCTATTTATTATGTTGAGCTGTACAATGCATCAGAAGGCTTTTTTGGGGTGCAAGACCAACTGAATTCTGACGAGCTATTGCTGATGCTTGACTATGGAATTTTCTATGAATTTATAGATATGAAAAACTATGGTACTCCAGACGAAAAAGTAATCCCATTATCTGACGTAGTGGTCGGCACCCAATATGCCGTGATTATTTCTACCAATGCGGGGCTGTGGCGCTATCACATTGGCGATACCATTCGCTTTACCTCCATTGTGCCTTATCGTTTTAAAATAACGGGCAGAACCAAACACTTTATCAATGTATTTGGGGAGGAGCTGGTGATCGAAAATGCAAATAAAGCACTTGAGTTGGTGTGCCAACGTCACCATGTGCAATTGGTGGATTATACGGCCGCACCCATTTTTATGGAAGGCTCAGAAAAGGGCGGGCACGAGTGGCTAATAGAATTTAAGACACCACCAAAAGATGCTGCTGCTTTTGCCGAAGATTTGGACAAGCAGTTGCAAGCCCTAAACTCAGACTACGAGGCCAAGCGCTATAAAAACATAACGCTTATGCCACTTAAGTTACATATTGCCAAGCCTAAAACCTTTTACAAATGGCTCAAGCAAAAAGGAAAAATTGGAGGCCAGCACAAAGTGCCACGACTATCTAACACTCGTGAGTATTTGGATGAGTTGCTGGGGCAAGTTTAGTCAGGCAATTAAATACTTTTTACTAAAAGACAGCTGTATGCCCGTGGCGAGTTTTAGTGTAAGGAAAGTCTAATTGGCTTTATGTTAAGAAGCCGCCTTAAGCTGATTGACTTGAACAACGCTCAATTTATTTTCGGCATAGCGTTTGGTGATTTTCAGCTCAGTAGTGTTGGTGCTGGGAAGTTCATACATGGCGTCCGTAAGGATGGCCTCACACAAGGAACGCAGTCCTCTTGCGCCCAAAGCATACTGTACCGCTTGGTCCACAATAAAGTCCAGAGCTGTTGGCGTAAAAGTCAACGCAACTCCATCCAAATCAAAAAGATGTTGATACTGTTTTACCAATGCATTTTTAGGAGCCGTTAATATTTCTCGCAGCGCTTTTTCATCCAATGGATTCATGTGGGTAAGCACAGGAAGACGTCCAATAATTTCAGGTATAAGTCCAAAGTCCTTGAGGTCTGATGGTGTGATATGTGCCAGCAAGTCCTCTTCCATAACCGATTTGCGCTTGGCTGCAGTGCTGTAACCTACCGCTTGCATATTCATGCGTTTGGCAATATGGCGCTCAACTCCATCAAATGCCCCTCCAGCAATAAACAATATGTGCTCGGTATTGATTTCGACAAACTTTTGATCGGGATGTTTACGGCCACCTTTGGGTGGTACGTTAACCACAGTCCCTTCAAGTAATTTTAAAAGCGCTTGCTGAACACCCTCTCCAGAAACATCGCGTGTTATGGAAGGGTTGTCGCTTTTACGAGTAATCTTATCAATCTCATCGATAAAAACAATACCACGCTCCGCTTTCTGCTGATCGTAATCAGCAGCTTGAAGCAATCGTGTTAAAATACTTTCTACATCTTCACCCACATAACCTGCTTCAGTAAGTACGGTTGCGTCAACAATGGCAATAGGCACTTGCAGCATCTTGGCAATGGTCTTGGCCAATAGTGTTTTGCCCGTTCCTGTACGGCCAGCAATAATAATATTGCTTTTTTCAATTTCTACGTCGTTATGAGCGTTTTGGTTGAGTCGTTTGTAATGGTTGTATACCGCAACAGAAAGTACTTTTTTGGCATGCTCCTGCCCAATGACATAATCGTCCAAAAAGGCTTTGATTTGCTTGGGTTTTTTAAGTAAAAAATCCGCTTTATTGGGCGTGTTTTCGGAATGCGTGGTTTCTTCTTGAATAATGCCAACAGCTTGGTCAACACAGCGTTCGCAAATGTGCGCATTTAGTCCTGCGACCAAAAGTTTGGTCTCGGCTTTTTTGCGTCCACAAAAAGAACAATTCAATTCTTCCTCCATCTAGTTTCTTGTTAATACCTCGTCGATCATGCCATATTCCTTGGCTTCTAAGGCCTTCATCCAGTAATCACGGTCAGAGTCTTCATAGACCTTATCATACGTTTGGTTACTGTGCTTGGCAATGATTTCGTACAATTCTTTTTTAAGCTTTAAGATCTCACGAGCTGTAATTTCAATGTCAGATGCTTGTCCTTGTGCACCACCTAGTGGCTGGTGGATCATCACACGTGAGTGAGGCAGGCCCGAGCGTTTTCCGTCTTGTCCAGCGCACAATAATACAGCCGCCATTGAGGCAGCAATCCCCGTACAAATGGTAGCTACGTCAGGATTAATAAACTGCATGGTATCATAGATCCCCAAACCGGCATATACACTACCCCCAGGGGAGTTGATGTAAATTTGGATATCTTTAGTTTTATCGGTGCTTTCTAAAAACAGCAATTGCGCCTGAATGATATTCGCAACGCTGTCGTTAATGCCTGTTCCAAGAAAAATAATACGGTCCATCATCAGACGTGAAAATACGTCCATTTGGGCCACATTCAATTGACGCTCCTCAATGATATAAGGCGTTAGGCTACTGACCAATTCATCGTAATACATAGAGTTTATCCCGTGATGCTTGGTAGCGTACTTTTTAAATTCTTTTCCGTAATCCATGTCCTAAAGTTCTAAGTTAAATATAGCGATTATTTTTTGTACGCTTGTTTGATAAAGTCGTCATAAGATAGTTTCTTGACTTTGATGTTGCCTTTTTCCAAAAACAACTGTCGCATTTTCTCACTCATCACTTGATCGGACATGCGTTTTACTTCTTCTTGGTTGCCCAAAATACGTCCTGCTATTTCTGTGAGTTCTTCATCCTGAATGTCTGTACGACCATATTGCACCATTTGGTTTTTAATCGAGTCTTTAGCGTATGTTTCCACTTCTTCTCTAGTGATTTGAAGGTTGTGCTCTTGCATAAGTTTTGATTCAATCAATTGGTAGCGTAAGCCACGTTCTGATTTGGCGTATTCTGCTTCGGCTTCCTCTTCTGTTATTGGGTTTTCACCTACTGTTTGCATCCATTTTTTTAAGAACGCTGCTGGCAGCGAAAACTTGGTGTTGTCAATCAAATGTTCAGTCATATCGTTGACAAACTTTTGATTGGCTTGTGTTTCAAAATGACCCATGGCATCTGCTTTGAGTTTTTCCTTACAGTCTGTAGCAGACTTCACAGCATCTTTACCAAATACTTTATCAAAAAAATCTTGATCTAAATCGGCTAAAGTGCGGTTGTTACGCTCTTGTAGGGTAAGCGAAAGTGTTACTGCTTTTTCTGGAAGTGTTTCCATTACACGACGCAATACATGCTCTTCTTTAAACAAGCCTTTGGTTGAAAATTCAACCACTTCGCCAATCGTAGCCTTTTTGAAGGCGTTGAGGGCTTTCTTGCTTTTTAGCTCGCTGACCGTAAATGTGGCACTTTTTTGATCGGCACTACCCTCATAAGAAACACCAACGGTCAATTCTGTATCAGTAGTTACGTCATTGGTAGGAACAATGGCGCCGTATTGTTTCTGAAGGCGTACCAATTGTTCGTTCACAAACTTTTCGTCTGCTTGAATTTCATATCGTGTAACTGCTTTTCGGTTGGGAAGTTTTACCTCCACTTCTGGCGTCAAGCCCAGTTCAAAATCAAAAGAAAAGGCGGCGGCATCCCAATCAATATTATCTACAGGAACGGGTAATGGGTTGCCTAAAATAGAAATCTTTTCTTCATTGAGGAAGTCGTTCAGGGACGATTGTAACATCTTGTTTACCTCATCAACCATAACAGCTTGGCCGTATTGCTTTTTGATAACTCCCATGGGCACATTCCCTTTTCTAAAACCGGGAATATCAGCGCGCTTGCGGTAGTCATTTAATACTTGCTCCACTTTGGGGGCTACGTCTTCTTGATTAATATCAACGGAAATCACTGCATTTAGTGCATCTACGTCTTTTCGCGTTACGTTCATTTTTTTCATTTAATAGCTGGCAAAAGTAGGCTATTTTTAAGCAAGGTCAAAGTAATGTTAAAGGGCGCATTAACTTAAGAAATCTTGCAAGGCTATGGTAAATCCTTTGGGGTTTTCGGCATGAAGCCAATGCCCCGCATTGGCAACCCAATGTAATGAAGCCCTTGGGAAAAGATCATGTATGGATGTCATATCTGTTTGCAACACATAATCAGACTGTTTTCCTGCCAAAAACAGCGTCTTTCCAGTGTAAGGCAATCCAGTTGGTGCAGCACCGATTTCTTTGAACTTGTGTTGCATTACTTCAATATTACAACGAAGGCTAAGGGTTTTTTGTTCTGTCCAGGTTAGATTTTTAAGTAAAAATTGGCGAACGCCCATTTCTTGAACAAAAGGCATAAGCAACGTGTCCGCTTCGGTTCTTGATTGAAGGGTCAAATTATGGAGGTGCAAAAGCCCCTTTATAATGTTTGAAAATTTGGTGTCAATGTCATATTTTTTGGGTGCTATGTCAGCGACAATGAGTTTGGAAACGCGAGTGGGGTATTGAAGCGCCAAGTTCATGGCTGTTTTACCACCCATGGAGTGACCAAGTACAATAGCTTGTGGGATATTGCGCTCATCCATATAGGCAATAATATCCGCAGCCATTAAATCGTAATTGAACTCTTGGCTGTGAAAGCTTTTTCCGTGGTTGCGCTGATCAATGGCATGTACTTCATATTGAGTCGACCAAAATTTGGCATGGGTGCGCCAATTGTCTGACATCCCCAAAAAGCCGTGTAATATGATTAGACTTTCACCCTGGCCAATAATGGTGCTGTGAACTAGTGCGTCGATAGCTTGGCTATGTATTGGTTAATGACGTTCTCAAGACCATAGTACAAAGACTCGCAAATAAGGGCATGTCCAATAGACACTTCTAATAATCCAGGTAATTGTTGGGCGAAAAATGCGATATTGTGTAAGCTCAAGTCGTGGCCGGCATTAAGGCCTAGTCCAACTTCTTGTGCTTTTGTAGCAGCATCTACAAATGGTGCTATGGCTTTTGCAGGGTCTAGTGGATACGCTTCAGCATACGCTTGTGTATAGAGCTCAATACGGTCTGTGCCTGTTCTGACAGCAGCTTCCACTTGTACCGCATCGGGATCTAAAAATATGGACGTGCGAATGCCATGTTGCTTAAATTCTTGAACAACTTCTTGTAGGAATGCACGATTGGCCACCGTATCCCAACCTGCATTGGAAGTAATGGCATCTGGAGCATCTGGCACCAAAGTCACTTGATCGGGTTTAATGGCGCATACCATATCTATAAATTTTGGAATGGGGTTTCCTTCAATATTAAATTCGGTAGTGATAACAGTGGGTAATTCTTGGGCATCTTGATAGGTAATATGTCGCTCGTCGGGCCTAGGGTGAACAGTAATTCCTTGTGCGCCAAATGCTTGTGCGTCTTTAGCAACTTGTAAAATATTTGGCTGATCGCCTCCTCTTGCGTTGCGCAGGGTGGCTATTTTATTGATGTTCACACTAAGCTTTGTCATGCCGCTTTTTATGCAAAAATAACACAATAATGTCCCTTTGAGCATTTTGGTCTAACTTTGCAGTATGAAAGTAGCTTTATACAGCTTGGTTCACGACGCAGCATCTTTAAAAATAGCTGGGGAAATTGTTGGTTTTTTTGAGAGTAAAGGCGCTGGTATTCAAGTGGAAAAAGAATTGTTGCAACATATTCCTAATACTGCTGCAACCCCATTTGATTCTCATAAAGACTTAGACCCAAAAACAGCTGTTTTTTTTGCTGTTGGTGGAGATGGGACCGTATTGCGTGCCTTGTATTACATCCGTGAATCAAAAATACCTTTGATTGGGGTCAATACTGGCCGCCTTGGCTTTTTAGCAACCATTCAACCCGACGAAATGGAAGCCATGCTTCATGATATCATGGCCAAAAACTACGTAACAGAAGAACGAAGTGTACTTGAAATCAAAACAACACCTGCTGTTGCCGAACTAAATGAATTTCCATTGGCCTTAAATGAAATTTCTTTAAGCCGTGAAAACACAACCTCAATGGTTACCATCAACACCCAAGTCAATGATGCCTATGTGAATCTCTACTGGGCTGATGGTTTGGTCGTAGCTACTCCAACAGGATCCACTGGATATTCCTTGAGTAGTGGCGGACCCATTATCGCCCCAGAAGCAAAAAGTTTAGTCTTAACCCCGATCGCACCACATAACCTCAACGTTAGACCGCTCGTTGTTGCTGATGATGTTGAAATAAAAATTCACGTTGAAGGCAGAGGAGACTCTCATCTCATTTCTCTAGATACCCGACTCTTTTCTGTGCCGATGAACATCACTATTAGTATCAAAAAGGCAAATAACCCCATTGTCTTTATACGATCTAATACACATGGCTTTTTTGATACCTTGCGAAACAAGCTTCTTTGGGGACAAGATAAGCGCAATTAACAATAAAGCTTGTGCTTTTCAGTTTTCATGTAAGAAAATGATCAATAGGCGTATTTGGTTTTGGATTGCATTGTTTGTTCTTGTGAGTAGTTTTAGCACTGCTCAAAGGCATGAGTTTGGCATCAATGTTGGTGGTGTAAATTATGTTGGTGAAATAGGAAGCACCCAACTCATTCAGCCTAGACATCTTGAAATAGGTCTTATTTATAAACGCAATTATAATGAGCGCATTGGGCTTCGTGTCATGTACAGCAGAGGAAAATTAAGTGGAAATGATCTAAATGCTTCAGAATTAGATCGCTTGCAGCGGTCGCCCTCCCCTCTTTCCTTTTCCAACGACTATTCTACGCTAGGTGCTGCGATTGAAATTAATTATGTAAACCTTCCCGTTGGTGAGTTTGGGTTTTCATGGACCCCCTACATTCATGCAGGTGTAAACCGCATGATTATTCAGGATGTTTATTTTGATCCATCTGTACCATCATCTCGTGCTTCAGGAAAAGTAGTGACCGTTGGCATCCCTTTTGGAGTGGGCGTGAAGTTTAACTTTGGCAAATCATGGATTTTGGCTGCAGAAGTGCGACCTCAATTTACCTTTAGCGACAATTTAGATGGAAGCTTCCCTAATCTTGAAAAAAAACCTACTGCTGAACAATTTTCAACAAGTTTAAGCAGTGATTGGCTTGTGTTTACAGGGATTTCAATAACTTACGGCTTTGGGAGACTTCCATGTTGTAGAGATTAAGAAAATGAACTTACAAGAATTTAATTCCGATGAATTGCCGCAACACATTGCTGTTATTATGGATGGTAATGGACGTTGGGCACAACAGCAAGGTAAAAATCGTTTGCGTGGTCATGAGGCAGGCGCAAAAGCAGTTCGAAAAACAGTCGAAGCAGCTGCAAAATTAGGTATTAAACACCTTACGCTTTATGCCTTTTCTACTGAAAACTGGAACCGTCCAAAGACAGAAGTTTCCACGCTTATGTCACTTTTGGTGCGAAATCTTCGTCACGAATTACGACGTATGACAAAGAATAACATTCGCCTATCGGCTATTGGTTCTTTGGATAAACTACCTAAAAAAGTGCGTGAGGAATTAGCAGAAGTTATTGAAAAAACACAAATAAATACGGGTACAAATTTAACCTTAGCACTTAGCTATGGCGCACGTGAGGAAATCAAGCAAGCTATTATTGATATTAGTAAAAAAGTTAAAAATAGCACAATTAACATTGAAAATATTGATGAAATCATAATAAATGAGCATCTTTACACGCAACATTTGCCTGATGTAGATTTACTCATCCGTACCAGCGGCGAAGTTCGCATAAGTAATTTTCTTTTATGGCAAATCGCTTATGCTGAACTGTACTTTACAGATGTAATGTGGCCAGAGTTCGATGAGTATGAGCTTCACCAAGCAATTAATAGTTATCTAAAAAGAGAACGTAGATTTGGAAAAACAAGCGAGCAACTTACGTAACTGTTTACTCCTTCCCCTTATTTTGTGTATTGTGCTGTTTGGTTTCAATCAAGCCAACGCGCAAGAAAATGCCTATGATAAAGGTAAGTTTTATGAACTTGGAGAAATTAATGTTACTGGCGTAAAGAGTTTTAGCCCACAAACGGTTGTGGCATATACCGGTCTTAAAAAAGGCCAACGCATTCAAATTCCTGGCGAAGAAATTAGCGCTACCATTAATAAGTTATGGAAGCTTGAGCTTTTTAGTGATATTGAGTTTTTTATCACAAATTTAGATGGTGAAGTAGCTGATTTGGAACTTTACATTCAAGAATTACCCACGCTTTCTGACTACACCATCAAAGGGATCAAAAAAGGTAAAATCGAGACTATTGTCAAAGACACAGACATTAAAAAAGGAAAAAAACTCAGTAAGAACTTCCTTTCTACTACCAAAAACTACATTGAAAACAAATACAAAAAAGAAGGTTTTTTAAACACCAAAGTAACCATAGACACCAAGACCGATACGACAGCTGTGAACAATCAAAAAATGTTGGTTTCTGTTGATCGAGGTGACCGCGTAAAGGTACGCTCCATTACTTTTAAGGGCAATGAAGTTTATAAATCCAAAAAACTTCGTAAAAAAATTAAAAATACAAGGTTAGAATTCCCAGGCCGCTTTTGGAAACGTTCAAAGTATATTGAGGCTGATTATGAAGAAGACCTCAAGAAACTGCTGGATTTCTACAAAGAAAAAGGCTATCGAGATGCCCGAATCCTTTCCGACAGCATCAGTATAGACGACAACAAGATTGATGTTGTTATCAACGTTCAAGAAGGCGACAAGTATTACTTCGGCGATGTTGATTTTATTGGTAATTCCGTTTATAGTGACGCACAACTTAGAAGAGTACTGGGTATTAAATCTGGTGATACGTACAATGGGGTGTTGTTACGTAAGCGTATTGCAGATCAAACCAAACCAGATGGTGAAGACCTCACAAACCTATACCAAAACAACGGTTACTTATTCTCCAGCATAAATCCTGTTGAGGTAAGTGCTGCAAATGACACCATTAACTTCGAAATTCGTATTACAGAAGGCAAGCCTGCCTATTTTAATAGGATTAGTGTTAGAGGTAATGACAGAACAAACGACCACGTTATTTACAGAGAAATTCGTACACGCCCGGGCGAACTCTACAGCAAAGATAAAGTGGTACGCTCGGTTCGTGAGTTAGGGCAATTGGGCTTTTTTGATCCTGAGCAAATATCGCCTGACTTTAAGGATGTGGACCCCAACGCCGGGACTGTTGATATTGAATACGGCTTGGTAGAAAAAGGGGCTAGCCAAATTGAACTACAAGGTGGTTATGGTGGCGGTGGATTTATTGGAACCCTAGGGCTTTCGTTTAATAACTTTTCCATGCGCAACATTTTTAACAAGAAAGAATATAAGCCAGTGCCTATGGGTGACGGACAACAGTTGGCGCTGCGTCTTCAAGCGAGTCGCTTCTTTGAAACGTACAGCTTCTCGTTTTCAGAACCTTGGCTAGGTGGAGAGCAGCCCGTGCGTTTTTCGACCTCTATTTCGCAAACTACCCAGTACCGCTATAACTATATGACAGGGTTGGCAGATAAATCTCAATATTTTAAAATTCGTGGTATCAACTTTGGTTTGGCCAAACGCCTACAGGTTCCTGACGATTACTTTACGCTTTCTCAAACAATAGGTTACCAATACTTTGACTTAAACAACTATTATACAGGGTTGTTTACTTTCGGAGATGGGGTTTCAAACAACTTGTTTTACGCCATAGCCTTATCTAGAAATAACACCTATACAAATCCCATATTTCCCGTTGGCGGCTCTTCATTTACGATAGGTGCTAAACTCACTTTCCCATATTCATTGGTAAATAATATGGATTATGGCAATTTGAAAAACTTAGCTGCGTATCAAGATGCAAATGGCAATCCTGACCAAGCTAAAATTGATCAAGAACGCTTTAAGTGGTTAGAGTATTATAAATTAAACTTTGAAGGTACTTGGTATACCCGCATAATTGATAAATTAATATTGCGCACTCATGCTGAATTTGGTTTTTTAGGAGCATACAATCCCGATAGAGGTAATATTCCCTTTGAACGCTACTTCTTAGGGGGCGATGGGCTACAACAATATGCCATGGATGGAAGAGAAACTATTGCGCTTAGAGGCTACGAAAACCAATCGTTATCCAGTAGAGATGGTTCAACAGTTTATAATAAATTCTCGCTTGAACTGCGTTACCCCATTACATTAAAACCAAGTGCGTCTATTTATGCTTTAAGTTTTTTAGAAGCAGGTAATGGTTATGACAATTTTCGTGCGTTTAATCCGTTTGATAGTAAGCGCTCAGCAGGCTTTGGTGTCCGAATTTTTATGCCCGCATTTGGCTTGTTAGGCATAGATTTTGGATATGGGTTTGATAGCGAGGTACCAAATGACTTAAATCCCAACGGATGGGAAACACACTTTATAATAGGGCAACAATTCTAATAAAGAAGCAAATGCGTTTTTTTTGTTCCTTGATGTTATGCTTTTTTGTAATAGGCCTTACATATGCGCAACGCAATGTGAGGATAGGGTTTTTGGATATAGACAAAGTTTTAGCAGCACATAGCGGCTTCTCTGAATCTAGTCAAGACTTAGAAGCCAAAATTGTATCATGGCGTAACGAAATTGACATAAAGCAAAAAGAATTAGATGAGCAAAGAAAGGCCCTTGAAATCGAGAGACCGCTGCTTACAGAAGAAATCGCTGAAGAACGCGAAGATGATATTGCCTTTGAACAGGACAAACTAGATCAATACGTTGAGCAACGTTTTGGAGTTGAGGGCGATTGGATTAAACAAAAGCTGTTATTAGCACAACCCGCCCAGGATGAAATACTGACATCCATAAGAGAAATTGCTACTGACCGAAAACTAAATTATGTTTTTGATAGTACTGCTGATATTCTTGTGTTACATTCTGAAAAAAAATACGATATTAGCGACCTTGTTATTCGATACTTAGAAATTGAAGACAAGAAAAAAGCACAAGCTTTTTTGGCAGAAAGCAAAAAAGAAGAACGCAAAGAACGCTCAAATCCATCTTTAGACGAGAGAAAGAAAAAAATAGAGCAGCAAAGGGCCGAACGCCTAAAGCTTCTTGAAGAAAGAAAAGCTGAGCTTCAGCGTAAAAAAGAGGCTAGAAGATCGGGGGGGGGGGGCCAAAAAAGAGGCAACTTCTGACCTAACCTCAGAAGAAAAACAAGCGGCGAAGAAAGCTGAACTCGAGCGTAGAAAGCAAGAACGTGAAGCCGAAGTCGCACGTAAGAAAAAAGAAAAAGAAGAGGCGCTAGCCAAACGTAAAAAAGAACGGCTAAAAGAACTTGAAATAAGAAAAAAAGAATTTGAAGAAAAACGCAAACAAGCACAACAAAAAAAAGTAACATTTAATTAACTCAACAAAATGAAATATTTATCTATTCTATTACTAACTGTAATATTAATGCTTAGCAGTGCAACTTATGCTCAAAGTAAAGTGGCACACCTAGACTTCCAAAAGCTCATAAGCGAAATGCCAAGTGTAATTGCTGCGCAAGAAGAAGTACAAAAACTAGAAAAAGATTACCAAACGGAAATCGAAGCTTCTATAAAGGAATACCAAACCAAGTTGCAAACGTATTCTGCTGAAGCTGAAAATCAAACAGACGTAACCAATCAGGCCCGTCAACAAGAACTAGCTGGTATGGAGCAAAACATCCAACAGTTCCGTCAAACGGCTTCTCAAGACATCCAAAAGAAGCAAGCAGACCTGTTGCGTCCTATTATTGAAAATGCACGTGCTAAGGTGCAAGAAGTTGCCAAAGCACAAGGTTTTGACTACGTAGTTGATGCAAGTCTTGGTGGTGCATTATTGATGGCTGAAGGTAAAGACCTTGCGCCTGACGTTAAGAAAACCTTAGGCATCTAAACCCCTTATAACATATTATCGCTAAAAAACTGCCTCCTTTCGAGGCAGTTTTTTTATTTTTAAGCATGCGTTCTAAACCCATTGGTGTTTTTGATTCTGGAGTAGGTGGATTATCTGTACTTAATGCACTTAAAGAAATGCTCCCTGATGAGGGCTTTATATATGTCGCCGACCAAGCCTATACCCCCTATGGAGAAAAATCAAAAGAAACAATTACGGCACGTGCCGTAGCCATCACCAATTGGTTGGTCGCTCAAGATTGTAAACTAATTGTGGTGGCCTGTAACACGGCTACAACCAATGCCATTGCGCACCTTAGGGCACACTTTTCGATGCCTTTTGTGGGCATTGAACCTGCCATTAAGCCAGCAGCACTTGGCAGTCATACGGGTGTTATAGGTGTATTGGCAACTGCTGGAACTCTTACCAGTACGCTTTTTCAAACAACGTCACAAGATTATACCCAAGGCCTCGAAGTAATAAGTCAAGTGGGGTACGGATTAGTTGCTTTGGTGGAAAAAGGCAAGGAAGCTAGCGAAGCAACTGAAAAACAACTGCGAGAAATCCTATCCCCTATGCTAGAAAAACCCATTGACCACTTGGTCCTTGGGTGTACCCACTACCCTTTTCTAACGCATACCCTAAAAAAAATACTTCCAAAACATGTAACCATTGTGGATTGCAGCACTGCGGTTGCCAAACAAACGCATAGACTACTAGACTTACACAACCTCCGCAATTCAAGCGGAGGTACTGCCACCTATTACAGCACTACTTCTCCGAAATTTGACGTCTGGAAATCTTTTGGTGTTGAGCAAGTTAGTCAGGTGGAAATTTAGTCCTTAAACCAGCTTGCATACAGGCTGTAATTTTTTGCAATACGTGCTATTTCTCCTGAAATCAGTTCGGGGGATGTGTCTTTAATCTTTTTGGCAGGCATACCTCCAAACACCGCTCCAGACGGTACTATGGAATTTTTGGTCACTACCGCCCCAGCGGCAATAATGCAGTTGGATTCCACAACAGCGTCATCCATAATGATTGCACCCATTCCAACCAATACGTTATCGTGAATGGTGCAACCGTGTACAATGGCATTGTGCCCAATAGAAACATTATTCCCAATGGTAGTTGGAGCTGTCTTATAGGTCGCGTGAATAACAGCCCCGTCTTGGATATTGACATGGTTCCCTATGCGAATACGGTGTACATCGCCACGGACTACTGCCTGAAACCAAACCGAGCAAGAATCGCCCATGACCACATCTCCAATGAGAGTAGCGTTGTCAGCAAAAAAACAATTTTCTCCATAAGAAGGCGTGTGGTCCAAGATGGTTTTGATCAGCATACTGCAAAATACAAAAATCTAATGTGTGCACACTACTACAGTTCTAATACGTATTTTTGCATAAAAAATTTATGAGCCGATTTCGCATTTTGCCGTCTGACAATCCAGATTTACTCGTTTTTAGTACCGAAACCCCACTTGTTGAGCGTGTCTATACATTTAATAATGTTTCAGAAGCTGCTGAAGTTCCTTTAGCGCAGCAATTGTTTTACTTGCCGTTTGTCAAGGCTGTATCGCTCAACGGTACCCAATTAACCTTGGAGCGTTTTCCCATTGTGGAATGGAGCGATGTACAAGATGAAGTACTTGAGCAACTTGAAAAATATCTTGCCGACAGTGGTGAAATCACAAAAACGAAAAAAGCAGCTCCGGCTAGTGTTTATGCCGAAAGTACCCCCAACCCTGCCGTTATGAAGTTTGTAGCAAACAAAAAGCTAGTGCCTGCCAGTGTGGAATTTAGTTCCATTGACACAACCAAAGAGGCGCCTCTAGCCCAAGCCTTGTTTCACTTCCCTTTTGTCAAAGAGGTTTATATGGACGAAAACTTTGTGTCCATTACTAAATATGATATCTCAACCTGGGAAGAAGTAGTTCAACAGCTGCGCACTTTTATACGAGAATACATTGCAGAAAATAAGCCTGTTTTGTCTCCTGGGTTTAGCCCAGTTTCTCAGGAAACAGCAAATGCGGAGGTCAACTACGGCCCAACGGAACAGGAAATCGTACGTATCTTGGATGAGTACATTAAGCCAGCCGTAGCATCAGATGGTGGGAATATTGTGTTTCAATCGTTTGATGAAGAAGCCAAGGCCGTACATGTAGTCTTGCAGGGGGCTTGTAGTGGATGTCCATCGTCTACCTTCACACTAAAGAATGGCATCGAAACCATGATGCGCGAAATGCTTCCCGGAAAGGTGGAGCAAGTAGTGGCGATTAACGGTTAAATTTCCAATGCTTTTTTAGCATCACCATCCATAAGCAGTGCAATAGGATCTTCTAGTGCTTCTTTAACTGCTACCAAAAAGCCTACACTCTCACGCCCATCGATAATGCGGTGATCATAAGAAAGAGCCACATACATCATAGGGTGAATTTCAACTTTTCCATCAACTGCAATTGGACGTTGAAGGATATTGTGCATCCCCAAAATTGCTGACTGCGGTGGATTGATAATTGGCGTCGAAAGCATAGAGCCAAAAACCCCTCCATTTGAAATGGTAAAGGTTCCGCCTGTCATTTCATCAACCGTGATTTGTCCATCACGAGCACGAATGGCCAAACGCTTAATTTCAATTTCAATTTCTTTAAAATTCATGGCTTCTGCACTTCGAACTACAGGAACCATGAGTCCTTTAGGTCCTGAAACGGCAACACTGATATCGCAATAGTCATGCAAGATTTGTTTGTTGCCATCAATCATGGAGTTTACGTCTGGAAATTCTTTTAGGGCACGAACTACGGCTTTTGTGAAAAAACTCATAAACCCAAGTCCAACGTCGTGCTTTGCTTTAAAGGCTTCTTTGTGCGCATTACGCAACGTAAAAATAGGCGACATATTAACCTCATTAAATGTGGTGAGCATGGCCGTTTCATTTTTGGCAGCTACTAAGCGCTCTGCTACTTTTCTTCGTAGCATAGACATTTTTTTACTCGAAGTGGGTCTGTCGCCTGAAGGGGTCCCCATTGAAGGAACAGCATTGATAGCGTCTTCTTTTGTAATACGCCCATCACGACCAGTACCTGTAATGGCTGCGGTATCTATGCCTTTTTCAGCAATAATTTTTCGTGCTGCTGGTGAAGCTGTTCCAGTAGCATAGCTTGTTTGAGAAGGGGCAGCTGTTGCAGTATTTTGTGATATAGGCGCCTTGGGTGGGGCCGATTTTATGTGCTGTCCTTCTGGTTTTGCAGCGGCGGTGTCTATATAGCACACTACGGCACCTACGGCAATGGCGTCGCCTTCTTCTGCCTTAAGTGTGATGATCCCACTCTCTTCAGCAGGGAGCTCAAGGGTAGCCTTATCCGAATCAACTTCAGCAATGGTTTGATCTTTTTCTACATAATCACCATCACTAACTAACCATTCAGCTATTTCTACTTCCGATATGGATTCACCGGGTGAGGGCACTTTCATTTCTAAAATCATAAACTCTAATTGTTATGAAGAATATTCATTATAATAAATAATTCAAAAGTTGAAATATTTCATAAAATTAATACTATAAAACCTTTCGTTCCCAATTTTTTTTAAGTTTATTTAATAATGTGAATTACATATTCAATATAAATTTTAGTAAATAATGATCTTTTTGAGAAAAAACCAAACAACAAGTTTAATGTTGAATACGATATTTTTATTCCTAACACGTGTTAAATTCTGGTTTTATTTTCTGGTTTTTATAATTACATCACATACAATTACAGCACAGGAGGCACATAATATAAGATTGAAATCAGAGCTTTCCCCTTTTCTATCAAAGTCATATTTCAGCTTTAATTTTGGTGGAATTTATTACCCCTATTCAAATGAAAATTTAAAAGAAGGCTATACTTCATCTGGAACAAAAATGAATGCTTTTTCAGGCCGTTTACTTTTAGGGTATAAGCTTAGCAACAATATGGCTTTACAGTTTGGTGTGATCAGACCAGCCTCATGGTTCTCGTTTAAAGATATTGAGTACAAAGGGCAAGAAAGCTCTGTTTGGGTAAATGCATGGACAATTTCATTAAAACAAAATATTAATGTTTTTAAAAAAACAGATTTTCTTATAGAACTTGGTGTAGCAAATACTTCAAGGGTTGGTATTTATAATAATGATACGCCTATATATGAGAGCGTGCGATATATTTCAAGCGTTTTAGGAACAGGCATCCAATACAGACTCAATGAAAAATGGGACTTAATGTTAATGACAACTTATCTTCCTGAATCAATATCAAATAATCAACCCTATACCTTACAGTCTACGTTTGGAGCTAAATATAATTTAAAACAGGTTCCAAAAAATTTAGCTGAAAAATACCTTTCGGATAAGTCATATTTTTTTCCAAAACAGTTTGTTAATATTGGATATGGATCGGGAAATTTAGGTTTTTTTACAAACCGTTTTTTTTCTGCAAAAGCAAAGGCTGGCAATTATGAGAGTCTTGGAATCCCTATTTTCTGGCATGGAGACGTTTTAGCTAAATCTGTTTTTTCGTTAACATATCAACGAACTGCTTTCCGAACTAAACAATATTTTTCTTTAGATTGGGGCGTAAGTTTTACTTTTTTCGATACAGTAAGGAAATCATCTCTTTATGCCCTCTCCATTTTTCCTGTATTGCGATTTTATTTATTTAGAACCAAAGGAATGGATTTCTACACCAACTATTCTGTGATTGGGCCAACATATATTTCAAAATCTACCATTGATGGAATCAAAACTGGAACTGAGTTTACATATCAAGATTTTATGGGTATAGGGGCCTTTTTCGGGTCATCTAAGCAATATAACCTGGATGTAAAAATAATGCATTACTCAAACGGAAACATATTTACGCAAAATGCTGGAGTAGCTATTCCACTTGTATTTAGCTTTGGGTATACGCTCCCATAAAACAATTGAGAATGGATGCGAATGTACTAGCGCATATTGTCTTTGGTTTTATCAAATACGTACTCAATAACTTCTTGATGTCTTCGCTTAGATCGCGTTGAACTGCCCGCCGCAGGCGCACCATAAAAACGGCGTGAAGCAACACGAAAATCACGTGCTTGAGGTAAGTGCAATAGCAAATGTCCATAAGCACCCATGTTGCGTGGCTCTTCTTGTGCCCAAACCAATTCGGCATCGACATACTTTTCAAACAGCCCTTCTAATTCTATTTTTGGTAATGGAAAGAGTTGTTCTAACCTTACAAGGGCTACATCATGGCGTTTTTTAGCTGTCCGAGCGTCGAGCAAGTCATAGTAAAACTTACCGGTACACAACACCAGTGTTTTTACCGTTTTTACTTGAACACTTTCATCGTCAATCAAGGGCATAAACTGACCTGTTGCCAAGGCTTCTTTTGAAGAAACGGCCATTGGGTGTCGCAACAAACTTTTTGGCGTAAATACGACCAACGGTTTTCTATATGATGATTTAAGCTGTCGGCGTAACATATGGAATAAGTTGGCTGGCGTGGTAACATCAGCCACAAACATATTGTCTTTAGCACAAAGCTGTAAATAGCGCTCCATTCGTGCCGAGGAGTGCTCTGCGCCCTGACCTTCATACCCGTGCGGAAGGAACAACACCAAGCCGTTCTGCATTTTCCATTTGTCTTCGGCAGAAGACAGGTATTGGTCAATCATAATTTGTGCGCCGTTACTAAAGTCTCCAAACTGCGCTTCCCAAATGATCAGGGCATTTGGACTGGCCATGGCAAAGCCATAATCGTAGCCCATAACGCCATATTCGGATAAGGAAGAGTTGAAGATGTTAAAGCGTCCTTGGGATTTGTTTAGGCTGTTTAAAAGCACAACCTCTTCTTCAGAATCTTCGACTTTCATTACCGCATGTCGATGTGAAAAGGTACCGCGCTCAACATCCTGTCCAGAAATTCGCACATCATGCCTTTCTGAGAGTAAGGCGCCATAAGCCAATAGCTCACCCATAGCCCAATCCAATTGATTGCGCTCAAAATACATGGCCTTGCGGTCTTTTACCAAACGCTCTGTTTTGCGCAAGAATTTTTTGTCTGAAGGTAGTTCCGTAAGCGAAGCTGCAATGGCATCCAGCTTTTTGAGTTCAATGGAGGTGTCAACAGGCTGAAGCATGTCTTTTTGCTTGGCGCGTTGATATCCTGTCCATTGATCTTGCATAAATGGCGTGATCACCGTGTTGGAAGCCAATCGTGCATCCTCAAGTTTCTCTTCAAGTGTTTCTTTGTAGGTCGTTTCCATTTCATCTAAAACATCTTGAGTAATCACACCTCTAGACATCAGCTTGGCAGCATAAATATCACGCGGATTTTTGTGTTTACCAATGGCCTTATATAATTTAGGTTGTGTAAACCGTGGTTCATCCCCTTCATTATGACCGTATTTTCTATAACCAAGCAAATCGATAAATACATCCCGTGAAAAGCGGTTGCGATAGGCCAAAGCAAAATGCATGGCATGTACCACTGCCTCTGCGTCGTCAGCATTTACGTGCAAGACGGGTGAAAGGGTGACTTTGGCAACGTCTGTACAATAGGTACTTGAACGCCCATCGAGATAATTGGTGGTAAAGCCTATTTGATTATTGACCACTATGTGAATAGTTCCCCCGGTTCTGTAGCCGTCGAGTTGTGCCATTTGCATCACTTCATATACAACCCCCTGACCTGCAATAGCAGCATCCCCATGAATAAGAATGGGCATTACTTTTCGCGTGTCCCCATTGTAGTTGTTATCTTGTTTGGCACGTGTAATGCCTTCCACCACAGCATTGACTGCTTCAAGGTGAGAGGGATTGGGCGCAATATTCATGTTTACTTGAAAACCAGCATCCGTTTGTCGTTTTGAAGTCCACCCTAAGTGATACTTAACGTCGCCGTCAAAGACCTCCTCTTCATAGTCTTTACCGTCAAACTCGCTGAAAATATCTTGTGCAGGCTTGCCGAAAATATTGGTCAAGGTATTAAGACGACCACGGTGCGCCATCCCTACCACAAATTCTTCCACTCCTTCTTTGGCGGCGCCTTCAATAAGCGCATCTAAGGCCGGAATAAGCGTTTCGCCTCCCTCTAGAGAAAAGCGTTTTTGGCCTACATATTTGGTGTGTAAAAAACTCTCAAAAGCAACAGCTTCGTTTAGTTTTTTAAGGATATGCTTTTTCTCGTCATTGCTAAAGTTGGGGTGGTTGCCATTCTTATTGATCCATTTTTGAATCCAGTTTACACGTTGCGGATGACGGATAAACATATACTCCAAGCCTATGGATTCGCAGTAGATACGCTCCAAGTGCACAATGATATCAGCCAGTTTTGCTGGACCAACCCCTATGATTTCACCAGCAGAAAATACCGTATCGAGGTCTTCATGGGTCAATCCAAAATTTTCAATGGCAAGGGTAGGTTTGTATTTTCTACGCTCTCGTACTGGGTTGGTACGCGTAAAAAGGTGTCCACTTCCACGGTAACCGTCAATAAGTTTTACGACACGAAATTCTTTGAGAACAGCTTCAGGAACATTATCGCCGGCATATTCAGCGCTATTTTCTACACCAAAGTCAAATCCTTGGAAAAAGGCACGCCAGCTGGGCTCTACGCTATCAGGGTTTATGAGGTATTGGTCGTAAAGCTGCGCAAAATGAGCCGTATGGGCTGCATTGAGAAACGAATACTTGTCCATTTAGGAGTAATTGTACTAAACAAATGTACTGCATTTGCATTTATTAACGTATGATTTCGTTGAAAAAAACTAGTTAATTGTATAGTAAAAAAATGTAGTTTTGAATGTGTTTGCTTTAGTCGATTGTAACAACTTCTACGCTTCTTGTGAGCGCATTTTTCAACCCACATTAAACGACAAGCCTATAGCTATTTTGTCCAACAATGACGGTTGTGTAATTGCGCGCAGTAACGAGGCCAAAGCCCTTGGACTACCCATGGGGGCGCCCGCGCACCAATTTTTGTCTTTTTTTAGGCAGCACAAGGTTCAGGTTTTTTCGTCTAACTATCCGCTCTATGGGGACATAAGCCAACGTGTGATGGAGGTCTTACGTCAGTTTACGCCCGAAGTGGAAGTGTACAGCATTGACGAGGCATTTTTACATTTTGATGGCTTCGAGCATTATGATATGGAAGCTTATGCACAACAAATGCGCAAGCGTGTAGGCAAATGGACTGGAATGCCTGTTAGCATTGGACTTGGTCCCAGCAAGGGCCTTGCTAAAGTAGCCAACCGTGTGGCCAAAAAATTCGCCGACAGAACCAACGGTGTCTATGTTATTAACTCAGAAGAAAAGCGCATTAAGGCACTGAAGTGGCTGCCCATTGCAGACGTTTGGGGCATTGGCCGCAAACACGCGCGTAGGCTCGCACTGAACGAAGTGAAAACCGCCTATGACTTTACCCAACTCAGCGACGATTGGGTGCGTAAGCAACTGAGCATCGTGGGGCTTCGCCTCAAAAAAGATTTGGAAGGAACCGCCACCATTCCCATGGAAATGATTGCTGCTCCTAAAAAAGCCATCGCTACCACCCGCAGTTTCGAATCCCTTATTACTTCCTATGAAGAACTACGCGAACGCATATCGACCTATGCAACGCTTTGCGCCGAAAAGCTACGCAAGCAAGGGAGCAGTTGTCATGCCCTTTATGTTTTTGTCCGCAGCAATCCGTTTATGCCCGACTTGCCACAATACCGCAACGGTATGTTGGTTACCATGCCTTTTGCCTCCCAGTCGAACTTGACCATTAGCAAATATGCCCTAAAGGGATTAGAGCATATTTTCAAAGACGGTATTCAGTATAAAAAAGCTGGGGTGATAGTTACGGGAATTATACCCAAGACAGCCCAACAGTTCACTTTGTTTGATGGGGAAGATAGCCGTCATGAGGCGCTGATGCAACGCATCGATCAACTGCATCGCAAGTATGGTCCACATAAAATCAAACTTGCCAACCAAGATCTGAGCAGAACTTTTAAAATGAAACAAGCCCACTTATCGCCACGTTACACCACAGACATTCACGATATTATTACGGTAAGATGAAAAAAGCAACAACCCTCCATTTTTATAGCCCCGACACCAACAACGAAGCCGATGTTTGGCTGGCGGGCGAAGGTATTTCTGCAGGCTTTCCCTCACCTGCAGACGACTTTAAAGAAGTACGCATAAGCCTTGACAAGGCTGTGGTTAAAAACAAAGCCGCTACATTCTATGCGCGCGTGGCGGGACAATCTATGGTGGGCGCAGGACTGGACGATGGCGATTTGCTTGTCATTGACCGGAGCTTGGAACCCCAAGACGGCAAAATTGCCGTGTGCTTTGTGGATGGGGAGTTTACGGTAAAGCGCCTCAAAGTAGCTGAAGACTGCGTCTGGCTGATGCCCGAAAACGAACAGTACAAGCCCTTACAAGTAACCGAAGACAATGAGCTTATCATTTGGGGGATAGTCACCCATGTGCTGAAAACGGTATAAGGCTACAAATGATCTAGCGGACTTGCAATGTTGTTTTTTGAAATTTTGGCACATGCGCATACAACTCTGTAATTTTGATGGAGTTGTGCCCTAATAACGCTTGCGCATACCTGATGTTGACGCCCTTTTCGATTTGGTGCATGGCATAAGAATGCCTAAGCACCCAGCGAGATGCCATAATACCATATATGGAACCTTAGGTTACTTACTTATCTTAGCAAGCTAAACGCTTACAAGGTACACCGAATTGAAAAAAATAAAATCACTAATAGGTAGGATGGTATTATATGTTGGAGTATTGCTTATCATAGTGGTTGTTACCTTTCAACTCTTTATAGCTTTTTATCCTTCTTTTGGAGGGGCTGTAACCGAGGAACGACAAGAGCAATATGTAGATTCCAGACAGTTCGAGAATGGTGTTTTCCACAATCAAAACAGAGAAACTGCAAAAGATTTTAGCCTAAGTAAAGTCCTGAAAATTATTCGAAATTTATTTTTTAAAAAAGTTGAAAACGGAGTTCCTGAACAAAACATAGCAGTTCAAAAAATAGACACAACGGACATTACCGCTTCAGCAGATGGGACCAAATTATATTGGTTTGGGCATTCCACGTTTTTGATGCATATGGATGGTTCTATTATTCTCATCGACCCCATGTTTGGTGATGTGCCAGCCCCTCATCCATGGTTGGGAGGCAAACGCTTTAGCAACGAATTACCCATTGAAATAGAAAACCTTCCTAAGATAGACGCTGTCATTATCTCACACGACCACTATGATCATTTAGACTATACATCTATTTTAAAGTTAAAGGACAAGGTAGACGCTTATTTTGTCCCACTAGGAGTTGGCGTCCATTTGGAAGCTTGGGGAGTCAGCAGTGCAAAAATCCATGAAAAAGACTGGTGGGAAGCAACTGCTTTTAAGAACATTAAATTGACATGTACCCCGGCACAGCATTTTTCGGGTAGAAAATTCAACAATCGCAAAAGTACATTATGGAGTTCATGGGTGATAACATCTAAGGATGCGAACATATACTTTAGCGGGGACAGCGGATACGGAAAGCACTTTGCGCAAATTGGGGAAACTTATGGACCTTTTGACCTTGCGTTGATTGAATGTGGTCAATACAATACCATGTGGCCAGATATTCACATGTTCCCAGACGAAAGCGCACAAGCAGGGCTGGATTTAAAAGCCAAAGCAATTATGCCCATTCATTGGGGTGCATTCAAACTGTCATCGCATGCCTGGACTGCACCCGTATTGCAGATTCGAAAAAAAGCCAGAACACTCGGCATTCCAATAGTTTCGCCAAAAATAGGCGCACCTATTAGGATTGACAAATTGCCTGAGCCCAGTTCCGTGTGGTGGGCTACAGTTCCAAAATAGCTGCACAGAATAGTTGTTCAGGCGCGCCTTAGCCAAACTCAGGCCAGGATTGAAATAAAAAAGCCCAACGTTATGCTGGGCTAAGTACCTCGGGTGGGAATCGAACCCACACTCCTTGCAGAACCGGATTTTGAATCCGGCGCGTCTACCAATTCCGCCACCGAGGCTTAAGGGAGGTAAATGTAGCCAATATTTTTAATGCTTGCCAAGAAAAAACGGCCAAGCATTTATGCGGGCTCAAATAAATTCCTACATTTGCAGCCCGCACAAAAAACTATGGGAAAAACAACCATCGAATCTAAGATATTTGCGTGCTCGCAAACTCAAGTCCTAGGAAAGGAAATTGCTAAACAATACGGCATCCCCATAGGCAATGTATTATTTACCCGCTATAGCGATGGTGAATACCAACCTTCTTTCGAAGAATCGGTTCGTGGATCACGTATCTTTATAATAGGTTCCACCAATCCCACTTCAGATAATTTGATGGAAATGTTACTTATGTTGGATGCCGCAAAACGCGCTTCAGCACGACATATTACTGCCGTAATGCCTTATTTTGGTTGGGCAAGACAAGACCGCAAAGACAAGCCAAGAGTTCCGATAGGCGCAAAGTTAGTAGCCAAATTGTTAGAAACAGCTGGTGCTACACGCATCATCACCATGGATTTGCACGCCGATCAAATCCAAGGGTTCTTTGAAAAACCCGTAGATCATTTATTTGCATCCTCATTGTTTTTACCTTACCTCAAGTCACTAACTCTTGACGACCTTACCATAGCTTCACCAGATATGGGCGGTTCGAAAAGAGCATATGCTTATTCACGGTTTTTAGAAAGCGATGTTGTTATCTGCTACAAACAACGCAAAAAAGCCAACATCATTTCGCATATGGAGCTCATTGGAGATGTGAAAGGTAAAAATGTTGTATTGGTAGATGACATGGTCGATACCGCAGGAACACTTACGCGTGCTGCCGATCTTATGATGGAACGTGGCGCCAAGAGCGTACGTGCTGTCTGTACACACCCCCTACTTTCAGGTGAAGCTTACGAACGTGTTGAAGCATCACAATTATCTGAACTCATCGTAACCAACTCTATACCACTTGCGAAAAAGAGTAAAAAAATTAAAGTATTGAGCTGTGCTCAATTGTTTGCTGATGTGATGTATAATGTACACCACAACGAGTCTATCTCAAGCAAATTTATCATGTAATAAACAAAAAATATGAAATCAATTACCATCAACGGATCTGAAAGAGAAAGCGTGGGCAAGGTAGCTACCAAAGCCCTACGTAATGCTGGAGAGGTTCCTTGCGTATTATACGGAGGGGAAACGCCAGTGCACTTTGCTGCAGACGAAAGAGCGTTTGCCAAGCTAGTATATACACCTAATGCGCATACGGTGGTTATCGACCTAGGCGATAACGGAACGTTTAATGCCATTTTGCAGGACATTCAGTTTCATCCTGTATCTGATAAAATTTTACACATCGACTTTTATCAATTATTTGACGACAAGGAAGTTTCTATGAATATTCCTGTTGTGATTAGAGGAGCAGCGCCAGGTGTACTTAACTCAGGTGGGGTATTAAGTCGTAACAAGCGTAAGCTAAAAGTTCGGGCTTTACCAGCCAATTTGCCTGACGAAATCGAAGCAGATATTTCTGAACTTGAGCTTGGAGACAAGTTGTATGTTACAGAAGTTGCTGATGAAAAATTTAAATTCTTACACCCAGACAACACCGTTGTATGTCAAGTACGTACTTCCAGAGTTTCACTTAAAATCGAAGATGAAGTGGAAGGTGCTGAAGAAGGAGCTGAGCAAGGTGCTGAAGGAAGTACTGAAGAAGGCGCTTCTGCTGAAGAATAGAATTAAAATAAATCAATTTTATAAAGCATCTTACGAAACACTGGGATGCTTTTTTTATTTTTACACTGATGAAACTTCGCATTCCTTTTTTTTCATCAGCCAAAAAAAATGAAACGGCTATGAAATCTTTTATGCTTGTTGGTTTGGGTAATATAGGTCCCGAATACAGCGGTACCCGACATAATATCGGATTTGAGGTGCTCGACGAATTAGCAAAGCAAAAGGAAGTACCTTTCGAAACCCTCCGCCTAGGCGACCTAGCCCATTTTAGGCATAAAGGAAAAACAGTTTACCTATTAAAGCCCAGTACCTTTATGAATAGAAGCGGTAAAGCCGTACGCTACTGGATGAAACAAAAGAACATTCCCCTAAAAAATATATTGGTCATTACAGACGACATCCACTTGGACTTCGGAACCTTGAGAATGCGACAAAAAGGATCTGCAGGAGGGCACAATGGTCTACAAGATGTTTGTGACCAACTAAATACAATAGCCTATGCAAGACTGCGTTTTGGAATTGGCTCAGCCTTTGGCAGGGGTAAGCAAGTTGATTTTGTTCTGCAACCATGGGCAAAAGACGAGGCCAACTTACTCCCTTTTGGTCTAGACAAAGCAGCACAGGCAAGTTTGTCTTTTGTGGGAGATGGTGCGTCAAATGCCATGAATACGTTTAATGGAAACGCCCTAGACTCCGCATGAGTATCATTAGAAACAGCGCTACGTTTACAACTTCAAAAAAAACCATAGTTACCGTGGGTACTTTTGACGGCGTACACTTAGGACATCAAGAAATCATTACGCAGGTGGTTGAGAAAGCAAAAAAATCAGGGCTTGCATCGGTGTTATTGACATTTGATCCACATCCTAGGAAAGTACTTCAGCCCAACGCGCCTATGCCGCTTATTCAAACATTAGAAGAACGTGCTGCGACTCTAGGGCGCCATGGCCTAAACCATGTAGTGGTGCATCCTTTTACCAAAAGCTTTTCACAATTGAGTGCTGCGGCATACGTTGAAGCCATGCTACTCAAACTGCTCAATACCAAAGAAATTGTCATTGGCCACAACCACCGCTTTGGAAAAAACCGCGCAGCTGCTGTAGATGACCTCGAGCATTTCGGAAATATATATGATTTTGGCGTTACCCAAATCAATCCCCAGCAATTGGATAATATTTCCATAAGCTCAACCAAAATTAGGATGGCTTTATCCGCAGGCGAGATCACAACGGCAAACGCCTATTTGGGCCACCCCTTTATGCTCACAGGCACTGTGGTTAAAGGACACAAAAAAGGGAGAACCATTGGGTTTCCAACAGCCAACATCTCGGTGGAAAATCGATATAAAATCATCCCTAAAGAAGGGGTTTACACCGCGCAAGTGAACATCGCAAACAAATGGTATTTGGGGATGATGAATATTGGTACAAATCCCACAGTAAACGGCCAACAGCAAAGCATAGAACTGCACATCATCAATTGGTCTGGCAACGTGTATGACCAACGGCTGCAAGTGGCTTTAATGGATCGAGTTAGAGACGAAGTAAAATTTGATTCTATGGCAGACTTACAACTACAGTTGGAAAAAGACAAGGATTTTATTCTGACTGAGTACAAAACTTTACCTTTGTAAAAAATACGATTATGCTGATTCCTGCACACGTTCGTGAACATTTTGACCAAGTGGTGGCTGGGTTGCAAAAACGCAACATCGATGCGGCGCCTCAATTAACGACATTGCTTTCCTTGGACGAAAAACGACGTGCTACCCAAGCAACACTTGACCAAACCCTAGCACAAGCCAATGCCATTGCCAAAGAAATTGGACAGCTATTCAAACAAGGGGCTAGCGAAGAAGCAACTGCTAAAAAACAAAATTCTGCTGCACTTAAGGCCAGCTCAAAAGAACTTCAAGACACCTTACAAGAAGTCTCTAACCAGTTACAAGAAGTACTCTATCAGCTGCCCAACATTCCGCACCCAAGTGTTCCAAGTGGTAGCTCTGATCAAGACAACGAAGAAGTTCTTCAAAAAGGAAATATCCCAACCTTAGGCGATGCGGCATTGCCACATTGGGAATTGGCAAAAAAATACAAGCTTATTGACTTTGAATTAGGTGCAAAAATCACAGGCGCTGGGTTTCCCGTTTATACGGGAAAGGGTGCCAAACTACAACGTGCACTAATCAATTATTTCTTAGATTTTAATACAGCTGCTGGCTATGGGGAAGTTCAAGTACCCCATTTGGTAAATGAATCCTCTGGCTTAGGTACTGGGCAATTACCCGATAAAGAAGGGCAAATGTATCACATTACAGAGGATGACTTATACCTAATCCCAACTGCCGAAGTGCCCGTAACAAACCTATACCGTGACAGCTTAATCCATGAAGATGCATTACCTGTTAAACTCACAGCCTATACCCCGTGTTTTAGACGTGAGGCAGGAAGCTATGGCGCACATGTACGCGGACTTAACCGCCTGCACCAGTTTGACAAAGTTGAAGTGGTACGTATATCACATCCTGATAAATCTTATGCTGCCTTTGACGAAATGGTAGATCATGTAGGAACACTTTTGGCTTCCTTGGATTTGCCTTATCGCATACTACGCCTTTGTGGGGGGGACCTAGGTTTTACTGCTGCCTTAACATATGATTTTGAGGTGTTTTCTGCAGCGCAAAATCGCTGGCTGGAAGTGAGCTCTGTATCTAATTTTGAATCCTTTCAAGCCAATAGATTAAAGCTACGCTATAAAGGGAAAGATGGTAAAAAGCAACTGGCGCATACACTCAACGGAAGTGCCCTTGCCCTACCGCGTATTGTAGCAGGACTGTTGGAAAACCATCAAAAGCATGATGGCATACATATACCGAAAGCACTTGTACCCTACACTGGGTTTGACATCATCAACTGATATGCAGATTTATAACATCACCTTTATCGTTGAGCCCAATATTGAAAAAGATTGGGCAACGCACGTTGATAAAGAGTTACTGCCCGAGATTGCCAAAAACGTACAACAAATAGACTTGTTGCGTGTTGAGTTTGTAGATGGGGTTGAGCCTGTTAAAGGAACCACCTTTAGTATGCAATTCTATTGCCCAGAGCCTGAGCATTTGCGTTGGGTAAAAGAAATTGGCCATCAACTGGTATTGCAAAAACTATATCGTGTTTTTCCTCAAGATTGGGTGGCTTTTGCAAGTCGGTTAGAGTTTTTGAAGTCATACACATGAGTGTTCGCCCAAAAAAATACCTCGGACAGCACTTTTTAACCGACCTAAACATTGCGCAAAACATTGCCAATACTCTGTCTGGAGTGGGTTTTGATAATGTGCTCGAAGTTGGTCCAGGAATGGGCGTACTTACCCAATACCTGCTGGAAAAACCATTTACCACGCACGTAATTGAAATTGATCCCGAATCCGTTAGCTACCTCAAGACGCATTTCAGCCAATTAGAAGATCGAATCTTGGAGGGTGATTTTTTAAAAATATCCCTTGCCGATCAATTTGATACGCAGCTAGCTGTTATTGGAAACTTTCCATATAATATTTCCAGTCAAATTTTATTTCGGGTAATTGAACAAAGAACACGAGTACCCGAATTTGCGGGCATGTTTCAAAAAGAGGTTGCAGCGCGCATCTGTGAAAAACCGGGTAGTAAAGCCTATGGGATTTTATCGGTATTAACCCAGGCTTTCTACGAGACAGAATACTTGTTTAATGTGTCGCGATTTGTTTTTGAACCACCCCCAAAAGTAGCTTCTGCTATTATCCGATTGAAGCGCAAATCAGACTATGCATTGCCCTGTGATGACAAACTCTTTTTTAGGGTGGTCAAAACAGCCTTTCAACAACGGCGAAAAACCTTGCGAAATAGCCTAAAATCCTTTGGGCTTTCGGCAAGTTTAAAAGAAGATAGTATCTTTGATGAACGCCCAGAACGCTTGGGTGTATCGGAATTTATATTGTTGACACAAAAAATAGCTGATGACACCTTTTCAACTCAATGACGAAATCCTATCGCAATTCAAAAGCGATATTGAGCAGCGCAATGCCAATGCACTAAAAAAGCGGGCTGGTGAATACCACTATGCCGATTTAGCCGAGATTGTTGATGAACTCTCAATTGATGAGGGAATTTATTTAATCAAACTGCTCGATTCTGAAAAAACCTCAGACGTATTAACAGAAGTAGACGAAGATATTCGAGAGTCCATACTTGAATTGCTTTCGGTTAAGGAAATTGCTGAGGAGGTAGAGGAGCTCGATACCGATGATGCCGTTGATTTGATTGCAGAGCTTCCCGAAAAACGACAGGCCGAAGTAATTGCACAAATAGAAGACGAAGAGCGGGTTCAAGATATCCAAGAACTACTTACCTATGACGAAGACTCAGCAGGTGGATTGATGGCAAAAGAATTGGTCAAGGTCAATGAAAATTGGTCGATTACAAAATGTGTACGCGAGATGCGAACACAAGCATCAGAAGTCAAAAGAGTACATTCGATTTATGTGGTTGACGATGAAAATGTTCTAATAGGACGTCTGTCCCTAAAAGATTTACTTACCGCAAATGAAAAGGCCAAGGCCAAAAGCGTTTTTATTCCTAAAGTTGATTACGTCAATATCAGCGAACAAGGCGAAGAAGTTGCCAAGCTTATGGCTAAATACGATTTGGAAGCGGTTCCCGTTGTAGACGATGAAAAAAAATTACTCGGCAGAATTACAATTGATGATATTGTAGATTTCATCAAATATGAAGCAGACAAAGACTACCAGTTGGCAGCTGGTATTGCCTCTGACGTTGAAGCTGATGACAGCATAGTTGAACTAACACGAGCGCGTTTGCCATGGTTGATTTTAGGCCTTATTGGCGGTTTGGGCAGTGTGTTCATTTTAGAAGGCTTTGAGCAAGTAATGCAGCACCCATCCTACAAAACCCTTTTCTTCTTTACGCCCCTAATAGCGGCAATGGCAGGGAATGTTGGAGTACAATCATCGGCCATTATTGTACAAGGTTTAGCAAATGATATTGTTAAAGGAAGTCTATTTAATCGATTGATAAAAGAAGTGGGGCTTAGCCTTATAAACGGAGTTGCCCTGAGTACACTCTTACTCATATTTGGGTATTTTACAGGCCTTGAAACTTCCGTTAGCCTTACCATTGCCTTGTCTATGTTATGTGTAATTGTGGTCTCGGCATTAGTGGGAACTTTTGTGCCCATCATTCTAGATCGTAATAATATTGATCCGGCCATTGCCACGGGACCTTTTATCACGACAAGCAACGATATTTTTGGCATTTTTCTGTTCTTCTATATTGCCAAGGTCATTTTAGGCTTTTAGCATGATGCGTATTTTACACCTAGACGAAAACCATCCCATTCTCGTAGAACAATTGACCGTTTTGGGGTTTGAAAATATTGTAGACACCTTATCTTCAAAAGAAGCTATCGCTCAAGACATTGCCCAATATCACGGCATCGTGCTTAGGAGTAGATTCTCCATTGACGAGCCCTTTTTACAAAAAGCCAAAAACTTAAAATTTATTGCGCGTGTAGGTTCAGGTTTGGAAAATATTGATCTCAAAGCAGCAGCAGCAATGGGCGTTAAGGTAGTGGCTGCACCAGAAGGCAACAGTCCTTCTGTTGGCGAACACGCATTAGGCATGCTGTTAAGCCTACTGAACAAATTACCGCAAGGCGACAAAGAAGTACGCAAAGGAAAGTGGCAAAGAGAAGCAAATCGAGGTGAAGAATTAGGCGGAAAAACTATAGGTATCATTGGCTATGGACATACCGGCAAGCAGTTTGCGCGTAAATTGGCTGGCTTTGACGTTCGTGTTTTGTGTTACGACATTCTAGATAAAATGGGAGATGAATATGCCACCCAAGTGCCGCTTAGAGCAATTTGTGATCAAGCGGATGTTATTAGCATTCACCTCCCCCTGAACGAGATTACGCAGCAATACGTAAACAACGCATTTATTGAAAGTATGAAAAAGCCATTTTGGCTTATCAATACCGCACGTGGCAATCAAGTGGTTGTTGAACACCTGGTTAAAGGACTAAAAGCCAACAAAGTAAAAGGAGCTTGCTTGGATGTGCTTGATGTAGAAACTAATGCTTTTGATTTACGTGTGACGCAGTCTAACGATTGGGCATTTTTAACAGCAAGTGATCAGGTTATTTTCACCCCGCATGTTGCAGGTTGGACCACACAAAGCCATCTGCGATTGAGCGAAGTAATCCTATTTAAGCTAAAGCAACTGAAAGATAGAGGCCATTTTTTAAGTTAATTTAACTTTGAGAAACCCTTTTATTGTTGAAATAACTGTTATTTAGCACACTATGATAAATATCTTAATTCTCTGTACTGGAAATTCATGTAGAAGTCAAATGGCACACGGGTATATGCAGCTTTTTGGCGGTCAAAATGTCTCGGTTTACAGTGCCGGCATTGAAACCCATGGATTAAACCCCAGGGCGGTTAGCATCATGCAAGAAGCAGGTGTTGACATCAGCAAAAACACGTCAAACCATATAGATGAATATGCAGAAATCGCCTTTGATCACATCATAACAGTTTGTGATCATGCGCAACAAAACTGTCCCCATATCCCAAGTGAAAAAGCACAGCGCTGGCATCATAATTTTACAGATCCATCGAAGCTTGTTTCTGAAAACGAAGATGAAATCCATGCAGCTTTTGCTGCAACTCGAGACGAAATTAAAGCCTATTGTAAAAACTTTGCAGCATCCTATTTGTTGTGATAGGTTTTTTGCTCAAGAGAAGCCTGAAATTCTTCTAAAACAGGTTTCACTGCACTGGATATGGTATGTCTTTAATTTTGATGTACATCAACCCGTCAATGGCATTGTTAAAAAGAGGGTCTACATTAAAAGAAGCTACTCGAGCATTTTGTTTGATGTACTTTTTGATAAGCACCGGCAACCGCAATGCGCCGGGTTCTACCTCATCAATTAATTTATCAAACTTGTTCAAGTCTGCTGAAGTTTCATCAAATATAAATTCTTTGTCTGCATCGTCAAGCTTTACTTTAAATTCTTTTTTTGGGGTGATGTATTGCGCCAAATAGGGATCGTAATAATGGGAGCGTATAAACTCAATCATAAGGGATTTGGTGAATTTAGAAAACTGATTGCTGATGCTAACACTGCCCATTAAGTAATCGTATTCTGGATAGCGCAAAGTGGCGTGAATAATGCCCTTCCAAAGCAAGAAAAGTGGCATAGGCCGCTGTTGATATTTTTGTGAGACAAAGGCCCTTCCAAGTTCTATGCTGTTGCTAAACATATGTATGATTTCAGGCTCAAACTTGAACAATTCAGACAAATAAAACCCTGAAATGCCGTGTGTGTCCATCAACTGCTTACCCAAGCCCAATCTATAAGCGCCTACCAAGGCACGGGCTTTATGATCCCACAAAAAAAGATGTAGGTAATCGTTGTCATAATCATCCAAATCTAAGGACTTGTTCGTTCCCTCGCCAACAGACCTAAAAGCAAGCTCTCGCTGCCGTCCAATTTCTGTCAATATGTTTGGTATCATATCTGAGGGTGTTAAATACAGCTCATAGTCTTTTGAAACCAGTAGTGATTTGTCGTTATCTTTAAGATTGATGAGTTCACGCTCTAATGATGAAGTGGACGCCGCAGGAGCAATTGGCATCACTTTATTGTTTTTTCGCTTTAGAGGGCCTTGCACACGTTTGAGAATGGACTTATGCTCATAAATGTTCGAAAGCAGGTATAGTTTACGCCTCACAAAATCGGTGTAATCTTGAACAGATGGGTGATTCTCTTGATCTTTTACAGCAATGGGTTTTCCTATACGAATGGTAATACTTCGTTGACGTTGTGTCAATAATTCGGCAGGTAGCCTAGCGGTGCGCAGCAGATGGTGAATCTTGGCCAATCGATAAAATAAAGGACTGTTTCTTGCATGAAAATAAATGGGCACAACTGGTACTTTGACGCGTTGAATCAAGCGCATGGTTGCGATATTCCAAATGGGATCAATGGGTACCTGTCTTTTTACTTTTGAAGCTACTTCACCCGCGGGGAAAACCGCAAATAGACCGCCACTTTCAAGGTGGCGTAATACCTGTCTAAATCCACCTATACTTGATTTTGAAGTCAAGCTATCGTCAAAGGGGTTCACGCCTATAAACCATTTTTTAAGTAGGGTAACACGCTCCAATATGAAGTTTACTATCAACTTAGAATCGGGACGTACGTCTTGCAATAAATGTATGAGCATAATGCCATCCAATCCTCCCAAGGGATGATTTGAAACAAGCGCCACAGGACCTTTGGATGGAATACGCTTGAGGTCCGAAGAGCTTATTTGATAGTTTGCTTTAAATTGATACAAAAGTGAGGAGGTAAAGTGGGCTTCATCGCTATTTGCAACACAACGGTCATAAATGGTGTTGATTTTATGTAGGCGCAAAAACCACATTACAATACGGGCAATAAAGCGCCCTAGAAATCCAATTTTGGACAGTCCAAGGGCAAAGGCAACATCTTTAGGATATACTAGAGGCATTGGGGATGCGTATTTTCCAAATATAGTTATTTTAACACCAATTGTAGGGTGGTAGATGTTCGTTGTTCGAGCACAAGATCTTTTGATTTCAGTAGAGATGCTGCGGAATTTTCCTCAAAATGACGGATCGTATGAAGGGATACATCAGGTGTGTGTTTTACGTCAAAGCGTGATCGTAATGAAAGAAGTAAGGCAGCCATATTGCGATACTTGTCTTGCACGCAAACCGAGAAACTGATGGCGGAATTTTGAATTACATCAACCGACATCTTATGTTCATGAAGAAGCTTAAATATATAGCTGATGTTGTCTTCCACTACAAAAGAAAAATCTCGTGTTGACAGGCGCAATAGCGATAAGCCCTTTTTAACAATATAACATGGAATTTCGGGCTGCATACGCACTCCTTTGCCCACTTTAGTGCCTTTTTGTTTTGGGTTTAAAAAGGATTTGACATAAAGGGGGATTTCTTTTCTTTGGAGGGGCTGCAGCGTTTTCGGATGAATTACAGATGCCCCGTAAAAAGCAAGCTCTATGGCCTCTTGATATGAAATATGCTCAAGTAATTGTGTTTTATCAAACACGCGTGGGTCGGCATTCAAAACGCCTTTTACATCTTTCCATATCGTAACATCTGTTGCACCCATACAATAAGCAAATATGGCAGCAGAATAATCTGAACCCTCTCTACCCAAGGTGGTGGTAAAATTGTTTTCGTCGGAGGCAATAAATCCTTGGGTAACTTTTAATACATTCCCTTGAATTTGGTCTTGAATGGCCGCTTGGGTTTGCTCCCAATTGAGGTGTGCACTACGGTAGAAGTTGTCCGTTTTGATGCAGCTTCGTGCGTCAACCCACTCTGCTGCAATGCCTACATGGTTTAAATAAGCACAAATAATGGAAGTTGATAACAACTCACCAAAGCTTACCACTTGGTCGTAAACAAATGCCCTGTGTGGCGAACGGTTGTTGGCTAAAAAAGTCTCGCATTGAGCACACAGGTTTTTCACCCGTTCGGTAACAGGTCCACGTTCGCCATTAAATAGCGTCTCCACTATCTCTTGGTGAAACATTTCCAGTTCGTGCAAGGCAGCCTTACATGAATCTGGGTTTTCGAAATAGGCATCAACAACTCCTTCAAAAGCATTGGTAGACTTCCCCATAGCCGAAACAACAACTAGTGTGTCCTCATGACCCATTTCAGTAAGCACCTTTACGACATTAATTACGCCTTCTCCATCTTTTACCGAAGCTCCTCCAAATTTAAATACCCGCATCTTGTTCTGCTATAAATTTTTGCATGGTACCTTCTGTCATTTGAGTTATGTTCCAGTCAGACAGTGTTGACGCACCTTGTTTTTCATAAAAATTAATTGCGGGGGTATTCCATTCCAATACCACCCATTGGATTCGACGTGCTCCCGTGTTATGGGCAAAAAAGATAAATTTCTTTAATAACGCAAATCCGATTCCTTTTCCTCTGTGAGGTTCCGTTACTATCAAATCTTCCAAATGCCAAGACTTACCTTTCCAGGTAGAATAGCAAGGATAATACAAGGCAATACCAACTACCTTATTTTCAATGGTAGCTACAAAGCAGCCAAACGCTGGGCCTTCACCAAAACCGTCCTGCAGAAGTTCTGCTTCTGTAACTGCTACAGCATCCGCTTCACGCTCAAATGTTGCCAACTCTTGAATCAGGCCGAGTATGGCAGGCACGTCGCTCTTGGTGGCATTACGAATGATTAGATTATCCATCGGGTGGCAAATGTAATAACTCTAACGAATATTGGGGTGTAATTCCCTCACAGGAAAGTACTAATTTGTTTAAAAAATAACGTTCTTGAGGCTGACACGCCAACTACTTTGTATTTTTGTCAAAAAAACACGTGAACGAACTTCCCGTTCTGTATCAAAACAATTCTCAATTTAGAGCCGTTTACCAAAGCGCTTTAGACTATGGTAGCGTATTTGCTGCTGGTCTTGTTGGGTCAAAACATAGCTTTTTAGTCAAGTCGTTGTTCGAACAACACAACGCCACTTTAGTTTGGGTACTCAACGACAAAGAAGAAGCGGCCTATTACCTAAATGACTTGGAGGTATTACTTGCTGATGCCCCCTTTTTTTTTCCATCGAGTTACCAACGTCCCTATGCGACTGAAGAAACGGAAAATGCCAATGTATTGATGAGAGCAAAGGTGCTTCAAAAAATCAAAAACAACCCTAGGCAGCTCGTCATTACATATCCAGAGGCGCTTTCAGAACAAGTGTTAACCCCAAAAGAATTACAGCACAAAACCTTATCCATAAAAAAGGGAGATGAGTTGAGTATTGATTTTGTTAACGAGACGCTGTTTGACTTTGGTTTTAGGCGGGTAGACTTTGTTTCAGAACCTGGTGAATTTGCCGTTCGTGGGGGTATTTTGGATGTGCACTCTTACAGCCATGAAGAACCCTTTCGCATTGAATTTTTTGGCGATGAAATTGACACCATTCGCAGTTTTGACATAACCAGTCAGCGTTCAACTCAAGCCTTGAGCGCCATACACGTCTTGGCCAATATTGAACAAAAAGAACTAGACGAAAAGCGACAATCCCTGTTATCATTCATAGCAAGAGAAAGTTTGATTTGTGTACAAAATACGAGTGCTATTCAAACTTCATTAGACCATTTATACGAACACGCAGAAAAATCATATGCGGCGCTTTCTGGTGAAATTAAGCGGTTACGGCCCAATGCACTTTTTGTGGACGGAAAAGCATTTGAGCAAAATTTAGCTGTACACAAACAAGTGCATTTTACTTCAACAAGCAAAGACAATGCTGTGGTTTTTGAATGCCAACCCCAGCCGCATTTTCAGCGTAAATTCGATTGGTTTGTTACGCACTTAAACGAAAACACGGAAAAGCAGGTTGTCAATCACGTATTTTGTGCTTCTGAGGCACAAAAAAAACGACTCGGTCAAATTGTAGAGGAACTTGCGCCTGAAACGTCTTTTCATTGTTGGGTGGCACCCCTATTTCAAGGGTTTATAGATGAAGATGAGCATGTTGTCTGTTATACTGACCATCAGCTTTTTGAACGCTATCACAGATTCAGGTTAAAAAATGGCTACGCCAAAAAACAAGCATTGTCTCTAAATGAATTGACAGAGTTAGAGGTCGGCGATTACGTGACGCATATCGATCATGGTATTGGAACTTTTGGAGGTCTACAGCGCATAGATGTTGAGGGAAAAACACAAGACGCAATCAAACTTTTTTATGGGGATAGAGATATTCTATATGTGAGTATTCACTCACTCCATAAAATTTCGAAGTACAATGGAAAGGACGGTGCAGCACCCAAAATATATAAATTAGGTTCTGGTGCATGGAAGAAAATCACGCAAAAAACCAAAAAACGCGTTAAAGAAATTGCCTTTAACCTTATTAATGTCTACGCCAAAAGACGCATGAACAAAGGTTTCTCTTCTGGACCTGACACCTATTTGCAACATGAGCTAGAAGCTTCTTTTGTTTTTGAAGACACCCCAGATCAGCGGACCGCCACAGAAGCCGTTAAACAAGATATGGAAGACCATAAACCCATGGATCGATTGGTTTGTGGTGATGTTGGATTTGGTAAAACAGAAGTAGCTATTAGAGCTGCATTTAAGGCTGTTGACAATGGCAAACAAGTAGCTGTGTTGGTGCCTACAACCATTCTAGCTTTTCAACACCACAACACCTTTACTAATCGGCTGAAAGATTTTCCAGTGACCGTGGATTATCTCAACCGCTTTAGAAGTGCAAAACAGAAAAAGGAAGTATTAGCAGGCATTGACAGTGGCACCATTGACATTGTCATTGGCACGCATCAACTGGTTGGAAAATCAGTTTCTTTTAAAGATCTTGGGCTCTTAATAGTTGATGAAGAGCAAAAGTTTGGGGTTGGCGTTAAGGAAAAGTTGCGTGCACTTAAAGAACATGTAGATGTACTCACGCTAACCGCCACACCCATTCCAAGGACTCTTCAGTTTAGTCTTATGGCAGCTAGAGACTTATCGATTATCAATACCCCACCACCCAACCGCCACCCCATTGAAAGTCAGGTGCTGACTTGGAACGAGGTTCAAATTCGGGATGCCGTTATTTACGAATTGCAACGTGGAGGCCAAGTGTTTTTTGTGCACAACCGAATTGATAATATTAAAGAAGTTTCAGCAGTAATTCAGCGCCTCGTGCCTGATGCGCGCATTGCAACTGCACACGGCCAACTTCAAGGAAATACATTAGAAAAGTTAATGCTTGGTTTCATTGCAGGAGAATTTGATGTATTGGTAGCCACAACTATTATTGAGAGCGGTTTGGACGTTCCTAATGCCAATACCATTTTCATCAATAATGCAAACAATTTTGGTCTTAGCGATTTGCATCAGATGCGAGGCCGTGTTGGAAGAAGCAACAAAAAGGCGTTTTGCTATTTTATCACACCTCCATTTTCAGTACTCACACCCGATGCCCGAAAACGCATGGAAGCCATAAGTCAATACACCGCCCTAGGTGCTGGTTTTCAAATTGCTATGAAAGACTTAGAAATAAGAGGTGCTGGTGATTTATTGGGTGGCGAACAAAGCGGCTTTATCAATGATATTGGATTTGAAACCTACCAAAAAATACTAAAAGATGCCATTGAGGAATTACAACAAAATGAGTTTAAGGCTTTATATCCCAATCAAAAACCCAAACCAAAAGAACTCGTTTTAGATACAGATATTGAGGTCTTTTTCCCATCAGAGTATATCAATAATGTAAAAGAAAGGATGGCACAATACCAAGCGCTTTCCACGCTAAAGACAGAAGACGAACTCGCTGCTTTTGGATATGCGTTAAAGGATAGATTTGGCAACTTGCCTGAGCCAACATTAGCCCTTTTTGAAAGTGTACGTTTCAAATGGCTCGGTGCAGCCTTGGGATTTGAAAAAATTGTATTTAAAAAGCAAAAATGCATTTGTACGTTTGAAGCCAGCCCAGAAAGTGACTTCTACCAGGCGCCTGCCTTTCAATATATGCTCGGGAAATTAGGAAGCCTAGGTAACGCGCAGCTAAAAGAAAAAACAACTAAAGAAAAACACAGATTGGTATTGGTAATCAACGATGTAGCCGCTATAGAAAATGCCATGGCCTTATTGCAAAAACTACAAATGCCTACAGTTGCTTGAGGTCTTTCACGACTCTAAAAGCCTTGTCAACTTGGGCATCGTTAACGAGGATGGTAAATTCATTTGACGTAGATATTACCTCGTAAATGTTTATTCCCTCCCACGATAACCGCTGAAAAACAAAGTAATAAATCCCAGGAATGGCTACGTTCTCAGTCGGTAGCTTTAGGGTGATTGAAGATAAATTTTCTTCTTTGTGCAAGCAAAGTTCTTGGGCAAGATGCTTGTCAACCATGGGCGCCAAATGTTGGCTGACAACTATATTACACTCATGCACACCCCTTGAAGAGGTATAAAAGTTTTCACTTGATAATTGCAAATGGGAAAGGAGTTTGGCTTGGGCTGCAAGCAAGGTGTCTGATACTTTAAAGTTGTAGTCAGTAAGTGCAGAACGAACGGTAATGTTTCCAATATTTTTTAAGGTCTTGATGATTTTATGTGAGTGACGAAACTCCAAATCTGTAGACAGGCGTTTAAGGGCCATGACAATGGCACCTGTATGTACGGGCTTTTGGGTTTGTGCCTGTATCTCTTCTTGCATGATTCTAGAGAGAGATGTGAGGTTAATAATCCCTTGGGTAAGTGCGCTAATCAAAAAAGGCTTTGACTTAATATGGGCCTCCACGGCGGCGGCAATGGTTTTCATGATCTATAATTATTTCACAAAGATATTAATAATTCAACAAGCTGTTATAATTATAACATTCTAAACAAAATAAAACACCTGCTTAATATGCGTAAGGCTGTGATTTGGTGGTTGGCCTACAATACTGATGATATCAAAACGTGTTTCCCCTTGCCAATTAAACTTCTGCACATAAAAATCAGCGGCACGAGCCAATAGCTTGCGTTTTTTAGGAGTTACAAATGTTTCGGGAGATCCATAAAAATCTGAGAGACGCCATTTAACTTCCACAATGGCGAGTTTGTTATCTTTAGATGCAACGATGTCAAGTTCGGCTTTTTGATAGTAGAAATTACGGCTCTTAATGCGGTAACCCTGAGTTTTTAAATAGGTACAAGCCATATCTTCACCATCCTTGCCTTTATCAAGGGCATTCATAATTTTAGGATTTGAGATAATTAAAGATAAAAAGCCTTGGGTAAGTTAGGGTATAAAATCCCTATTTTTGTTTCCATAAATTATTTATGAGCAAACGCCACACCATAACCGCTGCACTTCCATACACCAATGGTCCTATTCATATTGGCCACTTGGCCGGGGTATATGTTCCTGCAGATATCTATGCGCGCTACCTGCGCATAAAAGGAGAAGAGGTTTTGTTTATTTGTGGTAGTGATGAACACGGTGTAGCCATTTCGATGAAGGCCAAAAAGGACGGCATAACACCCAAGGAAGTTATAGATAAGTACCACAATATTATCGACAAAGCCTTTAGTGATTTTGGTATTTCTTTTGATTACTACGGCAGGACCTCCAGCAAAGTGCACCACGAAGCAGCACAAGAATTTTTCAAAACAATTCATGAAAAGGATGGGTTTGAAACCCAAACTACCGATCAATTTTATGATGCTAAAGAAGACCAATTTTTGGCAGATAGATATGTAGTAGGTACCTGCCCAAAATGTAGTAACCCAGAAGCTTATGGCGATCAATGCGAATCTTGTGGAAGTTCGCTTAACGCCAACGATTTGATCGACCCAAAATCAGCGATTTCGGGTGAAACCCCTAGCCTTAAAACAACCAAACATTGGTATTTACCCCTAGATCGATATGAGACGTTTTTACGATCATGGATATTGGAGGGGCATCAAAACGATTGGAAACCAAATGTGTTGGGGCAAGTTAAATCATGGCTTGATGACGGACTTAAACCCAGAGCCGTAACCCGTGACTTATCATGGGGGATTCCAGTGCCCGTTGATGGGGGTGAAAACAAAGTACTCTACGTGTGGTTTGATGCACCTATCGGATATATCTCTGCCACAAAAGAATGGGCAGCAAAAGAAGGGAAAGACTGGGCGCCCTATTGGAAAGATGAAAATACCGAACTGGTTCACTTTATTGGAAAAGACAACATCGTATTCCATTGCATTATTTTTCCAGCCGTACTAAAAGCAATGGGCAGCTATATACTTCCAAAAAATGTGCCTGCAAATGAATTTCTAAACCTAGAAGGTCAAAAGCTTTCAACCTCAAAAAATTGGGCGGTGTGGCTGCATGAATACCTTGAAGATTTTCCAAACAAGCAAGATGTAATGCGCTATGTCCTTACCGCAAACGCACCAGAAACCAAAGACAACGACTTCACATGGCATGATTTTCAGACGCGAAACAACAGCGAACTGGTAGCCATTTTTGGTAACTTTATCAATAGAGTAATGGTCTTGATAAAGAAATATTATGAAAGCGTAGTTCCTGAACCCAATGAATACAGCCCCGTTGATACAGAAACCCTCAAAACACTTGCGGCTACCCCATTGAAAATTGGGAAATTAATTGGTCAATATAAGTTTCGTGCTGCCTGTCAAGAAATGATGCAATTAGCACGTTTGGGTAATAAGTATTTGGCTGACGAAGAACCTTGGAAGCTTATCAAAACAAACCCAGAGCGCGTAGCAACCATCATGCATACTGCCTTACAAATAGCGGCTGGATTGGCTATACTTTCCGAACCCTTTTTGCCGCATACTGCCCAAAAACTTAGAGAAATGTTAAAGTTGGATAAGGCTGTATGTTGGGATAGTTTGAAAGATGGAATTTCTGTTAAAAGCAAGCACACACTTGGTGAACCCGATCTCCTTTTTGAAAAAATAGAAGATGAAGAAATTGCTGCTCAGCTAGAAAAGCTTACCGCTTAGTACTCTCCTTTCTAAATATGTTAAATATTATACTCAGAATTCAAAATAAATTTATGTTTGTAATTCCAAATCGTTATATTAAGGACCCTGTTTTGTACAAAATAGTGCTAGTTTTCGATACGTTAGTAACCAGTCTTTCTTTTCTGTAACTTACTTTTTTAGAAGTAGACTATTATTCCTTTTGTGAAAATATCTTTACACTAGATTCTGACGTAGGAATTCTCAGTTCACTTTTTATATTTGGTGTTTAGCTAATTTCTCTAGGATATATTTTAAAAATATTTAAAAAAGGGTAAGGCCTATATTTGTGGCAATGATTCGCATTGCCCATCACCCTATTTACGCGCACCCCTTACCAAAAGGTCATCGTTTTCCTATGGCCAAGTATGAATTGTTACCTCAGCAGCTGCTCTTAGAAGGGACGTGCTATAAAGAACAGTTTTTTGCGCCTACGCGAATTGCAGATTCACTTATTACACGAACACATTGCCAGAACTATTACAAGCAGCTAAAGGCCTTGTCACTTCCGAAAAAAGAGGCGCGCCGCATTGGCTTTCCGCTGTCAACTGAGCTCATTGAGCGAGAGTGTGTCATTGCACAAGGTACATTGGAAGGGTGCACTTTTGCACTTGAAAATGGCATTGCCTTTAATATTGCGGGGGGGACACACCACGCCTTTTATGACCGTGGAGAGGCATTTTGTTTGCTTAACGACCAAGCCATTGCAGCAAACTACCTATTGGACAACAAGTTTGCGCGAAGAATCTTAATTATCGATTTGGATGTTCATCAAGGAAATGGCACAGCAGTACTATTTCAAAATAATCCGGCCGTATTTACATTTTCGGTTCACGGCAAAGCAAACTATCCTTTTCATAAAGAACGCAGTGATTTAGATATACCATTAGCAGATAATATGCAAGATATCGCATACCTGAGTATACTGGAAGAAACGCTACTTAATTTGGTAAAGGACTTCCAGCCTGACTTTGTATTTTACCTGTCGGGTGTAGATGTGCTACATGAGGACAAACTCGGACGCTTGTCTCTTACGCTTGAGGGGGCTAAAAAAAGGGATGAAATGGTTCTATCCGCATGCTGTGAACGTAACATTCCTGTGCAATGTAGCATGGGTGGTGGCTATGCACCAGATGTAAATATAGTCGTTGAGGCACACGCCAATACCTATCGAATTGCAGCAGATATTTACGACTGATTAAAGCCGTTGCATTTCATCTAAATGAATTTCAGCAGCACGTCTTTTTTCACCAGACTTGGTTTCATATTCGCGATATTCCAAATGGCCGCGACATGCTACATGACTTCCTTTATTTAGGTGTTCGAGGCATATTTCAGCTAGCTTATTCCACGCAACAATGCGATGCCATTGCGTTTTTTCAATAGCTTGGCCATCTTTATTTTTATAATGAAGATTGGTAGCTATGGAAAAGGCCGTTAACTTTTTTTTGGAATCTAATTTTACTTCTTCTGGGTTGTCGCCTATGTGTCCGATTAACATAACACTATTATGAATGGTCCTCATGATAAGGGGTTTTTATAGGTTATTTGTTCCGCTAGCGCCACCGCTGACTGCGCAACAACAAAGCTGCTTTAACAACATCTTGCCTACTTATTTGCCCTACCAGCCTCCCCTGCTCTAAGACTGGAAGCCTACGGCGGTTGGTCTTATGAAACAACGTAGCAGCATCAAAAATCGTTTTATCTGCTTCTATTATGTCTGGATTCTCTGACATACTCTGCACTACCTTACGATCAAAAAAAGGCTGATTAAAATACTTGCTTTCGGAAAGGTGCTTAATGCAGTCTGCCTCAGATATAATTCCAACCAATCTAGACATATCGTCCAAAACAGGTCCACCAGAGATTTTATTGCGGATAAGAATACGCATTACCTCAAGGATAGATTGCTGTGGGTAAAACGTAATCAAGTCACGCGTCATATAGTCACGTACCAAAAGAGATTTCCTCCGCTTTGGAATGAGCTTTTGACGTGCTGCTTGAAAACTTTTAATAGGCATGTTTATGTTTTATTGAACAAAAGATAAGGAAAATTTTTTGATCTTTGAATTGTCCTCAAAAAAGATACATTTACAATAATGAAAAAGATAGCTATTATGGGATGTGGATGGTTGGGGAAAGCACTTGCCCAATCGCTTATAGCCCAAGGGCATCATGTTCGTGGAAGTGTCACGAACAAAAACGGTCTAGAAGACTTACGTAATCTCAATATCGAACCGTTCTTGATTAAGCTCAGCAACGAAGCTATTATTGGAAACGTAAATGCCTTTCTAGATGAAGTTGACACCCTTGTTATTGCATTCCCTCCAGGGTTGAGAAAAAATCCTAAAGCCAACTATGCAAATCGTATAAAAATACTTGTGACAGCCCTTACACAACATCCATCATGTGAGCTAGTATTGCTCGGTAGTATAGCAGTGTTTGGTGCTTCGCAAGGAGTGGTGCATGAAAAAAGCATCCCTGAACCGGATGGTTTAAGCGGACAACAACTTTTGGAAGCAGAGAAATTAATTCAAACTGCTGCAAATCATGCAACAATTGTAAGGTTGGGTGGACTGGTTGGGAGCGATAGGCATCCCGTTAAACAGCTTGCTGGCAGAACGAATATACCAGCACCACAAGCACCAACAAATCTGGTTCATCAAGAAGACGTCGTGCGTTTTTTAATGGCCATAATTGAGGACGGACATTGGGGGAAAACGCTTCATTGTGTTAGTCCAGTTCATCAGAAAAGAGTTGATTTTTATAACCTAGCCGCTGAACGTCTAAAGCTTCCACTTCCTTCATTTGCAACAACAGGAAGCAAGCGAAACAAAATGGTACTGGATAGCTGCAGCGCTGCGCTATTCGGTTTTTCTTATCGGTTGGCTGATTGTGGGGTTGAAGCCCGTTAACATAGTATCGCCGCTGATTAGGTCGGAAAATATATCCCAACTTGTTTTCATCTTATTAATGGCTAGGCTTTGTTCTTCGAGTGCAGCATCCCCTAGACGCTGGTCTGCAGCGATACTCACATGGGTTACAAATACATTAAAACGTGCACGAATAGGCTTGGTATCCCAGTCTTTTGGCCAGGGTTGCCTATTTAATTTAATGGCTTCCGCTTTGATGTTTTTAAGGGTAATAGCACGTTGGTCAGAAGGAATTTCGTGCAAAGACTCCATTAACGCCAATACGTTCGACCAATTTAATTCCTGTCTTGCAACAGGTATTTTAAGGGGTGTTTTTTGAATAAGGGTATCGACTATAACAGCCTTGTCTGAAGAAAGAGGAGGCTGTTTTTGTGTACAACCAACCAACACAACGAAAAAAAGCAAATAACAGAAACGCATCCTCAAAGATACACTTCTTGTGCATTGTCTAAAAGACTATTCATAGGTAAGACCGCTCGTTCGCAGAAAAAAATTAAACAGGTCTAAAATTTTAACTTTTCATTTTTATCCCAAAGTCCCCAATAGGCACCTACTTCTCCCTCTGGTCCTACTTTCCAGGACTCATCAAAAGATGAAAAATAAAATACGTCTATGTTGGCTTTTTTAGCCCAAGCCTGCGTGTTGATAAAATATTTCGTGGCGTGTTCCTCGCCTGGATCGGCAGCTTTCAATGACTCGCCTTTACCAGGCCATCCTGTTTCGGTAATAATTACTTTTTTCCCTTTTGCTGCGTCCATGGCCTGCCCATACATTTGTTGCATATGATTTAATGCATACTCTTCTGGACAGCCTTCCCAAAAGGGATAGCAGTTCGACAATATTACATCCGAATGTTCCACAAGTTCAGGGTGTACCGAAAATTCATAATAGGCATCTACATAGCCTACTGGAATATGTTCTGGTATTGCTGCTCGAACACGTTTCATAAAATCTAAAAGTGCTTCAAGAGAAAGATCATTTCTGTAAAGCACTTCGTTGCCAACAGCGGCAATGTCTACACATCCTTCGTTTGCTAAAGCTATGAGTGCATTGATTTCCTCTTCATTTTTTTCATCGTCATCGCTCAACCAAGCACCTACCATAGTTTTCAGGCCGTGTTTATGGGCTAGTCTAGGAATGTGTTCATTTCCTTCAATGCACGAAAATGAACGTATCCATTTGGAATAAGGCTTTAAAATCTTAATGCGTCTTTCAACTTGAGCTTCAGTGATTGTATCTCCAGGCTCTTGACCGTCTTCGTACATACTAAAGCAAATGCCATGCATGCCCGATTTGAGGGTTTTACGCCACAGGCTCTCTAATTCATTATTTGAATAGGAGTCAAAATTGACTCCTTTGTACGACTTATATTCAAGTGCCTTTAGACTAAAGTCTTTACCTTCTCTGTATGACATGATTTAGTGTTTTAATTTTTCGTTCTTGTCCCAAATACCCCAACGTGCACCTACGTCTCCTTCGTGGTGAACTTTCCAAGACTCGTCAAATGAGGAAAAGTAAAACAAGGGTATTTGTGCTTGTTTGGCCCAGAGATTTACATTCACAAAATACTGTGCAGCATTTGACGCTGTGGGAATTGCTGCTTCGACACGTTCACCTTGATTAGGCCATCCTGTCTCGCTTATAATAATGGGTTTGTTCTTGGCCACATTACTTGTAGCTTCATGCATTTCTTTTAAATAAGCCGTGGAAGATTCGATAGTTGATCCCTCCCAAAATGGATAACAATTTATTAAAATTACATCACAGGCATCAACCAGCTTTGGCCGTTGAATAAATTCGTAGTAGGCATCAACATACCCGACCTGAACCTTTGGGTTTGCCTTCTTAACTTGAGCGATATAATCCATTATTTGTGCTTCGCTGAGCTCATCTCGCATCAAAGCCTCATTACCCACAACCGCGATATCTACTTGGTCGTTTTTGACAAGCTTGATCAAGGCGTCGATTTCTTTCTTGTTTTCCTCGGCATCAGCTCCTATCCAAGCACCTACCATTGTTTTTAACCCCCTCGCTTTTGCAGCCTGAGTTATAAACTCATTGCCTTTTGTACAAGAAAACGAACGAATCCACTTGGTGTAAGGTGCTACTATGTCCATACGCTCGTTAATTTGTGTTTTCGAAAGTTTGTGGCCAATGTTTTGGTTCTCTCTGTAGGGGCTAAAGCACAATCCATGAAGCCCATTTGCTAAGGTCTCTTTGAATAGCTTGGCTTGGGTATTTTTAGCTAGGCCACTGAAATCAATATCTCCCTCCAATGACTTGTTAAAATTAGCATCGGTAAATTCCTTAATTTTTCCTTGTTTGTAATACGATACAAGAGCTTTAGGTGCGGCTTTACGCGCTTTTATTTGTTGTCTGATTTCATTTGCCCGCGTTTCATCAATACTATAGTTTCTCATGATGTACATAGCAAAAAGCGTTCCCGCCAAAGGGAAGAAACAGAAGAAGGCATGTAATCCGTTAACGGCAGATTCCTGTTCTGTTGTGGCAAGGTCTGGATTAAAGCCAACAAATGCGATAATAACACCACTTAGTGCGCCAGCAATAGCAAAACCGACTTTGACCATCCACCAATAAATGGCGCCAAAGATTCCCTCTCTACGCAAACCTGTGTTTAGTTCGTCTACATCAATTACATCGGCAGTCATGGACATCATGATGGTGAACAAACTTCCTATGCCAAAAGAGAAAAACGGAAGGGCTATTATATACATCCATGGCTTTCCTGGAACAAATAAAAACCAAAGCATGGCATATCCTATAACAGAAATGCCTTGTGCCAACAAAAATGCCCTTTTCTTGCCAAACTTCTTTGACATCCATGTGACGATGGGTATTACGATAAAAGTGGTACCTAATGCACCCAAGCAGCCAAAAAGAGAAACCCAAATACCGCTTGCTTCCGCATCACCATTAAAGAGCTTGTACACGATAACAAAAAAAGTGAGTGCTGCAACGGTATTAAATGCGTTGAAAATTAAAAATGTGGCGCCACATAATTTTCTAAATTCTTTGATTTTAAAAGCTTCCACAAAACTGTGATAAATCTTTAGAAGACTATTGCCAATGTTGGCGCTGTTTAGGGGTTCGTAGTCCTCATTAACAGTTGACTTACTTTTTATAAATATTGCAGGTATCATGGCGCAAACAGCACAAGGAATAGCAACCCAAATGGCAAGTTCTCGTACAGCTACATCTGCCGAGGGGAACCATTCTGGATCATACATAATTACCCAAAACCATGGGGCAATTACCCAAGCCCATTGACCAATCCATTGAGCAATGGCCATAATGCTTGTACGTTCGTGAAAGTCATCGCTCATCTCATAGCCCATAGCTACATAAGGAACACTAAATAGGGTGAGCCCTAGGTAAAATAAAATGGACCAGAAAAAGAAATACCAAAAGTTATATTCAAGTGAATTTTCTTTAAAAAGTTGCCACATAAAAATATAGGCAATCCCCATAAGAACACCACCTGCCAAAACATACTGTCTACGTCTTCCCCACTTTGATTTTGTATTATCTGATATAAAGCCCATAATTGGGTCTGTAATAGAATCAAATATTCTCGGAAAAAAGTAAATTAACGACCACATCCATCCAGGAAAACCTAAGTCTTGCACCAATACAACCATAAAAATCCCTAATATGGCCGGGAACATTTGATTGGCTAACATCCCGAAACCAAAAGCAATCTTTTGGCCCATAGGAACTTTTTTAGGCTGAACGATGTGTGAACCACTTTTCACAATGCTTGATTTGAAAGGGTTATTGTCTGAATAGCTTGAGGGCTTATCGAAATATTTTTTAAAATGTCACCTAGTTTTAACTCAAAACTCTTAGCTATCTTCCCTTCATTAAAGACTACAACAGCAATACTCCCATCTGGATTTTTAACAGCAGTAACCATCAATTCCGAATCGGTTTTATGGGCATCAATTACTTTGGCGTATGGTCGAATAAACTTACTAAAGTGCGCCATGATGTAATAGAGTGGTGTGAAGTAAACTTCATCCTTCTCGGTATCGACTATTACGGGTGCAATACACCAGTTATTTGCCCAGTTCGGACCTCCCATGGTATCCAATACCATATTCCAATCTACCCATCCGTCAACCCAATTGTTAAGGCAACCAATAATATCTCTAGCATAGCGGTTTGCTGGCGCATACTTGGGATGTAGGTATTTTTTTTCTGCTTCTCGCCAGTCATACCCCCAGTCTGTGGCTTCTTTCTTCCAATACCAATTGTCGTCTTGCCACACAGGAACTTCTGCGTCTATGCAAGCTTCGGTTTGAATCAAATACTTGTTGGGTGCCTTTTGGTGTGCGTATTGCAACTCTTCTGAGAAATAGTCGTAAGTGCTCTCATACCAGTGTACAGCAGTTCCATCGTAATATTTGGATGAGGCCTCATCTTGGTACATTACATCTACCCATTCCTTTAGGCCTTCTCGGTTTTGATCATAACCCAAAATAACCAAATCTCCTTTGCCATCAGCTTCTAGTTTTGGTCCGAGGAAATGCTGCACAAAATGAGTCATTTCTTCGGGTGAATAATGCATGCTTTCCCAATTTTCGCCGTTCCCATGGGGTTCATTTTCAACAGTAAAGCCCCAAATATCAATGCCCTGATCTTTGTAAGCATCAACATATTTGGAAAAGAATAAAGCCCAAGTGTCGTAGTATTCAGGAAGCAGTTTCCCTCCAATCCAATTGTTGTTGTCTTTCATCCAAGGCACAGCTGTCCAAGGAGAAGCGAAAAGCCTAAAACCATCTTCAGAAATAGCCATGGCATCTTGGATCATAGGTATCAAATCGTCTTTGTCTTCTTCAATTGAAAAATGAAGGAGCTCCTTGTCACCTGCAACAGGCGTGTAAGAGTAGTTGTTGAGCGAGAAGTCACATGAATTCATGTGCGTGCGTGCAAGTGAATAGCGCGCGCCATCTTTTGCGAAATATGCTTTTAAAATTTTGTCTCTATTCGCTTTGCTTACCTGATTGAGCAGATATGCAGATGATTCTGTAAAAGCTCCCCCAAAACCTGTAATGGTTTGGAGTTCCTTAGAGGTGTCCAAGGTAATGGTCGAAGGGGCTTCTAGAGTTTTAAAGTCATGTACTTGCGTTAGCTTATTTCCGCTTTCTGAAGTCTCATATACGTTTATTTCAGGAGATCCGTCTGTACAAGAAGTTGCCATTAGGGTAAATATTAAGCCGATTAAAAGTGTATTTATTTTCA
>PKDQ01000024.1 GCA_002862645.1 Flavobacteriaceae bacterium | reverse complement strand
TTTCCAAACTTGCTTATCGTTACATTTGTTAGATGTTTGAATTTCCCTATGATCTTCTCATTTTAGTAGCTGCTGGTTTGTTTGCTGGCTTTGTTAATACCATGGCAGGTGGTGGTTCCTTACTCACTTTACCCTTACTTATTTTTTTGGGATTACCACCCGCTACAGCTAACGGAACAAACCGCATTGCCATATTCGTTTCAACCAGTTCGGCAACACTCGGATTTCGGAGTAAAAATGTCAATTCTTTCCCCTTTAGTATCTATTTGGGCATCACTGCCTTCTTAGGAGCATTAATTGGTGCACGCATTGCTGTTGAAATAGACGGGCTTTTGTTCAATAAAATCTTGGCCATCATCATGATAGTTGTTGTAGTTTTAATGGTTTTTAAACCCAACTATAAATCAGAACTCCTTCAACCCAAAACCACAGGAAAGACCCTAATATGGTCAATGATAGCTTTCTTTTTTATTGGTATATACGGTGGTTTTATAAACGCCGGTATTGGATTTATCATCATGTTGTTTTTGAATTACGTAAACAAATTAGATTTGGTACGGGTCAATGCAACCAAGGTAGCTCTGGTATTTATTTACACCACAGGCGCACTTGCCACCTTTATATTAAGTGGACACATAGACCTCAAATATGGAATTGCTTTAGCCGTTGGCAACGCAGCAGGTGCTTTCTTTGCGTCAAGGTATGCCGTCAACAAAGGGGAGAGGGTAATTAAAACCGTTTTGATGGTTATGGTTGTGGTCATGTCTGTTAAACTTTGGTTTTTTAATTAAGCATTTTGTAACAAATCTTGTAATGTCTCGTTAATACATATTTATTTTATTTCCCCAAATTAAAAACCTACTTATGGACTTATGCCTAACACGCTTTTTAACATTTTTATTCCTAACCCTTAGAGTTAATTATGCGCTAGCAAGTTATACAACTTACACAAGAAGTGGCTCGCTTATGCATACTAAAGGCAAAAGGGAATGTAAGCACAGGCTTAAATGATATTTTAGAAACCATGCGAGTTGGTTTTGAAGGGCACCTGCCTTATTCTCAAAATGGCAAATTATTTTGTGAGAGTCAAGATGTTCAGCTTGGGTTTAATTACCGCTTTGAGAGCAGCAATTTTTTGGTTAAATCGCGTAGATAGCGTGATCGCGATGAGAAAAGTAGTGGAGGTGGTATGTTCTAATAGTTTTCGTAGGAAACAATTTTCAAGCCATAACCCGACATACCCACACGTTTAATTTTATCGCTGTTGGAGAGTAATTTAATGTTGCTGACACCTATCGCATGAATCATTTGTGCGCCAATACCAAAATCCTTTTCATCAAATTTAGGTGCATCCTGAGTCGTACTTTTTAACGCCTTTATTTGATCGAGTAACCTATTGGCAGGCTGCATTTGATTGATAAAGATTATGGCGCCTTTGCCTTCTTTTTGAATCTCTTTAAATATTTTGTCAAGGGTATTTTCTTTTTTTTGATTTAAGATACCAGCCAACCCCTTGTTTAGCTGATGTGTGTGTACTCGGGTTAATACGACCTCATCTTTTTCCCAACTTCCTAGAGTTAAGGCAATGTGTATTTGATTGTTTGTTTTCTGGTGATATGCACGGAGTCTAAAATTACCATAGGCTGTTTCGATATCAAAATCTTCTTGTAATTCGATAAGACTGTCGTGCTTCATGCGATAGCTAACCAAATCCTCAATGGAAATTAATTTGAGGTCAAATGTTTTGGCAATTTTTTGTAGCTGGGGCATACGCGCCATAGTACCATCTTCGTTCATTATTTCAACAATAACCCCAGAAGGTTGGAAGCCAGCTAATCGTGCAACATCAATAGCTGCTTCTGTGTGACCTGTTCTTCGTAATACACCTCCCTCTTTGGCGGCCAAGGGGAATATATGCCCGGGTCTTAAGAAGTCTTCTGATTTTGCTTCTGGATTGATAAGTCGGCGTACAGTCTTGGCTCGATCAGCAACCGAAATACCAGATGTCACACCATCTCCCTTGAAGTCTATTGAAACTGTGAAGGCTGTTCCCATGGGGTCAGTATTGTTACTTACCATTGGATATAGGTCCAGTTCTTTACAGCGCTTTTCCGTTATGGGCGTGCAAATCAGTCCACGACCTTCCTTTGCCATAAAATTGATCATTTCGGGAGTGACCATTTCAGCAGCACCGACAAAATCTCCTTCGTTTTCTCGATTTTCATCATCAACTATTATTACAACCTTGCCATTTCTGATATCTTCAATTGCCGCTTCAACGCTGTCGAGACGAATACTATTTTCCATTTTTAATTTTTTTCATTAACAATACAATGGGCATTTTGATGTTTAACTTCAAACGCTCTAAATCAAATACAGATTTATCCCTACTAGCACGAGCGGTGGCTACTAAACCAACAACTGTTAGTACTAGTGATATTAGCCATGAACCCCAAAAAGGATGTAAGCTACCATCTTCAGCGCTGTTTTTGAATAGTGTACCTGTAAAGTGATAGGTTAGGAAAATAATCAGTGCCACTACTATGGGTAAACCAAACCCACCTTTTCTAATGATAGCTCCAAGTGGAGCACCAACAAAAAACAACATGATGGCTGCATAGGCATTAACAAACTTATCATCTCGCCAAAGGCGATGCAGGTTGATGATCTTCTCTCTAATAAAAAACAGATTCTTTTGATTATTTAAGTTGCTTAGCTGCATATCAATATTTCTTTTGGCTGCTGTAATTATTCGTACCTTTCGACTTGTTTCAAAAGCTTCTAAAAAAGCCTTGGTTCCTTCAAAAGTACTGGGTGTTAGCGTTGTTTTGTTTCTATCTAGAGACTTGATTCCAGTGCGTAAATATACCGTATTTGCAAAACCTTCAATTTCCGAAACAAAGCCAACAGAAAGGGAATCAATACTCTCTGATAATTCAGCTACATTTTGCATTTTGTAGGTGTTGTTGTAGTTGGTTTCATTTAAATCAATATCGTTAAATGAACGCAAGTCAATATTCATGGTATACTGTTGAAAAGCAATCCTGTTATGCGGATGTTTTTTTTTGTTCTTTTTTTGTTTTACTTCTTCGTATCGATACCCATCATAGAGCACTAATTGTAAGCCCTCCTGCAACTCATCACTTCTCAATTCACCTTTCTCTGCCTTTATCACAATATGATTGGATTTGTCTATAGATTTTTCATGGATGATGACGTCTTCTAAAAGTTTGTCGTTTTCACCATACTTACGACCTACTTTGATGTTGCTTTCGCCAATGTCGTTAAACATCCCCTCAGTAATGGCCAATGCCGGACGCATCTTTGATAAGTTTTTTCTTAGGTTGTATGTTTTAAATTCCGCCAAAGGAATTACTGTGTTTGAAACATAAAATGTAGCCAAACACGCAATGCTGTTTACAATAATCAACGGGCGCATGGCACGCATCAGCGAGATTCCTGCAGATTTCATGGCGGCAAACTCGTAGCGCTCTGCAAAGTTGCCAAAAGTCATGATTGACGCCAACAATATGGTGAGCGGAAGCACTAAGGGGATGAGCTTGGGGGAATAATATAAAAGAAAGCTTAACAATACACCTACTTCAAGTCCCTTTCCTGCAAACTCATCAATAAATACCCATACCGTTTGTATGATGAATATAAACATCAAAATAAAAAAGAAACTCACCAAAATCGTGAGGTAGTTTTTCAAAATATAACGATCTAAAAGCGAAATTTTCATTAAAACCTGTCGATATAGTAATTTGGATAATCTGATGCCGAAAACACAAAGGTGTTTGTTGGAATTTCTATATTGGTTTTAAAAGAACTTATGGTGAGCGTTGTTTCTGTTCCTTCATTACCAACTTCAATTAGCTTGTAGATATTTTTTGTTTTGGTGTCTATCCCAAGTAGTAAATAGGATGCCTGGGCATATGTATCTATTGGTATCAGCTTGATGTATTGAATTTTCCTACCTCCATACAAGGGTTGCAGAATGTCCCATTCAAAGCGATAGCCCTGGTTGTAGAATGAAAATATTTTAGAAGGACTTAAGCCCTCTTCAAAACTATCACTTAGGGATTCAATAAGCACTTCTTCATTATCTAAATTTATAGTGTGTTTATTGATACCATCACTAAGTTGTTCGATCCCCATCAGTTTTAGGAGATAGGCATTTCCTTCAACAATTAACGAGCCTTTTTCTTTTTGTTGTATCAATTCTTTTCTATTGACCAATTCGTATGTAAAGTTGATTGAAATATTATTGAATTGCGCCAAATTTTCAGAAACCTCATCCAGGAAAGCTTCGGCGCGCTGCTGTTCTTGTGCAAGGGTAATACTACTGATGAGTAGGATAAAAAGTAAGTTAATTTGTTTTTTCATTTTCTAAAAATTCGTGGAGTGAAATAACATCTCGATACATTACCTCACGCGCCTTGCTTCCTTCAAACGGGCCTACAATGCCAGCAGCTTCTAGTTGATCAATAATCCTTCCTGCTCTGTTGTAACCCAGTTTAAGTTTACGTTGCAAAAGCGATGCCGAACCTTGCTGTGCGTTTACAACTACTTCAGCAGCCTCTCTAAAAATTGGGTCTCTATCCTCAATATTGTTGTCGCTACCTGCGCTACTCTCCTCAGAAGTATACTCGGGCAATAGATGTGCATCGGGGTAAGCACGTTGAGCGCCAATAAAATCCGTAAGTTTTTCTACTTCAGGAGTATCAACAAAGGCACATTGCAACCTAATCAAGTTGTTTCCCTGAGTGAATAGCATGTCACCACGCCCAATAAGCTGATCTGCACCACCACTGTCTAAAATGGTACGTGAATCTATTTTTGATGTTACTCTAAAGGCAATACGTGCCGGAAAATTGGCTTTTATCAATCCTGTAATGACATTCACAGAAGGACGTTGGGTAGCGATAATCAAATGTATGCCAATGGCTCTGGCCAACTGCGCAAGACGCGCAATGGAAGTTTCCACCTCTTTGCCTGCTGTCATGATTAAATCTGCAAATTCATCAATAACCAAAACAATATAGGGTAGGTATGCATGGCCGTCGTGTGGGTTTAGCCTACGGTCTTTAAACTTCGTGTTGTATTCCTTTATGTTACGACACATGGCAGACTTAAGCATATCATAACGTTTGTCCATTTCAACACAGAGTGAATTCAATGTATTGATAACTTGCTTGTTGTCAGTGATGATGGCCTCTTCTGCATCGGGAAGTTTTGCCAAATAGTGTCGCTCAATTTTATTGAAAAGAGTAAGTTCCACCTTTTTAGGGTCGACAAGGACAAACTTAATCTCTGCAGGATGCTTTTTGTACAATAGTGAAGTCAGAATCACATTTAATCCAACAGACTTACCCTGACCAGTAGCACCTGCCATTAGTAAGTGAGGCATTTTGGCCAAATCGACGACAAATGTTTCGTTGCTGATGGTTTTTCCAAGTGCAAGGGGTAGTTCCATTTCCGCTTCTTGAAACTTTTTTGCCAAAATCACTGAACGCATAGAAACGATAGTTGCGTTCTTGTTGGGCACTTCAATTCCTACGGTTCCTTTTCCAGGTATAGGGGCAATGATTCGAATACCCAAAGCTGAAAGCGATAACGCAATATCGTCTTCTAGGTTTTTAATTTTGGATACCCGTACGCCAGCAGTAGGGACAATTTCATAGAGCGTTACCGTTGGACCAATAGTAGCCTTGATGTCGGCAATGCCAATTTGATAATTCTTTAGGGTATCTACTATGCGTTCTTTGTTTTCCTCAAGTTCCTGTTCGTTAATTGTTATGCCTTCATGCGGATAGCTTTTAAGCAAAGACTCAGTGGGTGAGCGAAAGTTTTTGAGTTCCAGCGTTGGGTCTACTTCGCCAAAATCCGCTACCAATTTCTTTGCTTTTTTTACGACCTCATCTTCCTCGCTAGTTTCAAGTGAAAGCTTGATGTCATTATCAGCTTGCTTAGCCGCTTTTATTGCAGCAGGCTTGGTTGCTGTTAGTGTTTCCTCTTTTTGGTCTTTGTCAACATCAAATACCACTTGCGCAGGCGCTTCGGGCTCAGCAATTTCTTGGATATCCTCTTCGGGCTTGGGCGCTTTGCGTTTAAATAACTGAACTTCCTCAGGTTTCCATTTAAACTGATAGACCATAAAGGCAATAACGATAAGTAATAATATGCTGACGACACCAAACGGACCGATGTATTGCAACATGAAAAGATTGCTTTCATAGCCAATGATACCGCTCAACAGCGGATTTTGTGGAAACAATAAGGCCATGCCGACGGCAAGCCATAGTGCGAAAATAATAGTCCACATCCATCTTGAAGCCAACTTGTTTGTTGCCGTGTTGAAGAAGTTGCTTATTCCACTAACGAGCAGCATTAATGCCATGGCAAATGCACCGATTCCCATGCCTTGATATATAAATAAGTGGCTTAGGCTAGCTCCGAGCTTTCGAATGCTATTTTCTACAACAACATCGTTACTACCCAAAACCGCAAGGGCACTTTGGTCTGTTTTCCAAGAACTGAAAAAGGAAACAAAAGCAATCAAAAGCAAAACCGAGAAGAGAATACAAGAGGTACCCCAAATGATTTGCTGTTGTCTGCTTAATGCTTTGATACGAAACTTAGCTTTACTCACCATAATAATCTTATCAAAAATACAACAAAAAAACCCGATGATTTCGTCGGGTTTTTTATAGTTAAAACTTAAAGTGAGTATACTGTCGTAACCATTAATAATTATCTCAAATCAAAACGGTCTGCATCCATTACTTTATTCCAAGCCGAGATGAAGTCTTGAACGAATTTATCGTTATTGTCGTTTTGCGCATATACTTCAATAATAGCCCGTAGTTCAGAGTTCGAACCAAAAACCAAATCTGTTCTTGAAGCTGTTCGTACATTTTCACCCGTAGTTCTATTTCTACCAGTATATGTGTTGTAGGAAGTTGTTTCCCACTTCACATCCATAGACAATAAAGTCTTGAACCAGCTATTATCCAATGTGCCACCAGTCCATACACCATCTCCAGAAGATGAAATACCCATAGCTCTCATACCTCCAGCTAAAACAGTCATTTCTTTGGGTGTAAGCCCAAGGAGCTGTGCCTTATCAAGCATTATTTCCTCAGGTGCAACCGCAAATTCTTTTTCGCTATAATTTCTAAATCCGCATGCTCTGGGTTTAAGTAGGTTGAAAGAATCAACATCAGTGTCTGCTTGTGTAGCATCTCCTCTTCCAGTAGAAACTGCAACAGCAACTCCACTAGCTAGCTCTATACCTACCGCGCCACCTAGAACAATTACGTCAGCAACACTAGCACCTGTACTTGAAGCAATTGATTCATATGTAGTCAACACCTTTGACAGCTCTAGTGGCTTGTTTATGGACCAACTTCTTTGTGGTTCAAGTCTGATTCTTGCGCCATTGGCACCACCACGATTATCAGATCCACGGAATGTTGAGGCAGAAGCCCAAGCAGTCTCCACCATTTGTTGGTGAGACAATCCACATTCTTTAATTGCTTTTCTTACATTATACTCATCATTTGAGGACAATTTTTTCCCTGCATGTACAGGGTCTTGCCAAATGTAATCTACATTTTTAAAGTCACCCGCAATATAATTGCTCTTTGGTCCCATATCACGGTGTAGTAGTTTAAACCATGCACGTGCAAAGGTTTCACCAAACTCTTCTGGATTTTCAATAAAGTTTTCACATACTTTTCGATAAGCAGGGTCAGCTTTTAGAGCCATATCGGCAGTTGTCATCATGGGTAACACTTTTTGGTCACTTCCATCCACTTGTGGTACCATATCAGCTTCTTCACAATTTTTCGGGTGCCATTGCCATGCTCCAGCAGGACTCTTTTTTAGCTCCCAATCGTATTTAAAAAGAAGTCTGAGATAGTCCATATCCCATTTTATTGGATTTGGGGTCCATGGGCCCTCAATACCACTTGTAATTGCATCAACTCCTTTACCAGATTTGTAATCACTAGTCCATCCAAATCCTTGTTCATGAATTTCGGCTGACTCTGGATTTTCGCCTTTATGATCTTCACTTGCGGCACCATGGGCTTTCCCAAATGTATGCCCACCTGCAGTTAAAGCAACTGTTTCTTCATCGTTCATAGCCATCCGACCAAAGGTTTCGCGAATGTCTTGAGCAGAAAGTGAAGGGTCAGGATTAGCATTAGGACCTTGTGGATTAACATATATTAAACCCATTTGAACTGCGGCCAAGGGATTATCCAAATCTTGTCGTGTTTTTCCATATCTGTTGTCACCAAGCCACTCATCTTCAGACCCCCAGTAAACATCCTTTTCTGTATGCCATATATCCTCTCTACCAAGTGCTGTACCGTGATTGGGCCCACCCATATCTTCAATAGCCACGTTACCAGCAAGGACAAGCAAGTCTGCCCAACTTAAATTATTCCCATATTTTTCTTTAACAGGCCATAGTAAGCGCCTAGCCTTATCTAGGTTACCGTTATCTGGCCATGAATTTAATGGAGCAAAACGCTGTGCACCAGTTGCAGCACCGCCTCGTCCATCTCCTGTTCTGTAAGTACCTGCAGCGTGCCATGTTAGGCGTATAAAAAAAGGTCCATAGTGACCGTAATCTGCTGGCCACCAGTCCTTGCTTTCATGCATTACATCTACAATATCTTTTTTGACTGCGTCTATATCAAGACTTTTAACATTTTTTCGGTAGTCAACTCCTTGAACGGGATTACTCTTGGTATCATGTTGTCTAAGGATGTCTAAATTCAGATGATTTGGCCACCAATCTTTGTTCTGAGTTCCAAGGTTTGACTGGGTAGTTGCACCATGGAAGGGGCATTTGCTTTCGCTCATAATTTTCAGATTTTTATATACTTAAAAATATGAAAATAAAAACAGGTTTTTAAAATATTTGATTTTAATTATCTATCTAATTATAACAAATTTTTATGTTATAATTTTAGCTGTTTTATTTTATATCCGATTGCCGCAAAAAGCAGGGTTGTGAAGGGACTTAACCAATTAAAAATTGCATAAATAAAATACTCTGCAACCGAAACACCCAGTACCCCCGACTGATATGCACCACAGGTATTCCAGGGTACCAATACTGAAGTAACAGTACCTGAATCTTCCAGTGTACGACTTAAATTTTCGGGCGCAATGTTTCGGTCTTTGTATGCCTGCTGAAACATTTTTCCGGGCACCACTATAGACAAGTATTGATCAGAGGCTGTCACGTTGATGGCCAAACAGGAAACAACTGTGCTGGCAAACAATTGAAAAGTCGATTCTGTCCAACTTAGTAGTGCCGTACTAATTGCCCTTAATGCACCAATGGAATCCATAATACCGCCAAAAAACATGGCACAAATAATTAGCCAAATGGTTCCGAGCATACCGCTCATGCCTCCCGATTGAAACAGGTCGTTTAACATCGCATTACTCGTTTCTATGGCTGTTGAAACCGTGATGGTGTCAATAATTATCCTATACCCAGCAGCCATGTTAAGAGCTGCTACACCAGTGAGTTCAGCCAGTAAGGGTTGTTGAAATAACAATGCGAAAATGGCACCTAGTAAGGTACCAATAAGGAGTGCCACCAATGGCGGTGTTTTACGTGCAATAAGAACAACTACAATGATGGGAACAGCAAAGAGCAGTGGACTGATGTTAAAGCGTTCTTTGATGGCAAATAGCAGGGGTTCGGTTTGCGTCACAGCAATAGTGTCTTGTGTGAAACCAATAATTATAAATAGCACAAGCGTTACCAATATGGTAGGAACGGTCGTGATGGTCATATACCGAATGTGTGAAAATAATTCTCCGCCTGCCATGGCAGGTGCAAGGTTGGTTGTGTCGCTTAGGGGCGACATCTTATCTCCAAAATAGGCTCCTGAAATAACGGCACCAGCAATCATGCCAACAGGGAGTCCCATGGCTTTTCCTATACCAATGAGCGCAATACCCACGGTTGCTGAAGTGGTCCAGCTGCTTCCTGTGGCTAAAGAAATAAGCGCACAAATAATGATACAGGCAGCCAAGAAAAAGGTAGGGTGCAGTATTTGAAGTCCGTAATAAATCATGGCGGGAATGATTCCGCTAACCAGCCAAGTTCCTGCTAAGGCACCAACAAATAATAAGATAAGTATGGCACCCGTAACGGATTTGAGGTTTTCTGCTACTTGATGCAGCATGTCTTTATAGCGTATTTTTTGTCTAAAGCCCACGATAGCTGCAATAGCACCGCCAAGAAGTAATATAAATTGATTGGAACCGCCCAAGGCATCATCTCCATAAATGCTTACATTTAATGAAAGTAACAAGACCAATGCGATTATGGGGAGCATGGCCAAACGTAAGGATAGGGTATTGTTTTTTTTCATTTGAAATGTAATATTACGATTTTGTATTGAATAGGTATTTTACTTTGCTAAATATAATTACATACCCGTACATTTGTAACAAATTTATTTAAATGAATCAATTTGATGTTGCCGTAATTGGATCTGGTCCTGGGGGCTATGTTGCTGCTATTCGCTGCGCACAACTGGGAATGAAAACTGCCCTAATCGAAAAAGAAGCTACCTTAGGGGGAACATGCCTTAATGTGGGGTGCATTCCTTCTAAATCCTTGTTGGATTCTTCACATCACTACGAAACAGCTACTAAAGACTTTGCTGCACATGGCATAGATATCGAAGGAGCTATTGAGGTTAATTTTCCTCAAATGATTGCACGTAAGCGCGAAGTGGTAGCTACCACCGTCAAAGGCATTGATTATTTGATGGTGAAAAACAAAATTACTGTACTAAAGGGGTTGGGTGCTTTTGAAGATACAACCCATATAAAAATTACGGGCAAGGATGCGCAGGTCATTGAAGCCAAAAACACGATTATTGCTACAGGATCAACACCTGGTAGCTTGCCCTTTATTGATGTAGACAAAGAACGCATTATTACATCTACTGAAGCCTTAGAGCTTGCTGAAATCCCCAAGCATCTTGTGGTTATTGGTGGTGGCGTGATCGGACTAGAGTTGGGTCAAGTATACCGTCGATTGGGCGCTGAGGTTAATGTTATTGAATATGCAGACCGCATTAGTCCGGTACTTGACGCGGCACTTTCCAAAGAATTGATGAAAGTAATGAAAAAGCAAGGGGTTAAATTCTGCCTTTCACATCAAGTTACAGCTGTTGACCGTAAGGACGATACGGTAACCGTTACTGCAAACGACAAAAAAGGCGTTGCCCAAACTTTTGAAGGAGATTATTGTTTGGTATCTGTGGGTCGTAGAGCCTATACTAACGGACTAAATGCCGCAGCCGCAGGTGTTGTACTTAATGACCGAGGGCAGGTTGAAGTAAACGACCAGCTCCAAACGACTGCTGCAAACATATATGCCATTGGAGATGTGGTGCGTGGTGCTATGTTGGCACACAAGGCTGAAGAAGAAGGGATGCTGGTTGCGGAGTTTATTGCAGGTCAGAAACCACATATTGATTATAATCTCATTCCAAACGTTATTTATACTTGGCCAGAAGTAGCTTCTGTTGGTAAGACAGAAGAAGAGCTTAAGGCTGCGGGTATTGCTGTTAAAATTGGTCAGTTTCCGATGCGTGCTTTGGGACGTTCAAGAGCGAGTATGGACACGGACGGATTTATAAAAATATTGGCTCATGCCGAGACAGATGAGATTTTGGGTGTACATATGATAGGTGCACGTGCAGCCGATCTTATTACAGAGGCAGTTACTGCCATGGAATTCCGTGCTTCTGCTGAGGACTTGGCCCGAATGAGCCATGCACATCCCACCTATGCCGAGGCAATTAAGGAAGCGGCTCTAGCCGCTACAGAAGATCGAGCCCTGCATATATAGATTTGTACTTTTGGGTATTAAAAAGAGGCTAGCGGAACCAATTCAAGTTTAGAATCGTCTGCTACATTTTTTAACAATGAATCAAACCCTTAAAAATGATTGTCAAATTTTTCTTGAATTTTATCTAGAGCCAAGTTTCCAAGACTCCCAATATGGGTGTGTGTTACTTTGCCAGGTGCTTTAAATGTGCCTTCTTCTACCTGTAGACCAACCTGCCTGTAGGCATCTCTAAAGGGGACCCCCTGCTGCACTAATTCGTTAAGTGCGTCAACCGTAAAGGCATAGGTGTATTTGGCGTCCGTCATGATTTCTGTACGTACTTGTACTTCTTGAATGGTGCTGTTTAATATGGTTAAGCAGTCTTTAAGCACGTCGATGCTTTCCAACATCTTTCCTTTAAACAGTTGCATTTCTCTGTGATAACCACTTGGAAGGTTTTGCCCCAACAAAGCAAAGTCATTGCCAAGCCCTTGAATCAGGGCGCATTTGCCTCGGATAAGCTCAAAAATATCCGGATTCTTTTTGTGTGGCATAATACTAGACCCTGTAGTAAGATGGTCAGGGAATGAAAGGAAATCAAAGTTTTGACTCATGTACACACATACATCCATAGAAAATCTACCAAGTGTTGCAGCAAGAGATCCCATTGCATTGGCAGTAACACGTTCTGTTTTTCCTCTGCCCATTTGTGCGGCAACGGCATTTACTTTAAGTGCACCAAAACCTAGAGCTTCGGTCGTAAAGGCACGATCAATAGGGAAAGAACTGCCATAGCCCGCAGCACTGCCCAAGGGGTTTTGGTCACAGATGTTATGTGCGGCATTTAGCAACACTACATCATCCACCAAGGCTTCGGCATAAGCTGAAAACCACAAGCCAAAGGAAGAAGGCATGGCTATTTGTAAGTGTGTATAGCCAGGAAGTAATACATCTTTATGTGTTTCTGCCAGCCCCATCCATGTAGCAAACAAATCTTTTGTCAGCTCTTTAATATCGCTAAGTTCGTCTTTGAGTAAGAGTTGCATGGCTGTCAACACTTGATCATTTCTAGAACGGGCGGTATGTATTTTTTTACCTACATCACCCAATCGCTCCGTGAGCAAAAACTCAATTTTAGAGTGTATGTCTTCAAAATCATCTTCAATGATAAAGTCATCTTGGGTTACCAAGGTCATGATATTGTCCAATTCATCACATAGCTGTTTTGCTTCTGTATCTGTGAGCAGTCCAACGCTTGCCAACATCTGTGCATGTGCTTTAGAGGCCAATACATCATAGGGTGCTAGGCGTACGTCCCACAATCGGTCGTCACCCACGGTGAATCGGTCAACTTGTTTGGTAACGCTTGTCTTTTTTTTCTGCCAAAGCTTCATAGTGCTTGTTTTAATATGGAAATATACAACGGTATTGCCTCTTCAATCTCTTTTACGTAAATAAATTCATTTGCTGTATGCGAACGTAGCGAATCGCCAGGACCTAGTTTCAAGGAGTCACATGTAAGTGCTGCTTGATCGGATAGCGTAGGGGAGCCATAGGTATTTCTTCCTGCAGCAATACCAGCTTGTACTAATGCATGGTCCATGGGAATGGAAGAAGAACCCAATCTAAGCGAGCGTGCCTTTATATCACAGGGGGCTTGCTCAAGGATTTGCTCAATCTCATCATTGGTATACAAATCATTTACGCGTACGTCAATCACCAAGTGCACATCTGCAGGAACGGCGTTGTGCTGCTTTCCAGCACTTACTTGAGTAACGGTAAGTTTTACTGGGCCAAGGGCATCGGAAACACGATCAAACGTTAGTTGTTGAAACCAATCAATCACCCAACCAATTTTATAAATGGGATTATCTAGGTTTGGATGTGCTGCATGACTTGCAGTTCCTGTTATGGTCGTGTCAAATACCACCAAGCCCTTTTCTGCTACCGCTAGATGCATCTGTGTTGGTTCGCCAACAATGGCAGTGTCTATGGCAGGTAGGGTTTTTAATAAGCTGTTCAGGCCATAATCTCCTGAAGTTTCTTCTTCTGCAGTAGCAGCAACAATTATGTTATACGCCATGTCCTCTTGATTGTAGAAATACACAAAGGTGGCCAATAGGCAAACCAAGGCACCTCCCGCATCATTGCTACCAAGACCAAATAATTTGCCATTTTCAATGGCGGCTTTGTATGGGTCACGGGTGTAGCCGCTGTTGGGTAATACAGTATCGTGATGGGAGTTAAGCAACAGATAAGGTTTTGATGGATCTTCGTGCTTGTTTATGGCATAAACATTATTGTCTTGTTGGAGACAGTTGACCGCGTGCTTTTCTAACCAATTCTTAATGATGGCAGCCGTTTGATCTTCCTCGCTAGATAACGATGGCGTGTTTATGAGGTCTTGAAGCAATTCAATAGCTTCTTGTTGTAATTCTTCGATTTGACTCATATCAATGTGGTTTTGGGTGCATTAGCATCTAAAAGGGTAGCAACATTGCTGATGATCACTTCTTTAACACCGTTATTTAAGGCGTCAAAGCCGTTGTGCAATTTGGGTACCATTCCTTGATGGATAATTCCCGCTTTTGTATAATTTTCGGTTTCTTCTTTGGTTAGGCGACTAATAACATCCTCAGGTTTGTTGATGTCTGTAAGTACGCCAGCGTGTTCAAAGCAATAAAATAATGTGACATCATACGCCTTACTCATGGCAACAGCTACTTGGGCTGCTATGGTATCTGCATTGGTATTGAGCAGTTGCCCGTTTTTGTCGTGCGTAATGGCACAAAGTACTGGTACAAAGTCTTGGATCGTCAAGGAGGAAAATACGGCTGTATTTACTTGTATGATATCACCAGCGAAGCCATAATCAATATCAAGTACTGGTCTTTTTACTGCTTCAATGCAGTTGCCGTCTGCACCCGTTAGCCCAACTGCATTAACGCCCTGTTTTTGCAGCTGAGACACAATTTTTTTGTTTGACAATCCTGCATAGCTCATGACAGCTACTTCGAGCATAGCTGCATCTGTAATGCGTCTGCCATCTACCATTTTGGGTGAAATACCCAATTGTTTGGCGAGTGCCGTTGCATGTCTACCACCACCGTGTATCAAAAGCTTGGCTCCTTTCAAGCCTGCAAAAGCTGCAAGCACTTCTTGAAGCGCAATTGCGTCATTTACCAAATGTCCTCCAACCTTTAGGATGTGTAGCGCAGTTTTCACGATAGTAATGTTTTCAATACTGCAGCTGCAGCAAAAGTCCTGTTGTTGGCCTGTTCAATTACTTTGGAATGGGTACTGTCCAATACACCATCTGACACCACCACATTTCGTCGTATAGGAAGGCAATGCATAAAGGCAGCATTGTTGGTTTGTTCCATTTTTTCGGGTGTTAACATCCACTTGTTATCCGTTCTTAAAATTTGTCCGTAGCTGTCATAAGAACTCCAGTTTTTGGCATAAACTACGTCTGCTCCTTTAAGTGCCTCTTCCTGGTTGTGTACCACTGTAACCCCTTTGGTAATTCTTGGATCTAGGTCATACCCTTTAGGGTTAGCAATAACAAAGTCTGCATCTACATGCCCCATCATTCTCGTAAACGAATTTCCAACCGCATGGGGCAAAGCCTTTGGGTGTGGTGCCCAAGTCAGTACCACTTTTGGTTTTTTTGGCAATGCCAGTTCTGTTAGCGTCAATGCATCTGCCAAAGCCTGTAGGGGGTGTGCCGTAGCACTTTCCATGTTTAGGATGGGAACGCTCGCATATTTGATAAACTTCTGAAGCACTTGTTCAGATTCATCTTTTTCTTTGTCGGTAAGCGTGGCAAAAGCCCGAATGCCTACCACATCACAGTATTGTGAAACTACCTGAGCAGCTTCTTTTACGTGTTCGGATCGCAGCCCTTCCATAATGGTTTGGTCTTCGTATTCAATGGCCCATGCTTCATTGCTGAAATTCATTACCATGACATCCATGCCTAATAAACGGCCCGCTTTCTGGGTGCTCAATCGCGTTCGCAAGCTCGGGTTAAAAAATAATAATCCAAGCGTTTTGCATTTGCCTATTTCTTCAAATTGATAGTGATTAGCCTTGATGTCCTTGGCCAATTGCACTTGTGCATCAAAGTTTGATAAATCGTCAAGCGTTAAAAATTGTTTCATCTATTTAAAATTTCGCAAACCACTCAGTGTTGATCTAACATTTACGGGTGGGAATTGCTGTTTTTGTCAAATGCCCATTTTAGGCGTTATAATGCTTTTTCTAAGGCAGTAAAAAACTGATCAAGGTGTTTTTGCTGCACGGTTAATGGGGGTAAAATCCGCAATAGCTTCTTGTTGCTGCTACCTCCGGTAAATATGCTATGCTCGTATATTAGTTTCTTGCGTAGTTCACCTACTTCAAAGTTAAACTCCAATCCGAGCATAAGCCCACGTCCTTTTACTTTTTTTACACTGGGTATGCTTTCAGCTCTTTTGATAAAAGCTTCGCCTAACGCAGTGGCGTGATCCATTAATTTTTTCTTTTTTAATACTTCCAAGACGGCCAAGCTCGCCTGACAGGCAAGGTGGTTACCGCCAAAAGTAGTACCCAGCATCCCATACCACGGTTTGATATTGGGGTGTGCCAAAATACCTCCAACTGGAAACCCGTTGCCCATGCCTTTTGCCATGGATATAATATCGGGTGTAATGCCGTAGTGTTGAAAGGCAAAGAATTTTCCGGAGCGTCCAAAACCAGATTGCACCTCATCTGCTATAAGACAGGTGTCGTTTTCACGACAACTTTTTTCCACCTGTTTCATGAATTTTTCAGTGGGCATATCCAAACCGCCAACCCCTTGAATTGCTTCAATAATTACGGCACATACATCGCCTTTTGATAAGGTTTCTGACAATCCTTTTTCATCGCCAAAATCAAGAAAAACCACCTCTTGCTGTGCATTAAGCGGAGCAATAATCTTGGGGGTGTCAGTTGCAGCAACCGCAGCGCTAGTTCTGCCGTGAAAGGCATTTTTAAAGGCAACTATTTTTGATTTACCTCTATGAAAAGAGGCAAGTTTGAGTGCGTTTTCGTTGGCTTCGGCTCCCGAACTACACATAAACATTTGATAACCATCACAACCTGACTGTGCTTCAATTTCATCTGCCAGTTGGTTTTGTAAGGGGTTTTGAATGGCATTGGAATAAAAACCAATACGTGATATTTGTTTTTTGAGCCTGCGATTGTATACGGGGTTTTGGTGTCCAATACTGATTACTGCATGACCTCCATATAAGTCTAGATACTTCTTTCTATCCGCCCCATAGACATAAACCCCTTTGGCTTTAACGGGTGTCACTTTATAAAGAGGGTATACATCAAATAATGGCATAACTAGTCTTGTGCTATTTCGTTAATTTTTTTGAATGAAGATACAATTCCTTGTATCAGCGATGAACTCAAGCCTTGGTGTTCCATTTCGTTTAAGCCCTCAATAGTACATCCTCTAGGCGTGGTTACTTTGTCAATTTCTTCTTCCGGATGCGCACCTGTTTCAATAAGTAGAAATGCTGCGCCCATGGCTGTATGCATAGACATTTTCATGGCTTCGTTGGCATCAAATCCAAGTTGCACACCTCCTTGTGTAGTGGCACGAATCAATCGCATCCAAAAAGCAATTCCAGAAGCACAAATCACAGTTGCTGCACGCATATGCTGTTCTTCTATTACTATACTTGTTCCCAAGCCGTTGAAAATGGCTTCGGCTATTGGTAAGCGTTCTGCACCTTTTTTATTGGCACAAAGGCAGGTCATGGATTTACCAACAGAAATAGCTGTGTTGGGCATAGACCTAATCATGAACACATCAGTACCCAAAGTTTCCTCCATTTTAGCTAATGAAAAGCCCGTTACCGTAGAAATAAGCACATGGTTTTCGTGTAACAAATCTTTGATTTCTTCTAACAACCCAACCAATTGTCTTGGTTGTACTGCAAGGATGATGATATCCGATTCTTGTACGGCTTTTTTGTTGTCAGCTGTCACATGCGTATTGGCGTATTCTTTCCATGATGCGATGTTCTCAACGGATCTACGTGTCAAATAAAGCTGTGTTAGACTGTTGTTTGTGATAAGCCCTCGTCCAATGCTTAGTCCTAGATTTCCGGCTCCTAAAATGGCTATTTTCATAATTAAAAAGAAGTTGATTTTAAATGTAATCCTGTTGTTTGTTCTAACCCGAACATAAGGTTCATGTTTTCTATGGCCTGACCTGATGCCCCTTTTAATAAGTTATCAATAATACTGGTGACTAATAGTTGCCCTTCGTGTATGTGCAAGTGAACCATACACCTGTTGGTGTTTACCACTTGCTTGAGCGCCAAGGGCGCATGGCTAACAAACGTAAATGGGCAGTCGCTGTAGTAATCCTCAAAGATGGCATAGGCATCTTCCAAATTTCCGCTAAAAGAGGTGTAGGCCGTTGCAAATATTCCTCTGGTAAAGTTCCCTCTAATGGGAAGAAAATGCAATTTGGCAGCACTACCTTGAGCTTGCGCAATGGTTTCGCCTATTTCGCCCAAGTGCTGATGTACAAAGGGTTTATAGTAAGAGATATTATTGTTTCTCCAGCTAAAATGACTGGTGGCAGATGGAACAGCACCGGCTCCAGTACTCCCCGTGATTGCATTTATATGCACGTCTTGGGTTAGTTTTTTAGCTGCTGCTAGAGGGGCCAACGCCAATTGAATGGCTGTGGCAAAACAACCTGGATTAGCAATAGCTTGTGCCGATTTTATTTGTTCTTTATTTACCTCTGTAAGCCCATACACATAAGAACGACCCATAAAATCTCGATCGTCTTTACGTCTAAAATCATTACTTAAATCAATGATTTTGGTGTTGTCATTTACTACGTTGTCGTGTAAAAAGGCAGCTGAATTGCCATGCCCAAGGCATAGAAACAAAACGTCTACTTCTTGATTGAGTTCGGAAGAGAAGGGCATGTCCAGAATTCCCATTAAATCTGTATGGGTATCAGAAACAGCTTTTCCTGCTCTTGTAGTGCTGTATATAAAATCGATGTTTGTGTTGGGGTGCAACACCAACAACCGCAAGAGTTCGCCTCCTGTATACCCTGCGCCGCCTACAACGCCTACGCTAATGTTATTTATTGACATGCTGATAAATTTTTCCGGCATTGGCCGATAGTTTAATAAATCCTTTTGCTTCATCTGCGGTCCAGGCTTCATTGGCTTCTCCATATGTGCCAAATGAATTGTCCATGAGGTCGAACTCTGATTCGATACCGTCAAGTGTGAATCGGTAGGGGTGGAGTGTGACAAAAACAGTTCCTGTTACCGTTTGCTGGCTGTTGCTAAGCAACGCTTCGAAGTCTCGCATTACTGGGTCTAGATGTTGACCTTCGTGTAACATCATCCCATAATACGAACCGATATAGTTTTTGTGATGAAGCTGCCATTTGCTTAAGGTGTGCTTCTCCAACAGGTGATGCGCTTTAATGCTTATCAGTGCTGCAGCGGCTTCAAAACCAACTCGCCCTTTGATACCAATGATGGTGTCGCCAACGTGAATGTCTCTACCAATGGCAAAAGCAGCTGCACGTTTTTGTACGTATTGAATGGCTTTGACTGGGTCATAACTCGTATTGTTAATTCCAACCAATTCCCCTTTTTCAAAATGTAAGGAAATTTTTTCAGCTGTTGTTTTTTCACACGCACTAGGATATGCGCTGTCGGGGAGTGGTTCTCGGGATTTTAAGGTTTCACTACCACCAACTGATGTTCCCCACAAGCCTTTGTTTATGGAATATTGTGCTTTTTCCCAAGACCAATCTACTCCGTGTTCCTTTAAATAAGCGATTTCGTCTTCTCTTGAAAGCTTTTGATCTCTGATTGGTGTGATGATTTCAATTTGCGGTGCTAGGGATTGAAAGATCAAATCAAATCGTACTTGGTCGTTTCCAGCCCCCGTGCTTCCATGTGCAATCGATGTTGCGCCAATCTTTATGGCGTGGTTTACTATTGCAACCGCTTGGGTAACACGCTCGGCACTTACCGAAAGGGGATAGGTGCTATTTTTGAGTACGTTTCCAAAAATGAGGTATTTAACGATGTCTTGATAAAACGTTTCAACCGCTTCAATACTGGTGTAAGTGCTTGCACCCAAAGCCAATGCTTTGGATTCCAAAGCTGATACTTCAGCAGCATCAAAACCACCGGTATTTACACTAACGGCGTGTACTTCATACCCCGCCGCGCTTAACGACTTTACACAATAGGAAGTATCCAGTCCTCCACTGTATGCTAAAACTAATTTCTTGTTCATTTTTTATCTCGTTTAAATGCGTTTTTAAAAGATTGTAATCTACCCACTATGCCGTTAGATCCTTTTTTTGACGGATCGTATAGCATACCTGTACATAAACACATGGTTTGTTTTGTTCTTGTTAATACATCGTAATTCTTACACGTCTGGCAGCCTTTCCAAAAAGCAGGATCGTCTGTTAGTTCTGAAAAGGTAACAGGCTTATAGCCTAAGTCGTAATTAATTTTCATAACTGGAAGTCCAGTAGTAATGCCAAAAATCTTAGCACCAGGATACTTTTCCTTGGTGTAGTTGAAAATTTGTGTTTTGATTTTTTTGGCAAGTCCAATACCTCTAAAGTCTGGAGAGACAATAAGACCAGAATGTGCTACATATTTTTCATGTCCCCACGCTTCTATATAGCAGAAACCTGCAAAGGTGTCTCCTTCTAATGCAATGATCGCATTGCCAGATTCGATTTTTTGTTGAATATACTCTGGAGTGCGACGTGCAATTCCTGTTCCACGCACTTGTGCTGAACTTGAAATGGTTTCCGAAATGATGGCTGCATACTTAATGTGTATGCGTTTAGCTACTTGAATTTCCATGTTACTGGATTAAAAAGAAAAAAATTAGACTGAAAAAAAAACGGAGAGGGAAACCGGACACACCTAAGTTTCATATACAGTGAATTACCCCAAGGGGCGACGAGCGCGCGGGGAGAAAGTGATTCGTGAAACTTGATTTACAGTCACAATGCAAATATATATTTTTTTTTAAAGCGATGATGCTATCGCCATTAATTAAGTAATTTTGTTTCATAAGCGAGGAATAAAATTGATAAAACGCTCAAAAACAGTCTTTAACGTAAAAAACTATCCCGATATCAAGGCGCAACTCTTGGATTGGGCTAGTGGTTCTACGCCCATTGCATGGTATGATTCCAACGATTATCCCCACCTAAACAACGATTTTGATGCCATTCTTGCCCTAGAAACAATTGACGAGAACACTTGGCTTACCTCGCAGAAAGCATTGCAAAGCGTTTTGGGAACGGACTGGCTTTTTGGTTTTTTTAGCTATGAATACAACGCAACTTGGGAGCAAGTCACACCCACCAATCCTGCTTTTCTGTCTGTACCCCAACTTCAATTTTTCAGACCCAAAAAAATATGGCTGCTTAAAGGGGATTTGCTTACGGCACTTTATTTAGAAATAGATAATCCAGCAGTTGACTTTGAGCATATCATAAATAGGGTAGTTGAAGATGAACCCGCATTGACAGCTATTGACTTATCACCACGAATCAGTAAGGATATCTATTTGCAGCATGCAAGTGCGCTAAAGCAACATATCATGCGTGGAGATATTTACGAGGTAAATTACTGTATGGAATGGTATGCTGATGATGTGGATGTTTCGCCTATGGCCTTGTTTAATGCACTTAATCGTGTTGGCAGGACTCCTTTTTCTGCCTTTCTTTCATTTGAAAACAAGTATTTGATGTCAGCCTCACCCGAACGTTTTTTACAACGTAGAGGCGATACGCTTGTATCTCAACCCATAAAGGGAACTGCTGCAAGACACGAAGATGCTGTAATAGACAAATCGGTTGCCGAGGCACTTAAACTAGACACTAAAGAACGTTCCGAAAATATCATGATAACAGATTTGGTTCGCAATGACCTCTCAAGAATAGCCCAAAAAGGCTCTGTTGAAGTAAGTGAGCAATGTGCAGTTTATCCTTTTGCTCAGGTGCATCAGATGATTTCAACCTTAAAGGCTCAATGCAATTCCGCTTTTTCCTCTTTGGATATCGTCAACGCCTGTTTTCCTATGGGCAGCATGACTGGGGCACCCAAACAACGCGCCATGGAACTTATCAATCAATACGAACACGGCCAACGTGGGCTGTACAGCGGAGCAGTGGGTTATTTTGCTCCAAATGGTGATTTTGATTTTAATGTCGTTATCCGCAGCCTCGTTTATGATGCTGCCTCTAAGTACCTGTCCACTCATGTGGGAAGTGCACTTACCGCCGCTGCAGATCCATCAAAAGAATACGACGAATGTCAGCTTAAAGTCAAAGCTATTAAACGTGTTTTGGCAAATAAAGAAACAGCATACAATCCCCATGGTACAAAGGTTTAAAGGTCATATTACCTCACTTTTGGGTACACCCAAAAAACAGCGCTTCTTGTTGGGGGTCAGTGGTGGTGTAGATAGTGTGGTATTGGCGCATTTAGTACACAAGCTGCAATTGGACTTTGGTATTGCTCATGTGAACTATGCCTTGAGAGGAGCTGAAAGCGATGCCGATGAGCAGTTGGTCCGTGACTTGGCAGGTTCACTAGGTGTTGTCTGTCATGTTGCTCAGGCCCCCATAGCTCCCGATGCTTCGGGAATTCAAGCAAGGGCCCGTGAGTTGCGTTATCATTGGTTTCGGGAAGTGTTGAAAAGCAATCCCTACGACACGATACTAACAGCCCACCACGCAGACGATCAGTTGGAAACGCTTTTTATGCGCCTGATGAGAGGCAGCGGACTAGAAGGCTTGGGAGGGATTCATGAAAAAAATGACGTTTTGGTTCGCCCGTTACTGCCTTTCTTTAAAGCTGAAATTTTGGCTTATGCCAAGGATCAAAAACTGAATTGGCGTGAGGACGTTTCTAACAGCGCTACCAAATACTTGCGCAATGCGATTCGCCATAATGTACTTCCTCACCTTAAGGAACTTTCTGCAGATGCAGCTGTCAACACATTGACGAGTATGCAACATTTGCGTGATGCCCTTGCAGGAATAGCATCTCAACTGCAAAATATTAAGAAGGCATGGACGAAACAAGGGGAAATATTTGTAATTCCCCTGACGTCTATTGGCACATTGAATCCTAAAAGCTTTTGGCTACATCATTTATTTGCACCCTATGGTTTTAATGTTAAAGAAGTTGAAAAGCTGCTGAAAATCCATGCGGGAAAAAAATGCACTTGTGACAAATATGTTTTGAAACGAGAACGCGATCATCTAATTTTAGCTCCCAATGCCGAAACTGTTTCAACGGATCAAGACTATTTCTTGGTTCCCGAAACAGGCATCGAAACCCCCATTAAATTAAAGATTTCAACAGCATCTAACACACACAAACCTACAGCTAAGTGTGTTTTTCTAGATAAGGAAAAGCTAGATTTCCCTTTGATTTTAAGACGTTGGAAAACAGCAGATGTGATTTACCCTACAGGAATGACAGGAAAGAAAAAAGTGGCCAAATTTTTTAGAGACGAGAAAATGTCTGCACGAGACAAAAAACAACAATGGCTGTTGTGCTCGGGGGACGACATTGTCTGGGTGGTAAGCAAACGAATAAATCGTAAATTTGAAGCTTCAGCTAATACAAATACGCTCCAAATCACACTTGTATGAGATATTTCCTTTTTCTTTTTTGCTGCTTGAGTTTCTCTTGGGGGCAAGACCCCGTCAAATGGAGTGCGCAAGCACGACAAACTGATACCAATATCTATGATGTAATTCTTAAAGCCAACATTCAGGAAAACTGGAAGTTGTATGACGTTAACCTTCCTGATGGTGGACCTTTACCTACCGTACTTCTTTGGAAAAACGCAACAATCGTTGACTCATTACAAGGAAGCAAGCCCAAAACGGGTTATGACGTTATTTTTGAAATGGATTTGGCTTATTATACCCAAGAGTTGATGTGGGTTCAGTCAGTAACTACAGAAGCCAATACCATAGAATTGCTAATTGAATACCAAGCCTGTGATGATGCACTCTGTATTTTCATGGAAGAACCTTTGGCTATTCCTACCAACGGCTCCTTGGTAAATGCTGCTGAACGCGACCTTACTGATGTGCAATTTGGCGGGAATAACCTAAAGTTATCCTTAAAAAACACAGTATTTCTTGAAGCTTCTGGACCTGCCGTTAATGCCTCTTGGTGGCGTATTTTTGTATTGGGTCTTTTGGGTGGTTTCCTTGCGCTTTTGACGCCCTGTGTGTTTCCCCTTATTCCTCTTACGGTATCTTATTTTTCCAAAAGCAGTGTGAGTCGTGCTGTGGGAATTAGACGTTCACTTTCTTATACCTTTTCCATTATTGGGATTTATGCATTGTTGAGTTTGCCTTTTCATTTTTTGGATCAACTTCGACCCGAAGTGCTGAATGCCATTGCTACCAATGTGTTACTCAACCTTATCTTTTTTGCCGTTTTTATGGTTTTTGCCCTTTCTTTCTTTGGATTGTTTGACCTTACTTTACCTGCAAAGTGGTCTGCAAAATCAGATGAGGCAGCGACACGCTCCTCTTATTTGGGTATCTTTTTTATGGCATTGACACTTGCCGTGGTTTCCTTTTCTTGTACAGGGCCCATACTAGGCTCTTTGCTTGTTGGTTCACTCACCGCTGATGGTGGTGCTATGCAGCTTACGGCTGGTATGCTAGGTTTTGGAACAGCCTTGGCATTGCCTTTTGGGGTATTGTCTTTCTTTCCTGATGTATTAAGTAAGCTACCTAAGTCGGGTGGTTGGTTGCAGCAGGTGAAGGTGTCACTTGGCTTTGTGGAACTTGCCTTAGCACTAAAGTTTTTATCCAATGCAGATATGGTACAAGCTTGGGGTATTTTACCACGAGAACTCTTTATCGCCATATGGATGCTAATCTTTTTGTTGTGGGCTGTTTATTTGTTTGGAGGCTTTGGTTTTATGCATCCCAAGCCTAAAAAAAATCATATAACACAAATGGCATTGGGTGTTATGGTAGTCTTGTTTGTTATGTATTTAGGGCAGGGATTGGTACCCAATCAACAAACCCCTTTACGTGCCTTGAGTGGCTTTCCGCCACCTGCTTTTTATTCTATTTATGAGACTGATTCCGATTGCCCATTAAATCTGGACTGTTACAAGGATTACGAAACGGGTAGGGCAGTTGCTGCCTTGCAACAAAAACCCATATTATTGGATTTCACGGGTTGGGCCTGTGTCAATTGTCGAAAAGTTGAGGAAAATATTTGGACCCAGCCCGAAGTGTATACATTATTGCGTGATGAGGTGGTGGTGATTTCACTCTATGTAGACGATCGCATGCCTTTGTCCGGAGCAGAACAACAAACCATTACATATGCTGATGGTAGTAGTCGTATTTTGGAAACGGTAGGGCAAAAGTGGTCAGCTTTTCAGGCGATTAACTTTAAGTCGGTTTCTCAACCCTATTATGTCTTGCTCCAACCCGATGGTACGATTTTAAACCCACCCATTCAATACACAGATAAGGCTACATACTTGGCTTGGCTTAAAGAAGGGATTGATGCAGCGGAATTACCCCAATCGTTGGTACCCGCCTTTGGCATAGAGTAAGGGGTAGCCTTCAAAGATTTTTCCGTCAGTCACTTGACCGTAATAGACGATGTGGTCGCCTACTACTTCGTGTTTGATCATTTCGCCTGTTAAATAACCCAGTCCTCCTTTAAATACAGGAACAGCATTTGGTAGTAATTCGACTTGTTCAAAACGTGCTTCCTGACTGTTTTTGGAAGATGCAAAAGCATTGGATATGGCTTCTTGTTCAACGGACAAGATGTTTATGCCAAAGGTCTTACTTGACTGAAAAGCAGCGTTGGTTTTCGATGAGGTTTTTAAGCAAAATAATACCACGGCTGGTTCTAGTGAAACAGATGTAAAGGAATTTGCCGTGAAACCATAGGCTTTGCTATTGTGTGTGGTAGTGATTACTGTAATGCCTGTTGCAAACTGCCCGCAAATTGCCCTAAAATCTTGTTGTTCCATAAATACAAAGAACGCATATTTTTATTTAATTTAATAAAAACCTACTTGTGAGCTTACCCAAATTTTTGGCAGTGCCACCCTCGGGACAGATACCTAACAAATCACAATAGAAGTTCATATTCACTCTGGTTTAGATTATCATTTGGTTGGCTTGTTGGAAAACAACGTTAAAAAAAGCAATTACCGCATTGCAGTTGCCGTGTTGGAATGTGGCTTAATGCTTCACGCCAAACGAATAAAGATCAATATTGCACTTGCTTATCTGCGACTTTAAGTGCGTACCTATGACCCTATTCTAAAAGTTGCTAGAACAATTACAGATTTGCAAGGCGCTGAGGCCATCTCCAACACTCATGTAGCCGAGTTTATGCTATGCCGCAGTTTAGATCGAGAAGTCAGGCTGGGTTAACTTAAGAAACGCAGTATTTTTTTTAAAATTGGGAATGTGTTTCCATAAGGTGCATAACGTTGGATGGGGTCAAACCAAGTAGGACGATCTACATAAGATTTCAGATGCGTGAAGGTGTCAAAGGAATATTTGCCGTGATAGCTGCCCACACCGCTATTACCCACGCCTCCAAAAGGCAATCGTTGGTTAGTGAAATAGACAATTACATCGTTGATCATTCCACCGCCATAATGGTGTTTTTTCATCAGTTTATTCGCCCATTTTTTCCGCTCGGAGAAAACATAAAACGAAAGCGGTTTGTCGTAGTGCCTTACAATACGATCTATATCAGTTTCGTCTTCATATGTCAATATGGGTAAAATGGGACCAAAAATTTCATCTTGCATAATCGCATTATCCAAGCTGTTAACTGCAACTAAGGTTGGTGCCACATAACGGCTTCGAACATCATTTTCTCCACCGTGTAGTATGTCTTGTCTTTGAAGTAGATTTACCATAGCAGCGGCATGTTTTTCGTGTACCAACCGCGCATAGTCTTCCGATGTTTTGGGATCGTCGCCATACATACGAACAATTTCACTTTTTAGTGCTGCAACTAATTCTCCGTATTTGCTTTTGTGAACCAGTAAGTAATCGGGAGACATACAAATTTGACCACAGTTCATGAACTTGCCCCAAGCAATACGTCTTGCACTTACCTTGGTGTTGGCGGTATGATCTACAATACACGGGTTTTTGCCGCCCAATTCAAGTGTAGTGGGGGTAAGGTGTTCTGCTGCAGATTTGGCAACGAGCTTGCCAACGCGAATGCCTCCTGTAAAAAAGATATAATCCCAACGGAATTGTAATAAACTCTCTGCCGTTTCAGGGCCGCCTTGCACTACAGCGACCCATTCTTTTGGAAATACTTTCGAGATAATTTTTTCAATTACAGCTGCAGTTTGTGGCGCGTGCTCTGAAGGTTTTAATACAACTATGTTACCAGCTGCGACAGCGCCGATAAGGGGGTTAAGCGCCAATTGAAAAGGATAATTCCATGGGGCAATATGAAGCGTAACACCATAGGGTTCGGGCACTATCCAATCTTTACTAGGTGTGTTCAGCCACTTTCCTTTTACGCGTCTTGGTTTTGCCCAAAACTGAAGGTTTTTGATGACAGTATTTAGTTCGTCTAACACAATGTAGATTTCAGCAAGCCATATTTCAGCAGTTGGCTTACCCAAGTCTTTTTTCAATGCAAGTGTGATGTCGCTTTCGTGGGCTTTTACACTTTGTTTAAGTGCTTTTAAAAGTCTTATTCGTGTCTTTATGTCTAAAGTGTTCCCATTCTTAAAAAAATCAGATTGGTTTTTTTTTATTAGTATCAATGGGTTATCCTTAATCATATTTGTTATTCGCCTGTTTTTTTTGATGAATGTGTAAAAATATGCTTTTCATTTATTTTCCGGTCTTCTTTTTTTACATTTGAATTTATATACTTCAAAAAATCCCCAATTTCACAACACAAAACGTATTTGATTTTAAAACCAAAAACACCAACAGGATATATGGTTGTTGTTTTGTATTTTAGCACATTCTAATTTTAATATTCATGGGGCATAATCACTACTCAAAAGTTGTTACACAAGATCCTAGCCAGCCGGCTGCACAAGCCATGTTGCACGCTATTGGCCTTACTGATGCAGATTTTGAAAAGCCTCTAATCGGAATTGCAAGTACTGGATATGAAGGGAATCCTTGTAATATGCACCTTAATGATTTGGCAGTAGAAATTAAGAAAGGTACACAAGAAGCAGATTTAGTAGGTCTTATTTTTAACACCATTGGGGTTAGTGATGGTATATCTATGGGCACACCCGGTATGCGTTTTTCATTGCCCTCAAGAGATTTAATTGCTGATTCCATGGAAACAGTCATGGGCGGTATGTCTTACGATGGTATGGTAGCTGTAGTGGGTTGCGATAAAAACATGCCCGGTTCTGTTATGGCCATGTTGCGCCTTAACCGACCAAGTATTATGGTATATGGCGGGACAATAGCTTCTGGCTGTGCAGCGGAGAAAAAATTAGACGTCGTTTCTGCTTTTGAAGCATGGGGCGAGAAAGTATCAGGTAAAATAGGAGAAGCTGAATTTAAAGAAGTGATTCAAAACGCCTGTCCTGGCGCAGGTGCTTGTGGGGGCATGTATACAGCCAATACCATGGCTTCTGCCATTGAAGTTATGGGATTGTCTTTACCGTTTAACTCCTCTAACCCAGCCGTAAGTGAAGAAAAAACAACAGAATGCGCGACAGCTGGAAAGGCCATGCGCTTGCTCATTGAAAACGATATTAAGCCTAAAGATATTGTTACCAAAAAATCATTGGAAAACGCCATCCGTTTGGTAACGGTTTTGGGCGGTTCGACCAATGCTGTACTTCATTTCTTGGCCATTGCCAAAGCTGCTGATGTATCGTTTACATTAGCTGACTTTCAGCGTATTAGTGATACTACTCCGTTCTTAGCAGATCTTAAACCAAGCGGTAAATTTTTAATGGAAGATGTACACCGTGTAGGTGGTATTCCCGCTGTAATCAAATTTATGCTTGATAACAACATGCTCCATGGTGACTGTATTACAGTAACAGGAAAAACATTAGCAGAAAACATGGCAGATGTTCCTTCGCTTCAGGAAGGGCAAAAAGTCATTCGCTCGTTGGATAATCCAATAAAAGAAACAGGACATATTCGCATCTTGTTTGGTAACCTTGCATCTGAAGGTTCTGTTGCTAAAATTACAGGAAAAGAAGGTTTGTCATTCGAAGGTCCAGCCCGTGTATATGACGGAGAATTTGCTGCCAATGCTGGCATCAAATCAGGAGAGGTCAAAAAAGGCGAGGTCGTGGTTATTCGTTATGAAGGTCCAAAAGGAGGTCCAGGAATGCCAGAAATGCTAAAACCCACTGCGGCTATAATGGGGGCAGGCTTGGGGAAAGAAGTGGCGCTCATTACTGACGGTCGCTTTTCAGGAGGTACGCATGGATTTGTCGTGGGACACATCACTCCAGAAGCACAATTAGGCGGAACCTTAGGCCTTATTCAAAATGGAGACATCATCCGTATTGACGCCCAATCAAATGAATTACATGTTAACCTTAGCGATGCAGAGCTCAATGCGCGTCGCGCCACTTGGGTTGCACCAGATCTAAAAGTTAGTAAAGGTGTTTTATATAAATACGCAAGCTTGGTTGCTTCTGCTTCCGAAGGTTGCGTTACAGATGAATAACGGATGATAAAAAAACAAAACATTTCGGGTTCTGAAGCTTTAATCCACTGCTTGTTGGCAGAGGGTGTTGATCTTATTTACGGATATCCTGGGGGTGCTATTATGCCCTTTTACGATGAGCTGTATAAGTTTCAAGATAAATTACAACACGTGCTTACACGCCACGAACAAGGTGCAACACATGCAGCGCAAGGATTTGCCCGTGTTTCAGGAAAGGTGGGTGTTTGTGTGGCTACTTCAGGACCTGGAGCAACAAACTTGGTTACAGGAATAGCAGATTCCATGATTGATTCTACACCTATGGTGTGTATCACGGGTCAAGTGCCATCACATTTGTTGGGATCTGATGCTTTTCAAGAAACGGATATTATTGGCATTTCAACTCCTGTAACCAAATGGAACTATCAAATCACCGATGTAAAAGAAATTCCAGAGATCATGGCCAAGGCGTTTTATATTGCACGCTCTGGTCGTCCTGGTCCTGTGCTGGTAGACATTACCAAAAACGCACAGTTTGACACCAGTGACTTTGAATATAAGCCTTGCAACGCTGTCCGTAGTTATAAGCCAACTCCAGAACTAAACCCATCAGACGTTGATGCTGCTGCAGCTATTATAGTATCTGCTAAGAAGCCACTAATTGTTTGGGGGCAAGGCGTTATTCTAGGAAAGGCAGAAGATGAATTTAAAACTTTTGTAGAATCATCTAATATCCCAGCGGCTTGGACCATACTTGGAGTATCGGCACTGCCGACTTCACACCCATTAAATGTGGGTATGGTGGGCATGCACGGGAATTACGGGCCTAATGTATTAACCAATGATTGCGATGTGCTTATTGCGATTGGTATGCGTTTTGACGATCGCGTAACAGGAAGGCTTGACAGCTATGCCAAGCAGGCTAAGGTTATCCACCTTGAAATAGACCCTGCTGAGGTAAATAAAAATGTGAAAGCAGATGTTGCTGTTCTTGGTGACGTAAAGCAAACCTTGCCAATGCTCACTCAAAAGGTAGCTTCCAAACCCTACACTGAATGGTTTGATAAATTTAAGGCACACGATAAAATCGAATTTGATGAGGTAATTAACAACGACCTAAATCCAACCAAAGAAGGCTTGAGTATGGCCGAGGTTTTGAAAGAAATTAATCGCGCTTCTAACAGTGATGCCGTAGTGGTTTCCGATGTAGGTCAACACCAAATGATAGCTTGCCGATATGCGACGTTTAATCATTCAAAAAGTAATATTACTTCTGGAGGTTTGGGGACTATGGGATTTGCTTTGCCTGCTGCTTTGGGCGCAAAAATGGGTGCTCCAGAACGTGAGGTAGTTGCTATAATTGGTGACGGAGGATTTCAGATGACTATTCAAGAACTGGGTACAATATTTCAAACGCAAGCGGCTGTTAAGGTGGTGGTGCTTAACAACGATTTTCTAGGGATGGTGCGTCAATGGCAACAGTTGTTTTTTGACAAACGATATGCTTCTACCGAAATGGTTAACCCTGACTTTGTGAAAATTGCAGAAGGCTATTTTATCGATGCCAAGCGTGTTACGAAAAGAGCAGACTTAGGAAAAGCTGTCGATGAAATGATGGCTTCTGATAAGCCGTATTTCCTTGAGGTATGTGTTGAAAAAGAAGATAATGTATTCCCGATGATACCTTCAGGTGCTTCGGTTTCTGAAATAAGATTGTCATAAAATGGAAACAAATTACACCATATCGATTTATACTGAAAACAGTGTTGGACTACTCAACCGCGTTTCTGCTATCTTTCAACGCCGTCATATCAATATTATCAGTATCACTTCTTCTTCTTCAGAAATAGATGACGTATCGCGTTTTGTTATCGTTGTGAGCATGACTGAAGATGCGGTTAAGAAAGTTGTGGGTCAAATTGAAAAGCAAGTTGAGGTGATTAAAGCGTTTTATCACACTGATGAAGAAACTATTTTTCAAGAATCTGCACTTTACAAGGTGGCGTCAAATTCTCTTTTTGAGGAACGTCACATTCAAAACATTATTAAGAAAAGTCATGCCAATATTGTGACGGTAAACACAGCGTTTTTTGTTATTGAAAAAACAGGTTTTCGACACGAGACAGAGCAACTTTATGAAGATTTAGCGCCCTACGGACTAATGCAGTTTGTGCGCTCTGGTCGTATTTCTGTGACCAAATCTCCCATGAATATTAAAGCATTATTAAACAAATTAAAAGATTAAATCCAAAGAGATGAGCAACTATTTCAACACTTTACCACTAAGAGATCAACTTAACCAACTGGCACAGTGCCGTTTTATGGATGCAGATGAATTTACCGATGGGATTGCAGCCCTCAAAGACAAGAAAATTGTAATTGTTGGCTGTGGTGCTCAAGGACTAAATCAAGGGTTAAACATGCGCGATTCAGGCCTAAATATATCCTATGCATTGCGCAGTGGTGCCATTGAGCAAAAGCGTGCTTCATATCTAAATGCCACATCGAATAACTTTGATGTAGGTTCTTATGAAGAAATGATTCCAGCGGCAGATTTGGTTATCAACCTAACGCCAGATAAAAATCACTCTTCGGTTGTTAAGGCTGTTATGCCCCTAATGAAAAAAGGAGCAACATTCTCATATTCTCACGGGTTTAATATTGTAGAAGAGGGTATGCAGTTTAGAGACGACCTAACAGTAATTATGGTTGCGCCTAAGAGTCCAGGCTCAGAAGTTCGTGAAGAATACCTTCGTGGATTTGGTGTACCAACGCTTATTGCTGTTCACGCTGATAATGACCCAGAAGGAAAAGGTTGGGAACAAGCCAAGGCCTATTGCGTAGGTACAGGCGGAGACCGCGCAGGAGTATTGCAATCTTCATTTATAGCTGAGGTAAAATCAGATTTAATGGGTGAACAAACCATATTATGCGGTGTATTACAAACTGGGTCTATTTTATGCTTTGACAAAATGGTAGCTCAAGGAATTGATGAAGCTTATGCTTCTAAATTGATTCAATACGGATGGGAAACCATCACAGAGGCATTAAAACACGGAGGTGTTACCAACATGATGGATCGTTTGTCCAATCCTGCAAAAATTAAAGCTTTTGACCTTTCAGAAGAGTTAAAAGAAATCATGGCGCCACTATTTCACAAACACATGGATGATATCATGTCGGGTCACTTTTCTTTAACCATGATGGAAGACTGGGCTAACGATGATAAAAACTTACTCACTTGGCGTGCAGCAACAGCTGAAACTGCTTTTGAAAAAACCGTACCTACCACTGACGAAATTGACGAGCAAACATTCTTTGATCACGGTACATTGATGGTTGCCTTTGTGCGTGCTGGTGTAGAATTGGCATTCGATACCATGGTAGCAGCAGGAATTAAAGATGCCTCTGCTTATTATGAGTCATTACACGAAACACCCTTAATCGCCAATACTATTGCGCGTAAAAAATTATACGAAATGAATCGTGTGATTTCTGACACTGCAGAGTACGGGTGTTATTTGTTTGATCACGCTTGCAAACCATTATTAACTTCCTTTATGGAAGGTATTGATACTGACGTTATTGGTACAACCTATTCGCCGGATTCAAATGGTGTTGATAACAAAAAGTTAATTGCCGTAAACGACGCCCTTCGAAATCACCCAGTAGAAAAAATCGGTAAGACATTACGTACGTCCATGACGGCCATGAAACGCATCGTGTAGTGAGACCATTATTAGATTTATCGATCATTGAGGCTGCGGCCAAAAGAGTAGGGCAGGCAGCTGTTCCAACTCCTTTGGAATACAACAAACGATTGAGTGACTTGCATGATGCCAATATTTCGATAAAACGGGAAGACTTGCAACCTGTGAGGTCTTTTAAGATACGCGGGGCGTTTAATAAGATATCCCTTTTGGATACAGAAGCACGTAAAAAAGGGGTTGTTTGCTCAAGTGCAGGAAACCACGCTCAAGGGGTTGCATACGCCTGTAGCCATCATGGTATTCAGGGTACTATTTTTATGCCTATTCCCACACCACAACAAAAGGTTTCGCAAGTTTCCATGTTTGGCGGGGACAAGGTGACCATCAAATTGGTTGGGGATACTTATGACGATTGCTATGAGGCAGCTAAAGATTACGTAGCCGAAACAGGCAAAACATTTATTCACCCCTTTGATGATCCTGATGTAATTGCAGGGCAAGCTACGATGGCCTTGGAAATTCTTGAACAGGCAACAACGCCCATAGATTACATCATAGTACCCATTGGTGGTGGTGGATTGATTTCTGGTATTATGAGTGTTTTTAATCAAAAATCACCGTATACTAAGTTTATAGGCGTTGAACCCAAAGGTGCGCCAAGTATGTACCAGTCATTACAAGAAAAGAAACGTATTCGACTTGATGAGATTGATGTTTTTGTTGATGGTGCTGCCGTTAAGACTATTGGCGAATATGCTTTTGATTATTGCACCCAATTCTTAGAAGATTTGCTTTTAGTTGATGAAGGTGAAATTTGCCAAAATATCCTAACTATGTACACGCAAGATGCTATTGTTGTTGAGCCAGCAGGTGCTATGTCTGTATCTGCGCTATCTCAGTTATCGACAGCTATTAAAGGCAAAAACGTAGTGTGTTTGGTATGCGGTGGTAATAATGATATTACTCGCATGGCAGAAATAAAAGAACGCGCTTTGCTTTTCAGTAACCTTAAACATTATTTTATTGTACGCTTTCCGCAACGCGCAGGTTCGCTTAAGGAGTTTGTACAAGATATTTTAGGTCCAACAGATGATATTACCTTTTTTGAATACTCCAAAAAAAGCGCACGTGCCCAAGGCCCGGCGGTAGTGGGAATTCAGATAAAATCAGTAGATGACTTTGAGCCATTATTAAATCGAATGAAAGAAAGGCAATTTTTTGGTGATTATTTAAATAATAAGCCTGATTTATTTCAATTTTTGATTTAGTTTTGTATTGCTTTGAAAAACAAAATATGAACATACCAGCACAATTTGCTATTGATGCACCTTTCCATCACAACAGTTTTTTAATTAACGGAGAAATAACCCTTTGGGATGGCCCAACAGCCGATGTCTATTCTTCGATCCACTCTCCAAATAGCGATGGTGCACAAGCGCCAACTCATTTAGGTTCTGTGCCAGACATGAACGCTGCACACGCTCTAAAAGCGCTTGAAGCTGCTTCAAATGCCTTTGATAAAGGAAAAGGGGAGTGGCCAACGATGAAAGTGGCAGACCGAATTGCTTGTATGGAGCGTTTTGTTACGCTTATGAAGCAACAACGTGACAAAGTAGTAAAGCTGTTGATGTGGGAGATAGGTAAAAACCTAAACGATTCAGAAAAAGAATTTGACCGTACGGTGGATTATATTGTCGATACCATCAACGAGTATAAAGATATAGATCGTGACAGTGCTAAGTTTCACAATCACGGAGGCGTATTTGCACACATTCGACGTGGCCCCATAGGAGTGGTGTTGTGTCTAGGACCATATAACTACCCATTAAACGAAACGTTTGCGCTACTTATCCCAGCCATAATTATGGGAAATACCGCCATATTCAAGCCTGCCAAGCACGGGGTTTTACTTATTGCGCCTCTACTACAAGCCTTTAAGGAGAGTTTCCCACCAGGAGTAGTGAATATTGTATTTGGACGTGGAAGAACCATTGCTACGCCTATTATGAAAACCGGTAAAATAGATGTTTTAGCGCTTATTGGACATAGTTCTTCAGCCATGTCATTGCAAGACTTGCATCCTAAGAAAAGTAGGTTGCGACTGGTATTAGGTCTTGAAGCAAAGAATCCAGCTATTATTTTGCCAGATGCAGATTTGGAGAAAACAGTACAAGAATGTGTGGCAGGCACCTTGTCTTTTAATGGCCAACGTTGTACAGCACTTAAGGTTTTGTATGTACATGAATCTATTAAGGAAGCATTCTTAACAAAGTTTGTGGCAGCAGTTGATGCTTTACAGCTGGGTATGCCATGGGAAAATACGCTGCTTACACCATTGCCTGAACCCAACAAGCCCGCCTATATTCAAGAGTTGATTGATGACGCAAAGGCAAAAGGAGCAAAAGTCCTCAACCCTAGAGGAGGGGAACGCACAGAAAATTTCATTTTCCCAGCCATTCTATATCCTGTATCACGTGACATGCGTGCATATGAGGAAGAACAGTTTGGGCCCGTAATCCCAGTGATGTCATTCACTGATATTGATACCCCTCTGGATGATATGGCTGCTTCCTCTTACGGACAGCAAGTGAGTTTGTTTGGCAAAGACGTAGATAAATTGGGACCGCTAATTGATACTTTGGCCAACCTTGTGTGTCGTGTGAACCTTAACAGCTCATGTCAACGAGGACCAGATGTGTATCCTTTCACAGGAAGGAAAGATTCTGCTGTAAGTACATTAAGCGTGCGGGACGCACTGCGTTCTTTTTCTATTAGAACTTTTGTCGCTACAAAAGACACAGACAATAATAAAGAAATATTACGAGAGCTGTTAGATACTCATAAGTCTAATTTTATCTCTACGGATTACATGCTGTAATTAATTATTGAGCATTACAGGCATGACCAGCATGGTAACTTGCTTTCCTTCGCCTACCCCGTCTACAGGAATAATGATACCTGCTCTATTGGGAAGGGAAAGCTCTAACTGAATTTCATCAGAACTCAAGTTGCTCAACATTTCTAAGAGGAAGCGCGCATTAAATCCTATTTGAATATCATCCCCTTGGTAAGAGCACGTAAGGCGTTCTTCGGCTTTGTTGCTGTAGTCAATGTCTTCAGCTGAAACATGAAGCTCTGCACCGGCAATACGTAAACGGATTTGATGTGTTGTTTTATTAGAAAAGATACTTACCCTTTTGACGGTGTTTAAAAGTTGCACGCGGTTAATACTCATTACATTAGGGTTCTCTTTTGGAATAACGGCTTCGTAATTCGGATATTTTCCATCTATGAGTCTACAGATCACTACAATATCATCAAAAGAAAACTGAATATTACTGTTGTTGTAATTAACCGTAACATCCTCTTTACTACCTATTAGGACTGATTTAAGCAGGTTTAATGGTTTCTTAGGCATGATAAATTCTGCAGTTTCAGGTGCTACCACATCTGTTATTTCATACTTTACTAATTTGTGCGCATCGGTGGCAACAAATGTCATACCGCTAGAAGACAGCTGAAAAAATACACCACTCATAACAGGACGTAAATCATCATTCCCGCTAGCGAATATGGTATTGTTGATGGCTGTTGCCAATGTGTCGCCTTGTATGGTCAGGCTTGAAGCATCAACAACGTCAGAAGCTTGTGGGTATTCATCCGCATTGGCATAAGCTAGGGCATATTTCCCTTCTTCAGAACTGATTTCAAGTGTGTTGTTGTCTGCTTGTGAAAATGTTAAGGGTTGCTCTGGAAATGTCTTTACCGTATCGATTAGAAGTTTAGCAGGGACGGCTAGTTTTCCTTCACTGGTAGATTCTACTTTTATGGTAGTACTAATAGTTGTTTCGAGATCGGTGGCCGTAATTTTAAGTTGTTGGGGTGCTAATTCAAATAGCACATGGTCCAATATAGGCAGTGTGTTACTTGTGTTTAAAACGCCACTTATGGTTTGCAATTGGCGTTGTAGTTTTGTGCTTGATACAATGAATTTCATGTTCTAATTGTCTTTGATTACAAATATATTGTTTGCGCAGGCTTTACTAAAACAAATTTATTAACAGCTAGGTATCATTTATGAACGCAACTCGTATGGGGTCAAGGTATGAAAGGCCGAAAAGTGTGCTTGCACCACCCCCGTACTTCGGACTTCCTTTAAACACGGCAAGTTCCAAGTGTCCTTGTGAATTGAAAAGTGCAAGTTTTTTTCCTGATTCCTCTCGTTGCGCCTTGGGTTTGTCGTAGCGTATGGCCTCGTGATAATCGTTAAATATTTCTTTAAAATCATGGTTTCGTGCATGAATGATAAACGCGCGATTTCTTCCAACCTTTTGAAATAGTTGTTTGGTAATGTTGGTAACTATATTTCCAAATCTGTCTATATGCAATACATGTCCCTGTATTTCGTTGCCTTGGGGCTGTACGGATGGCATATGCTGTGTGAGCTGCTTTAGGATAGTGACAGGAGTACCAATAACATTTAAGGCACCACCGCGATGGATATGGGCTATCGCTTCAACACCACGGGTTTGGTTGGTTTTGTCAGAGTCCTTAAGCGCAATAGCCTTGGTGGGTTTTAATTCAGGTTCAAATAAGGACAAAAAACCATTATCTGCACAAACAAAAAAATGATCGTTTAGCTCTGCAACTATTAGGTCTTGCTCGGGTGTTTGGTTAAAGTTTATGCCAATAAAGTGGATGCTGCCTTGTGGGAAACTTCGATAAACAGATCCCAAAACATACGCTGCTTGAATAATGTGAAAGGGTTCAATAAGGTGGGATATGTCAACTATTTCCGGAGCTTCCAACTGGTTATAAAGCTGTGCTTTTAATGCTGATACATATGCATCTTGAAGACCATAATCAGTAGTTAGCGTTATAAGTGGCATTTTAATAACTTTATCTTAATTCAACAATCTAAAAATTGCTTAATTTTGATTTCAAAGTTACCAAAAAAGAAGCCCATGTGGTTTAAATATTAAAAAGACACATTTGAACGAAATTACAATCGAACTCGCCGAGGTCAATCCTACAGAATTCTATGGTGGGAAAAGCAACAAAAACGTTGCCTTATTAAAGAAATACTTCCCTAAAATAAAAATTGTTGTGCGTGGCAACAAAATAACAGCCTTTGGTGAAGAGGAGTTGTTGGAGCACTTTGAAAAACAAATGGATAGGTTGGTGATGCACTATGGAAAATACAATGCCCTAGATAACGATACATTTCTCAATATTCTTCAAAGCGAAGAAGACTATCCCTTTGGTTTAGATCCAGAAGATAATAAAGTAATTCTTCATGGTGTGGGGGGTAAAATCATCAAAGCCAAAACCCTTAATCAATCTAGATTGATTACAGCAATGGCTAAAAACGATATGGTTTTTGCAGTTGGTCCAGCTGGAACAGGTAAAACCTATACTGGTGTAGCCTTGGCTGTAAAGGCGCTAAAAAACAAACAGGTTAAACGTATTATACTTACACGTCCCGCTGTTGAAGCTGGCGAAAATCTCGGCTTCTTGCCTGGTGATTTAAAAGAAAAGTTAGATCCCTACATGCAGCCCTTGTACGATGCCTTGCGAGATATGATACCTGCTGAAAAGTTGGATCAATATATTGAAAATGGCATAATACAGATTGCTCCCATGGCTTTTATGCGGGGGAGAACTCTTGATGATGCTTTTGTAATTCTAGACGAAGCACAAAACACCACTCATAATCAAATGAAGATGTTTTTGACGCGTATGGGTAAAAATGCCAAGTTTATGATTACTGGAGATCCGGGTCAAATTGATTTACCGAGAAGTGTTATTTCAGGGCTTAAAGAAGCTATTCTGGTACTTGCTAGTTTAAAGGGGATAGGGATGATTTATCTAGATGATAAAGATGTTATCCGTCACAGATTGGTCAAACAAGTTATTGAGGCCTACAAACAAACAGAGCATCATAACTAATGACTATGCTAACCATCATGCAGTCGGACTTGCAACTTAAGAATTGTAAAAGTAAATACAATGGGAAAGTGAGAGAGGTTTATCATCTAGATGACGACACCTTGGTTATGGTAGCCAGCGATCGTCTTTCTGCTTTTGATGTGGTGATGCCAAAAGGTATCCCATACAAAGGACAGATTTTAAACCAAATAGCTGCCCATATGCTTGAGGCTACAGCCGATATCGTCCCTAACTGGTTAGAAGCAGTGCCTGACCCAAACATTGCCGTTGGTAAAGCGTGTACACCCCTTAAGGTCGAAATGGTGATTAGGGGATATTTAGCAGGTCATGCAGCGCGCGAATACGCCTTGGGAAAACGCTTGTTATGTGGTTCTCATATGCCAGAAGGTATGCGTGAAAACGATGCGTTTCCAGAACCCATTATCACGCCTGCAACTAAAGCCGAGCAAGGTGATCATGATGAAGATATTACACCTAGAGAATTGGTGGCACGCAACATCGTTACTCAAGAAGAATACCAGCAATTAGCTGCGTATACCAGGGCGTTATTTAAGCGAGGTACCGAAATGGCTTCCAAGCAAGGATTGATTTTGGTAGACACCAAATATGAGTTTGGAAAAGATAACCAAGGAAACATAGTACTGATTGATGAAATTCACACACCCGATTCGTCTCGCTATTTTTATGCCGACGGATATGAAGCACGTCAGAATGTAGGAACGCCACAACGTCAGCTTTCGAAAGAGTTTGTGCGTCGTTGGCTTATTGAGCACGGTTTTCAAGGGCTTGAAGAACAAACGCCTCCCGAAATGACAGCTGCATATATCGCAACGGTTTCTGAGCGATATATCGAGCTTTATGAACACATAACAGGAAAGAAATTTATAAAAGCTGATTTTTCGGATGTTGCAATTAGAATGCAACGTAACCTAGATCTATATTTCCAGTCCTAGTTGACTAACTAATGCTGCATTTACCGCTGTATCATAAGAGAGCTTGTGTGTGCAAGGATGGTTTCTAAGCCATGTGAGTTGCCTCTTTGCAAATCTTCTGGTATTGGTTTTGATGTCTTCCACAGCTTCTTCCAAACTTTGTTTTCCCTCAAAATACCGAAATAACTCTCTGTAGCCCACTGTTTGCAGGGAGTTGAGGTGTTTGTATGGATATAGTGCTTTGGCTTCGGCAACCAAGCCCTTTTCAATCATGATGTCAACACGCTTATTGATGTTGTCATACAACTGTTTTCGGGGCATGCAAATCTCAATGCTTAAGCTTTCAAAGTCTCTTTGTTCTTTGTTTTGCTCTAAGAAAGAAGAGTAGGGCTTGCCCGCAACCGAGCATATGTGCAAGGCGCGTAACAATCGCACGTGATTATTTAAGTCAACAGTTTGAAAATAATCGGGATCTAATTTTTGAAGCGCTTGCTGTAAATGTTTGAGTCCTTTATGTTCATATGCTAATTGCCACTGGTCTTTTATTTCCTCAGCTATTTCTGGAAATGTGTCTAGCCCATGCATGACGGCATTGTTGTACAGGTTAGAGCCGCCAACCATAATCACAACAGGATGCTCTTTATGGTATCTTTTAAGCAGTGATAATGCGTCTTTTTCAAAATCACCAACGCTGTAGGAATCGTGTACACTTAAATGCTGTATAAAATCGTGTTTGACCCCTTGTTGTTCCGCTATTGATGGAACGGCGGTTCCGATATACATTTCGCTGTAAAACTGTCTGGCATCACTTGACAATACGGGACAGTTTAATTGCTTTGCTAACGCAATTGTAAACGAAGTTTTTCCCACTGCAGTAGGTCCTGAAATAACAATAAGCTTATGCTTTTTCATTTAAATCAATCACTTGTTTTACTTTGTTTTTTCTAATAAATGATTGCAGTATATGTCGTGCAGCTCGAGAATTTTTCATCGGTGTAATGATGGTTTTCACCACATCTAAATTATTAATCTGATAATTTAAATTAGAGTATCCAAAACCTTTATATTCTGTATCTTGTATAAGTATAATACTCCGCTCATCATGACTACGCCCCTTGTCAACTATCAATAAATTAGGTGAAGAAAAACGCAACTGATCGATGCAATTCTGCACACGCTCGTTATAAATCTCAACAGCTTCATTTTCTGCACAGGCACCTAAACATTTGTTGATCTCAACATCTGAGCACGCCTCCTTGGGAGATTCAAGTCCTACGTACTTTAAGCAGAGTGTGTATTTGTGTGCAAAGAAATAGAGTGTTTTCCTTGCATTGCTTAGGTTCTTAAAGGTTGTGATGTAGTTTGTTCCATCCTCTGCATGAACAATGCGTAAAAGACGATACCCTTTATTGTTCACTACTTCTTGCAGGCCAAATCGAATACGATCATTCTTATGTACTCTGTTGTGCTTGGGTTTGTGTAGCTGTATCTCGTCAATTTCTTTTAATAGGGCTATCAATTCACTCCCCGTTTCTTCAGTACTTACGCTATGCGTTTCGAGCTGTATTTTTAAAGCCTTTCTGCTCTTCCCGGTAAAATGTTGATTGACACGCTTACGCATATTAATACTTTTGCCAATATAAATTACATCTCCTTTTTGGTTATGCAAATAATAAACCCCCGTAACAGGTTTGACTTGTTCCATAAGGGCTTGGAACTTACGTGCTACTTTGTCTTGGTCTTTTGTTCGAAGTACTTCTTTGACAATGTTTTTTTTACTGTCTTTGTCAAGCAATAGTTTCAACAGTTTTACTGTTGCACGTGCATCTCCTGCAGCACGATGTCTATCGCTAAGTGGAATACCCAATGCTCTTACGAGCTTTCCCAATTTGTAGGACGCTTGTTCGGGAATGAGTTTTTTTGATAGGGTAACAGTGCATAGTGTAGGACGCTCATAGACAAACCCCAACCTGTTAAATTCGGCGCAAAGCATTCTGTAGTCAAAGCTAGCATTGTGTGCGACTAAGGTGCAGCCTTCTGTTATTTCAATAATACGCTTGGCTATTTCGTAGAACTTTGGTGCATTTCGCAGCATTTTTTCGTTAATACCTGTGAGTTGTACTACAAAAGGTTGAATGGGTCGTTCAGGGTTGACTAAGCTGATAAACTGATCTTCAATTTTAGTTCCATCAAACTTATAAATGGCAATTTCTGTTATGCCCTCTTCATTATATTTGCCCCCTGTGGTTTCGACGTCAACAACTGCATACATATCTCCTAATTTCTACTTCCAAAGATTAGACTCCCCACACGTATCATAGTACTTCCTAGGCTAACTGCAAGTTTGTAATCATTGCTCATGCCCATTGATAGGGTAGTCCAATTATTGGATGCCTGCAGCTTGTTGTAGAAATCTTGAAGTTCACTAAATTCTGATGTGAGTTGTGCGTTGTTGTCGGTATTGCTGGCCATACCCATTAGTCCTGTAATACTTACATTTTCATGGGTATTAGCTTTCGAAAGTATGGCTTCAGCTTCTGCATATGAAAAACCAAACTTGGTAGATTCTTCTGCAATATGAATTTGAAGCAGCACATCAATAACACGGTTGTTTTTGGCGCCTTGTTTGTTGATTTCATTAAGCAATCGCTCGCTGTCTACTCCGTGAATGAGATGTACAAAGGGCGCAATATATTTAACCTTATTTCGCTGAAGGTGACCAATCATATGCCAGCGTATGTCCGTTGGTAGTGTTTCGTGTTTTTGACAAAGCTCCTGCACCTTATTTTCCCCAAAGTCCAAATGTCCAGCTTTATGTGCCTGTTGAATGGCATCAATCGGCTTTGTTTTGGATACTGCCACGACGGTTACTGCAGCAGGCACATCTTTTTTTAATTGCTTTAGGTTGGCTACAATCATGCAGATGACTTTTCAACAAGTGCAGTTATTTGTAGCGCAACGTCAAGGGCATTTTTACCCTGTTCAAGCGGTACGATAACTGCTTTATTAGTAAGGATGGCATCGGCAAAGCATTCTAATTCCATTAAGATGGCGTTGACCCCTGGTATTTTAGGGTTGTCAAAAAATACACGCTTTTTCTTGCCTTGTGCGTTTTCCAATACCATATCAAAATCGCCAACATTTTCTGGAGCGTTTTCCATTTTAACCACTTCAACACTCTTGCTAAAATAATCTACGGAGATATAGGCGTCTTTTTGGAAAAAGCGGGCCTTACGCATATTTTTAAGCGAGATTCTACTGGCTGTTAGGTTGGCAACACAACCATTTTCAAACTCAATTCTAGCATTTGCTATATCTGGTGTTTCACTGATGATGGCAACACCACTCGCTGAAATTGCAGACACTTCCGAATCCACCAAACTCAACACCGTATCAATATCGTGTATCATCAAATCCAAAACAACAGGCACATCGGTACCTCTGGGATTGAATTCTGCCAATCGGTGGGTTTCGATAAACATGCTATCGTTGATGTCATCCTTGACAGCTAAAAAAGCAGGATTAAATCGCTCCACATGCCCCACTTGACCCAGTACTTGATGCTTTTTTGCAAGTGCAATCAGTTCATTTGCTTCGTCTACCGTCTGGGTGATGGGTTTTTCCAGAAAGACATGCTTTCCCATTTCGATGGCTTTTTTTGCCAATTTGTGGTGGTATACAGTTGGCGTAACGATATCTACTACCTGGACAGCAGCAATCAATTCTTCTTCAGAATCAAAGGCTTTAAAGCCGTATTCATCTGAAATTGTATCACGCACTTCTGGTCTGGGGTCGTAAAAACCTACTAAATCGAATTTGTCTGACTGGTTCAATAATCGAAGATGTATTTTTCCTAAGTGGCCTGCACCAAGTACACCTGCTTTTAGTGTTTTGCTCATACTACAAATGTAACAAGTTTAGGCGGTGGCTAGCCGTATGATTTTGTATTTTTGAACATATGAGGGAAGATACGACCAAACATCAAGGAAGACGCCGTCAGTTGATCGAAATATTAAAGGATAAAGGAATCAACGATAAGGCTGTTTTAAAAGCCATTGGTGCCATACCTCGCCACTTGTTTATGGACAGTAGTTTTGAAGATCATGCCTATCAAGACAAGGCATTTCCTATAGGTGCTGACCAAACCATATCACAGCCTTATACCGTAGCTTTTCAAAGCCAGCAACTCACCGTTTTACCAGGAATTAAAGTCTTGGAGATTGGCACCGGTTCAGGATATCAAACAGCTGTACTTTGTCATATGGGGGCAGAGGTCTATTCTATAGAGCGACAGCACGAACTTTTTCGTATAAGCCTAAAAAGACTACCTGCACTTGGGTTTAAAGCTAAGAAACTCATTTTTGGAGATGGCAACAATGGGTTTGCTGAAAAAGCACCTTTTGATAGAATTATTGTCACCGCAGGCGCTCCATTTATCCCCGAAGCCTTATTGGCACAATTGACCATTGGTGGTAAAATGGTTATTCCTGTTGGAGAAAAAAATCAAAAGATGACTGTCATTACACGCACCTCAGATGCTGATTTTGAACAATTGGTACTTGGAAATTTTAGATTTGTTCCCTTAGTGGGAGATAAAAATTAACGACGAAAGCCTTTTTTAACGCGATCAAGTTGACGTTTGTTTTCCCTGTCCTTGATGGTTTCTCGTTTATCGTGTATTTTCTTACCCTTTGCAAGCGCAATACGAACCTTTGCCCAGCCTTTATCCGTGATAAAAACATGAAGTGGTACAATGGTAAGCCCTACGTTTTGAACTTCTTTGAGCAGCTTTTTTATTTCTTTTTTTTGCAACAGTAGTTTTCGATCCCCTTTGGTTTTGTGGTTTACGTAACCACTATGGCTGTATTCTTCAATATGCATATTAATAAGAAACAACTCGCCTTGTTCGCTGAAACTACAGAAACTTTCGTTAATAGAAGCCTTACCCGCACGAATAGACTTGATCTCTGTACCTGTTAGCACAATACCAGCAGTATACTGATCCATCAGTTCATACTCAAAACGAGCACGTTTATTCTTTATGTTGACCTGCTGCTGCATGCTGCAAAAGTATAACATAATAGCGATGTTCATTTATTTTTAATAAATGCTTTTTTTTATAATGTGAATTGTGTCAGCTATTGTTATTTTTGGAAATATATACTATGCTATGAAAATCCAACGCGATGAACAGATTTTTGAGTTAATCGAAGCAGAGAGAGCACGCCAAATAGGCGGGGTTGAATTAATTGCTTCTGAAAACTTTACTAGTCCACAAGTTATGGAAGCAACAGGCTCCATCCTTACTAACAAATATGCCGAGGGTTACCCTGGAAAGCGTTACTACGGCGGTTGTGAAGTGGTTGATGAAATAGAAACCATTGCTATTGATAGAGCAAAAGCTTTGTTTGGTGCTGCCTATGCCAATGTGCAGCCCCACTCTGGTTCGCAGGCCAATACTGCTGTTTACCACGCCTTTATCAAGCCTGGTGACAAAATCATGGGCTTTGATTTGTCTCACGGAGGTCACCTTACACACGGTTCTCCTGTAAACTTTTCAGGACGCCTATATAACGCTGTCTTTTACGGAGTAGACAAGGAAACAGGACGCTTGGATTATGACGTAATTGAAGAAATTGCAGCAAGAGAAAAACCCAATATGATCATTGCAGGTGCATCTGCATATTCTCGGGACATTGATTTTAAACGCTTCAGAGCTATTGCCGACAGTATTGGTGCTTTTCTTTTGGCCGACATTTCACACCCTTCTGGATTGATAGCCAAGGGCATCCTAAACGATCCCTTACCGCACTGTCATATTGTTACTACTACTACACACAAAACCCTTCGTGGTCCTCGTGGTGGCTTGATGATGATGGGGCAAGATTTTGAAAATCCATTTGGGTTGAAATTTAAAAATGGGAATTTGCGCATGATGTCTTCATTGTTGGATATGGCTGTTTTTCCTGGCAATCAAGGCGGACCACTTGAGCACATTGTTGGAGCAAAAGCCATTGCTTTTGGTGAAGCACTTACAGACGACTTTCTACAATATATGTTACGTGTGCGTGAAAATGCACAAGCCATGGCCAAAGCCTTTGTAGATAGGGGATATGACCTTATTTCAGGTGGCACAGACAATCACATGATGTTGGTTGATTTACGCAATAAGAACATTTCTGGAAAACAAGCAGAAAAAGCTCTTGTTAAGGCCGAAATTACTGCCAATAAGAACATGGTTCCTTTTGACGACAAATCTCCCTTTGTTACATCTGGAATACGCTTCGGTACAGCTGCCATTACAACACGAGGATTAAATCCTTCGGACATGGAGCCTATTGTTTCGCTTATTGATGAGGTTATTCAGCAACCTGAAAACGAAAAAATAATTGAAGGGGTAGCTGCACAAGTGCACAAGATGATGGCACATCGTCCACTCTTCAACGCTTAGTCTTCTATAATCACATGTTGATAAGCGCCTAAATCGGGTGGCGAGGTTCGTGCTTTTCCTGCCAAGTCTACAGGAACCACCACACTTGCGTCTCCTTTTCCTATAAATTCACTCTCTTGGCTTATGCGCATGTCGTTGTCTTCTGCTAGCACAAAAGCGGGATTTCCGTTACGGATAATTTGGTTGTAATAGGAGTTGTTTTCCCAGTCAAAAAATGGATTGTTGACAATCGATGTATTTGATGTTTCAAACTGTATGGCCGTGTGGTTTAAATAAAAGTTTACTGCATCGCTGCCTTCTTGTTCTACATAGAACTCAACAAATTGATTTCCTTCAATAATACAGTTTTCGAATGTGGCTTCTGTAAGTGGTTTTATAAAGTTGCTTCCATCTGCTAGTTGGGTATAATCGTTGAGCAATACCGCGGGAGTAGATCTAAAACCTTTGTTCCAATAATTCGCAAAGGTACAATGCTTGAAATCGTATTTACCTCCTATGGTTCCAGCAAATGAGGATTGCCCCGCATTTCCAAAAACGCTGTTTACGGCCGAGATATGTGCCGTTTTCCCCCAAAGATTAAATGCAGCACTGTTGTGAATTTGGGTGTTTTCTAATGTTAATGTAGGGCTGTTGGTTTCGTCATTAAAGTCCATCAATATACCTACAGATGCATTTTTGATTGTGGCGTGATTAAATTGATGTTGTGTGCTTCCAGCCGTAAGCCAAATAGCGCCCCATTGACCTGGAATAAAGTCATAAAGTGGCTCAAGCCTGTCGCCTTCAAAAATAACCTCTCCCTCAAGTTTTTCTGGATCATTGCTCACAGTACCGTCGACTATCATGGTGGCATCCTTGGCGACAATAATTCCAGAATTCTTGTGGAAATGAATACGCGCTCCTGCTTCAAAAGTTACGGTCTTACCCGAAGGCACCCCCATATAGCCGTAAACCACATAAGGTTTTTCATTAGTAAACACCAATTCGTCATCGTCCAAATAAAATCCATCGAGACCTACCGTATTTCCAACATCGTCTATCCCAATCGGAATACTTTCTTTAATGCCTTGATCATCCTTTTCGGGATATAAAAAAACGGCATCTTGTACCAGTGTCATTAGTGTGACTGCCCCAATGTCTGAAAAGAGGATTTTATCTTCGTATAAAAACTGGGTGTTAGCACTTGTTAACTGCTTAATATCAGTTGTTGTTTCTACAAAAACATACATACTATCTTTTGGTAACAGTTCCACTGCATCGAATGATTTGCCACTCCTGCCGTCTACATTAAGTCTAAAATTAGATGCTGTTCCTTTTTCTAGGTAAATGGAAGGAATGGAAATTGGGTCATCTGATGTGTTGTAAACCTTTAATGTGTAGGTAGCAGAACTAATGTTGGTAAAAACCGTGTCCAAATAAATAGTGTCACGACTAAAGCGCAACTCACTGTTCTGTACCGGTCGAAAGTCAAAGTCTTTTCGGCAGCTGCTATACAGAGAAATCAAAAGGACTAATCCCAGTAATAGGATCGCATTGCGTAAGAAAGAACAGGAGTTATTTTTCAATTATTTTTACTTCAAATAGTTTGTCCCAGTATTTCCCAGTTACAAAGAAAGTCTTACGCTCTGGGTGGTAGGCAATTCCGTTAAATACGTCCAATTGATTGTGTTGGGTAACCTGCTTTTTGAGTCCTGAAAAATCAACAACGCCAGAAACAATTCCTGTTTTTGGGTCAAAAATAACGACCACATCTTTGTTGAACTGATAGGTGTTGGCATAAATCTTACCATTAGCATATTCAAGTTCGTTTACTTTTGAGAGAAAAGTGTTGTGCGTAACTATGTCTTGGCTAGATAGCTCCTCGAAAGTAATGGGGTCAAGCTTCCAAAGTTTTTGACTACCATCTGTTTTGTATAAAAAATCACCATCACTACACAGTCCCCAACCCTCGGGGCTTTTGGTATATGAAAACGATTTGCTAAGAGTTAAATCATCTGAATTGTAAACAAAACCTACTTTCTTTTTCCAAGTTAATTGGATAATTTTACCGTCAAAATGGGTGATGCCTTCTGCAAAATAAGCTTTGTCAATAGGTAGTTTTTGAATGACTTCTCCTGTCTTAAAATTTACTTTTCGCAAGGATGAATTGCCATATTGTCCGGTGCTTTCGAACAACGTACCATTGACAAACTCCAAACCTTGGGTGTAAGCGTTGATGTCATGCGGGTAGCTTTGGATTAATTCATACCCAAATACTTTAGGTTTATTAGGCGCAAACACTCTAATGGTTTTTGATATTTCGCTGTTTCCATCAGCTGTTTCAATAACTGCTTTTACCGTTTGTTCTCCTGTTTTTGAAGGAATTATGTAAGGCGCTTGAAGTGCCTCATCATCGTGATAAAAGCTAATGACCTGTTGTTGAACTGCTGGCTTTATCGATAAAAAGATGGTATCCGCTATACTTGGATTTTTAGCATTTGAGACAGTAGTTATTTTATAGTGCAGCGACTGTTTGGATGAACAAGCCGAAAGCAGAAGTAGGGCAAGGGCCAGAAAGGTTAGTAAGCGAGGATTCATTACAGAAATATATTGTTTAAAAATATGAATATTGTCTCTAATAAAATACACAAAGCCCGTATATTTGCATTGGGCAGGTTCTACACAACCAGCTCCTGCTGAATCCCCCCAGGACGGAAACGCAGCAAGGGTAAGTGGTCGTAGCGGTGTGCTGTAGGTAGCCTGCCTTTTTTTATGAAAAATTCACGCGTTGTTCTTATTACAGGTGCTTCCTCAGGAATTGGTCTTTCAGTAGGGCAATACCTATCTTCACTACAATATCAGGTTATTGGGACCAGTAGAAATCCCGATAAGTTTCCCAATCACCCTTTTGCTCTAATAGCCATGGATGTATTGAATAATACTTCTGTAAAAGATGGTATTGATGCTGTAATTGCACAACATGCACGCATAGATGTACTGATTAACAATGCAGGTATGGGTATGGCTGGTCCTTTAGAAGAAATGGATTTGAAGGCGGTCGATAGCCTCATGAGTACAAATTTAAACGGACCTATACGTGTTATGCAACATACATTGACGTTTATGCATAAGCAGCAATCCGGGCTTATAATTAATATAGCTTCTCTAGCGGGGGACAATGGTTTGCCCTTTCGGAGCATTTATGCTGCCTCAAAAGCAGCACTGATGCGCATTAGCGAGAGCTTACGCCTAGAATTGCGCCACACACCCATACAGTGTACCGTATTATCTCCAGGCTCCATTAAAACAGCCATAGCTGAAAACCGGATATATGCACCTCTTTCCGAGGATTCCATGTATTATACACAATACAAGGCTTCACTAGCAGACATGGATAGCCATGTTAATAAAGGACTTCCGACTATTAGTGTGGCTATAAAAATTGAAAAACTATTAAATAAAAAGAAATTAAAGCCACATTACAGCGTAGGTCCATTTTTAGAAGTACTTTCGCCATTAATTAAGTTTTTGTTGCCACAGCGCGCTTATGAAAACCTTATAGCATCCTTTTATAATTTAAATTAAACACATGAAATTTTTTATTGATACTGCCAATTTAGATCAAATCAAAGAAGCCCAATCCCTTGGTATTTTAGACGGGGTTACAACCAACCCATCTTTGATGGCCAAAGAAGGAATTACGGGTCAAGATAATATCATAGTCCATTACAAAGCCATTTGTGACATCGTAGAAGGGGATGTTTCTGCTGAAGTTATCGCAACAGATTATGAGGGTATGATTTCAGAAGGTGAAGCCCTAGCGGCACTTCATCCACAAATTGTGGTTAAAATACCCATGATATTAGAGGGTATCAAAGCCATCAAATATTTTTCAGATAAGGGCATCAAGACAAACTGTACCCTAGTCTTTTCAACGGGTCAGGCCTTGCTTGCAGCAAAAGCTGGTGCTACATATGTGTCGCCATTTATAGGCCGTTTGGACGATGTGTCTACAGACGGACTTCAGCTAATTGAAGACATTAGAAATATTTATGACAACTATTCATATACTACAGAAATCTTAGCTGCTTCTGTACGTCACACCATGCATGTTATTGACTGTGCTCACATTGGTGCCGATGTCATGACAGGTCCTTTGAGTGCTATTGCTGGTTTGGCAAAGCATCCGTTAACCGATATTGGTTTGGCTAAATTTTTAGCTGACTTCAAGAAGGGGAACTAAAACAAATACAATCATATTTAAAAAGCTCGCAGTATTTCTGTGGGCTTTTCTATTTTTGCAAAAAATTAATCTATGTTATCCGTATCGAATCTTTCTGTTCAATTTGGCAAACGCGTTCTTTTTGACGAAGTAAACACTTCGTTCAATCACGGCAATTGCTACGGTATCATTGGTGCTAATGGTGCTGGTAAATCAACCTTTCTCAAGGTTTTGACAGGCGTAATGGAGCCCAATTCTGGAAATGTTCACCTGGATTCGGGTAAGCGTATGTCGGTATTGCAGCAAGATCACTTTGCGTGCGATGACTTTCCTGTTTTGGAAACAGTTATTAGAGGAAATAAACCGCTTTATGCCATTAAAAAAGAGATGGATGATCTCTATGCTAAACCTGATTTTTCAGATGTAGATAGCGATAGAGTAGGTGAACTTCAAATCAAATATGAAGAAATGAACGGCTGGAACGCTGAAAGTGATGCCGCCGCTATGTTGTCTAACCTAGATATTTCGGAAGCACAACACTATACGCTGATGAAAGATCTTGATGGAAAGCAAAAGGTACGTGTGCTTTTGGCTCAGGCTTTGTTTGGCAACCCCGATGTGTTGATTATGGATGAGCCTACAAACGACTTGGACTACGAAACCATTCAATGGCTTGAAAACTTTTTAGCGAATTATGACAATACCGTTATAGTAGTATCACACGACCGTCACTTTTTAGATGCTGTTTGTACTCATATTTCTGATGTGGACTTTGGTAAAATCAATCACTATTCGGGCAATTATACCTTTTGGTATGAGTCAAGTCAATTAGCAGCCAAGCAACGTGCGCAACAGAACAAAAAGTCAGAGGAAAAGAAAAAGGAGTTAGAAGAGTTTATTGCGCGCTTTAGTGCAAATGTCGCCAAGTCTAAGCAAGCTACTTCCAGAAAAAAAATGATTGATAAGCTCAATATTGAAGATATACGCCCTTCTTCGAGACGTTATCCTGCCATTATATTTGAGCAAGAGCGCGAAGCTGGAGATCAAATCCTAAACATAGAAAATCTTGCAGCAGAAGCAGACGGGAAAGTACTTTTTTCAGCAATAGACATCAATCTTGCCAAAAACGACAAAGTAGTGGTTTACAGCAAGGATGCGCGAGCTGCTACAGCATTCTATGAGATTTTGAAAGGTAATCAGCAAGCTACTGCTGGATCCTTTCAGTGGGGAGTAACGACCAACCAAAGTTACTTGCCACTCGATAATGCCAGCTATTTTGAAGAAGAAGAATCGCTTGTAGATTGGTTACGTCAATACGCCAAAACAGATGAGGAACGCGAAGAAGTATTCTTGCGTGGCTTTTTGGGTAAAATGTTATTTAGTGGGGACGAGGCATTGAAATCTGCAAAAGTCCTTTCTGGAGGCGAAAAGGTGCGTTGTATGTTGTCGCGCATGATGATGGTACGTGCTAATGTCTTGATGTTAGACGAACCTACAAACCACCTTGACTTGGAATCCATTACTGCATTCAACAATTCACTTATTAAATTTAAAGGAACGGTACTGCTGACCACACATGACCATGCATTTGCACAGTCTGTTGGAAACAGGGTAGTGGAACTAACGCCAAAAGGGGTTATCGATCGTCATATGACCTTTGATGAATATATGGCTGACCCTAAAATTAAGGAGCTGCGTAACAAGATGTATGCTTAGATAAGGCTTTTTGCTTTTTCAAGGTCAGACTTGGCTACCCAAACCTGTTGCATCATGGGTGCAGAACCAAATCCCGCCAAGCGGGCTGACTCACTTTCATCTTTAATAATGGGGAATATATTGTGTTCTTCTAACAGCGCTTTAACCCGTTGTGCTTCGACAACATTACTTGCACACAAAAGGGTAAAAGAATCGTTCATCAGCTGTTATAGTATTTGCTATTCCAAATAGCTCTATTAAAGTTCTTGCCTCTGGCAAATGTATAATAAACTACAATTGCAGCTACCGCTTTGAACATGAAAAAGTAAATCATAATGAAATCACTTGTCGTCGGATTGGGCGTAAATAACGACATGGGAACAAAAAAGCTTAGAAAAAAACTAAACACCAATAATGATATGCAAGCAGTAATAATATTTTTAAATGGCCACACCATGGCTTTGCGGAACGGGTGCAAGTCATCGCCCCATTGGTGAATCAGGTAATAATAACCATTGCCCATAGGAGCAAATAGCAGCGGATCGTCGGCATTTTCTAATTTAAAAAGCTTCGAGGGGGCCATAATCTTAAGATCAGAAAGGACGGTATTGTGCGTGGCCTCAATGGATTTGATTTGTGATACAGCTTCAACAGGAAATCCTCCTTTAAACAAAGTGGCATCCAAGAAACGCAATCTGAAATCAATACACGTTTTCTTTATTTGACTTATATGATACACACGATTGGATTCAAGTTTATCCAAATCAAAGTTGTTTAAAGTTGATGTAGTTAAAGGAGCTTGATCAACTGCTTTGACTTTGTTTAGTTCTTGATAAATATCTGTTTGAGTAAACATAGTATTTCTTTTAGCAATTTTCAAATATACGCATAACTATCATATAATCAAATGTTTAACATCTGTTAAACAATGTTATTTTCTGAGCTCAGCACCTAATTGTTTATGATATTGGTCTGCGATTTTTTGCATGGTCTTATCAATCAGCTTGTCGGTAAGTGTTTTTTCCTTATCACGCAAGGTAAAATTAAGCGCATAGGATTTTTTTCCCTCAGGAACTCCTTTGCCTGTAAACACATCAAATAGGCCAATGTCTTCAAGTAAATGCCGTTCAGTTTTCTGTGCAATTTGATATAACTCTTTAAAAGACGTGCTTTTGTCTACCAATAGCGCAAGATCTCGATGAACCGATGGAAATTTAGAGAGTCTAGCTACTTCAACCTTCTGCGTTATAAACTGTACGAGTGCATCTATCGATAGGGTGCAAGCAAATACGTCTTGGTCAATAGCAATGTCCTTAAAGTTTTTTAAATCAATCCAGCCATAAGTACCCAATATAGTTTTACCCACACTCAATGTTATACTCTCTTTAAAACTAGGATTGTCTCCTGGTGTTTCTTTTGCGTTAATCCCCAAACGATTTAATAAGCTATTTACGATTCCCTTTAGAAAAAAGAAATCGGATTTATGCGCTGAAACTACCCAGTTATTCTGCAATTGGTTACCGGTAACCACCATGTCAAGTGTAGCTTTTTGTTTGGTTCCTTCTGCCGTTTTGTGATATTGATTTCCAAATTCAAAAAAGCGCAAGTCTTGTTGTTGTCGGTTAATATTAAATTGTAGGACTTCTAACATGCCATAGATAAGGTTGGTCCGCATTACCGATAGCTCACTACTCAATGGGTTGAGTATTTCTACCATATTAGTGGTGTCGCTACCATGTTTGGGAGAGGTCAGTGAGTTGTTGTAAATCTCATAAAACCCTTGAGCAACAAGTTGTTGGGAAATGCGTGTTTCTATCTGATTGGTATTGTTTTTGGTTAGGTCAGGAATAGAGCTGTTAAGTTTGTTTCCTGTTGGAATATTATTGTAGCCATACACCCTTAAAACCTCTTCGACGATATCGGCAGGTCTACGAACATCTGCACGGTAAGTAGGCACTTCTAAACCAACCGAAGTTTCAGTTACATGCGCAATTTTAATATCTAAATCCTGAATGATTTTTTTAATTTTTTCTCTCGGAATTTCGTGACCTATCAATGTATTAATGTAGTCATATTTCAATAAAATTTGATGTGGTTTATGCTTATTTGGGTATTCATTTATAATTTCAGAGCTCACCACTCCGCCGGCAACTTCTTGAATAAGTATGGCGGCTCTTTTTAAGCAATATTCGACCAATTCGATATCAATTCCGCGTTCATAACGAAACGAAGCATCTGTGCTTAGTCCGTGGCGTTTGGCTGTTTTTCGAATACTGACAGGATTAAAATAAGCACTTTCTAAAAATATTTCTGTTGTCTGCGCTGTTACTCCAGAGTTTAAGCCTCCAAAGACACCTGCCAAACACATAGGTGTATCGCCATTGCATATAACCAAGTCTTCGCTACTTAGTTTACGTTCAACGCCGTCTAAAGTAATAAAGGGAGTTCCTTCTTTTAGTTTTTGAACACGTACCACACCACTGTTTATTTTAGCCCCATCAAAAGCGTGTAATGGCTGCCCCATTTCATGTAAGACATAATTTGTGGCATCGACGATATTGTTGATGGGTTTAAGTCCTATTGCCTTGAGACGATGTTGTATGTGTTCGGGTGAAGGCTTTACCTCAAGCCCCGTTATGCGTAAACCACAATAACGCGGTGCGGCATCAGTATCGCAAATATCTATTTTGATTGCCCCTTTGTAGTTGTTGGTATGAAACGAACTTATGGAAGGCGTAATAAGTGTAGTGGTATCTTCCTTTTGGGCTAGTGCTGCGCGTAAATCTCTAGCTACACCAAAATGGCTCATCGCATCAGATCGGTTTGGGGTAAGCCCAATTTCAAATATCTCATCGGTAACGATTTCAAAAACTTCTTTACAGGCTTTGCCAGCCTTGTGATGATTTTCGAGTACCATGATGCCTTCGTGGCTTTGCCCCAGACCTAATTCGTCTTCGGCACAAATCATTCCTTGGCTTAATTTTCCTCGGATCTTACTTTTTTTAATGGTGAAAGACTCTCCATTTTCGGCATAAAGTGTTGTGCCGATCGTGGCTACTGGAACCGTTTGACCAGCAGCTACATTGGGTGCTCCGCATACAATTTGCACATGTTCCACCTCACCTATATCAACTTGTGTGATCTTGAGTTTATCGGCATTAGGGTGATTTTCGCAAGTCACTATTTTACCAATGACAACGCCTTCTAGCCCACCTGGAATGGATTGGTATTGATTAATTCCCTCAACTTCTAAACCCAGATCGGTCAGTATTTCACCTACTTCTGAAGCACTTAAATCGGTTTTTATGAAATCTCGTAACCAGTTAAAAGAAATCTGCATGCGTATTATTTGAACAACAAAGATACAATTAAGATGGTTTTTTGGGTAGTATTTACCCAATGTACTTCCAAATACTTTTTCCTTGTTGGGTTAGCGAGAGTGCCAAGCGGATGTTTTCGTTTATTGAAAGAGATAAATTTGGATCATTTTGGAGTAAATCATCTACAGCATGACGTACTGTTTTTAGAATGTTTACATCTTTTTTCAGATTAGCAATCAGAAACGGTAAAACCCCACTTTGCTGAGTGCCCATGACATCTCCGGGTCCGCGAAGCGACAAATCTACTTCTGCTAATTCGAAGCCGTCTTGTGTTCTAACCATGGTTTGTATGCGTGTTTGCGCATCCTGACTTAGTTTAGATCCTGTCATCAAAATACAGTAACTCTTACTTGCTCCACGTCCAACACGCCCTCTGAGTTGGTGAAGTTGCGATAAGCCAAAGCGCTCGGCACTTTCAATAATCATAATGCTAGCATTGGGCACATCAACTCCGACCTCAATAACCGTAGTGGCCACCATGATTTGTGTTTTTTTAGAAATAAAACGCTCCATTTCATATGCTTTGTCTTGGGCATTCATCCTGCCGTGAACGATGCTTACTTGAAAGTCTGGAAGCGGAAACTCGCGCTCAATACTTTCATAACCGTCCATCAAATCTTTGTAGTCCAAAACTTTAGATTCTTGAATAAGCGGATAAACAACATACACTTGTCGGCCCTTGGCAATTTCCTCTCGCATAAATTGAAATACAGCCAAGCGTTTGCTGTCAAATCGATGCGTTGTGGTAATGGGCTTTCTACCTGGTGGCAATTCATCAATTACCGATAGATCTAAATCGCCATAAGCGGTCATAGCCAAGGTTCTGGGTATGGGCGTGGCTGTCATGACTAATATGTTTGGAGGAGTGCTGTTTTTTCGCCAAAGTTTAGCACGCTGTGCCACCCCGAAACGATGCTGTTCATCAACTATAGCCAGTCCGAGTTGTTTAAAATGTACAGTTTCTTCAAGTACAGCATGGGTACCAATAAGTATTTGCAATTGACCATTTGCCAATTTTTCAAAAAGTGGTTCACGCGCTTTCTTGGTTACAGACCCGGTGAGTAAACCCATTTCGACACCAAGAGGCGCCAATAGCGCCTTTATGCCGTTGTAGTGCTGTAGTGCTAAAATTTCGGTGGGCGCTACTAGAGTGGCTTGAAAATTATTGTCCAAGGCCATTAACATACAGAGTACGGCTACGATGGTTTTACCCGAACCAACATCACCCTGTAGCAACCTGTTCATTTGTGCCTGACTGTTTAAGTCAGCTCTAATTTCCCGCACGACTCGTTTTTGTGCTTCGGTTAAGGGAAAGGGTAGGTGCTCATGAAAAAAACGATTGAAATAGGTTCCGATTTTAGGAAAGGGTATGCCTTTTATGCGCTCTTTACGATGCTGTTTTTTTAGGCCTAATTGAAGCTGTATAAAAAACAATTCTTCAAATTTCATTCGATATTGTGCACGTGCTAATGCTTCCTGTGATTGCGGAAAGTGAATGGTTTTTAGGGCTTCATTTTTCTCTATCAACTGATAGGTGTTTCGTAGCTCATCGGACAACACTTCTTGTAAATTATTTTGCATCTCGTCGAATAGATTTTCTACTATTTGTCGCACAATGCGCTGAGTAATGCCACTTTTAGTCAGGTTTTCTGTTGATGGATAAACCGGCTGAAAATTTCCTTTGCGTTGTTCGTGATCTGCTATAAGCTCTAGTTCTGGATGCGGAATGGAACACTTTTTTCCATACCAATTGAGGCGTCCAAATACCATATAGGGTGTATTGAGTTGTAGTGATTTTTGGATCCATTGTTGACCCCGAAACCAAACTAGTTCCATACTGTGCTGACCATCCGTAAAAGTAGCGACCAAGCGACTGCCTCGTTTTTGCTTAACGGTTTCAATATGGGTGATGCTCCCCAATACTTGAACATCTGCTGTGGTTTGGGGGAGTTCTGCCGGCGTATAATATGTGCTTTTGTCAATATAGCGATGTGGAAAAAAGTAAAGAATATCTTGTAAGGTGTAAAGGCCCAATTCTTTTTTGAGTAATTGAGCTCTGTTTGGACCAACGCCTTTAAGATATTCGATAGGTTTTTGTAACAATCCCGACATAAAAACGAAGATAGCAGTTTCCTGTTAATAACTATTCCTTAGGCTTCTTTATCAACCGTATGGGTTTGGCTATTTTCACTTTAAATTAAATACGTTGGAAGATTACTTCAAGCTGCTTAATGAAGCCCAGCAAAAACCTACTGTCCACAAAGACGGACCACTTATGGTTATTGCAGGCGCTGGTTCTGGTAAGACACGTGTGCTTACATACCGTATTGCCTATTTGATGCAGCAAGGAGTTGATTCCTTTTCCATTCTAGCATTGACCTTTACCAACAAAGCGGCACGCGAAATGAAGGCACGGATTGCGCAAATTGTTGGTGAGAGCGAATCCAAAAATCTTTGGATGGGTACTTTTCATTCTGTGTTTGCTCGCATCCTGCGTGCGGAAGCTGACCGTTTGGGCTATCCCTCAAGCTTTACGATTTACGACACCCAAGATTCCGAGCGTTTGTTGAGCTCCATCATCAAAGAGTTACAACTCGATAAAGACCTGTATAAGGTGAAACAAATTCGTTCGCGCATCTCATCATTTAAGAACAGCCTGATTACTGTGCGTGCCTACTACAACAACCCAGAACTAGTGGAGGCAGATCGGGAATCCAAACGTCCGGAAATGGGTAGTATCTACAAAGAATATGTAGACCGTTGCTTTAAGGCTGGCGCCATGGATTTTGACGATCTACTTCTTAAAACCAATGAGTTGTTAAATAGATTTCCAGACGTTCTTGCCAAATATCAAGAGCGTTTTCGCTATATTTTAGTTGATGAGTACCAAGATACCAACCACTCTCAATACTTGATTGTACGGGCTTTGGCAGATCGCTATCAAAACGTTTGTGTGGTAGGCGACGATGCCCAAAGTATCTATGCCTTTCGCGGGGCAAACATTCAGAATATTCTCAATTTTCAACGTGACTACGACGATGCTGCCGTGTATCGGCTGGAACAGAACTATCGTTCTTCCAAAACCATAGTTCAGGCGGCTAATGCCGTAATTGCACATAATCAAAACAGGCTAGAAAAGAACGTTTGGACAGATAATCCTGAGGGACATAAAATCATTTTACATCGCAGTCTAACAGATGGAGAGGAGGGTCGTTATGTTGCAGGTGATATTTTTGAACGTGCGATGCAAACCCAACAGGGCTATGAGAATTATGCTATATTGTATCGCACGAATGCACAGTCTCGTGCTATGGAAGACGCCTTGCGAAAGCGTAATATTCCTTATCGTGTGTATGGAGGTGTTTCTTTCTACCAACGCAAGGAAATTAAAGACGTATTGGCCTATTTGCGCTTGCTAATCAATTCTAATGATGAAGAAAGTTTAAAACGCGTAATAAACTATCCCATGCGGGGCATTGGGCAAACCACCATCAACAAACTTATTGTAGCAGCAAAGACGCACGATTGTACGCTATATCAGGTGTTGGAGAAGGTACAAGAACTTCCCCTTAATATCAATGCGGGGACACGAACCAAGTTGCAAGACTTCTACACCCTTATAGAATCGATTAAAACGCAACTCACCACATTAGATGCTTTTGAATTGGCCGATGTGGTCACCAAGAAGGTGGGATTGGTTTCAGAGCTTAAAAAGGAAGGAACCCCAGAAGCCGTTACCCGTATTGAGAACATTGAAGAATTGTTGAATGGTATCAAAGATTTTGTTGAAGGACAGCGTGAATTGGTTGATGCTACGGGCTCTTTGGTTGAGTTTCTAGAAGATGTTGCCTTGGCTACTGACTTTGATAACGAGGTCAAGGATCAGCAAGCGGTTTCGCTTATGACCATTCATCTTGCCAAAGGTTTGGAGTTTCCTAACGTGTATATCGTTGGTCTGGAGGAAGATTTATTCCCCTCTGCCATGAGTGTTAACACCAGAGCAGAACTTGAGGAAGAACGAAGGTTATTCTATGTGGCACTTACCCGTGCTGAAAAACGGGTTACGTTAACCTATACGTTGTCTAGATATCGGTGGGGAAAAATAATTGATGCAGAACCCAGTAGGTTTTTGGTAGAAATTGACGAGGCTTACATTGACAATCAAGTGTTGCAAGACGATTATTCGTTTAAGCCTTTTATGGACACCTCCGTTTTTGATGCGCCAGATCCAAACAAGGTTCGCTTTAAACCGCCTCTAAAAAAGAAACCCACAGCTGCAGTACCCCCTAAAGCACGTATGAAATCTGTATCTAAAGCGGCAGCTAGTAGTGGGCCCACATTAGACTTGTCCGAAATCCAGCAGGGAATCCGGGTTTCACACAGCCGCTTTGGATTTGGAACCGTTTTAAGTACCGATGGGGTAGGTAATGATGCAAAAGCCCTTATCCGTTTTGATCAATCTGGGGAAAAGAATGTGCTGTTGCGTTTCGCAAAACTTAAGGTAGTTACATAAAAAAAAGCCACCCTAAAGTGGCTTTTTTTTTAGTGTTTTAGGCCTTATTTGGAGGCAGCTTCCATACCCTTTTCAAGTAAATCGAAGAATTGATCAAGCTTTGGTAAGACAACGATACGTGTTCTACGGTTTTTGGCACGACCGTCAAGGGTTTCATTATCCTCGAGTGGCACATAAGAACTCCGTCCTGCTGCAGTCATACGCACAGGATCAACCAAGAAATCGTTTTGTAGTATTCGTACAACAGCCGTTGCGCGTTTTACACTCAAATCCCAGTTGTCTACAAGCACATTGCTGTCTTTTTTAACAGGTACATTATCTGTATGTCCTTCAACCATAAACTCCAAGTCTGTTTTGTCATTTATAACCCGGGCAACCTTTCCGAGGACTTCTTTTGCACGTGCAGTAACAGTGTAGCTACCGCTTCTAAATAGCAGCTTGTCTGAGATGGAGATAAACACAACACCCTTTTCAACATTAACCTCAATATCAGAGTCGTTAATGTCTACAAGAGCACCCTTTAGGCTAGTTACCAATGCCAAGGTAACGGAGTCCCTACGCGTGACGGCATCTTGCATGCGAGTAATACGCATGTCTTTTTCTTTTAGAGACTCAAGTGAACGCTCAAGGTTTTCAGCACCTTTTTGAGACAGCGTTGTTAAGTTCCCCATATTATTAATAAGCTCTTGATTGTTAGCTTTTAGGAAAGTAATTTGGTCACGAAGCGCAGAAACATCTGCATCACTTTTTGCCTTCTCGTCTATACAAGAATTAAGACGAACAGTAGCGGAGTTCAGCAGATCTTTGGTTTCTTTGTTGTCAGATTCTAAAGCAGTGTATTTCTTCTGAGACACACAAGAGGCCAGAAGTATAGGGATTACAATTAATAAGATGCGTGTTCTTTTCATTTTATAAAGATATTTAAGAGTCTAAAATTAATATAAAAACGAGGATTGAGACGCTTTCTTGTGTTAAACTATAAAAAAAAATGTGCGTTACTCTACACAATAGTTTTCACCCTCGTTAAATTCCTCAAAAGTTGCTGCATCTACTTCAACATCACTTCGCATACTTCCTTGGAAATCATTGGAAGTAATTCGATCACATCCATCGAAGCAGATCACAAAAATATACTGCTCAGACGTACTGATCTTGTCTAAAATTTCTCCACATTTATCGTCCGATTTACAAGAGAATAAAAGCAAGAGCACCAATAAAAACAACAGTTTTTTCATTCACATATAATTTTTGTAAAACTCAGGTTAAAATTCTCTTTTACCAAACTCGCTATCAATAAAATTGGATCTATTTTTTCCATTTTGGAATATATACGAGAGGTTTAACGTAACCATATCTACTTCGTATATATAGTTGGTTGTAGTAAAAAATTCGTTATCCCGCCAGGTTGTTATCCGTTGTTCATTGGTGTCTAATACTCCCAAATCTATATTTAGCCATTGCAAAGTGGCCTTGAGCTTGTCGTTTAAAAACGATTTTTGAATGCTAAGGTTAGGAGTGTAGTATCTTGAATCTTCCCCTTGCGCTGTTACCCTGTCCGAAATATAATTTATGGAAAACTGAACCGCGGCATTATCCCAAAAACGATAATTGGTGTTTGCATTAAAACTGTAAACCGTAGTTTTTGTGTTCACAGGTCTGTTGTCAAACGAACCGTTAAGATCATAATGATAGATATTCCCACCAAAATAGCCATCCCATTTGGCAGCAAACTTTAGCTGTGTTCCAAACTCAATTCCAAAGGTTTTGGCGTTGCCCACATTTGAATAAATGCGATTTAGTATGGTATTACTGTACACGGTATTCACTCGGTTTACCACATTTTTTGTATTGCGGTAATAGGCAGTAGCAAAAGCACTGGTATTATCAGAAATTTTTCTGTCCAAGCCCAGTTCAATTAAATCAATAAATTCAGGCTTTAGATCTGGATCACCTTGCTCTAGGGTTTCAGCATGCTCGCGTTCAGGAAAAGGATTCATTTTAAAGGTTGTGGTACGGGCTACTCGTTTGCTGTAAGCCAATTTGGCTTTGGTCTTATCGTTTATGGTATACTGTATTGAAGCCGATGGATATGCCTTAGTAAATGCATAATTTCGGGTATCATCAATTGTATTTGCTTTGTCTTTTAGCATCAAATCTCGATTCATTTGCTCAATCCGTAAGCCTACATTGTAAGCATATGCTCCCTTAGATGCTGATAGTTGCCCATAAACTGCATGTATTTCACGAACTAGGTTCACTTCACTAGAAAATGCAGGCACCATTACAAATGGATCGGTAAAGCTTGTCCGGCGTTCATACAGAAAATCCCCTTTGTGGTCTAGGTTGCGGAATTGATAGCCCATTGCAATCTCTCCGCCTTCAAAAGGAGAAAAAATATAATCAACTTGCGCTCGTATGCCATATAATGGGTTATCGTTCGTGTTGTATTCGTCTTGATATAATATGGCATTATCAGGATGTCCTAAGTTTTGATTAAAGGTAGGCCCGCCCAATAAAGTATATTCATATAAAAGCGAAAATGAAAGTTCAGATTTGTTTTGAAAAAAATGAGTGTAATCTATATTGCCTAAAATGAAATCGCTTTTACGCTCTCTTAAATTGTGGTTAAAATAGGAGGGAAGCTTCGTGATGTTTGTACTCCCTTGAGGGGTAATGGTTCGGTTATTGAAATAAACGATATCAGCTAATCGCTTTTTTGATCTTTTTCCTGCATAAAAACCAACTGATAATTCGTCTGATGTGTTGGGCGTATACTCGAGCGTGAAACGGCCGTTGTAATTGGTTTCATCAAAACTGCGCTCACCCGTTGAAGGAAGCCCTGTAAACACATCATCAATTATGGTATACACATTACCTTCGCGTCTACCACCCAAATCGTTTCTTTGGTAATTTGCTCCGATGGAAACATTTAACTTTTCTCTGTTCACATTGTACGTTCCGTCAATTCCAAAGCGTTGGTGTGCTAATTCGTTTCCATATGTTTCTGTAGAGGGGAAACCACCTTTGATGTTTAATTGACTAAAAACGCCCTCAGTAACCCCCTTGGTCGCTATTATATTGATGATTCCCGCCTTGCCCTCAGGGTCATATTTGGCAGATGGGGCGGTAATAAGTTCAATACTGCTAATGGCGTTTGCCGGTAGTTGTGCCATGATCGTAGTTGGCTTACTCTGAGTTGGCTTGCCGTTGAGCAATACCACAAAGCCGCTGGTGCCCCTGACAATCAATTCATCATTACCGCTAACACTTATAGCAGGAAGGTTTTTTAGCACATCGAGTGCTGTTCCTCCTTGTGCATTCTTGAATGCTTTTGGATTATAAATTTGTTTATCAATTTTATTGATGATGGTTTTTTGTGTTGTTGAAACAACTACATCATCTAGTTGATTGCCTAGGGTTAGTTTTATTGCCCCAAGATCTAAAGTTTTCCTATATGAAAGATTTACAACTTTGTAAACTTCATATCCTATGAACGAAACTTCTAGGTTGTATTCCCCCGTTTTGATATTATTGATTTCCACAACACCATTTGTTTGTGAAACAACGCCAGACACCAATGTGCCATCATTACTATATAAGGCAGCAGTGGCGTATTCTAATGGATTGCCTAGTTCGTCTGTTATAATTGCTTTAAGTTGAGAAAATCCGTATTGGAAATGCAGTAGGAAATAAGCGAATACTAGCGTTGAAATGCTCGAGCTAAAGAATTGTTTTTTCACTGTTTTTTTGACTTCTATCAAATTTAAATCAAAATTATTAATTTTAAGAAGTTAATTTAAATAAACATGAAAAACACACTACTTATATGCTTAATTGTTGCTACAATGCTATCTTGTACCAACCCAAAGCAAGCAACTAGTGAGCGCACAGAAGCGGTTGAGTTCATTTACCAACCTACCTACCAATCTTCTTTTGATATGGGTAGTGACCAAAAGGTACTTCTCATTCAAGAAATGCACCAGTATATTATCAACAAAGATTATGATAAGGCCGTGAGCTACCTTACGGATGATGTCGTGTTTAGTTTGGATAATGGGACCACACTAGAAGGAAAAGAAAGCGTACTTCAGTTCATGAAGGAAGCCTATTCAGCCGTTTCCATTAACGACTATTCCGTAGCTGTGAACTTTACAGTAGTAGGCGAAAATGAAGTTGAATGGGTTTTAATGTGGGATAACGGAACAATTGAAAATGCTGACGGGGCAAAGTACAGTTATTCATGGATGGAAGCTTTTGCGTTTACTGGAGATAAAGTCAGTTATTTAAATCAATATGCTAAACCTATTTTAGCAACTGAATAAAGGGTTTGTATAGATATTTGTTATACATTTACACTTCCTAAATGAATTGGTCAAATTGAATAGCTATGGTTGGCTCTCTTTTTGGCCTTTTCGCTTTTTATGTCCTTAAGTTGCACACGAAAATTGAGATTTAGCAAAAACCTTGGTGAGCGATATAAATTCTAACTGTTCTTGTTTTGTAATCTATTGTTGATGTATGTGACGCTATAAGTGCATTAAGTTTCAAAATACTTTGTAAAGCAAAAATGTCAATAGTAAGGCAATTTTACATTTTTGTATGCATATTACTCAAATACACTTGATTGTTTGGTGTTTTTAACCAAATGACTTAGGGTTTTCATTTAATTACTATATTAGTTGTATTGGAAAAATTAAGCGAAAATCAATCATCATTACTGTTTTTCAAGTGATTTAGGGGGATTTACAAGAATAATTTTAAAAAAAATCTAAAACGCATTAATTTAATTTTATGCAAAAACATTTTTTCATAAGGGTAATTTCGTTTGTTTGTTTGTTTTCATTTTTATCCTACGCACAGACAGATTTAGGTTCTTGGATTACGTATCAAAATGCGTTTGGGCTTTCACGAAATCTTAATCTTGAATCCGAACTTGAATTGAGAAGCTATAATTTAAATTTGAAGAACGACGAAACCTTAGTTACTCTAGGACTAACAAAAGAACTAAGACGTTTTCCTGTTTTTCTAGCTGCTGGATTTAGACGACTAGACACAAGTAATTTTTCAGAGAATGGAATTTATCAAAAGGCTTCTATAGCTACAACGCTTTGGAATTTTGAATATATAGGTAAAATAATGTTGGAGCAACGATGGCTAAACAAAAATTATCAACTTCGCTACAGAGTAGGTTCCGAATTTTCATATGACATAACTTCTAAAATTAAACTTTTGATCAGCGAGGAAATTTTTTTAAGTTATACTGATGGTGGATTTAGTCAAAACCGCCTTATTATGAAAGCTTCGTACACACCATCAGAAAAATTTAACATTACAACAGGGTTAATGCATTGGAAGTTTCAAGAAACTACAAGGTGGTCAATTCTGTTTTCTCTAAAACATACGCTAAGCTTGTGATTTGAGCAATTTGTAAAATCTTTTTGTAACTCAGCAAATAGCTTATTTTTCAAGGTCTTTTTTAGTTGATTTTTCGATGCTATTTAACCTTACAGCAAGCATGCATGCCATCATCCTCGTAGATTAGCCAAAAGTAAAGGAGTGTTAATTTATAATTGTATCATTTTCCAATACAGAAATTAGCGAAGATATTGCCAAGGATATCATCTGTCGTGACCTCACCAGTTATGGTACCCAGTTCGTGTAAGGTTTGGCGAATATCAATAGCCAGCAAATCGCTGCTTCGGTTTTCTTCAATTCCCTGAATTACCTCTAAGATTCCTACCATTGCCGTTTGTAATGCCGCCCAATGCCGTTGATTGCTCACCAATTCGCTACCTGTGTTCCATTCAATTAGACCGGCAAAGCGCTGCTTTAATGCGGTAATGTCACTTTCGTCTTTGGTACTGATAGCCACTTTATCAAAAATAATAGCTTCCACGTCCAAACGTCCTAGTCTCTCGAGGAAGGTGTGTAGTTCGCCCTGGTCGAGCAAATCCTTTTTGTTAATGACAAGCAATAGGGTAGCGTCATCACGCTTAATTCCTTCCAAGGCGCTAATGACCGCTTCTGGCGATTGTATTTTAGGGTCAACAACATACATCAATATGCTGGCTTTGTCCATTTTTTCTTGTGTACGCTCCACACCCATGGCTTCTACAAGGTCTGTTGTTTTGCGAAGTCCTGCGGTATCTATAAAGCGATACTGAATACCGCCTATGGTAAGCGTGTCCTCAATACTATCACGAGTTGTCCCTGCAATATCAGAAACAAGGGCTTTATCTTCTTCTAGTAGCGCATTTAACAGCGAAGATTTACCCGCATTAGGCATCCCAATAAGAGCTACTGGTATCCCGTGCTTTACTGCATTACCCGTCTCAAAAGAATCCAAGAGGTTTTTAAGTGTTGCACGAATATCATCAACAAGCTCACGCAATTGTGTTCTATCGGCAAAGGCAACATCTTCTTCACTAAAATCAAGTTCTAGTTCAATTAGGGAAGCAAATGATAAGAGTCTTTCACGCAAGCTGCCTAGGCTTTTGCTAATACCGCCACGAAGGTGCTGAACCGCAATGTGATGCGCTGCTTTACTTTCGGCAGCTATCAAATCCGCAACAGCCTCTGCTTGTGCCAAATCCATTTTTTTATTTAAAAAGGCACGTAGTGTAAATTCTCCAGGCTCGGCCAACCTTGCACCCATATCTTGCAGGACATTTAGAATTTTTTGCTGCACATATACGGAACCGTGGCAAGAAATTTCTACTACGTCTTCACCAGTGTAGGAATTGGGGGTTTTGAAAACAGAAAGCAAGACTTCGTCTATAAGCGCATTTTTGTAATGAAAATCACCTAATAAAACCTGATGGGTGTTTTGTTGAGATAATTTTTTTCCAAAACGAGATTTAAAAACTTTTTCAGCTATAGAAATCGCCTTATCACCACTCAAGCGCACTACTGCTAGGGCAGCAGCACCTGGGGCGGTCGAGAGTGCAACTATGGTGTTGTTAATGTTCACAGTGAAATATCTTTACGGTAAGTCTTGCGTCGTTTGTGTAGCTCGTGCTTGTAGTTTTTCCACATGGACTGAATTGCTTTGTTTTCTTCCAGTTCTGGATTGGTTTCTACCTCAGTAATGCCACGCTTGTTAAACATTTCCTGTATGTCTTGAAAGATAATGGCGGTTACGCCTTTACTCTGATAACTTTCTTTTATACCGATCAAATAAAATGAAGCCCGGTTGTTTTTACGCAAGGCACACCAGAGATGATAAAACCCGAATGGGAACATCTTTCCGTTGATGCGTTTAAGTGCTTTGGTAAACGAGGGCATCGTAATGGAAAACCCAATCATTTCATCGTTTTCATCAACCACACATTTGATAAAATCGGGATGCACATAGGGTAAATACTTCTTTTTGTACACTTCAATTTGATGTTGTTGAATAGGCACAAAAGATTGCAATTTATTATAGGTTTGATTGAGTAATTCAAACATCTTATCTACGTGGGGCTCAACATCTTTTGTTGTTTTAAATGCAAGCGTTTTCAGTTTGTAGCGCGCTTTGATGACACGTGCAAACTTCTTTACCTTTTCCGGGGAGTCTTTGGCATCGTAAATATCAATTTTAAATTCGATCCATTCGCTTTGTTTTTTTAGCCCTAATCTTTCGAGATGTGTTTTTTGATAGGGGTAGTGATACCAAGTAATCATGGTATTCATGTGTTCATAGCCGTGCACGAGGAGTCCGGCCTTGTCCATGTTTGAAAAACCCATAGGCCCTTCAATATAGGTCATGCCCTCAGCGATGGCAACTGCCTCAACCGTTTCAATGAGCTTTTGGCTTACCTCTAAGTCGTCTATGGTATCATACCAGCCAAAACGCACCTTGGTTTTTTGGAGTTTTTCTACTTCAACCCAATTAATCATGGCAGCAATACGGCCTACTATTTTCCCTTTTTTCTTTGCTAGAAAAAGCCGTGCCATGGCATGTTCAAAAACTGCATTTTTTTGCGGGTCAAAAATGTCCATTTCTTCCTTTGTGATAGTAGGAACCCATTGTGGGCAATTGCGATAGAGATCAAATGGAAATTGAAAAAACGCACGGTACTGTTGTCTTGAAGTTACTTCTATAATTTCAATCATTTTACACGTTTGATTTTACGTTCAATTTTCTTTTGCTTTCTGTCTAATTTTTTTAATCCCCTGCCTGTTCGTTTATCTGCCTCTCTAACTTTCTTATCCGCTTTTCTATCGTTTCGTTGGGCTTCCTTTTTTTGCTTCTTTAAAGCATTGTTTTGTGGTTCTTCGTTCCAAATATTGTGACGGTCTATACGGTAAGAAACCCCAATGCCTGCAGTCAATAAACTAGGAGTTGTCTTTAGGTTTTGTTGCACAGCCACATCGAGTTGAAAATTGCTGTTAAACAAATAAGCCACACCTGCACCCAGTGTGATGTCCCGGTAGCTTGGGCTATCATCGATAGTGTATTCACCAAAAAACGACCATTTCGATTGGGTGCTGTATGTAACAGTTCCTAACAGTTTTTTTTGCTGTACGTCGGCCATTATATAGCGCATACCAATATTATGTACCACTACTAAGCCGGGGCGCAAATGCTGTTGAAAAATAAGCATGGCTGTACCCGAAACAAATGGTTCAACTAGAGGACGATAATTGTAATTAAATAAAGGAAAAAAGTTTTCTTGATACGGATAAACTCCGCCTGTGCTAAACTGTGCGCCTGCATAGACTGAAACTGCAGGAATTAAGTCACGCAAGCGTATTCTATTATTGGCGTGCCAACTGTAAAAGTTTGGTTTGTATTTGTCAACATTACGGAAGGGGTCATATACCAAATATTTAGCACCAACTCCTAAATCACGCAAAGCATTTCTGTCTATATTGTAAGTCCCAGCAGCGGTCGTGTAGCGCAACGCATCAATATGATAATCTGCAGTGCCAACAAACTCCAATTGTTCTTTAAATAAGCCAATACGGATTTGAGATCTTCCGCCCATACCTATGTAAGAAGCATCTTGAAACGCACTAAAATTGCCCATTCGAAACGATAAGCCTTGTTCCAATTGGTAAACACGTTTACCAACGCCAAATGCGCCCATGGATTGACTTGGGCGGTTGCTATTTATGACATCCGTATATTGTGCCATGGACATCCAAGGCATGGTCAACATCGCTGAAAAACATAATATGGATAGTAATGATAAGCGCACATTCAAAGATACATGAATTAAAAATTCCGTCATTATACATAGAGTTGTATTTTTGAAACATGATGAAATATCCAGTATTGCGTTTTTTGCTACCACATGCGTTAGTAACTGTTTTATTTGCCCTTATTTCATTGGCATATTTTTATCCTTTGCTTTCCAATAAGTACCTCGAGCAATCCGATATTGTACAATATAAAGGGATGCAGCGTCAAATTTTAGAGCACAGGGCTGAATTTGATGAAGAACCCTATTGGATTGACAACGCCTTTGTAGGTATGCCTACCTATCAAATTACAGGACGCTATCCTTATGATGTGTTGCGCTATGTGGATTCCGCTTTGCGATTCTTGCCACGTCCTGCAGACATGCTTTTTTTGTATTTGTTTTTTTTCTATCTCTTTGCACAAAGTAGGCGCTTTTCTATCCCTGTTTCTGTTACAGGCGCACTTGCCTACGGTTTTTCGTCATATTACATTATCATTTTGATGGTTGGACACAACACGAAAGCCATGACCTTGGCCTATGCGCCCTTGGTTTTTTTAGGGTTGTTTCAAGTGCTGATTGATCGAAAAAAGTGGGGGATACTTTGGCTTACCCTTGGACTAGCGTTGCAACTCCATGCCAATCACTTGCAAATGACCTATTACACCTTGGTCATGATGTTTATCACAACGCTGATGTGGAGTATGCATACCGTGTACAAGCGTGGTATCTCAAACATACTTAAACCTGTTGCAACACTACTTATAGCTGGAATACTAGCACTTGTTTTAAACGCTCAAAGCGTGTTCGCAACCTTAGATTATACCAGATTCAGTACACGAGGCGCAAGTGAATTGACTCTTAATCCAGACGGAACGGATAAAGTAGTTTCTGATGGTCTTTCGTTTGACTACATCACTTCGTATAGTTACGGTATTTTAGAATCCATGACCTTTATTTCCCCTAATATTATGGGTGGAAGTTCAGGAGAAGGCTTTGCCGATGACAGTCCTTTTCTCCAGTTTGTCAAAGCCAAATTGGCCGAGGGCAGTCTTGATTACGATACTGCAATTGGTTTGCTCCGCCAATTTAGACCGTATTGGGGCGATCAGCCCTTTGTGGCTGCTCCTGTATACTTAGGTGTCGTGGTGTTGTTTTTTGCTTTTTTGGGATTGGTAGTTACCAACAGGTATACACGTTTGGTATTGCTATCAATAATTGCCGTTTCCTTGCTTTTTTCTTGGGGTAAAAACACACCCGAAGCAACTCAATTTTTTATTGACTACTTGCCTTTGTACAGCAAGTTTAGGGCTGTTAGTTCCGCGCAAATCATGATCATGCTTTGTGTGCCCTATGCGGCTATGTTGGGCTTGCAATACTTGACTCAAGGAATGGGTTTTATCAGGAAAAAGCTTGTCAACGTATATGGTGTTGTAGTTGTTTTCATTACCATAATCTTGTTTTTAATAGTAGGGGCAAAAGGTTTCTTTTCATTTACTTCAACTGCTGAGGGGATGTCTAATTTGCCAAACGTCTTACTGGAGCCGATTCGGGCTTCAAGAAAACTATTTGTTTGGGACGATGTATGGCATATCATTACCTATCTTTCTTTAATCGTGTTGGCTTTCCTTGCCTTTTGGCGCAAGTTGTTTTCTGGGACCGTATTTGCCGTTGTTATTGCCCTACTAGGTCTGGCCGACCTGTGGCAGTATAACAGGCTTTTTTTTAATAAAGAACAGTTTAAAGGGAAATACCAATACGACTATCCTTTTGACAAAACGGCTCAAGACAAATCCATTCTAAAAGACAAATCGAACTATCGTGTTTACGAGCCCAGACTTGGTTTTTCTTCTTCTAGAACTGCCTATTTCCACAATAGTTTAGGAGGCTATCACGGAGCAAAACCTGCTTTGCTTCAAGATGTTTATGATTTCTATCTAAAACAACAAGATAGTGTGGTGCTTGATATGTTGAATGTAAAATTTATCATTGACGACCAATATGCTGACGGTGTAAAAAAACGCCCATCGGTAGTTGGATCAGTATGGTTTGTCGATGAAGTTATTCAAGTAGCATCCGCCAATGAAGCCATCTTAAAACTGAATAAAATCAATCCTAAAATGCAAGCGTTATCTCAAACGATAAAGCCTGTAGCTTATACTCCAGTGGAAACGGATACCATTGCATTGGTTGAAAAACGCAATAATCTATTAAGATACACGGTTTCCACAACACATGAGCGCTTAGCTGTATTTTCAGAAATGTACTATCCCAGTGGTTGGTCGTTAGAAATAGATGGGACGCCACAAAATGTTCACAAGGTTAATTATATGCTCCGAGGAGTTGTAGTTCCACCTGGAAAACATGAGATTGTATTTTCATTTAAACCAACTGTAGTACGAAATGGCACTTTGTTAATGGCATCTGGATGGATTTTGTTCTTGCTTATGATTGGAATGCTTATGCGTAAACAAAAAGAGGGCAAACTTGGCTGATATCAAACGTATTGCAATCATGGTGTATTACTGGCCACCTTCTGGAGGTTCAGGTGTGCAGCGTTGGTTATTTTTGGCAAACTACTTTGCTGCCAAGGGGTTGGATGTAAGTGTTTTTGTGCCCCAAAATCCTCGTATTGCTCAAGTCGATGATAGATTAGAGCAAAAAGTTCACTCAGGAATTACAGAAATCAAGGTTGCGGGTTGGGAACCATTACAAAACTCCAACAAACCCATAGGGGAGAACCTAGGGGAAAAGTCGGGGATACTAAAGCGTTTTATGTTGTGGGTACGTGCCAACTTTTTTATTCCAGATGCAAGGGTATATTGGGCAAAAGCCGCAACACAAATCTTTTTGAAACATCACAAGCAAAAGCCTTATGACTTGATTATTAGTTCTGGGCCACCACATTCGTTACATTTAATAGGCTTGCAGGCCAAACAACAAACGGGTGTTTCATGGGTTGCAGATTTTAGGGATCCATGGACAGGGTTTTTTCAAAACCGAAGCCTGCCATTGAACAAGAGGACAAAGCAAAAGCACAAGCAATTAGAACAAAATGTATTGCAATATGCAGATCACGTTGTCGTAACTGCTCCGTCTTTAAAAGCGGACTTTAAAATTCACAATCACAATATAGCTGTACTGACCAATGGCTTTGAGCAGCGCCTACCCATTGCATCTGAACCTACTGCTGGGATGGTGTATGCAGGAAGTTTGAAAGCGCAACAAAACCCAACAGCTTTGTGGAAGGCCATCGCATCACTAATCAAGTCAAATACCGACTTCTGTAATGCTTTCTCTCTGAATATATATGGCAAAGTAGCCACTTCAATTAAAACGGAGGTAAAATCACTCGGTATTGATTCACATCTGCGTTTTTTGGGTTACCAACCCAAAGAACTTATCGATGCGCAACTGACAAATGCAAAATCCCTATTATTGTTGGGTATAAATATGCCGATGACCGCTAATGTTATCCATGGAAAGTTATTTGAATATATGGCAGCTCAGCGTCCTGTTTTGGGAATTGGACCAAAACCAAGCGACATGCAGCCGCTTTTTGAAAAGCATCAATTGGGTGTTTATGCTTCATTTGATGAAGAGGCTTTGATTGAAAAAACCCTAATCGATTGGTTTGTAAACAACAATTTACCCCAACCTTCATCAGGTGTTGCGTCATATGAACGCAATGTAATAGCGCAAGAATACCTCAACTTAATCCGTTTGTTGACATGAATATGATTACCTCACAATCGTCGAAAAACTTGCTGAGCATCATGTTTGCTTTTTGCATAGGTGCGGTGAATACGCTTATACTGTATCCGCATTTTTTTGGCGCTTCCAACCAGGGGTTAGTCGTTTTCTTGTTATCCTCTTCCAATTTACTCATGCCGCTTATTGGATTTGGTGTAGCACAAACCGTTATTAAGTTTCACAGTGGCTATGCCAAGCACGAGCGCCAAAACTTTCTTTCCTTTATTGTAATTGTTCCATTACTCGTAGTACTTCCCTTTGGCTTTTTAGCCATATATTTTCACAACACAATTGCGACATTGCTATCTGTTAAAAATCCCATAATTGCCCATTATACATGGGTTATTTTCGCTGTGGCTTTTGCTACAGCTTACTTTGAGATTTTCTATTCTTGGGCACGCGTGCATTTTAAATCCGTGATCGGAAATATTTTTAAAGAGATTTATCCACGCTTTATAATTTTTATCTTGTTGCTTGCTTACGAAGTTGAAGTGATCAATTTAGATCAGTTTTTTATTTTATTGGTCTCCTTGTATTACCTGCGTATGCTCATGATGATGTTCATTGCTTTCCGAATACAACCACCTACCATATCTTTTAAGGCGCCAAAGAATGTTTCCGAGCTTTTGCGCTACTCTTTTTATTTGGTCTTGGCTGCTTCTGCTGGAAGCTTAATAATCGATATTGATAAGTTTATGCTCCCCCAGTACAAAGCAATTGCCCAAACGGCTTTTTACTCTGTGGGTATTTTTACTGCAACTCTTATTGAAGTTCCAGGGCGTGCCTTGTTTCAAATTCTAAACCCTTTGATTGCAAAGGCGATCAACAACCAAAATAATGCTCATTTAGTCAAGTTATATAAGGATAGTTCCATCAATCTATTGTTGTTGGGCGGGTGGTTCTTCTTGCTGGTAAACGGCAGCATCAATGCCTTATTTGACTTAATACAAGTAGATGGTTATGAAACGGCCGCACTGGTGGTGTTGATGATTTCGTTTGCTAAGCTTATCGTGATGAGCTCGGGGGCCTCAAACACTATGCTTCTCAATTCGAAGCAGTACCGCATATCTCTAACACTTACCATATGTATGGCCGTATTTGTCTACATTGGAAATCGCTTGAGTATTCCAGTATATGGAATCAATGGCGCGGCTTTGTCAACACTAGTGGTGTTGGTGATCTTTACCTATGTGCGCATGGCATATGTATATCGTTATTTTGGCGTATATCCTTATAGCATAAGTACCTTGAAGGCATTTGTTATTATTGGATTGTTGTTTGCGGCTAGTAGCACGCTAAAGTTAAACATACTTCCGTTGGCTTCAATTGTGCTTAAGTCTATTTTGATTACACTTGTATATGGCGTATTGATTGCTATATTGAGGCTTTCTGATACGGTTAATGGCTGGGTAGCAAAATGGTCTAATCGCTAAATAAAAGCTGATATAAGCTTGATTTTTTATTGGCGTTGATTTCTTCCGGTGCGCCAATTGCCAACAATTGCCCTCCATGCATACCTCCTTCAGGACCTAAATCAATAATATGATCTGCCTGTTCAATAAGGCTTACGTTATGTTCAATCACAATTAAGGAATGACCACGTTCAATAAGTGCACGAAAGGAACCCACAAGCTTTTTGATGTCATGCATATGGAGTCCAGTCGTGGGTTCGTCAAAGAGGAAAAGCGTTTTTGTTTTTTGGGCTCCTTTTAACAGGAAAGTAGCCAGTTTGATGCGCTGTGCTTCTCCACCTGAAAGGGTAGAGGAAGATTGTCCCAAAGACACATAACCCATTCCCACGTCTTGAAGCGGTTGAAGACGATCACTTATTTTGTTTTGTTTGTACTGTTTAAAGAAAGCGATGGCCTCGTCTATGCTCATGGTCAATACGTTGTGAATATTCTTGCCTTCAAAAGTAACTTCAAGTAGTTCCTTTTGAAAACGTTTTCCATTACAGTCATCACAAATAAGATCAACGTCAGCCATAAACTGCATTTCAATCTTTACTGTTCCCTCTCCTTTACAATTGGGGCAACGGCCACCATCAACGTTAAAAGAATAGTGTTTGGTTTGATAGCCCCTTTGCTTTGAGAGCGCTTGGCTTGCAAATAACTTTCTTATTTCATCGTATGCCTTGATATACGTCACTGGATTGGAGCGTGACGACAATCCTATAGGCTTTTGGCTTATGTATTGAATTTCTTGAAAGGCATCTAGGTCGCCATCTAAGCTGCTAAACTCACCAAGCTTATCGCCATAAATGTCTTTTTCTTTTCTAACAGCTGGCAGCAGTATGTCCTTGACCAGGGTGCTTTTTCCGCTACCCGAAACCCCCGTGATAACGGTAAGCATTTGGAGTGGAAAGGAAACGTTTATATTTTTTAAGTTGTGTTCACGTGCTCCTTTTATATGTAAGAATTTTTTGGGTGTAATTCTCTTTTTAGGGATTTCAATTTGCGCTCGCTTGGAGAGGTATTTTCCTGTCCAAGTTTCTGCTTTTAACAATTCGTTGAAGGTACCTTGGGCAACTATCTCTCCGCCAAAAACCCCCGCATCGGGACCTAAATCGATAATTTCATCAGATGCTTGCATGATATCCTCGTCATGTTCCACAACAATTATGGTGTTCCCCAAATTACGAAGTCCATGCAGAACTTCAATGAGTCTTTTGGTGTCTTTTGGGTGTAATCCGATACTTGGCTCATCAAGTATATATAGCGAACCAACCAAACTGCTGCCCAATGAAGTGGCTAGGTTAATACGTTGGGATTCTCCTCCCGACAACGTGCTGGCACGACGGTTGAGCGTTAGGTAGCCGAGTCCTACTTGTTGTAGAAACTCAAGTCGATCCTTTATTTCAACCAATAATCTTCTCGAAATATGCTGTTGGTGTTTGGTTAATTTTAGTTTTGCTATCTCCTTTGCAAGTAATGTGATGGGCATATCAACCAAATCACTAATGGTGTGCTTATCAACACGAACGTATGAAGCGTTCTCGTTCAATCGTTTTCCTTGACAAAAGCCGCATTTTGTTCTGCCTCTGTACCTCGACAACATTACCCGGTTTTGAATTTTATAATTCTTGGCTTCTAGCTTTGCAAAAAATTGATTAATGCCACGAATCCCCTTAGCGCCTTCCCACAATAGCTTCTTTTGATCGCTGCTGAGCTCAAAATAGGGTTTGTGTACCGGAAATTCGTATTGATAGGCCGCATCAATAAAATCGTTTTTTAAGCGCTGTAACCGCTCTCCTTTCCAAGGGGTAACGGCTCCTTCAAATACTGAAAGACTGGTATTGGGTATGACCAATTGCTCGTCAATACCAATTAAATCGCCATAACCATCACAAGCCGTACAGGCGCCAAGTGGATTATTGAAGCTGAACATATGTTCGTTGGGAAGTGTAAAGGTAATGCCGTCTAGGACAAAGCGATTTGAAAAATGTTGACTCTTGTTGTCAGCTAAGCTGTGGACAACAACGGTGCCATCCCCTTCGTGAAAGGCTGTTTCAACGGATTCTGCTATTCTGTTAAAGGCATCATCCTCATGTTTTACAACCACACGGTCTACTACTAACATGATATTATCGGCATCTGATGACTTGAAATGATCTATTCGGACTACTGCATCATTGACAAACAAACGTGCGTAACCCTGTTGTTTGTAGACCTCTAGCATACCCTCAAGGGTTCGCTTTTTGGTTATCCCTATTGGCGCAAGAATCAACAATTTTGCTCCATCATCAAATTTTTTGATGTGCTCAAGCACGTCTTTTACATCGTTTTTTTTAACGACTTTACCTGAAACAGGGGAGTAGGTTACGCCAATTCTGGCAAACAATAATTTGAGATAATCGTAAATTTCTGTGACGGTACCTACAGTTGAACGGGGATTGTTACTGATTACTTTTTGCTCAATGGCAATTGCAGGTGCAATTCCTTTAATATGTTCAACTTTTGGTTTGTTTAAGCGCCCTAAAAACTGTCTGGCATAAGAAGATAAGCTTTCCACGTAACGGCGCTGACCTTCAGCGTATAACGTATCAAATGCAAGGCTAGATTTCCCTGAACCCGACAAACCAGTGATGACCACAAATTTGTGCCTTGGGATTTGCACACTCACGTTTTTGAGGTTGTGCATTTGCGCCCCAATAATTTCAATACTTGCTTCCTTTTTCAATGCTTTTTAAACAAGCTATAAATATATCAATTCACAAGCGATTTAAAAACCAAGGAGCGTTTTTTACACTGTAAAATATAATTCTTTATATTTGCGGTATAACTTTTGCTTATAGAATAGACATATACTCAACTAAATTTTAAGTTTTAAAAAGAGTAGCCTATGTCTATATTACCCGATAACATTCTTATTCAACAGTATTTGAAAGGAGATAATGAATCTTTCGAGATTCTTTTGACCAAATACAAACAACGTATCTACAGTTTTATTTACTCTAAAATCAAAGATAGGGATATTGCTGACGATGTTTTTCAAGACACCTTCATTAAAGTAATTCAAACCCTCAAAAAAGGAGCATATAACGAAGAGGGACGATTCGTTTCTTGGGTGATGCGGATTGCACATAATCTTATCATTGATCATTTTAGACGTCAACAGCGCATGCCAATGTACGACACCTACGATCATGAGCAAGATGTGTTTTATCGTTTATCTGAGCCATCTAAAAACATCGAGGACATGATCATCGATACTCAGATTAAATCTGATATTACTGCCCTAATGCTTGAACTTCCCGAAAATCAATACGAAGTGCTTAAAATGCGCTTGTTTCAAGATATGAGCTTTAAAGAAATTGCCGAAAGAACCAACGTAAGCATCAATACTTCCTTGGGTAGAATGCGATATGGCTTAATCAATTTGCGAAAGTTGATAGACGATCGAAATTTGACCATGACACAATAAAATCAATGGCGTGTCGTTATCCACTTAAACAATTTATGAATAAATTTTACACGCTACCTACCCAACAATCAAAACCTAAACCAAGTGCCAATTCAGTAGCACTGATTCTTCAATATGCTGCAGCATACCACCCTTTGAAATTAGCCAAGGGTCATGTGGATACTATTGCCAATTAGTAATTGAATTTTTTTAGGATGCTTTTTCTGCCAATGGTTTTGGTGATAATGTCTTTTGACAAATCCCATCCTCGAGCGGGACAATATTCACGTCCGTACCAAATAATTTGAAGGTGCAAGTCGTTCCATTTTTCTTTTGGAAATAAACGTTTGGCATCACGTTCTGTTTGCACCACGCTTTTTCCATTCGAAAACCCCCAGCGGTACATCAGGCGATGGATGTGTGTGTCTACTGGAAATGCGGGGACGCCAAAGGCCTGAGCCATAACTACACTGGCAGTTTTATGTCCCACTGCTGGCAAGGCTTCTAACGCCTCAAAACTTTGCGGTACTTTTCCGTCGTGTTGTTCTAAAAGAATGTGCGACAAGCCATAAATACCTTTTGATTTCATAGGAGATAAGCCCACGGGTTTTATGATTTCTCTTATTTGATCTACACTCATTTTAATCATATCGGTAGGGTTGTCAGCCTTGGCAAAAAGCTTTGGTGTAATTTGATTTACACGCACATCGGTACTCTGCGCCGATAGGAGTACAGCAATCAATAAGGTATAGGGATCTTTATGGTCTAACGGAATTGGAATGGTGGGATAGCGCTCTTCCAAGGTTTTAATGGCAAAAGATACCTTATCGGCTTTATTCATTTTTGTATTTTTAACATCTAAAAATAAACAAAATGCTACAAGAAGGAGATCAATTACCTGCTTTTTCAGGTTTAAATCATTTGGGAGAACCCGTATCACATGAAAATTACGCTGGTAAAAAGCTTATCGTATTCTTTTATCCACGTGCCAATACGCCAGGTTGTACAGCCGAAGCTTGCAATTTAAGCGATAACTATGCTGCACTTCAAGCCGAAGGTTATGAGTTGCTTGGTGTAAGTGCCGATAACGTTAAGAAACAAGCGAGTTTTGCTGCCAAATTTTCATTTCCATATCCACTTCTGGCCGATGAAGATCACAGCGCTATCAAAGCGTTTGGTGTTTGGGGGCCCAAAAAGTTTCAAGGGAAAGAATACGAGGGCATCATAAGAACCTCGTTTGTAATTGATGAATCTGGAGTTATAGTACGGGTGATCAATAAGGTTAAAACCAAAGACCACGCTGCTCAAATTTTGGAAGGATAAAACTACTGGCTTTTAAAGCCAAATAGTTTTTTGGTCTTGATAAGCTTGGAAACACCTTCTGGAAGTTTGTTTTCCCAACCTTTTTCACCTTTTTTGATTTGCTCAAGAATATCTCTTGAAAATATCTTCATGTCTTCGGTGTTGTAATCTAAGATGTCAACTACTTTATCGTTGTATTTAAAGAAGTTGTAAAGCTCTTTTAATCTCGGATTTACCCTTAGTGAGTTGCTGTCAACTTTATTACCTGTTTTTGGATCAATTATGGGGTAGAGGTATACTTTTAGATTTTTGAAAAACAGTTTGCCAAAAGCTTCTAGAATACCACCACTTAAATTACGGTAATACTTTTCATTAAAGATCTCGACAAGGTTGTTAACCCCCATGGTAAGGCGGATCTTCTTCTCGGTGTATTCCGAGAAATACTCGGCGAGCTTGTAGTATTCTTTAAAGTTTGATATCATAACCGTTTGACCTAAAGAGCACAGCAGCTTGGCACGATCCATAAAATCCTCTTCATCAATAGCACCTGTAGTCATGAGGTTTGATAATGTAATTTCAAAAATAACCAGTGAGTTGTCTGGATCAGAATTGGGTTCTTTCTCAAATATACTAAGTGATTTTCGATACATATCCACATTGACCTTGGTAACAGGACGGAAACTACCTCTAATGGCAATGATATTTTTCTTGTAAAGTTCTCTAGCTGGAAGTAGGTTGTTTCCATCAGGACCAAACATAACGGCATCTGTCATGCCAAGTCGGACGAGCTCCAAACTCAACACTCTGTTGTCAATACCCTCAAAAAGGGGTCCCGTAAAATTGATGGTGTCAATTTCTATCGCATCACGATCTATGTGGTCGTAGAGATATTGAAGCATTTTTTTTGGCCTATCATTCTGATAGAAGGCTCCGTAAATTAGATTTACGCCAATTACGCCTAAGGTAAGCTGTTGTTGCTTGGTGTCGTTTTCTCTAAATCGCACGTGAGTCGTGATCATGGAATACGGCTCATCTGGTTTGGTTTGAAAACGAATGCCCATCCAGCCATGTCCTTTAAATTTTTTGGCAAAATCGATTGTAGTAACGGTATTGGCAAAAGCAAAAAAGAACTTTTCTTTGTTTTTGGATCTATCAATTCGCTTTTCGAGTAGGCTGATTTCCCAATCCAGCATTTTGTTTAAACGAGATTCGGACACATACCTACCATCGTTTTCTCTGCCGTAAATAGCATCGCTAAAATCTTTGTCATAGGCACTCATGGTTTTTGCAATAGTACCAGATGCACCACCGCATCTAAAAAAATGACGTGCCACTTCTTGACCAGCACCTATTTCGGCAAAGGTGCCGTAAATATTATCATTGAGATTGATGCGAAGTGCTTTTGCCTCTAGTGAAGGGGTGTTTTCAAATGGATGATCTCCCGCAAGTTGGATAGCCATGAAAAAGGTTTTTCCAAAATTATGAAACTTATCCACAAGGATGCACATCTTTAGCGTAATTTTGTGCTGTGGCTTTAAAAGTTTATTTTTTAGGAACAGGTACTTCTCAAGGCATCCCTATAATTGGAAGTAAACATCCGGTTTGTCTGAGTGAAAATCCAAAAGACAAACGTCTGAGATCTTCCATTTGGGTACAATGGGACGAAATGGATATTGTAGTAGATTGCGGTCCGGACTTTAGACAGCAAATGCTCTCCAGCAAATGCCCCAAGGTTGACGCACTCTTATTTACACACGAGCACGCAGACCATACCGCTGGACTTGATGACATTCGTCCTTTTGCTTTTAAGGTTGGTGCTCTTGCTGTTTTTGGTCTTGAACGTGTTATTAAAAATTTGGCAAAAAGATTCGATTATATTTTCAGTGATGAAAATAAATATCCAGGAGCCCCATCTGTAACCACAACTATTATTGACCCAACTAAACCCTTTACTGCGGCTTCTAAGACCATTACTCCCTTAGTGGTGTCACATTATGGCTTGGAGGTACTGGGATTCCGCTTTGGCCTCTTTGCCTATATCACGGATATGTTTTCTATCACGGACGTTGAGGCAGAAAAACTGGCGGGTATAGAAGTGCTTGTAGTCAATGCATTGCGCATTGAGCCACATCCATCACATTTGCATCTAGATGCAGCCATTGCATTTGCACAAAAAATAGGTGCAAAACGAACGTATTTTACACATATCAGTCACCGCCTTGGTTTTCACGATGAAGTGCAAGCTTCATTGCCCTCAAATATCCATCTGGCATGCGATAATCTAACAATTACAATCTAGCATGAAACAAAAAATACTTTTTTACCTGTTGGTGTTTTCGATCCTTATCAATGTTTATTTGATTGCGGACTATGGTAAGCGTCTTGCGTTTTCACAATCAAAAATTGAGTCTCAGTCTGAAAAGATTAAAAAGCTGCAAGATTCTATTCAACTTATCCAGAGCGTTAAAGCTGTCCCTGAAGCCACTCAATAAGGCTCGTCAAATTATCTTGATTTACTCCATGTCCATGTTGATAGGATAGAAATGTTGGCTGATATCCATTTTTTTTAAGCACCGAAACGGATTGCTCTGCCCATGCATAAGGCACAACCATATCTTGTTTGCCATGGGATACATAAATTGCTTTTTTAGCATTGACAAAAGAGACCACCCTCGGATCTAGATATCCACTAAGCGCTGCAATAGCTGAAACATTAATGTTGGCTAGACCAACACTATAGCTGAGCATGGCCCCTTGACTAAAACCCAATAGGCTAATATTACTGTTGTTAACATCGTATTTTTCGGTATAATACGTCAGAAAGGAATTAACATATTCAATGGCTTTTTGCGCTTCCTGCGGTGAGGTCCAGCGTTCCATATTTTCTTCAAAGTGAATTGGAAACCAAGCGTAACCTATACCCAAAGACAAAGGTGCTTGTAAGGAAACCACGTGATAATCACTTGGAATTAGTGAAGCAAACGAAAATAAATCTGCCTCGTTGCTGCTGTAGCCATGCAGCATGACCAGCAAAGGCACATTTGAAATCTTAGATGCTCTAGATAGGTATTGGAAGGAGGGCATGGGCTATTCCGCTACGTGTACTTTGTTTTGTGCAATAACCCCAAAAACCTTTCCTGAAAGTTCTTGATCAATAAACAGGCTATTTTTTGAAGTTGATTCAATCGTTGCTTTGCTAACCGTTTGCTTGCCACCAGGTGAGAAAAGTGATAAATCTGCTGTGGTACCTTCTTGAATAGGATAGGAAGGTATACCAAAACGCGCTTTTCCACGCGTTAATATAGCTACGGCCACAGCAACATCAAACATAGCAAGCAAACTGCCAAAGCTGTGTTCTAACCCAATACAACCGTAGTGGGCTAAATCCAGTTCAACGTATTTTAGTTCGCTGTTCAGTGGTTGGTGATCGGAGGTAACCATATCTATAGTACCGTCTTTTAGTGCTTGCCTTAGCGCCTTGCTGTCGGCTTGTTCGCGAAGGGGTGGTAGCAGTTTGGCATTGGCGTTAAAATCCGCTAGGGACTTGTCCGTAAAAAATAAGTTGTGGATGGAAACACTAGTGCTTATGTCAAGCCCTGCTTTTTTGGCTTGTTTGATAAGTGGAACGGCATCTTTAGTAGATAGGGTAGGGATATGTAGCTTTCCGTTGGTGTAGCTTAAGATATCCAAATCACGTTTGATTTGCATTTCTTCAACTACACTTGGGATTCCTGTTAAACCCAAAGAAGTACTTACGGCACCTTCGTGCATCACACCGCCGTTCCCCATGTCTTGGTTAAAGGCAAAGGACTCTACAAGCCCGTTAAAGTCGTGGGTGTATTGTAGCGCAAGTTTAAGTATGTTGGCATTTTTGAGTGCGGATTTATGATTACTAAAGCAAACAGCTCCGCTTACTTGTAGTTCTCGAAGTGGTGCCAGTTTACCGTCGCTTTCAGCAGTGGTAATTCGTGCTTTCGGATATAGATGTACTGGACTTGTGTTGGCCTGTTCGAGCAAGAAGGCAATATCAGCTCTGCTGTCAGGTTTTGGATTTGTGTTGGTGTTTAAGGCGATATGAGTAAAACCACTACAAGCTGCGACTTCAAGTCCATGTGCTATGGTCTCACGTTCTTCATAGCCTGGTTCTCCAAAAGAAACACTGCTGTCAAACCATCCTTGAGAAACATGTAAGTCTTTAAATGATAGTTGTTTTGCATCGGGATAGGAAAGCGTTTTTCCTATTTTTTTAATGACCCCATCAGCAATATAAATATCTTGGATTGTATTGTGATGCGGGCTGGATGCATCGAGGATTTTAGCAGCTTTAATTAAGACATTCATTCGCGTCTCCTCAAATTTTATTTATGCAAAGATAGAAAATAGATAATGAACTACTAAAAACCTTCATAAACACCCAACCCAAATAAAGCATAATCATATTTAACAGGGTCGTTAGGGTCCATTTGTCGAAGGCTATTATCCAGTTCCATGACAGCGGCCAAATCATTTTGTTTTCGTTTTAACAAACCCAAAGAGCGCGCTACATTTCCAGAATGAACATCTAAAGGGCATGACAAAACAGCTGTGGGTATGCTTTTCCATATTCCCAAATCGACTCCTGTGGCATCAGCTCTTACCATCCATCTCAAAAACATATGCAGTCGCTTGGCTGCAGATTTTTTGGCAGGATTCGCAACGTGCTTGGTGGTACGCTTGGGATGTGAAACAGCAAAAAATAAGTGGTGAAACGCAGTCAACACATTGTTCATATTTGCTGCATCTGCTTTTGGCGTGAATAGCACTTCTAAACCTCCGTATTCGCTGTATAATTGTTGCAACCTTGTTACAAAAAAAAGCACATCCTCTCGTTGAAAAGTTCGGTGAACAAAGCCATTAAATACATCTAAGTCCTTTTTGGTATGATTACGGATAAAATCGTGAGGTGCGTTGTCCATACGGGCCATTAAGGAACGGGCATTAGACATGATGCTTTTGCGGTTTCCCCATGCAATGGTAGCAGCAAAGAAAGCAGCTATTTCAATATCTTCTTTTTTTGAAAAGCTATGGGGTATGGCAATGGGATCGTCATCTATAAAAGTAAGGGTGTTGTATTGCTGTGCCTTTTCGTCTAAAAAGGATTTAAGTTCCGTTTTATTCAGCTCCATTGCCCATCAACAAGGGTTAGCATGCGGTCGGCGCGGGCTGCCAAAGTTTTGTTGTGCGTGACCAAAATGACACTCGCAGCAAAGGTTTTGCGTAAATCAAAAAACAAATCGTGTAGTTGTTCTGCAGCTTCTGCATCTAAATTACCACTGGGCTCGTCTGCAAGCAGTAGGCTAGGGCTGTTGATTAGCGCTCTAGCCACCGCAACACGTTGTTGCTCTCCACCCGAAAGCATGGTAGGTTTGTGTTTGGATCTATCTGCTAAACCAAAATAATCAAGAAGTTCTAATGCACGTACGTTAGCCTCTTTTAGCGTATCTCCTTTAATCAAAGCTGGCATGCAGATATTTTCAACTGCAGTAAATTCTGGCAGTAGTTGATGTGTTTGAAAAACAAACCCAAGCGTACTATTGCGGAATGTAGATAAGGGACTGTCAGCTAGCGATAGCATATCCGTTCCGTCTATAGTAAAAGATGTATTAGGCTTGTTGTCGGGTTTGTCTAGAGTACCCAAAATTTGAAGCAAGGTGGTTTTACCTGCTCCCGATGGACCTACAATTGATACGATTTCAGCGGGTTTTAGAGAAAAAGAAATATCTTTTAGAATCGCTGTATCGTCATAGGTCTTAAATATGTGATTTACCTCAATCATGTGTTGCAAAGTAACTATTTTTTGATTTTTAATGCCTTGCCCAATCAATAAATGTTTTAAGAGCAGTTCTGAAATAATTTTATCTAAATTTGAAAAAATCTTTATTTATGGCGAAAGCCACACTTGCTGGAGGATGTTTTTGGTGTACAGAGACTTTATTTACTCGACTTGAGGGCGTAATTGAAGTCGTTTCTGGATATACAGATGGACATATCAAAAACCCAGCATACCGTGAGGTATGCACAGGAAGAACCGGGCATGCCGAATGTATTCAATTGGAATACAACCCAAAACTTATTTCATTTACAACACTATTAGTTGTTTTTTTTGATACACACGACCCAACCACATTAAATCGCCAGGGGGCTGATCTAGGAACGCAATATCGTTCTGGGATTTATTATCATGATGATACGCAAAGAGTACAGGCCGAAGCACTCATTTTTACACTAACAGAAGAGAAAAAATTTCAGGACCACATAGTAACTGAGATTAAGCCTCATAAGGTTTTTTATCCGGCAGAAGTGGAACATAAAGATTATTACAACCTAAACAGAAACCAACCCTATTGCGCAGCAGTAATTTCACCAAAAGTTCAAAAGTTATTACGAAAGCACGCATCTAAACTTAAATGAATATGAAGTACCAGTCTAAAGACATATACAATACAGAAATGACAGCTGCAGTGAAGGAGCATTACTATGAGGTGTTAGCAAAACTTGGCGAAAACCCCAATCGGGAAGGGCTAAGAGACACCCCAGAGCGTGCAGCAAAGGCTATGCAGTTTTTGACTCAGGGATATGATATTGATCCTGTAGCCATCCTCGAAAAGGCAAAATTTGCAGAAACCTATAATGAGATGGTACTGGTAAAAGACATCGAAGTTTATTCATTGTGTGAGCACCATATATTGCCTTTTTTTGGTAAGGCCCATATCGCATACATCCCCAATGGTCATATTGTTGGTCTCAGTAAAATCCCTAGAGTGGTTGATGTTTTTGCACGCCGTCTCCAAGTACAGGAGCGTTTAACCGAGCAAATCATGAATTGTATTAACGATACCTTGCAACCTAGAGGGGTTGCTATTGTTATTGAAGCTGCTCACATGTGCATGATGATGCGAGGCGTTCAAAAACAAAACTCTATGACAACCACATCAGGATTTTTAGGGGCTTTTGAAGCCATGGAAACGCGGAATGAGTTTTTGAAATTGACAAACGGAAACTAATAATTAGCCAGCCACATTATCAATCAATGGTGTATTTTGATTTGTAGTACAACATTTCTGCCAACTTCATCTGAGTAAAAGCGTAACCTATTTAGGTAATTCCTATATCTATTATTGAGGACGTTATCAAATATTAATGAAACATTCATTTTATATGATTTCATTTTATAGGGACCAAATTTAAAGTTAACTCCCAAGTCATGATAGCCAATTGGAGGTGTGCTTATGTCTACAATTTTATCAACTCTTTTGCCACTTTCAAATACTGAAGTTACAGTATTATTGTTTGGAAAAAGTTTTTGTTGAAAAACATTTTTACTAGACAATGAAACAAATAATTTTTTCCAATTTGCAAAGTAAAAGCTAAGTTGATTATTTAAAATTAATGGGGGTATTCCAACCAATGCTGCATTATTATCAGCATTAATTCCCTGGACATAAGATGAATTGTGCTTAAATTTTATGTAGTCATTTAAATCGTAAGAAAAATCCAAATCAACTCCTTTAAAAAAAACATTATATGAAGAATATTCCCATACTGGAAAAGCACCTCTTATTGTTTGTTCAAAACCAGATGGCTCAATAATTATGTAATTTTTACCAGAAGTTATAAATGGACCTAAATTGTATTTAAATACACCATTTTTTTTCTTAAAATTTATAATAATTTTATGTGTTTTTTCTTTTTTTAAAAAAGGATTACCATATTCAAATGAAGCAAGTGCGTGATGTAGACCATCACTAAACATTTCAGCAATGTCAGGAGCACGTTCAATATAATTATATTGAATATTTAAATCTTTATTTTTTGATAATTTAAATAAAACACCAGTATTAATTGAAAGTGTATTAAACACAAATACTTTTTTTATAAGCTTTTGACTTAAAATCTCATCAACCACATAAGGCCCTAAAACATTTTCATAGTTTTCAGCTTCCCATCTTGTATTTCTGTAATATTTGTGGACATCATTACTATTGTATTCATACCTAAGTCCAAATCCAAAATTGATTTCGTTATTTTCAATTTTCCCAGTTAGATAACTGCCAAATTTTGTTTTTAAATAATCAGGGATAAGTCTTTTTACACCAGTTCCTGGAGTAGAATAATTATTTTGAATTTCAAAAAATAAACCTGAACTAAACTGCGCAAAAGAATTTTTCCATTCATAATTTGTATTTAAATTATGGGTGTCTAAGTTTAAATTCAATGCAGCTGTATTTTTAACAGAGCCTATTCTAACATCAAATTCTTTTCTATTGTTTTTTTGCCAACTATATTTTAAACTAAGTTTCTTATTTAAGTCATAATATTTAGAGAAATCAATACTTGTTGTGTAATGAGTATTTGACTGTTTTGGATAATTAATATCATACGAAAATGGATTTATCACGCCAGGATCTTTATTCTCAATCGCAATTAACAAATCGCCAACATTCCCAATATGAGAGCTTTTTAAAATTCCTTTTTCAGTATTGTAATAACTAAAGTATAGTTTCCAATTCTTTGAGTAATTATTGCTTCCAAAAGATAGAGATATATTTTTCTCATTATTAGCTGTATTTGAAAGAATATATTGCGGAGTATTTAAGTCTCCGCTAATTTTAAATGTTCCTTGAGCCTTTAAGTATTTGCCATTTTCATATGACTTAACCCAGGATGTTATTAAACTACCACCACGGCCATTACTAACTCTATTTATTAGAGTTTTTCCAAACAGTGAGTCAATTCTCTTTGGCAAACTAGACTCTAAAATTATTACACCACCAGGATTAGAACCTGAGTAACGCAATGCCCCAGCACCCTTTATAAGCCTAATATTTTCAAAAGCATTAACGTCAATATTTGGAGCATGATCTTGTCCCCATTGTTGATTTTCTAGTAATATTCCATTGTAAATAATACCAACTCTACTACCAAACATACCATGAATAACTGGCTGTGAAATATTACTGCCAGTTGACAGTGTGTTAACTCCACTAATTTGGCTAATTGCATCTGAAAGTCCCGAGTAGCTATAACGATCTTTTTCTGCCTCACTTAAAGTATATCTTGTAGCAGTTGAAGATGAGTTTATATTCCTGGCAGCAATTATAACTTCATCTAAATTCTCAACATTGTGATCCATACTAATTATCACATTTGAGGATTTATAAAAATCAATTTTTTTTAACAATTGATGACAATTTATGTGAGAAATCTTAAGCTGATTGTCTGACAGACATAAATTTTCAAGCAAAAAACTTCCATCATCGTTGGAAATAGTATTTAATTTTTTCCCAACAACTTGTATAACTGCTCCTTTTAATACACTATTAGAATTTGAATCAATTATGTAGCCTTTAACTTTTAGATTACATTCTTGAGAAAAAATAAAGCAACTGGCCAGTAAATAAATACTGGCCAATGCTTTTTTGGAATTTAAAAAGGATATGCAATTACACTTTATTAAGAGCGTAATAAATATCAAAACAAAAATAAATTATTCTATGTGGGCTTCAAAATCAATTTCAACATCAACTGCTCCACCAAAATCCGAACGTGTTGTTCCAATTTTTGATTTTGGTTGGTGGAATAAATAAACAACTACGTCAATTACAGCACCTGTTGTGGTAGTCCATTTTGTTACCAAATTAAGTGGATTTCCATTTGAATCTATAGTGTCGCCGCTTGTACTCTCATATGTTAACGTTGAGTCCGTAAATTCATAGAATACGTGATGTTCGTCTTTTTCTTCTATAACTTCTTCAGTCATATCAATTGGATTACTAGCGTCTGTATTGTTTTGGAAAGTGATTGTAAATTCATATTCAGAACTAGCTGCGAGTTCAATTTCTGTATGCTCACCATGGTCATCATGGTCATCGTCTCCTTCTGAAGGTGCTACATCGCCACCACCATGATCATGGTGGTCATGAGCCTCTACTTCAAAAACGTAAGTGGTAAAAGAATTATCAGATAGATTTGTTACTACAATTGTAGCATTAGTAAATACTTCTATTTCATTTTCTACATCTGGTGTATCAGATTTCTCACAGGAAGAGATAAATAAAATTAGTAAAGCTAATAATGTGTTTGTGTAAGTATTTTTAAACATTTCTTCAATTTATTATTTATAAGGTATGGTCTATAAAAGACAAAATAATTTGGGTTTTCAAAAAATTATTTAAAAATAGGAGGGCCCCTTAAGTTTTTGGCAATATTAGAAAAGATATAAATTGTGCTGTCATATGAAGATGCTTCTCTCAGAAAAAAGATTGGTTTAATAAATTTTGAAGAAAATACTACAAAAGGATTTATATTAACATAATCTAAGAGATCGCAACATTGCTCTAACTCATGAAAATGAATTTTATCTATTTCACATTCTAAATGTTCGTGATTTAATAATGTATTGGCAACTGATACTATAGTAGGGTAAAATAATAGCCCAATTAGAAAAACACGAAACATTAATGCATTAACCTTCATCTTATGATTTAAAAAAAAAACCAAGACCCATACGACACAACATTTTTTTTTCAAAGTTCCAAAAAAACCTGAATTGGCCAAATATAAATCCAAAAAATATAAGCAGTACCTGATAAATAGGAAAAATTAAAATAATTCTTGCTGGCCAATACACCCAAGCAGAAAAATGATCTGCTGTAATCCCAAGAAAACTTGTTAGGGGTGTTGCCAATCGTGCAGCTGATGATCCTGTCACCGCAAACACAATAAGAATCATCACCAATTGGAAATTGGAATTAATATCCCAGCGTTCTTTTAGGCGTTTCATTATCTTAGTAAATCCTTAATCTGTTGCGCTAGCTCTGTACCTATACGATCCTGAGCTTCGTTTGTGGCTGCACCAATATGCGGCGTTAGCGAAATGCTTGGATGCATCAATAGCTTAATGGCAGGGTTGGGCTCATTGACAAATGTGTCAAGGGCAGCAAAACTCAATTGCTTGCTTTCGAGTGCTTCAACCAATGCTTGCTCATTCACAACACCGCCACGTGCAGCATTGATAAGACCCGAGCCTTTTTTCATCTTGGCTAATTCGGCAGCACCTATAGTGGGCTTGTTTTGTGCAGGTACGTGCAGGGTTACAAAATCTGATTGTGAAAGAACATCGTCAAAAGAACGTGTTTTGATATTGATATCTATTGACTGTCCGTTGAAAAAATCAACCGCAATAGTAGCTTCGTCCATAAAGGGATCATAAGCAGCAACATCCATACCCAGTCCTAAAGCAATTTTGGCAGTGGCTTGGCCAATACGACCAAAACCGACAACACCAAGTGTCTTGCCACGAAGTTCAGTTCCACCAGCATAGGCCTTTTTTAAGGCTTTAAACTTGGTTTCACCATCTAAGGGCATGTTGCGGTTGCTGTCATACAAAAAGCGCACAGCGCCGAATAAATGCGCAAACACCAATTCAGCAACGGACGATGAAGATGCAGCAGGGGTGTTGATTACGTGCAATCCTTTTTCACGAGCATAGGCAACATCAATATTATCCATACCAACACCACCACGACCAATAAGCTTTAGTCCAGGACAGGAATCGATTAACTCTTTACGAACGGTTGTTGCACTGCGAACCAATATGCCAGAAATGTTGTTTTCGTTGATGTAGTTAACAAGCTGTTCTTGTGCTACGTTAGCTGTTGTCAGCTTAAAGCCAAAGTCAGCTAATGCGTCTACTCCAGATTGGGAAATCCCATCGTTTGCGTGAATATTCATATGTTGTATTATGCGTTTTGTTCTAATGTTTTCATTACGTCTACCAATACCTGTACAGATTCAATTGGCAAAGCGTTGTATATGGATGCACGATAACCGCCAACAGAACGATGTCCGTTGATTCCGTTAAGACCCGCTTCTTTAGCCATGGCTTCAAAGCTATCTTTTAAAGATGCGTCGTTAAGAGTGAAAGTCGCATTCATGGAGCTGCGGTCTTCCGTTGCTGCAAATCCATCAAATATGGGATTGCGGTCAATTTCGCCATACATCAATGCAGCCTTGGCTTCGTTTTCTTTTTCGATAGCATTTATGCCACCTTTTTGTTTTAACCATTCAAGAGTCAACATAGAAGTATACACAGCAAAAACAGGAGGTGTATTGAACATACTGTCTTTATCAGCGTGAATTTTGTAGTCTAACATTGAAGGGATTTGTTTAGACACCTTTCCAAGCGCGTCTTCTTTTGCTACCACTAAGGTAGCTCCTGCAGGACCCATGTTTTTTTGTGCGCCAGCATAGAGTAAATCAAATTTGCTGAAGTCAAGCACGCGTGAGAATATGTCAGATGATGAATCTGAAATTAGCGGCACATTTGTTTCTGGCAAGTCTTTGTACTGCGTTCCAAAAATGGTATTGTTGGTTGTGATGTGCAAATAATCAAGGTCTGAAGGAATGTCAAATCCTTTTGGTATGTAATTAAAGTTTGCGTCTTTTGAAGACGACAATTCAACTACGTCACCCAATAGCTTGGCTTCCTTTATGGCTTTTGTAGACCAAGTACCCGTGTTGGCGTACCCGGCTTTGGTTTCAAGAAAGTTATGCGCAACATTTAAAAACTGTTGGCTTGCACCACCTTGAAGATACATGGCTTTAAACCCCTTGCCTTGAAGTCCTAAGAGTTCAATAGCAAGTGAAGTTGCCTTATCCATAATTTCGATAAAAGCAGGACTACGGTGCGATATTTCAATTAGAGATAGTCCTGAATTGTCCAGTTCAACAACTGCCTGGGCCGCTTTTTGCATCACTTCTTGTGGGAGGATGCAGGGACCAGCACTAAAGTTGTGCTTTTTCATTTTCAAATTTATTTGAGGGCAAAGTAACAAAAACGTATGCGGTTACGCACCTTTTTTAATGTTACTTTTTCAATAAAAAAGCCATGGTATCAACATGGTCGGCATAATCTCCCAATCTTGGATACTGCGTTTGACCGAATGAGAGGGCATCTTCCACGCAATTACTGACCACACACTGAATGGCTTCCTTTTGATCTTCTAAACGTTGTTTTACATCTTTCAAATCTATATAAGTGCTGTAATGCACACAGGCAATAGGGGAATTCAGGCCTTCATCTATTTTAAACATCATAAAACCATTTTCCAACAATTCTTGTTCTTGCATCAAATAAACGGCTTTGTTGTAGTCGTAATTGTTGGCGTAAGCGTTGTGTTGTATGAGGTCTTTGTGTTCATAAAGTGCCAGAAACAAATCGTTAAAATCATACCCTTCTGGTACCATTAGATGGGAAACACTGCGACAACCCAATCCAAAATACTGCATCATGTCTTGACACAGTGACGCCAAATCTTTGTGGGTTTCTTTGCCGTCTAATACGGCGATACCGTTTCGTGTCTTTCGTATGATGTGAGGTTTTTTCTTAAAATAATACTCAAAATATCGGGCTGTATTATTGCTACCGGTAGCAATCACCTTATCATAAGTCGTGAGCTTCTCTTCTGTAAAACGCACCTTGTCTTTCCAGTCAGGCATAACAGAGGTAAGAAAATCTACGATAAAGGGGAGGAGTATGGTATCGCTTGATGAAAGTTTAGCCTCAATACTACACCCACTGGCAAGTCCGCAAATAACATCGTGCAAGCCAACCAATGGGATGTTACCTGCCATAACCAGGGCCAGTCGCGTTGACTTTTTGGGTTCTGTATAGGCGCTTAGCCATTCCGTAATATCGTTTTCGTTTAGGTTTTGCCCCCAGACAGCTATGCAAAAATGAAGATTTTCTTTTGTAAACCATTTGTTTTGACTAGAAGCGCTAACAAGTGCATTATCAAGCTTTTCAGTCCAGTCATCGTTTCTTTTTTTTGTGTTAATATAGTCTTTTAGAAGATCTCCTAAGGTGGTAAAAGCCTGAATACTTTGTGTATGTTTTGTCATGGTTTGGTTTAGAGTGTTTATGACCCTATTTTTGCAAAGTTAAAGAATTGCTATGGCTATTATCATTACAGACGAGTGTATTAATTGTGGGGCTTGTGAACCCGAGTGCCCAAACACGGCTATTTACGAAGGAGCTTTTGATTGGAAATACGCTGACGGTACCTCATTGAGCGGTGACGTTGTTCTTCCCAATGGCAATGAGGTGAATGCAGAAAACTTGCAAGAGCCTATTTCCGATGAGGTTTATTTCATAGTCCCTGATAAATGTACCGAGTGTAAAGGCTTTCACGACGAACCACAGTGTGCTGCGGTATGTCCTGTTGATTGTTGTGTACCAGATGAAGACCATGTCGAAACAGAGGAAGTACTCTTAAGCAAGCAACGCTTTATGCATCCCGATTAATATGAAAGCAGGAATCGTAGGTCTACCTAATGTAGGAAAATCAACCTTGTTTAATTGTTTGTCTAGTGCCAAAGCACAGAGTGCAAACTTTCCTTTTTGTACCATTGAGCCTAATATAGGAGTTGTCAATGTTCCAGATCCTAGACTAAACCGCCTAGAAGAATTGGTTAGCCCCGATAAAGTTATCCCAGCAAACGTAGAAATTGTCGATATCGCTGGATTGGTAAAAGGAGCAAGTAAGGGCGAGGGGCTTGGAAACCAGTTTTTGGCCAATATTAGAGAAACAGATGCTATAATTCATGTACTACGTTGCTTTGACAATGACAATATTGTTCATGTAGACGGTTTCGTTGATCCGATACGCGATAAAGAGACCATCGATATAGAACTGCAGCTTAAAGACCTTGAAGCCGTTGAGAAACGCTTAGAAAAGGCAAAACGTGCTGCACGCACTGGAGATAAGGACGCCCAAAAAGAATTGGCTGTTTTGGAAGTACTGCATAAATCTCTAGAGTCTGCAGTGTCTGTACGTGCCATTGAAATAAGCGATAGCGACCGATTGATTTATGTAAAACCCTTGCAACTTATCACAGACAAGCCTGTGTTGTATGTGTGTAATGTCGATGAAAGTGCCGCTGCTAGTGGAAACGATTATGTAGATCAAGTTAAAACGACTGTTGCAGATGAAAACGCTCAAGTATTGGTGTTGGCAGTTGCTACAGAAGCAGATATCAACGAATTGGAGACCTTTGAAGAGCGACAATTGTTTCTGGAGGATTTAGGTTTAGATGAGCCTGGGGCTGCCAAATTAATTCGCTCGGCTTACAAGCTACTCAATCTTGAGACCTATTTCACTGCTGGTGAAAAAGAGGTACGCGCATGGACCATTCCTGCTGGTGCCACAGCACCGCAGTCTGCTGGGGTTATCCATACCGACTTTGAAAAAGGTTTTATCCGTGCCGAAGTAATTTCTTACGCGGATTATGACAGATTTGGCTCAGAGCAAAAAGTCAAAGAAGCAGGTAAGGCTAGGGTAGAGGGTAAAGACTACATCGTCCAAGATGGAGATGTGATGCATTTCCGTTTTAACGTATAATCACAATGTTTTGATAGAGCAACCAATGGCTTTGGTTGTATTAACTTTAGGCTTTTGACCTGACAAAAGTGCATTGACAGCGTCTTCAACATACCGCTTACTTACCTTTTCTGGACTTCGGGAACTATCATCGATAGCACCGATATACTGTACCACGTTTCCTTTTTCTTGTTTTTCTAAGATGAATACATGGGGGGTGCGTGTTGCTCCGTATTTTGGATAGATGTGTTGGCCTTTGTCTTGTAAATAGGGAAATGTAAAGCCTTTTTTTAGCGCACGTTGCTTCATATCGGTAAGGTGTTCTCCGTCTTTGGCAGCAGGATCGTTGGGGTTGATGGCAATAACAGGATAGCCTTTGGGTTTGTATTGGGCATCTAGGGCGTTAATGCGGTCTTCGTAGGCGATTGAGTAGGGGCAGGTATTACAGGTAAATATTACGATAAAGCCTATGGCTTGATCATAATATGCTAGCGATACCATTTTAGCATCAACATTGGGAAGGGAAAAGTCAGTAGCCACGTCCCCAATCTTATAGCCGTGATTGTGGGTTAAAAATAAAAGGGAACTAAACAAGATTAGTATTGATTTCATGAGTTAGGGATTAAATGATTCAACAAGGTTTAATAATTCATTTTTTGTAAAAGAACGTTCGTAAAAATCACGCTTCTGGCTGTTGTAAATAAGAGTTGCGGGTATAGCACCACTCCAGTTGGCGTTAATATCGTTTATCCAATAATTTTCATCTACGTCATCTAGTAGCACAACTTTCGATTGAAGTTTGTTTTTACTGATAAAAGGCAACAGCCTGCTTTGTTTGTGTTTGGGAAAGTCTAGGCTCACCAATAAGACTTCAATGTTTTTTCTTTTGTTTAGTGCTTCAAAATAGGGGAGTTCCTTAATACACGGCGCACACCATGTTGCCCAAAAATTAACAACGTGAACCTTATCATCACTTTGATTAAGAAGGGGCTTTAATTCTGCATAACTAAGCGAGGGAACAGTTTGCGCACTCAACAGCGAAAAGGAAATAAAAATGAAAAACTTGGGAAAAATCACAAGTTAAATATATTAAATATATCCTGATTTATATTTGAAGTGTTACTGTTGCTGAAAATTAGCTAATTTTGTTTTAATTTTAAACAATCAAACATGAAAAAAGTACTTTTAGTAACTCTTATAGTAGCCATAGCTAGTTGCGCTTCTCCATCTGCATCTCAAGCTGCTGTGGAAGGCGTTGGCTTTTTTAAGCCTATGCCAGATGAAAAATTCATTGCCGGATCTGACGATGTAATGGATGTGTGGATGAAATATATTGATGCACACAATAACCAGGATTTAGAGATGATTAAATCCATGAGTGCCGATTCTATTTATATTTTAGGTCCAGACGGTTCTGAGACTAATACAAAAGAAGAACAAGCGGCTTTGTTAGAAGGTTGGTTTGCTGCCGCAAATCCAAAATGGGATGCTTATTGGGGCATGCCCTATACTTCTGTTCCTAGTGGTGCGGATTGGATTATTGCTGGGCATAACCTAACCCAAACCATCGACGGAAAAGAAATTACTGAACTTCATATGATTGATGGAGAAATCAAAGACGGTAAAGTGGTGCGTTTCTTTGTATACAGCGCAAATCAACCTGTTAAATAAGCAATAGCTTCATACAAATCATTCAAAAAGCACCCGAACCATAAGCTTGTCAAATAGAGGGTGCTTTTTTTATTTATAAGTTGTAAGCATTAGGAAAGTTTTGTGTTTTTTAATTTAAATAGGCAGATTGTTTCACAGAATAAACCTAAGCCAAAATGCATTAGTGCCTTGTTCGACAGTCTTTTAACAATCCACCTGCTGTATTTGTTAATTTCTTTGTTTCAGGCGGCTTTAATTTTATGGGTTGATGCTTTAAATTAGCAAACCATGGCCCAAACCCAATACAACGAAGATAATATCCGATCCCTCGATTGGAAGGAGCATATCCGTATGCGTCCGGGGATGTATATAGGAAAGCTTGGTGATGGCTCCTCACCAGATGACGGCATCTATATTTTACTTAAAGAAGTTCTCGATAACAGTATAGATGAGTTTGTTATGGGGGCTGGTAAAACCATCGAAATTACCATTAAGGACGGAAAGGTAGGTGTGCGTGACTACGGACGTGGTATTCCACTGGGAAAGGTTGTCGATGTGGTTTCCAAAATGAATACTGGAGGTAAATACGATAGCCGTGCTTTTAAAAAATCAGTGGGACTAAACGGGGTAGGAACCAAGGCGGTTAATGCACTCTCCAATGAGTTTACGGTCTATTCTATTCGCGAAGGCCAGATGAAACAAGCACGCTTCAATCAAGGAAACCTTAAAGAAGAAACAGAAGTCCTTTCATCCACAAAGCGCAATGGCACCCAAGTTTACTTTATTCCAGACGACAGCATATTTAAAAAATACCGCTATCGCCATGAGTATGTAGCCAAGATGCTCAAAAACTATGTATACCTAAACCCGGGCTTGACCATCGTATTTAATGGCGAAAAGTTTATTTCCAAGAACGGACTAAAGGACTTACTTGAAGACAATAACAATACCGATGACTTTCTATACCCTGTTGTACACCTCAAAGGAGATGACATTGAGTTGGCCATTACACACAGCAAAACCCAATACAACGAAGAATACCATTCTTTTGTAAATGGTCAGCACACCACGCAAGGTGGAACGCACCAAACCGCGTTTAGAGAAGTTTTGGTCAAAACTATTAGAGAATATTATGGCAAACAATATGATGCTTCTGATATTCGTAAATCCATTATTTCGGCCATAAGCATTAAGGTGATGGAACCTGTGTTTGAATCACAAACCAAAACCAAACTGGGCTCAACCGAAATGGGGGGTGACTTGCCCACAGTACGCACCTATATAAATGATTTTGTCGGCAAGCAATTAGATAATTTCTTACATAAAAACACAACTACTGCCGATGCACTTCAACGTAAAATACTACAAGCAGAGAAAGAACGTAAAGAACTCTCAGGTATTCGTAAGTTGGCGCGTAATCGTGCTAAAAAGGCAAGTCTTCACAACAAAAAACTAAGAGATTGCCGTGTACATTTGGGAGATATCAAAAAGGATAGACGTTTGGATTCAACCTTATTTATTACAGAAGGAGATTCCGCAAGTGGATCCATTACCAAATCGCGAGATGTTAATACACAAGCTGTGTTTAGTCTCCGCGGAAAACCTTTAAATTCCTACGGGATGTCAAAGAAAATTGTTTACGAAAACGAAGAATTTAACCTCTTGCAAGCAGCCCTTAACATTGAGGAAAGCATGGAAGACTTGCGCTACAACAATATTGTAATAGCAACGGATGCTGATGTTGATGGGATGCACATCAGACTCCTTTTGATTACTTTCTTTTTGCAGTTTTTCCCGGAACTCATCAAAGATGGCCACCTGTATATCCTACAAACACCACTTTTTAGGGTACGCAACAAAAAGAAAACAATATACTGTTATTCAGAACAAGAGCGCGTACATGCACTTGAAGAATTGGGTAAACAAGCTGAAATTACACGTTTCAAAGGGCTAGGGGAGATTTCGCCAGATGAATTTAAGCACTTTATTGGGGACGATATCCGCTTAGACCCCGTGATGTTGGACAAGAACATGACCATAGACGAGTTGTTATCCTTCTATATGGGCAAGAATACACCGAAAAGACAGGAGTTTATCATCGACAATCTAAAAGTAGAGCTAGACAAAGTAGAATCATGAACGAAGCGATAGAACAAAATTCCAGCGATCAGCTTATTCGGGTAACGGGCATGTACAAGGATTGGTTCCTTGACTATGCGTCTTATGTGATTTTAGAACGTGCTGTTCCTGCAATTGAAGATGGTTTTAAACCGGTTCAACGTCGTATTCTGCATTCTATGAAAGACCTAGACGATGGACGCTACAATAAAGTGGCTAATATCGTAGGGCATACCATGCAATACCACCCACACGGGGATGCTTCTATTGCAGATGCCATGGTACAAATTGGTCAAAAAGACTTGCTCATCGATATGCAAGGGAACTGGGGGAATATCCTAACAGGAGATTCTGCAGCTGCCTCGCGTTACATTGAAGCTAGATTGTCAAAGTTTGCCTTGGAGGTGGTCTATAGCGCCAAAGTTACCCAGTGGCAACTTTCCTATGACGGTCGGAAAAAGGAGCCCATCTCACTACCTGTAAAATTTCCAATGCTCTTGGAGCAAGGAGGCGAAGGAATAGCCGTTGGATTGTCTACCAAAATACTGCCCCACAACTTTAACGAGCTCATAGACGCTTCTGTAAAACACCTCCAAGGCAAAAGATTCACCCTAGTGCCCGATTTTCCTACGGGCGGCGTTATGGATGCCGACAACTATAACGACGGCCTAAGAGGCGGTAAAATACGTGTGCGTGCACGCATAGCACAAGTTGATAAGCAAACGCTTATTATTAACGAGATACCCTTTTCCACAACCACTTCTTCGCTTATTGATTCCATTCTAAAGGCAAATGAAAAAGGGAAAATCAAAATCAAAAAGATTGAAGACAATACGGCGGCCGATGTTGAAATAAAAATACAATTACCTCCCAACGTATCCCCGGATAAAACCATAGACGCCTTGTTTGCATTTACGGCTTGTGAAACGTCCATATCGCCTCTGGGCTGCGTGATTGAAAACAACAAACCTAATTTTATTGGGGTTTGCGAGATGCTACGTCGCTCAACAGATCATACATTAGACCTCCTAAGAGCAGAACTCGAAGTAAAGCAGGATGAGCTTGAAGCCCAATGGCATTTTGCTTCTCTAGAGCGTATTTTTATCGAAAAACGTATCTACCGCGACATTGAAGAAGTAGAAACATGGGAAGGCGTTCTTGCTGCCATTCACAGCGGACTAGCCCCCTTTGTTGTAAATCTAAAACGTGCCGTTACTGATGACGATGTGGTACGACTTACCGAAATACGTATTAAACGTATATCAAAATTTGACTTAGATAAGGCGCAGCAAAAAATCGAAGCCCTAGAAGCAGAACTGGACGAAGTGCGCTATCATTTGGCGCATATTGTTGAATTTGCCATTGATTACTTTAAAAAACTTAAAAAGACTTACGGCGCTGGAAAAGAAAGAAAAACAGAACTAAGTGTATTTGCGGATGTGGATGCACGCAAGGTGGTGATGCGTAACACCAAGCTCTATGTTAGTAGGGAAGAAGGTTTTGTGGGTACTTCCTTACGACGTGAAGAATATGTAACGGACTGTGCTGATATTGATGATGTTATAGTCTTCACAGCTGACGGCAAAATGATGGTTACTAAGGTGGAAAGCAAAACCTTTGTTGGAAAAAACATCATTCACGTAGCTGTTTTCAAAAAGAAGGACAAACGCACCATCTACAACATGATTTATCAAGACGGTAAGGGCGGTACATCCTACATAAAGCGTTTTGCAGTTACCGGAGTAACTAGAGACAAACATTACGATCTTACCAACGGCAGCCCACAGTCTAAAGTCCATTACTTCTCTGCTAATCCCAATGGAGAAGCAGAAATTGTGACTATTCACTTGCGCCACAGCGGTTCAATTAAAAAACTAAAATGGGATCTAGACTTTGCAGACCTAGTTGTAAAGGGCAGGGGAGTTCGTGGTAATACCGTTACTAAATATGCCATTAAACGGGTAGTCCTAAAAGAAGAAGGGGTGTCAACACTAAAGCCTCGTGATGTTTGGTTTGACGAAACCGTGCAACGACTCAACGCTGACGAACGCGGACGATTGCTCGGTGCATTTAGAGGCGAGGACCGCCTACTTATAGTAATAAAGTCAGGAAAAGTAAAAACGCAAATTCCAGATATGGGTATGCATTTTCCACCCGATTTATTAGTCTTAGAAAAATGGGAACCCAAAAAACCATTATCTGCCGTTTACTACGATGTCAGTAAAGACAAATACTTTGGAAAGCGTTTTATGATTGAAGCAGCCGACAAAGAAGAAGTGTTTATTAAAGAAGGAAGCAAGAATGAATTGATTTGGTTCTCAGCAGATTGGCGCCCTGTATGTACCCTTCAGTTTACCAAGCCAAGAGGCGGGGAGGTTAAACCAGCACAACAAGTATCTTTTGAAGATTTTATAGTTCCAAAAGGAATCAAAGCAATGGGTAATCAGTTGACTACTGAAAAATTAAAGAGTATTGAAACCAATGCGCCCTTGCCTTATTTGCCTGAACCCGAAATAGAAACCGCAGACATTGAAACGGTAGCTGAGGAAGTGCCGCCACCCACAGATGATGACGAAGGTCAAATCACTTTAGACTTGTGACCTTAGTTTTTCTTCTTGCGGAAGCGCATGTTTAAAAACTCCACTACTAATGAAAAAGCAATGGCAAAGTAGAGATACCCTTTGGGGATATTCCCGATGTGTTGCCCCATAACTTGCATATTGGCCAAATGTGCACCTTCTGCAATGAGCATAAAGCCAATCAAAATAAGGAATGAAAGGGCTAAAATCTGCAATGAGGGATGTTTGTGTACAAAACGCGTTACGGGATGTGCAAATATCATCATGGCCAATATGGAAACCACAACTGCAATAATCATAATCCAAAGCGCGCCGTCAATGCCACTTGTCATGCCAACAGCTGTTAATATGGAATCTACAGAGAAAATAGCATCAATAAGTATGATTTGAAGCAGTATGCGCCACATGGTGTTGGCTGCTTTATTGGCTACGGCTTTATCTTTTTCTCCTGCATGATCAATTTTTTCATGTATTTCCTTTGTGCTTTTGTATAGTAAGAATAAACCACCGGCAAATAACACCAGTGCTTGCCCGTTGATTTCCGCACTTATTTGGGAAGTGTCTATAGAAAATAGACTGCTTTTCATGGCTATGACCCAAGTTATGGTAAACAGTAAGATGATGCGGAGTACTAGCGCAAGAACAAGTCCAATGTTGGTAGCTCGTGCTCGCTTTTCTTCGGGTAACTTGCCAACAACTATAGAAATGAATACAATATTATCAATTCCTAAGATGATTTCAAGAAATGTTAATGTTAGCAGTGCCGACATGGCCTGTGGGGTGAAAAGAAAGTCCATCAGTCGCTTATTTTGGTTACGGTACCACGTTGTTTGTTTTTAGTGTCTCCAACCAGATTATACTCAAAGGTATAGGTATCTGAAGTAGTGGTCAAAATCTTCATATGTACAGATTTGGAGTCTTGATAGATGAGTGGACGTAGTTTTTTCACAATACACTCGCAGTCATTAAGCCAACGCACACTAGAGCTGTCTACACGATTGAGGTAATAATCTACTTCAATGCTGTCGGTTCTGACAAAGGTTGTGGTAAGTGTATCGCCTAGTACTATGGAAGTAAAACTGAATTTTCCAGTCTTAAATTCAACGCAATTACGCTCAGGATTGAAACAAGAAACACAGAAAAGCAACAGGGTAGTGATAAAAACATTCCTCATGCTTCAAAAATATCAATTTATATTGAGGTAGGTACTGGAAGTACCGTCCTTATAACAAACAATTATGCACTCAACATCATTTGAGCTGGCTTTTTTGTGGCTAATATGCGCGTGGGGTGTGCTTTTTGACTCAGGGCTAGCAGCTGTTATTTCGGGTTCTAAGGGAGTTGAAGCCTTCTCATCTAGGATTATCCCGGGAGTTGGCGTGCTTTTGGAATCAATTCCTTTAAGTAGCCAATCGGAGGACACGCTAGGGTAGGCTTGTAGTATTTTAAGGATAAAGTCTAAACTAGGCTTATTGCGCTCAGAAAGGATGTGCGAAATGGAAGATCGCTGCACACCAATAATATCGGCAAAGGCGGCTGCGCTTAGCTCGCTGTCGTGCATCAGTTGCTTTATTCGATCAACAATACTCATGGTTACAATTGTAAAATATTAAAACTATTCTAATGATATTTTCAAATATATAAAATAATAAAGACCTATAAAAGCCAAAGCGTTACTTTATATTTTTTATGTAAAATACTTGTTTACAGTAATTTATAAGATATTTATAATCTATTAATTACTTTTGTAACAATTATTCCCGTTTTGAGTGGTCATTTGTTTACAATAATAATTTACAGCTGTTTACAATTGGAAACTAATAAGCGTTTACATTTGCAAACATGAATTCATTTCTACAGGAACAGCCATTACTTAAAAGTCAAGTTTTGAAGGGGCGTTACCTTACATATTCAAAAATTGAAACTTTGCTCAGTGACTTTGACCTTACGCAAGTGGGCACGAGCGTTAAAGGACTGCCTATCAAGGCCCTAACAATAGGTAATGGTCCCATTAAGATACTGATGTGGTCTCAAATGCATGGAAATGAAACTACAAGTACCAAAGGGATTATGGATGTGATGTATTTCCTTAAATACAATGCTGCGTTTTTGGCGCCTTTCACCATCCAGTTGCTTCCCATGCTAAATCCAGATGGTGCAGCTTCTTACACTAGGGTTAATGCCAATGGCGTTGATTTGAACAGAGATGCCGTGCAACACTCACAACCTGAAACCCATGCGCTTTTTGAAGTATACGACGTATTTCAACCTGATTATTGTTTTAATCTTCACGACCAGCGAACCCTATTTGGCGTTAATGGCGAGCCTTGTATGTTGTCGTATTTATCCCCAGCTGCAGATGCAGACAAATCGATAACCGAAGCCCGTAAACAAGCTATGAGTATCATAGGATATATGAACGAGAGCCTACAACAACACCTGTCCAATCATGTCGGCCGTTATGACGACACCTACAACCCTAACTGTGTTGGTGATTGTTTTCAAGCTAAAGGAACGCCGACAATATTGTTTGAGTGTGGACAATCTGGGCAAGATTACGACAGGGAATCAACACGAAAGTGGTTTTCTTTTTCAGTCGTAGAGGCCTTGAAATGTATAGCTAACAACTCATTTAAGCCTGCAATTTATAATAGTATTCCAGAAGTTAAAAAGTCTTATGTAGATGTTTTAATACACCATGTACCCTACCACAACACCCATACAAGCGTGGCCATACAGTATGAAGAAAAATTAATTTCAAATAGAATAGTCTTTGAGCCCACTTTACACAGCAAGGGTGATTTAGCTATGCTTAATGCTCACAAAATCATTGACTTAAACACGTTTAAAGCCGTCAGTTTTGATGATTTAGATGACAGCGCTATTATAAAAAAACTGTCAGAAATGTTAGATTTAACATATTATTCACATTGATTTATCGAATTAGCAACGTAATTTTCAATGTTTTTTTGTTTTCTTTGCAAAAAAAATAATTATGTTGAAATTCAAACTAGACGAAATTGATCATCAAATACTTGATATTTTAATTGACAATATGCGTACACCTTTTACTGACATTGCCAAAAGACTATTGATTTCTGCCGGTACAGTACACGTACGTGTTAGAAAAATGGAAGAAGCTGGAATCATCAAAGGATCTTCGCTTACATTGGACTACAACAAAATGGGCTACTCGTTTATAGCCTATATAGGAATCTATCTAGAAAAAACTCATCAAACGAAATACGTTCTGGAACGTTTGCACGAGATTCCCTTTGTAACGGTTGCTCACATCACTACAGGCAAGTTTAACATTTACTGTAAAGTCCGTGCAAAAACTACAGAGCATGCCAAGGAAATTATTTTTAAAATTGATGATATAGATGGTATTTTACGAACAGAAACCATGATTTCTCTAGAAGAGAGCATCAATGATAAAAAAAGATTGATGCACACTATTTTCAATGAACTTTAAAACTTACTCGTGAACCCACGCACAAAACTCGAACGTTACGAAGAAAACGTTCTCTCTAAATTTAAATTATACGACAGTATATTTTCGACCTTACCCTATTCCAAAATAACAAATACAGCAACGCTGTTGCCGTTGTTTGCCGACTCATGCGTTGAAGGTTATAAAAAGGGGTTAGACCCCAAGACTATCGTTGAAGGTTTTTTTGAGCGCTATTTTCCCGATTACCCTAAAAACACACAAATAGACTTACTCTTCCGCTTCATTCAATTTATTGAGAGACGTGTGGTGCTTTTCGATGCTGTTGAAGATGCTGCATTTGCACGGGTCAACAACATGAGTGGCGTGGGTACACTCCGTAACTTAAAGGAAGAAGCGCAATCTAAACAGAAATCCAATGAGCTTAAGGCATTGTTGCAGGACATCAATGTGCGACCAGTGCTCACGGCACACCCCACACAGTTCTATCCCGGAGCTGTATTGGGTATTATTACAGATTTAGTTAAATGCATACAAAAAAACGATTCACAAGAAATCAAACTTTTGTTGGCGCAATTGGGTAGAACTCCCTTCTTTAAAAAGCAAAAACCAACACCACTAGACGAGGCCCGTAGTTTGATATGGTACCTTTCGAATGTTTTTTATCCGGCAATTGGTGAAATTCAAGCCTATGTGCAGCGTCATATCTTCAAAGATGAGCCCTTGACAGGTAAAACGGTTAAACTTGGTTTCTGGCCAGGTGGAGACCGTGATGGAAATCCTTTCGTAACTACTGAAATTACACGAAAAACGGCACAATTACTTCGAAGTAGCATCATTCGGAACTATTATCGAGACATTCGGAAATTACGCAGAAGATTGACTTTTGCTGGTGTAGAAGAAGCCGTTTTAGAGGTTGAGAAAAAATTATATAACAGCATTTTTGCATTGGACAAAGCGCCAGCCATCAGTCTAGAAGACTTAAAAGCTAGCCTACAATCCATTCTTGTCACAATTGAAGAAGAATATCACGGTTTATTTGCCAATGAATTGCGCGACTTTATTGCAAAGGTCAATGTCTTTGGCTATCACTTTGCTAGTTTAGATATAAGACAAGACTCTCGCGTACACCACGATGCGTTTTTAAGCCTCTTGGATCAAACAAATAAGACTGGTGTTACCGATGCAAGTTTTGATTATGTAAATGCATCTGAAGCCCAGCGCATTTACTTCCTAACTTCACTAACTGGTGATGTGGATCCCGACAGCTTTGAAGACGAAACTGTATGTAAAGCCCTTGGTTCTATTCGTGCGATGCGTGAAATCCAAGAAACCAATGGTGAGGCCGGTTGTAATCGTTATATTATCAGTAATAATCAAACTGCACAAAATATATTTGAGGTTTTTGCCATGATTCGCATGAGCGACTGGGAAACACCTAATGTGGATGTTGTCCCGTTATTTGAAACGATTCCTGATTTAGAAGTAGCGGTCGCTGTAATGGATAAGGTTTACGGAAACCCCGTGTATCGTGAGCATTTGTTAAGACGGGGAGACAAACAAACCATTATGCTAGGTTTCTCTGACGGAACTAAAGACGGGGGCTACTTGATGGCCAACTGGAGTATTTTTAAAGCTAAAGAAGAACTCACGGCGATATCTCGAAAATACGGGATCAATGTTGCCTTTTTTGATGGTCGAGGTGGTCCACCAGCACGTGGCGGTGGTAATACCCATCAGTTTTACGCATCCATGGGGAACAGCGTCGAAGCAGACGAAATACAGCTCACCGTACAAGGACAAACCATCAGTTCTAATTTTGGCACTTTCGATACCTGTCGCTATAATTTAGAGCAACTCCTGAGCTCTGGTATATCCAACCGATTGTTTGCTTCGGATTCATCCGTTTTAAAGGAAGAAGACAGGAAAACCATGACGCAGCTAGCAGAAATTAGCTACGAAACCTATAAGGACTTTAAAGCGCACCCTAAGTTTTTACCTTACTTGGAACATATGAGTACACTCCAATATTACGCCAAAACCAATATTGGATCACGCCCATCGAAACGCAAATCAAGCAAGTCATTAGACTTCGCTGCACTTCGTGCCATACCGTTTGTGGGCAGTTGGAGCCAGCTCAAGCAAAATGTACCTGGATTTTTTGGTGTGGGTACTGCTTTGGAAAGTCTAGATAAGGCAGGAGAATTTGATAAAGCAAAGCAATTGTACAACAACAATGCATTCTTTAGAACTTTGATTTCAAACTCGATGATGAGTTTGCAAAAATCTTTTTTCAAACTAACAGCCTACATGGAGAACGATCCTGAATACGGAGCTTTTTGGAAGTTGATTTACGAGGAATATCTGCGTTCTAAGGACTATATTCTCAAGCTAACGGAAATGGACAACCTCATGCAGGACCAACCCGAAGGAAAGGCTTCAATTCACATACGTGAGGAGATTGTGCAACCCTTGTTAACCATACAACAGTATGCCTTGTTGACGATTCAGCGGAGTAAACTTAGCGCAAAAGAGCATGATGTAATGGAAAAAATGGTAACGCGTTCCTTATTTGGAAACATCAATGCAAGTAGAAACTCTGCTTAAGCCTGATAGAAATCAAAGGCTTCAAGGATGTGTTTTTCTGAAACCGATTGATTCCAAACAGGTTCGCCTATAGCCTTTAAAAGAACAAATAGCACATTTCCATTTTCATTTTTCTTGTCGTGCATCAGCATTTTGATGACTTCCGAAATCGTGTCCTTGTCAAAGTACACTTTAGGGTATATAGCCTGAAAAACATGTTTGATTTTATCTGCTGACTCTAGTGGAAAACCTAATGCTTTAACAGATAAAAAAGCTTCTAGTATCATGCCAATCGCAATGGCTTCGCCGTGTAGCAATCTGGTTTTATCTGTAGCGTTTAAAAAGTGAGATTCTACCGCATGGCCTAGGGTGTGACCAAAGTTTAAAATCTTGCGTAACCCTTGTTCGTCAATATCTTCTGAAACCACCTTAGCCTTAACGCCAACAGAGTGATGTATGTGGGGTAGTATTTCAGCTTTACTCAAAAAACCACTTAAGGCTTCAAAATAAGCTGGTTCCTGAATAAGTCCGTGCTTAAGCATTTCTGCATAGCCACTTCGATATTCTGAATCGGGGAGGGTATCCAAAAAATCGGTATCCACAAGCACCATGCTAGGTTCTTTAATAATACCCACTTGATTTTTAAGTGCCCCCAAATCAATTCCTGTTTTACCTCCAACAGAAGCGTCTACCATCGCAAGCAAAGAAGTAGGGATGTTTATAAAATCAATACCACGCTTGAAAGTACAAGCGACAAATCCACCTAAATCAGTAACCACGCCACCACCAATATTGATAAGCAAACTCCTTCTGTCAGCACCCATTTCAGACAAACTATTCCATAGCGAAACACAGCTCTGAATGTGTTTGTTTTCTTCACCTGCCTGCATGTCAAGTGTCTGGTAGTCGAATTCAATCTTTGAGTTTGCTTGTGGCAAACAATGCAAGCCAGTGTTGGTGTCTGTCAATACAAAAACAGTGGAATAGCTGTTGGCATGAACACAGCGGTTTAGAGTTTTCCAGCAATCCGAGCCAAAAATAACTTCACTGTGTTTTGTTTTGATAACCATAATCGATTACGAAAATACTGCCTTTTTGGTTTATTTTCCTAATTTTGAGTGGCAGTTGATATTTAAAATTATTTTTATTTGAACAATACATTGCCTCAATATCCACACAAATCTACACGAGAGTTAAGGACTTCACTGTTTTTGTTTCGTTTACTTTCAAGGCGCTTTGTTGTGCGCACTTCTTTATACTTGTGGCATTTCTTACAACATATTCGCTTCCCAATGAAACTCCTTATTCGCTTTACGGGATATGAGCAGTTTTGTGCAGGAAAAGATGTTGCTTCTTGTACTGCTGTAACAGAAAAGCTAGCAGATCACAAGGTGTTCAGCGTCTTGGACTATGCCAACGAGCACGCAAAATCAACAGCTGATTACGAACACAATACTGCAGTTGTATTGGAAACCATTGCAGCAGCTAAAAGAACTAGCGCTTACCCATTTGCAGTAGTAAAACCGAGTGCAATTGGCTCCTTTGAACTGTTTCACAAAAAGGCTGCTGGACATAAGCTGAGCCCTAGTAAACAGCTTATTTGGACTGCCATGCAACAGCGCTTTGAGCAGTTGGCTAAAGCGGCGAAACAAGCAGCTATTGTATTGATGATTGATGCGGAAGAAAGCTGGATACAAGATGGCGTAGATATGTTGGTGCTCCCTTTGCTAAGAAAATACAATAGTGATAAAGTTGTTGTTGCGCTAACCATTCAACTGTACTTAAAAGACCGCAACGTTCTTTATAAGAGTCTTTTAAAGGATGCTGATGAAAAGGGATATGTGTTGGGCGTAAAACTCGTTAGAGGGGCTTATATGGAAAAGGAGCGCAGTAGGGCAGCAGCATTAAAAATAAGTTCTCCTGTATGTGATGCCAAAGATCAGACGGACAGTCAATACAAGGGTGCCCTTCAACATGCCTTAAAAAATCTAAACAGACACTTCTGCATAGTGGCTACACACAATCAATCGAACATCAATTGGGTGGTTGACTACTGTTCGCAAGCCAATATTTCATTGGGGAATGCAAACCTCTGGTTTAGTCAGCTGTATGGGATGCGAGACTATATTTCCTTCTCGTTGGCAGAACAAAATGCCAATGTGTTCAAGTATGTTCCCTTTGGACCTTTAGAACAGGCAGTACCGTATTTGATAAGACGTGCGCTGGAAAACAGCGCAATGAAATCTCAGACATTACAAGAATGTTTGATGTTAAAAAAAGAGCTAAAAAAACGTAAGCTTAACGGCTAAAGTAGGCCGTATCCGTACATTTTTTGACTGAAAATATTTTGTCGTCAATTTCCATAACATAAATATTGCAAGAGTCAGTTCCAATGTTGCTTTCGCTAAAATCTACAGTGGTTTTAGCAAACCATTGCAAGGTGTCTTGGATGGGGTAGAAATCTTTTTCAAATACCCACGCTTTCTTTTGAATATCACTTTTAACCCTTGCTGAAGGGCTGTAGTTACACTGTGTTCTTTTACCGTTAAAGAAGAAAAACAAAAAAATAAGGCCAACCGAAAAACCGCCTAAATAATATCCTAATCTTTTTATAAAGCTCATATAAATGAAATGTTTCTAGTGCTGTTGTTTAAATGTTTCAATGTTATGGTGTGGTGTGGCTGTGTTATTGACGTCATGGCTATTTCTGGCCATTCAATAAAGCAATAATCTCCGTTGTATACGTATTCATCAAATCCAAATTGTTGTAATTCATCTGAATTTTCTATACGATACAAATCCATATGAAAGGCCGTAGTATTTGCTATATTGAGCTCGTTTACTATTCCAAATGTTGGACTTGACACCTCTTCATTACTCCCCAATTGTTTGGCTATAGCGTTCACGAGTGTTGTTTTGCCTGCGCCTAAATCTCCTTTGAGTAAAATAATGTTATGCTCAAATGCAGCAACGAGCGATTCAGCGATTGCGTCAATTTGATTTAAATCGTACTTCTTTACCATAGCGCAAAAGTAAGCTACTTAGGAGAATACACCGCAAACGGAATACACATCTCTTCCAATGAAATGCCACCGTGTTGATAGGTGTTCCGGAAATAGTTTACAAAATGATGGTAGCGGGTTGGGTAAATTAGGTAATAGTTTTCTTTGGCAAAAGCAAAAGAGCTGCTCATGTTTATGGAGGGCAGACCAAAACTTTCAGGGTCAGAAACCATCATTACGTGCTTGTCATCTGTTTTAAGGCGTCGTCCTGTCTTGTAGCGGATGTTAGTACTTGATTCACGATCGCCAATAATTTTTGCAGGATGCTCCACGTTAATGGTGCCGTGATCTGTAGTAATGATAAGTTGATAGCCTTTTTGTTGTGCCATTTTAATTATATCTAGCAACAGGCTGTTTTGGAACCAACTCTTTGTGAGTGAACGATACGCCTTGTCAGAATTTGCCAATTCTTTAATCACATCCATTTCTGTTTTTGCATGTGAAATCATGTCGACAAAATTGTAAACAACTACCTGTAGTCCATCTGTAGGGTTTGTCCTGAAGGCATCTAAAAACTTACGTGCTTCAAGTGGCTTGTTCACTTTGGTATAGCTGTGTTTTTGGTTTAGCCCTAGGCGGTCCAATTGTGCACCCAAAAACTCATTCTCATGGATATTTTTACCTCCTTCATCAACATCATTTTTCCACCATTGGGGATATTTCGCTTCCATTTCATTAGGTAAGAGGCCAGCAAAAAAAGCATTCCGCGCATACTGTGTTGCAGTTGGAAGTATGCTAAAATAAGATGTTTCCATTTCTGCTTTGAAATAGGGCGCAATAATGGGGGATATAGCAATGAACTGATCGTAACGCAGGTTGTCAATCATCAGCAATAGCGTGGGTTTGTTGTTTAGTTTGGGCGCGACCAACTTCTCAAAAACTTGATTTGAAAAAAGTTTTTCTTCGTCTTCATCAAAAATTAAGTTGGCATAATGCTTCTCAACAAATCGTGAGAAAGTAATATTTGCTTCTGTTTTTTGATAGGTAAATATTTCTTTGAGCTCTGGGGAATCAATACTATCGATTTCCATTTCCCAATACAAGATTTTTTGATACACATCACTCCACGAGCCAAGAGATTCTGCTTGCATTACGTCTGTGCTTAGTTGCCGAAACGACTGCTGATAGGTAGCAATTGTTTTTTCGGTTACGAGTCTACTGGCATCTAAATTCTTCTTTAGAGAGAGCAAAATTTGATTTGGGTTAACAGGCTTAATGAGGTAGTCGGCAATTTTAGCCCCAATAGCTTCATCCATGATATTCTCTTCTTCGCTCTTGGTAATCATGATTACGGGCAGCTGCGGATGGTCTAGTTTGATTGCCGTCAACACTTCAATGCCAGACATTCCGGGCATGTTTTCATCCAATAATACAATGTTAAAGCTAGTCTCTTTTAAGAGAAACAAAGCGTCTTGACCACTATGCGCTTTTGTCACATGGTACCCTTTTTGGTTAAGGAAAATCATGTGGGCTTGAAGCAAATCTATCTCATCATCAATCCACAAAAGTTCAATCGGCTGCATATATGTATCTTTGGATGTAATTTTTTAAAGTGAAACTCACTCAATACAACGACCCAATTTACGGTTTTATTACAATCCCAACTCCGTTTATAGGTAAACTTATCAATCATCCATACGTACAGCGTTTGCGTAGGATCAAACAGATGGGCCTATCCTTTTTGGTATTTCCATCAACAGAGCATACGCGTTTTCAACACGCACTAGGTGCTATGCATTTGGCCACTAAAGCCGTTGTAAGCCTTCGCAAACAAGGAGTTAAGATAACGGATTGGGAAGCCGAAGCACTTTATGCAGCATTACTTTTACACGATCTTGGCCACGGTCCCTTTTCGCATGCACTTGAACACGCCTTGTTACCTGACACGCCACACGAAAAAATATCTTTGGCGCTGATGCGTGATATTAATCGTGAATTTGAAGGTAAACTTGATTTAACGATTCAAATGTTTACAAACAACTACTCACGTGGATTTTTTAACCAACTCATTTCTTCACATATCGATCTTGATAGATTGGATTATTTAAAGCGTGACAGTTTTTACTCTGGTGTAACAGAAGGAAACATCAACTCTGAACGGTTGATTACAATGATGACAGTTAAGGACGACACCTTGGTGTTTTTTACCAAGGCCATTCACTCCATTGAAAAGTTTTTACTGGCGCGACGCATGATGTATTGGTCGGTTTATTTACACAAAACAAGTTTTGTTGCAGAAGAATTACTGATTCGATTTTTTAAGCGTTTTGACCAGTTGGATAAAGCTATTAAAACTTCTTTAGCTACAGCAGCATTGGCAGGTCTTGTAAACAATAAAACGGCGGAATTAGAAGATAAAATCCCCCATTTTAGTCATTTAGACGACAACGATATTTGGGTGACACTTAAGGCAGCATCCAACTGCGACGATGCCATTTTAGCCTCACTGGCAAACATGATCTTAAACCGTGATTTACTTAAAATTCAGATTGCAAACCAAGCTTTTAGCACCGAGGACCTGAAAGACAAGCAACAGTCTTTTATGCAAAAGCTACATTTGACTGCAACTGAAATCGATTACTTTGTTTTTTCAGGAAGTCTAAGCACACAAGGCTACAATTTAGACGAACAACCTATCCAGTTGTGTTCTCTCGATGGTGCGTTAACGTTATTTGACGCTTCATCTGAAATCGCACATTTCCCTATACTTACTAGAAAAGATTACAAGTACTTCTTGGCATTCCCAAAGTAAGACGGATATTTTTCGTAATTTTGCATCTATGAAATTTAATGCCACACAAATAGCGGAACTAGTTTCCGGAACTGTTGATGGTAACCCTAAAGCAGAGGTTTCTAAGCTGTCTAAAATTGAAGAAGGAACAACGGGAAGTTTGTCTTTCCTAGCCAATCCCAAATACACTTCTTTTTTATATAGTACAGCCGCTACCATTACCTTGGTTAGTGATGACTTTGTGGCAGATAAAGAATACAAAACTACGCTCATTCGTGTAAGCGACCCATATGAAGCCTTTTCAAAGCTACTAAGTCATTACAACGAAATTAAGCATGTTCCTACTCCAAGCGTTTCTGACAAGGCATACATTTCCGATGATGCATCCTGTTCTAATGGAATCTCTATCGGTAATTATGCCCACATAGACGCACATACAACTCTTGGAAAAAACTGTGTAATTCATTCTCAAGTGTATATTGGTAAAAATGTCAGCATAGGCGATAACACCATTATTCATGTTGGCGCCCGTATTCTTGATGATACCGTAATCGGTAGTCATTGTGTTATTCACAATAATGCGGTTATAGGTGCCGATGGTTTTGGATGGGCGCCCAATGATAATGGTTCTTACGATAAGGTTCCACAAACTGGCAACGTAGTGCTTGGCAATAACGTTGATGTGGGTGCAAATACCAACATTGACCGTGCAACTCTCGGATCAACACGAATTGGAAATGGCGTAAAGCTGGACAACCTTATTCAAATAGGGCATAATGTCGAAATAGGTGATCATACTGTTATCGCAGCGCAAACTGGCATTGCTGGTTCAACCAAAATAGGTACGCATTGTCAAATTGGGGGACAGGTAGGAATCAGTGGGCATTTGACCATTGGAAACCGTGTAGGCATTCAGGCCAAATCGGGTATATTGAAAAATCTTAAAGATGATGCAAAGGTTATGGGCTATCCAGCCTTTGATTACACAGCTTTTAACAAATCGTATGTACATTTTAGAAATTTACACACGCATATTAAAGATTTACAATCCCTACAAAAGAAACTTAACCATGACTAAACAAACAACAATCTCCAATGCTGTTTCGTTAAACGGTGTTGGTATCCATACTGGAAAAAAAGTTAAACTTACATTCAAGCCTGCCCCCCCAAATCACGGATATGCTTTTTCTCGTGTTGATCTTGAAGGAACCCCCATCATAAAGGCCGATGCTAGCTTGGTGGTGAATACTACTAGAGGTACAAATCTAGAGCGGAATGGCGTGAGTATCCAAACATCTGAACACGTTTTAGCAGCATTGGTAGGATTGGAAATAGATAACGTTTTAATTGAACTAAATGCCCCTGAACCACCCATTATGGATGGTTCTTCCATACATTTTGTTGAAGCCCTGCTTGAGGCTGGCATTGAAGAACAAAATGCGGAGCGGTATGAATATGTCGTTCGTGAAAACATCACATTTGTTGACGAAGAAACGGGAAGCGAAATAACGGTTATTCCAGCGAATAACTATCAAGTTACCACTATGGTCGACTTTGGCACCAAAGTCCTTGGAACTCAAAATGCAAACCTTAAAAACCTCAGTGATTTTAAGGAAGAGTTTGCCAACGCACGCACCTTTAGCTTTCTTCACGAAATAGAGTCGCTGCTTGAAAATGGGCTTATTAAAGGTGGAGACCTCAATAATGCCATTGTATATGTAGACAAAGAGCTTTCTGAGGAAACCATGCGCAAGCTTTGTAAAGCTTTCAACAGAAAAAGTATATCTGTCAAACCCAACGGCATTTTAGATAACCTAACATTAAAATATCCCAATGAGGCAGCACGACATAAGTTACTTGACGTAATTGGTGATTTAGCATTAGTGGGTTGTCGAATTAGAGGTAAGGTAATTGCTAATAAACCGGGTCATGGCACCAATACAAGTTTTGCAAAAAAACTCGCTAAAATCATCAAGCAAGAAAGACGAAATCGTGTTCCTGACTTTGATTTAAACGCCGAGCCGTTAATGGATGTAAATGCCATTATGAAAGTATTACCACACCGTTCTCCATTCTTGTTGGTAGACAAGATTTTGGAATTGAGCGACACGCATATTGTAGGAATGAAGAGCATCACAATGAACGAACCCTACTTTGCAGGTCACTTCCCGGGGCAACCTGTAATGCCAGGCGTTCTTCAGATAGAAGCCATGGCACAAGCGGGAGGTGTATTGGTGTTAAATACCGTACCCGACCCAGAAAACTACCTTACATTTTTTATGAAAATTGAAAATGCAAAATTCAAGAACCCAGTTGTTCCTGGAGATACCCTTATTTTCAAAATGGAATTATTATCGCCCATACGCAGGGGTATTTGCCATATGCAGGCTGTAGCGTATTCAAGAGGCAGGGTTACAACAGAGGCTGAAATGATGGCTCAAATTGTACGAAAAGATCAAGTCAAAGTATGAATCAACCATTAGCATACGTACATTCAGATGCGAAAATTGCAAAGAATGTCGTAATAGAGCCATTTACCACTATCGATAAAAACGTGGTGATTGGTGAAGGGACTTGGATAGGTCCAAACGTATCCATCATGGAAGGTGCGCGAATAGGGAAAAATTGTAATATTTTTCCGGGCTCTGTAATCAGTGCTGTCCCGCAAGACCTTAAGTTTAACGGCGAAAAAACAACGGCTGAAATTGGGGATAATACCACCATTAGGGAATGTGTAACCATCAATCGTGGCACAACTTCCAGAGCGAAGACAAAAATCGGAAAACACTGTCTGATTATGGCTTATTCTCACATCGCACACGACTGTATTGTTGGTGACTATTGTATTTTTTCAAACAACAGCACACTTGCCGGGCATATTTCTGTAGGCAGTCACGTTATTTTAGCTGGAATGACAGCAGTACACCAATTTTGTTCCATTGGCGATCACGCGTTTGTAGCAGGTGGTTCGCTGGTACGTAAGGATATTCCACCTTTTGTGAAAGCAGCACGTGAACCGCTTTCTTATGCGGGCGTCAATTCTGTTGGCTTAAGACGTAGGGGCTTTGATTCAGAAAAAATCAAAGAGATTCAAAGCATTTACCGCATTCTATACCAAAATAATTTTAACAATACCCAAGCCACACAGATCATTGAAGCTGAAATGGAGGCTTCAACAGAACGAGATGATATTTTACAGTTCATCAGACTATCACAACGCGGTATTATGAAAGGATATATTCAAAACTAACTATGGCATCAACTTCAAATATACGAAAAGGACTTTGTATTCATTACAATAACGATATTTTTAAAATAATTGAATTTTTACACGTCAAACCTGGCAAAGGCCCTGCGTTTGTACGTACAAAACTCAAGAGTGTAACTTCAGGAAAAGTAATAGACAATACCTTTTCTGCTGGACATAAAATTGAAGATGTTCGTGTGGAAACCCGCAAATACCAGTTTTTATACGCAGTTGGTGATGTATATCACTTCATGAACACAGAAGATTACAATCAAATTGAATTACAAGAAAGCATTCTTGATCAACCAAAATTGATGAAAGAAGGAGAAATTGTCACGGTGATGACAAATACCGAAAATGACAGTCCGCTCTCGGTTGATATGCCAGCCAGTGTAATTTTAGAAATTACGCATACAGAGCCCGGTGTTAAAGGAAATACAGCAACAAACGCCACAAAACCCGCAACTACTGAAACAGGGGCGAAAATCAATGTTCCATTGTTTATTAATGAGGGAGACAAAATAAAAGTAGATACCGAGAAAGGTACCTACATCGAACGTGTAAAAGAATAACATGAGCGTACTAGTTACCAAAAATTCAAATATTATTGTACAAGGCTTTACAGGGAGTGAAGGCACTTTTCATGCAAGCCAAATGATTGCTTACGGCACCAATGTCGTAGGGGGTGTAACACCCGGAAAAGGGGGGCAAATACACTTGGACAAACCCGTTTTTAATACGGTTGCAGAAGCTGTTAAAGAAGTTAAGGCAGATACTTCCATCATTTTTGTGCCACCAGCCTTTGCTGCTGATGCCATTATGGAGGCTGCAGAATCAGGAATAAAAGTTATCATCACCATTACAGAAGGTATACCGGTAAATGATATGGCTAAAGCCATGGAATATGTCCGAGGTAAAGATTGCCGTGTGGTAGGTCCAAACTGCCCAGGAGTTATCTCGCCTGATGAAGCCAAAGTAGGGATAATGCCCGGTTTTGTCTTTAAAAAGGGAAATGTCGGTATCGTTTCTAAATCGGGAACGCTAACCTACGAAGCTGCCGACCAAGTAGTAAAAGAAGGATATGGCATCACGACCGCTATTGGTATTGGTGGCGATCCC
>PKDQ01000011.1 GCA_002862645.1 Flavobacteriaceae bacterium | reverse complement strand
TAAGTAAGTTTACAAATATAACATATCGTGTGTAGACTAGGGCTATGTGTTTGGGTTCCAAAAAACAACATCGAAATTTTGGATTTGATCTTTGACAATTAGATGGCCCTCTTCCTCTAACAATTGCTGCATGGTATTGATACCGAAAAAATGATGTTTCCCAGTAAGCATTCCTATGCGATTCACCACACGGTGCGCAGGAACATCGGGATTGGCATGAGCAGCATTCATGGCGTAACCAACCGTTCGCGCGCTTTTGGCAGCACCTAAATATTTTGCGATAGTTCCATAGGTAGTTACCTTACCATAAGGTATTTGCCGTACTACTTCATATACGCGTTCAAAAAAGTCGTTTTGTTGCTGCATCAGTAGGAAAGGAGAATTTTAGGTAGGTAATGGCAATGCCCTTCTCACGATACTGTTGCTCGTAAAAGGTTTGAATGCCAATAACATCTGCTGGGGCATGCACATATTGATAGATGTCGTGATGTGCCATTAGTGGTTTTATGTCCCATCCGTCTAAAACACCTAGCGTATAGCCATGTAAAAAAGCGGCATCTGTTTTGAGATGTACAACTCCTTCGGGCTGCAGTACTTGTTGATAGCTACGTAAAAACGTTGGGTTGATCAATCGGTGGTGTTTGCGCCTAAACTTGTACTGTGGATCCGGAAAAGTAATCCAAATCTCAGCTACTTCGCCTTGTGCAAAAACCGCTTCAATAAGTTCGATTTGCGTGCGCACAAATGCTACATTTTCAAGCCCTTCTTCAAGGGCTGTTTTGGCACCTCGCCAAAAGCGCGCGCCCTTAATATCAATACCAATATAATTTAGTTTGGGGTTTTTTCTAGCCAAGCCTACGGCATACTCCCCCTTGCCACAACCCAACTCAACTACGATAGGGTTGTCATTTTTAAAAAAAGCAGCCCAACTCCCCTTGTGTTGAAAAGTGCCTTCAAGCAGTACTGTTCGGCTAGGCTGAATCACATTTTCAAATGATTCGTTTTCTTTAAATCGCTTTAATTTATTTTTACTTCCCACAATGTTATTTTAGGCTGCATCTGTCATACTCCCTTTTTCTAAAGTAAATGAAAACTCGGAGCCAATTTCTGCTTGGCTTTCGACAAAAATCTGTTCTCTATGCGCTTCAATGATGTGCTTAACAATGGCCAAGCCCAAGCCAGACCCACCCCTACGGCGATTACCACTTTTATCAACCCGATAAAAACGTTCAAACAAACGAGGTAAATGCTCTTGCTCAATGCCTTCCCCATTGTCGCGCACACGAACCATTATTTTATCATCAGCTACAGACTGTACGCTTACTTCGGTCGTACCTTTCTTTTTACCGTACTTAATTGAGTTCATGACAAGATTTGTCAAAACCTGTTGCACGCGCCCTCTGTCGGCATATACCCCAATAGCAGATGTGTATTTATGATCAAACTCAAGGCTTATACTGGATTTAACAGCTTGCATTTCTAATAATTCAAAAACACTTTGAATTACTTCGAGTACATCAAAATTTTCTAACTCTAACTGGGTGTCCCCTTTTTCTAGTTTGGTAAGCAAGTCTAAATCTTTGACAATGTATGTAAGCCGTTCTACTCCTTTATTGGCCCGCTCCAAATACTTTTCATTAACCGCCGTATCTTTATATGCTCCGTCCAAAAGGGTGAGTATGTACCCTTGGACCGTAAAGAGAGGTGTTTTGAGCTCATGGGCAATATTTCCTAAAAACTCACGTCGAAAAGAAGCTTGATCTTTTAGGCTGTTCAATTCAACGCTACGCTTTAATGCCAATTCTTTGACGCTTTCTAGCAAGGAGTCCATATTGTCGCCAGTGAGAATATCGTGTATTTCGCCTCTAAACTCAGGTTCTAGGTCTTGATACAATTGTTTTATTCCTTTATATATGAATTTTTCAATCCTATAATTAAGAACAAAAAATACGGACATAAAAATGATAAGACCACAGCCTATAAGCACTAGTGTTTTGTTTATACTAAAAAGGATTGTATCAATAAAAGTATAGGCAAAACCCAAGGTTAGCAACAGGACAATATCCGTTATTAATAACGATGTAATAAGTGAAAATCGATAAGACTTTATCGGTCTCTTGGCCATATTAATTCACGTATTTATACCCAACGCCTTTGACTGTTTTGAAGTGTTTATCTCCTATTTTTTCTCGTAACTTACGAATATGTACATCAATGGTTCTGCCCCCAACAATTACTTCATTCCCCCATACCCTATCTAAAATTTCTCCGCGTTCAAATACTTTTTGTGGTTTAGATGCCAGCAAGGACAATAATTCAAACTCCTTTCGAGGCAAATTGAGTTCTAAGCCTTTATAGGATACCACGTATTCTTCTCTATTAACCACCAAATCTCCAACTTCAAAAGAGCTTTTTGAACTTGGGCCTTTGAATCGGCGTAGGATTGCTTTGATTTTGCTTAAAAGTACTTTTGGCTTAATCGGTTTTGTTATATAGTCATCTGCCCCTGCCTCAAGACCAGCAACTTGGGAATAATCTTCACTTCGCGCTGTTAAAAAAACAATGACTACTTCTGAGAGACTCGTGTTTTTGCGAAGTTGTTCACAGGCTTCAATACCATCCATTTCGGGCATCATCACATCTAATAAAATCAAATGAGGCTTCCATTTATTGGCTTTTTCTAAGGTCTCCAACCCATTCTTTGCCCTTTTAACTTGATAACCTTCCCCAGAAATATTATAATCGAGTATTTCTAAAATATCTGGCTCGTCATCAACAAGCAAAATACGCGTATCCTTTTTTTTCATGCGATAATTTTTCAACCAAATATAAAAAATTATAGTGCTCCGATTAGTAACGGATTTAAAAAATCATCAATACATTTGACTATTATGAATCTGTTTGAAAAAGAGGCATTGTCCTTATTCACATACCAGTTTGAGCACAACCCTGTATATCGTTCCTTTTGTGACTTGACCAATGTAAATCCGGCAGATGTGAAAAGCGCGCTTCAGATTCCCTTTTTGCCTATTACTTTTTTTAAAACACTCCGTGTAAGCTGTAAAAAAGAAGATGCATTTGTATTTGAAAGCTCGGGTACAGGAGGTGTTTCAAGCAAACACCACGTAGCATCATTGTCGCAATATGAAGCTAGTTTTCGAAAAGGATTTGCCCAGTTTTATGGTCAGCCAGAAGACTACCATATTTTGGCACTACTTCCAGGCTATATTGAAAGACCCAATGCCTCGCTATTGTATATGTGTCGTGATTTAATCAGTAAGGCAAAGCAAGAATTCAGTGGATTCTACCTCAATCAATTTGAAGCACTACACAAGGCTTTGAGAGCCTTAGATAGGCTGCAAAAACCAACTATTTTAATTGGAGTAAGCTTTGCGTTACTGGATTTTTGCGAAAAGTATCCCATGCAACTACAACATACGACCATAATGGAGACAGGGGGTATGAAAGGAAGAGGAAAAGAGCTCGTAAGAGAGGAGTTGCACCAATTGCTTAAAAAAGGCTTTGGGGTTTCAGAAATTCACAGCGAATATGGCATGACCGAAATGCTTTCACAAGCCTACTCGAAAGGAAAAGGGTTGTTTCGTCCGTCAAAAAGTATGCGCGTATTGATACGGGACATACACGAGCCAAACAAAGTATCCAAAACAGGATCGGGTGGCATTAATATTATTGACTTATCCAACAAATATTCTTGTGCCTTTATGGCTACACAAGACCTTGGAAAATGCCATGCGGATGGCACTTTTGAAGTTTTGGGCAGATATGATGCTTCAGATGTTAGAGGCTGCTCGCTTATGATGGCTTAACGACAAGCAGAAAATAGTTTTTCTTACCGCGTTGTAACAATACATAATTCCCGCAAATAAGGTCAGCAGCAGTGATATGCTTTGTCTCAGTAACCTTTTCTTTATTGACGGAAATGGAATTTTCTTTTAGTGCCCTACGAGCTTCTCCATTGGACTTTAAAAAGCCTGTTTCTCCTGCTAATGCATCTGTTATTGAAAGCCCATCGGCTGCTAATTTTTCAGTTGTTACTTCAGCTTGAGGAACGCCTTCAAAAATATCCAATAGTGTTTGGGCTTCTAATGTTTTAAGTGAGTCTGTCGTGGCCTTACCAAATAAAAGTTGAGCCGCTTGCTCCACCCGTGCTACATCTTCAGCGGAATGAACCATAGTAGTAACCTCTTGAGCCAGTTTTCGCTGGAGTAGTCGTTGGTGAGGGTCATCACGATGCGCAGCAATTAAAGAGTCTATTTCATCTTTGTTAAGAAAAGTAAAAATCTTGATGTATTTTTCGGCATCTGCGTCGGAAGCATTAAGCCAATATTGATAAAACTTATAAGGGGATGTTTTTTCTGGATCTAGCCAAACATTACCTCCTTCAGTTTTTCCAAATTTGCTGCCATCCGATTTGGTGATCAGCGGGCAGGTAAGGGCATATGCTTTGCCAGAAAGCTTGCGTCTAATAAGTTCGGTTCCCGTAGTAATATTTCCCCATTGATCGCTACCACCCATTTGGAGTAAGCAGTTGTGGTGTTTGTATAAGTGAAGAAAATCATAGCCCTGAATAAGCTGATACGTAAACTCTGTAAAAGACATTCCTTCTTTGGCCTCTGCTCCAAGGCGCTTTTTGACAGAGTCTTTTGCCATCATATAATTTACCGTCAGGTGCTTGCCAATTTCACGGGCAAAATCAATAAGTTTAAAAGAAACCATCCAATTCAGGTTGTTGACCATTACGGCGCTATTTGGCTTGTTGCTGTCAAAATCTAAAAATTTTGATAGCTGTTTTTCAATACCGTTGCAGTTGTGCTCAAGAGTTTTATTATCCAATAAGTTCCGTTCAGCAGATTTTCCGGATGGATCTCCAATCATACCAGTTGCGCCACCCACAAGTGCGTATGGTTTATGGCCATAACGTTGAAAATGCATCAAAATCATGATCTGAACTAAGCTGCCAATATGAAGCGAGTCTGCCGTTGGGTCAAACCCAATGTATCCAGATGTCATTCCCTTAGCTAGGGTTGCATCGGTTTTGGGCATGATGTCGTGCACCATTCCGCGCCATGTAAGTTCTTCTACAAATGATGCCATGTACTAATTTTTAGCAAATATAAACCTATGTTAACGAACCCGAAAGACAGGGCCTAATATTTATTGTCAAGTAAGGGCTGGGGGGGGGCAACTGAGTCCTGTTCTTGCATCGTTTTTAACCGGGATTCAACCTCCTCAAAAATGCGTGTGTATCGCTTCGACTTTGAGGCGTAATAGGTGTTGTTCTTTACAAAAGTAAGGCTGTCTATTCCGTGAAACCTGTACAAAGAATCTAAGGGAACATAATATCCTTCAGGAAAATTATTAGCAGCGTTAATCAATGCCAAGTCAATCTGGAAATTAATGAGTTGCTCTTCACTCATTAAAGGGTCGGGTTTGGCAATCCTATCTTGCGCACAAGCGGTCAAAAATAGAGAAATACCATATATATAAAAAATTCTCATCTCGTAAAGCTTAAAGGTTTGGCGTGATTGGCTACTTTTATATTTCCATGCGCATACATTAGCGTCCCATTGAGAAATGTATGAGTTACAGCACCTCGTAATGTTGTTCCCTCTAAAGGAGACCAACCACATTTGTATAAAAGATTATCGCGCGTTATGGTTTGTGCTTGATTTAAATCGACAAGAACCAAGTCAGCATAGTAACCCGTTTTTATGTAGCCGCGTTCTTTAATAGAAAATAAAATGGCCGGGTTATGACACATCTTTTCTACTACTTTCTGGAGGGTGATTTTACCTTGGTTCACACATTCTAGCATTACAGCCAACGCGTGCTGTACCATTGGTCCTCCGGAAGGCGCTTTTGTGTAAACTTGATCTTTTTCTTCCAAGGTATGTGGCGCGTGATCGGTAGCAATAATGTCTATGCGATCATCGTTGAGTGCCTCCCAAAGTCTTGCTCTATCTGCTGCAGATTTAACAGCGGGATTCCATTTGATGTGGGTCCCTTTTTGAGCATAATCTTCATCAGAAAACCACAAATGATGAATACACACTTCAGAAGTAATTTGTTTTTTTGCTAAGGGCACATCGTTTTGGAATAATGTCGTTTCTCTTGCTGTTGACAAATGGAATACATGTAGCCTAGCGCCTGTCTCTTTTGCCAATGCTATGGCCTTAGAAGAAGATAAATAACAAGCCTCCGCAGAGCGAATGTCTGGATGGTGTTCAATGGGAATATCATCGCCATACCTATTAATATATTCAGCAAGATTTGCGCTAACGGTTTGTTCGTCTTCACAGTGCACAGCAATAGGAAGTTGAAAAACTGAAAATATTTTTTTTAGGGTATCGGGATCATCTACTAGCATATTTCCGGTCGAAGACCCTAAAAATAGCTTTAAGCCAGGTGTCATTTTCAGGTCAATTGCCTTTATTTCCTCAAGATTATCGTTGGTGCCACCAAACAAGAAGCCATAATTAACCCAAGAGGTTTTGGCAGCCAAGTCTAGCTTATCGTTATAGGCCTGAGCAGTGGTGGTTTGTGGATGGGTGTTAGGCATTTCTAGAAAAGAAGTAATCCCTCCAGCCAAACAGGCTTTTGATTCTGTTCCTATGGTGGCTTTATGCGTTAGACCAGGCTCACGAAAATGAACTTGATCGTCTATGCAGCCTGGAAGCAAAAATTTACCCCTCGCATCTATTACTTCCATATCGGAAGTTACGGGCATATTGGTCTCAATAGCTACAATGCGCTCCCCTTCAATAAGCACGTCTAGCAATGTTATTCGCCCCTCATTCACCACTTTTGCACCCTTAATTAATATGTTACTCATGTTTGTTTTTTAAATAAACTGCGCAATTTCATACCTATAATACCAAATATAGCCTCATTAATAATAGAAGTATTCATTTTTGAATCCCCTGCGGCTCTGTCGGTAAAAGTAATGGGGAATTCGACAATTCGGAAGTCTTTTTTCCACAACCAAAATTTAAGTGCAATTTGAAAGGCATATCCTTTAAATCGGATATCATCTAACTTAATTGATGAGAGTGCTTTGATTTTATACCCAACAAATCCAGCCGTAGGATCGGCAACAGGTAGACCAGTGATAATTCTAACATATAGCGATGCGCCAAGAGAAAGTACAATTCTGCTCAAAGGCCATTTGCGTACACGTATTCCTGTTTTGTACCTAGAACCTATAACTACATCAGCCTTATTTGCTTCAAGTAGTGCGAGCATAGGTGCAAGTGCTTTGGGAGGATGAGAAAAATCTGCATCCATTTCAAAAAGATAGGTATAGCCTTTATCCATAGCCCACTTAAATCCATGAATATAAGCTGGTCCGAGTCCTTCTTTATTTTGTCGTACTTCTAAATGAAGCTGGGGAAATGTTTCCTGTAAACCCTGAACAATATTAGCAGTACCATCGGGGGAGTTGTCATCAACAACCAGAAGATCTAAGGGGACAGGCAAATCCATAACAGCATGTATGATACCTTGAATGTTCGCTGCCTCATTATAAGTAGGGATGACTACAACTGTTAAATCCATATACAGCTAAAATACGCATTTAAATAAGTGAATAACCCTTAAAAATTTAGATACTTTTGTGGTATGTATGAACTGCGAGAACTTAGCGATCACTATTACGGACTTTATTTGGTTTTGGCTTTGACGCTACTATCTGCGCTTAAACTTGTCAATCCCTGGCGCCTAAATTCTATGATGTGTTTTTGGGTTGAGATTGGAAAAATAGAAGAACTTAATAAGCCTTTCAATTTATCAAAGATGGTTTCAATACTGACTTTTGTTTTGAGGAGTCTGATATTTGGTCTTGTTGTACGGGTGTTTCAAAACAAGAGCTTTCATATATCAAGCTTTGACCAAGAAGTCTTGTATTATGGAGGTGGTTTTATGATTTTTTGGGTATTGAAGACATTTCTTGAGGGGGGTTTTATGTCTTTTTTTAGGAGGCAAGAAGTGTTTTTCAAGATAATTCACATACGCACCTTAAAAAAAGAAAAATTAACCTTTTTTTATGGCTGCTTACTATTTGGTTTGGCTTTCAGCGGATTTGGCGAAATACCATCAATAGTTTTTGCCTTAGGCTATTCGTTAATTGTCATGGCTATTCATCTCAATTTGATAAAACTGTATTTTAAGCATCTCAACGTTATGCCGGTCTATATTATTTTGTATATTTGCGCCTCTGAAATTGCCCCCTTATGGATAGTTTTACACATACTCAAGTTTTGACAAAAACAGCAAAAGTTAAGACCATTTTGGTTTCCCAACCAGCTCCATCAATCGAAAATTCTCCCTACAACCAGCTTATTGAAAAACGTAAGGTTAACATAGACTTTAGGCCCTTTATACACGTTGAGGGAGTGTCTTCAAGAGAAGTTCGCTTACAAAAAATTGATATCACTCAGTTTAGCTCCATTATTTTTACAAGTCGGAATGCTGTTGACCATTTCTTTCGTTTAGCTGAAGAATTACGCTTTACAGTTCCTAGTACCATGCGCTATTTTTGTCAATCTGAAGCGGTTGCCTACTATTTGCAGAAATATGTCGTGTATCGAAAACGCAAAATTTATGTTGGAAAGCGTACCTTAGAGGAGCTGTTAAATGAGGTTGTTAAATTCAAATATGAATCATTTCTTCTTCCCTGTTCTGATAGGCTTAAACCTAGCATTTCTGAAAAGCTAGATGCCACGGGCATCAACTGGACGAAAGGTGTTTTTTACAAAACAGTCATCAGTGATTTGTCTGATTTACGAAACGTTTATTACGATATTTTAGTGTTTTTTAGTCCCTCTGGAATAGAATCATTGTTTCATAATTTTGGTAATTTTGAGCAAAATGAAACTCGTATAGCAGTGTTTGGAACTTCAACAAAAAAAGCAGCTTTGGATAAAAATTTGCGTATAGATATCTTGGCTCCTACAGCCGAAAATCCATCTATGACTAAAGCCTTAGACGATTATATAGTAAAGGCTAATAAGCGCTAGTTTAAGCCCTTATATACCCTACAAGTAAATTTACCCACCCTAGAATAATCAACAACCCACCTATTGGGGTTACTGGGCCTAGAAGAGCTGGCAGCCCCGTGTCACCATACATGGTTGACAATGATAACAAATAAATAGAGCTAGAAAATAGCAGGGTGCCAATTATTAAGAGTAGTGCAGTTCTCGACATGAACTTTTTTGAATCAGGAGATAAACTCAAAAAAAGCAATGCCAGTCCATGATAAAACTGATAACGCACGCCCACCTCAAAAGATTGAAGGGCATCTGCAGACAGCATATCCGATAATAAATGTGCGGTAAAAGCACCAAGGACAACAGCGCTTCCACAAAAAAGCACTCCAAAAATTTGTAACAGTTTATATTTCATGTTGATTTTCTTCTAAAATAGTTTACTAGATTTATAGTCCCAATATAAAGGTATTGAAAAAAGAAGACAAACACATTTCGTTAGACGGTATAGACAAAGCTATATTACGGGTGTTGATGGAAAACGCCAGGACGCCCGTACAAGAAATAGCAAGACAACTTGATCTATCTGGTTCGGCCGTACACCAACGAATCAAAAAATTAGAAGATGCCAAACTGATTACGGGAAGCTATTTGAAACTAAATCCTGCATCCCTTGGTTATAGCACAACAGCCTACATTGGGGTCTATTTGGACAAAGCCATGCGAAACCCAGAAGCAGTAGCGCAATTGAAGAAAATCACTGAAGTTGTAGAATGCCACTATACCACGGGAAACTGGAGCATTTTAATTAAGATTTTATGTAAAAATAACGAACATTTAATGCAGTTACTCAATCATAAGATTCAATCAATTGAGGGGGTTTCAAGAACAGAAACCTTTATCTCTTTACATCATCAAATTGACCGTCAAATCAGCATTTAACGCCTAGAACCACTTGCCACACTGAGAGCAAAATAAACAAGGGTAGCTAGTGAACCTATTGCAGCAACAACGTAGGTTCTTGCTGCCCAATTTAAGGCATCTTTTGACATGGCATATTCGCATTGATTGACCATATTTTTGCGTTGCAACCATGCCAATGCACGCTTACTTGCGTCATACTCAACTGGCAGTGTAACAAAGCTAAACAAAGTGCCCACGCCAAACAGCACCACACCTGCAACAGCTAAATTATAACCCATTGCAGAACCAAGGCCTAAGAAAAATCCGCCAAAAATAATGTACATAGACATTCGTGAAGCCACGCTTAAAACAGGGACCAAAAGCGAACGAAACTGCAACCAATCATAGCTTTGGGCGTGTTGCACGGCATGACCACATTCATGAGCAGCCACAGCAGCAGCAGCAGCATTTCTTTCATGATATACACTCTCACTTAGGTTTACCGTCTTCGTTTTAGGATTATAGTGATCTGTTAGCCTACCCTGGACAGCGGTAACGTTAACATTGCGAATCCCATGGTCAGCCAACATTTTTTCGGCTATTTCCTTACCAGACATTTGGTTACTTAAATGTACTTTACTGTATTTCTTAAACTTTGACTTCAATTTGCCTTGAACCCACATGCTAGCACCAGCAAATAAGGCAATTATTATATAATATTCTATCATAACTATTTTTTAATGTTTACATGACAAAAACAATACCATGCTACTTTTTTGAGCGTATTATAAAGGTAATAATAAATAAAATAATAGAAAAAGAAATACAGTTGGCAACAATTACAGAAGGACTTTCAATCAATATACCATACACCAGCCAACTCAAGGTACCAGTACCCATAACTAGATACATGCTGAGTGACAAACCGTCAGCTGTTTTAGATTTCCATATTTTAAATGCTTGTGGCAAAAAAGCAGATGTAGTAAGAGTAGCTGCAATAAAGCCTATGTATTCTGGATGTATCATGCTAGATAACAATATTCACAATCTTATTCGGAACCACAATTACCTTTTTATGTGCTTTCCCATCTAAATAGGATTGGGTGCGGTCGTTTTGCAGCACAGCAGCTTCAATTTCTTCCTTACTCAAATCCGTACCTAAAGCGAGTGTAAAGCGCATTTTTCCATTAAAGCTTATTGGATATTCCTTGCTATCATCTTTAAGGTAGCTAGGGTTTGCTACAGGAAATACAGCCGTTGTAATAGACGTTGAGTGCCCCAATAATGCCCATAGCTCCTCACAAATATGTGGCGCAAATGGTGCAAGAAGAATGGTCAATGGCTCTAGAATTTCACGCTGATTACACTTTGCAGCAGTAAGTTCGTTGGTTGCAATCATAAATGCGCTAACCGAGGTGTTCAAAGAAAAAGCTTCAATATCTTGAGTCACTTTTTCAATGGTCTTGTGCAGAGTTTTTAGCGATGCTTTTGAAGGCTTCTCTTCACTTACCCCAAAGGAATCCGATTGGTGAAATAATCGCCAAAACTTGTTTAAGAAACTACTGACGCCTGAAATACCTGCTGTATTCCAAGGTTTGGCCTGTTCTATGGGGCCTAAAAACATTTCATACATGCGCAAGGTATCAGCTCCATATTGATCGCAAATAGCATCTGGATTGACTACATTGTACTTAGACTTCGACATTTTCTCAACCTCACGCCCAACAATGTACTTGCCATCTTCCAATTCAAATGTAGCGTCAGCAAAATGGGGTTGCCATTTTTTTACTTCCTCAATATTCAATTCATTCTGAGGTGACACCAAAGAAACATCTACATGAACAGGAACTACCTTCTGTCCCTTACAAAGTCCCTTAGAAAGATATGTTTGGGTATCGGTAAGGCGATAGACAAAAGCGCTTTCACCCAATATCATCCCTTGATTGATAAGTTTCTTTGCAAAGTTTTTTACGGGAACTAGCCCCAAGTCATACATAAAATACTGCCAAAATCTCGAGTAAAGTAAGTGGCCTGTAGCATGCTCGCTTCCACCCAAATAAAGATCTACTTCTTTCCAATAATGCAAAGCAGCTGGACTTGCATAAGCCTCGGTATTTTGAGCATCCATATAGCGGTTAAAATACCAAGAGCTACCCGCCCAACCTGGCATGGTGTTCTGTTCCAAAGGGAATATATCTTCATTATCAATTAAGTCGTTAGAAACCACCTTGTTTTGCTTTATATCCCACGCCCAGTGTGTGGCATTGCCTAGCGGTGGCGCACCATCTGAAGTGGGTAAATATTTTGAAACTTCTGGCAGTTCTAACGGTAGACACTTTTCTGGAATAAGCCTTGGAAGACCCGCAACAAAATATACAGGAATAGGTTCGCCCCAATACCGCTGTCTACTGAAAACTGCGTCACGCAAGCGATAGGTAGTAGCACCTTCGCCCATACCTGTTGCACCTAAATGCTGAATAATTTTTTGAGTAGCATCGACATATGAAAGTCCGTCGAGAAAATCTGAGTTTGCGATCACGGTTTTTTCTTTATCAGAAAAAGCAGCTTGTGAAACATCAACATCTTTAAAAATATTCTTTATTGGCAGCTTGAAATGCGTAGCAAAATCAAAGTCTCGCTGATCACCACAAGGCACTGCCATAACGGCTCCTGTACCATAACCGGCCAAAACATAATCTCCTATCCAAATGGGTACTTTTTCGTTGGTAATGGGATGAATGGCATAAGCGCCTGTGAATACGCCACTTATACATGAAACATCGCTCATACGAACTCGCTCGCTGCGTTGGGCTGTTTGCGCAACATAAGCGGCAACTGCGTCGCGTTGTCCATCAGAAGTAATTTCAGCTACCCATTCGTGTTCTGGAGCCAAAGTCAAAAATGTAACCCCAAAAAGAGTATCAGCTCTGGTGGTAAATACTTCTATTTGGTGGTTGCTATTTTCAATTGGAAAACGAACACTTACACCCACGGATTTACCAATCCAATTTCGTTGCATTTCTTTGAGTGGTTCGGGCCAATCAATTTCGTTCAGTCCCTCAAGCAATCGGTTGGCATATGCAAAAATACGCATACTCCACTGCTTCATTTTCTTGCGCTCCACAGGGTGTCCGCCTCGTTCAGAAACCCCTTGAACGACCTCGTCATTGGCAAGAACAGTACCCAAAGCAGGGCACCAATTCACATCTGTTTCTGCCAAATAAGTTAGTCGATAATACAACAGGAATTGCTCCTGCGCAAGGCTGTCCATTTGCTGCCATGCAGCGGCCGTTAGTGATGGTGTGTCCTTATCACAAACAGCATTTAAATTTTTAGTTCCATACTTTTCAAGATGTGCAACAAGCGTAACTATTTCACGAGCTTTATCCTGACTTTTATCATACCAAGCATCAAAAAGCAAAGAAAAAATCCATTGTGTCCAACGATAATAAGAAGGATCGGAAGTACGCACCTCTCGCGACCAATCAAAAGAAAAGCCCATACGATCAAGCTGTTCTCGATAGCGCTTGATATTGGTTTCCGTTGTAATGGCTGGATGTTGACCTGTTTGTATGGCGTATTGTTCTGCGGGTAATCCGAACGAATCATAGCCTTGTGGGTGCAGCACATTAAAACCGCTATGACGTTTATAACGGGCCACTATGTCACTTGCAATATACCCTAAAGGGTGTCCAACGTGAAGACCTGCGCCGGATGGATAGGGAAACATATCAAGCACATAATACTTAGGCTTGTCGGACGGTTGTACAACTTTATAGGTTTCTTTTGACGCCCAAATCGCTTGCCATTTTTCTTCTATCTCTTGAAAAGGATACCCCATATGCACAATTAAGCGACAAAAATAACATTTTAAACACGAGCTTTATTGATTAGACCAAGATTTGTTCCGTCATATTTTCTATTTTTATGGCATAGAACAACTATGTCTGCAACTCGTATTTACAAACGCCGTCTTTTAACTTCTTATCTTTCTGTAGTAAGCAGTACTGCTTTGGTACTTTTTGTCTTGAGCGTTTTGGGTTTTGTGCTGCTCAACAGCCAGTCCATTGCCAATTATTTTAAAGAGCAGGTGGCTATGACCGTTTTTTTGGATCACGAAACCAAAGAAATGGAACGCGAACAACTGACAACCACCATGCGATTGGCGCCTTTCACCAAGTCGGTTCGCTTTGTATCAAAAGAAACTGCCGCCGCAGAGCACAGTGCCAGTATTGGTGAAGATTTTATGAACTTCCTAGGCTATAACCCCTTACAAGATGCCTTGGATATTGGGCTTAAGGCCGAATTTGTCACAACAGAAGTTTTAGATAGTCTAAGTGACGTCATGGAGCAAAAGCCCTTTATTTCTGAAGTACTCTACGACAGGCCGCTAATTGTTTTGCTCAACCAGAACATTGAGCGCTTTGGTTTTTGGCTGTTGATTTGTAGTTCTGTCTTTGTCGCCATTGCCTTATTGCTCATCAACCACTCCATTAAATTATCAATTTACAGCAAGCGATTGGTCATTCAAACCATGTTATTGGTTGGTGCAAGGAAAAGATTTATTCGACGGCCATTTTTATGGCGCTATATGCTTTTGGGTGTCATCAGTGCGGCACTTGCCTTGGCGGGCTTTGCAGGCCTTTTAAGCTTTTTAGTGAACCTGATCCCTCATATTGATTGGTGGGGATCCATAGAAAATATTGCATTATTGTCTGGGGGTATTTTACTTTGTTCGGTTCTGATAAGTGCCATAAGTGCTTTTTTTGCAACCCAAAGACACCTCAAATTAACCTATGACATCGTATATTGACATGAAAAACGAAAAAGAGTTTTTATTTGGAAAACGTGCCTACCGCATTATGGGCTTAGGCATTGTATTAATCACAGTAGGCTTTGTATTGATGACGGGCGGAGGAAGTGATGACCCCAATGTGTTTAATCCTGAAATCTATAGCCGATTGCGCATTCGTGGAGCACCCACACTGGTACTGTCAGGATTTGCGGTTTTGGTGGTGGCTATTTTAGCCACTAAAAAGAAATAATGGGGTTTTGGGAAGCCATTTTGTTGGGGATTGTTCAAGGACTAACCGAATTTTTGCCTGTTTCATCAAGTGGTCATTTGGCGCTGTTTACAGCTATAACCGGAAATGATCAACTGCCCGCTGAAAATCTTCTATTTGCTATCCTAGTGCACGCAGCCACTGCAATTGCAACCATGATTGTTTTTAGAAAAGATATTGTAGCTATAATTAGGGGCATATTTAAAAAAGAGCAACCTGAAACCCGCGCCTTTGTTGGATACATAGTGGTATCTATGATTCCCGCAGTGGTGATAGGCTTGTTCTTTGAATATCAAATTACAGCCCTTTTTGGTACGAACTTGGCTTTGGTGGGCGTCATGCTGTGTTTGACAGCGGCTTTGCTGTTTTTTACGGATAAGGCCTCCAATAAAAAGCAACCCATCAGCTATAAAGTCGCATTACTTATTGGGGTTGCGCAAGCAATTGCCATTCTCCCTGGTATCTCAAGAAGTGGTACCACAATTGCCCTTGCATTACTGCTAGGAATCAGCAGAACTGAAGCAGCACGCTTTTCGTTTTTAATGGTAATCCCACTTATTTTAGGTAGCATGGCCAAATCGATTTTGGATCAATGTGCAACTGCAACCATTGCTTTTGACCTTCTGCCCATGAGTGCAGGGTTTTTTGCTGCTTTAGCCTCAGGTATTTTGGCTTGTACGTGGATGATTGCACTTGTTAAGCGCAGTAAGCTGCGTTATTTTGCTATATACTGTCTCGTAGTTGGCTTAACCGCATCTCTAGTTGCATGGATATAATACGCACAAAAGAAGGATTTTTAGAAGGCCAGCTTTTGCTCATTGACAAGCCCCTTGGGTGGACTTCATTTCAAGTGGTAAACAAAATTCGATGGGCCATTCGCAAAGAATTTGACATTAAAAAAATCAAGGTTGGACATGCTGGAACCCTAGATCCGTTAGCTACAGGACTAATGCTGATATGCACAGGTCGTATGACCAAACAAATTGGGCAATACATGGGGATGCACAAAACCTATACAGGGAGCTTCCGTTTGGGGGCTACAACACCATCGTATGATTTGGAAACTAGCATTAGTGAACCTAAACCAACAAACCATATCACTGCTGAAATACTAGAAGAGGTGCGTGCTGGTTTTTTGGGGAATATTGAACAAAAGCCACCTTTACACTCGGCCATTAAAAAAAACGGAGAACGATTATATACGTTGGCCAGAGCTGGAATAACAACTGAAATTCCCTCTAGAGAAGTGCAGATAATCGATTTTAAATTATCCGAAATCAATCTGCCAGATCTCAGCTTTTATGTAAGCTGTAGTAAGGGAACTTATATTCGCTCACTAGCTCATGATTTTGGACAAAAACTTGGCTGTGGAGCACATCTTACCTCATTAAAAAGAACTGCCATAAGCAGCTACCAACTGTCAGATGCCTTGACACTTGATGCATTTTTACATAGCCTAGATGCAAAATCCTGACCATGGAAGCGTATCGCTGTGACTGGTGTTTGGCAAACCCAACATACATTGACTATCATGACACCGAATGAGGTGTTCCGATATATGATGATATAACATTGTTTAAAGCCCTGCTACTTGAAACCTTTCAAGCGGGCTTATCTTGGTGGGCAGTCTTAAAGAAACGAGATAACTTTCGCAAAGTTTTTTATGAATTTGACGTGACGCGCATTGCCCAAATGACAGCCTAAGACATAGACGAGCTAATGCACGATAAGGGCATCATCCGTAACAGAGAAAAGATCAATTCAGCCATTTCAAATGTAAGATCATTTATTCAAATTCAAAAGGATGTAGGTTGTTTTAGTGATTTCATTTGGAGCTACAGAAACAGTGTGCAAATTTAAAACTCCTCCACCAAAACATAAGAACTGCCCCAGACCACCTTGCTTGCTACACAAATGAGCCATGATTTAAAAAAGCGGGGATTTAAATATATAGGAAAGATTACCATGTAAGCCCATATGCAAGCTGATGGTATGGATAACGATCAAGTAGTAGATTGCTTTAGACACAATGAGGTGTCTAATCTAAGTATCTGAGGAATTCTTTTCGAGAAATAGGAGACGCACCCATACTAGCCAAATGTGCCGTAGGCACCTGACAATCAATAAGCTTATAGTTGTTTTTTTTAAGCTCTCGTACGAGATAAATCAAGGCCAGCTTGCTAGAATTACTGGATTTGGAAAACATACTTTCACCACAAAATACCTGTCCAATATCAATGCCATAGAGCCCGCCAACAAGCTCTGGACCGTCCCAAACTTCAACAGAATGTGCGTGACCTTGCTCGTGTAATGTTTCATAAACTTCCATAAGTCCTGTTGTAATCCACGTACCTGTTTGTCCAAAGCGCTTAACACGGGCACAAGCCTTTACGACCTCATTAAAAGCCTTGTCAAAAGTAATTTCATAGGTATTTTTGCGCATAAACGTGCGCATGCTTTTCGAAATTTTCAATTGGTCAGGAAAGAGCACCATTCTTGGGTCAGGACTCCACCAAATCAAAAAATCATCCTTTTCAAACCAAGGGAAAATACCTTTTTGATAGGCCAATAACACACGTTCTGGGCGTAAGTCGCCACCAACAGCGACTATCCCCTCTTCCGTTGCCAAATGAGGTGAAGGAAAACGCAACGCTTCAGAAAGATGGTACATGTCCCAGTTAGAAAGGCAGATCGTCTGGCGTCTCGTTATCTGTTTCAGGCATGGTTTCAAATGGTGGTGCAGCTGGTGGTGGTGCCGGAACCTCATCAATAGCATCTATACGCCACCCTTGAATAGAATTAAAATATTTGACTTCGCCCTGTGGACTTTGCCACTCGCGGCCACGAATATTAATACCTACTTTTATGCGCTGACCTACATTATATGCATTGAGTATGCTACACTTATCTTGCACAAATTCAATCAAAATATGCTGTGGATATTGCTCTTCAGTTGTTATAACCAGTTCGCGTTTTTGAAATCCATTAGATCCATATTCTTTTGTCTCGTCAATTTGTTTGATTTTTCCAGTAATTTCCATGCTTCGGTTAATATTGTTGTTACAAATCTACTCAATTTGATGCTAATCTAAATGTTGAAATTACACTATATTCGTGCACATGAGTGCTAATATATTAACGGCTTATCCAAGACTTATCCGATTAGCAGGATTTTTAATGGCTCTTGGCTTTGCGGGCATAACACTTTGGAATACCTATAAGTTGATAAAGCGTATCGAGCAGGATGAAAAACAACAGATGGAGCTATGGGGTTTAGCACAACAAAAACTGGCTTCCAACAAAGATCTTAACGATCCTATTGAACCCCTCACTTTTCAGATACTAACTTCAGAAAATAGCATACCTATGATTGTTGTTGACAACCAAAACAGGTTGTTGTTTTCCAACAATATCAACCAACGAAAACTCACCCAAGACTCATTGGGCTATGTGCAAAAACTTAAAGAAGAATTTAGCGCAGTGCATACGCCTATAGAAATCACATACAAAGACAGCTTGTATCAAAGAATGTATTACGGGAGTTCCAACCTTATTTATCAATTGAAATATTATCCCTTTGCTTTTTTATTGATTGTTGCATTTATAGGAGGCATGGTTTATGCCTACTATAAAACCAATCGGCAAGCTGTTGAGAACAAGCTATGGACCGGTATGGCCAAAGAGACTGCACACCAATTGGGAACGCCCATATCGTCTTTGTTGGGCTGGCTAGCCATTTTAGAGGAAGATGTAGACCCAAAAATATTAACCCAAATAAAAAGCGACGTAACACGCTTGGAAACCATCAGTGCGCGCTTTTCCAAAATTGGATCACTCCCAAACAGGAATAAAACAAAAATAAGTGCTGTTATTCATGACATTATACAGTATATGCAGATACGAATGCCCAAAGATATCTTATTAGAGGTGGTATTGGTTGGCGAAGAAAAAGAAGTGAGCATCAATACTGATCTTATGAGTTGGGTCTTGGAAAACCTTATTAAAAACAGCATAGATGCCATACGTGGAAAAGGAGAAATAACAATTGAATTGTCGTGGGACAAGACAGCGCTTATATCCGTTCGAGATAGTGGTAGTGGCATTCCTAAGAAGTTACAGGGTAAAGTGTTTGAAGCTGGCGTAACAACAAAAAAACGCGGGTGGGGTCTTGGTCTTGCTCTAGCAACACGTATTATAACACAATACCACGTTGGAAAATTAAGGCTGATTAGCAGTTCAACATCAGGCACTTGCTTTGAGATACAATTACCTATTGCTTAAAAGCAGCGCTAATTTGTTGGGTTAAATTCTGCATCTCTTCTTTTGAAAGTGTAACCTTCTTTTTAAATGTGGCATCTTCCATAGCATTTAAAGGAATCAAATGCACGTGAACATGGGGGACTTCTAGGCCAATTACCGTTAGCCCTATGCGTTTACATGAAACCACTTGCTTGAGTGCAGCAGCCACACCACGGCTAAACATCATCAGGTCTTGGTACGCAGTAGCGCTTAAATCGAAAAGCTTATCAACCTCTTTTTTTGGCACACAAAGCGTGTGCCCCAAGGCATTTGGGTTAATGTCTAAAAAGGCAATGTGTTGTTCATCCTCAGCTACTATGTAGGCAGGAAGTTCACGATCAATTATACGACTGAATAAAGACGGCATTAGCGGGTTATAAATAAAATCTCAAATTGGATTTTACCGTTAGGTACTGAGACCTCTGCGATATCGCCCACTTCTTTACCCAACAGACCTCTACCAATTGGAGAGCTTACAGATATTTTGCCAGAATTAAGATCGGCTTCGCTTTCAGCAACAAGGGTATAGTTCATCTCCATGTTGTTGGCAAGATTCTTTATGCGCACTTTTGAAAGTACCAATACTTTAGATACATCCAACTGGGACTCATCAATAACACGAGCGTTAGCAAGCGTTTCTTCCATCTTGGCAATTTTCATCTCCAACATGCCCTGTGCCTCCTTTGCAGCATCATATTCGGCGTTTTCACTCAAGTCACCCTTGTCTCGAGCCTCACCAATTGCTTGTGAAGCGCGAGGACGTTCTACGTCCTTGAGGTGATTTAACTCCTCTCGCAATTTTTTTAGCCCTTCGGCAGTATAATATGAAACTGTACTCATTTTGGGGTAAAGTTAAAAAATCCCTTTATTCGTAAGGGATTTGGACAAATATACAATTTTCCTCAATTTTGAATAATCTTCGAATGAAACACCTAGTACTTATTGCTTTTTTGGTGTTTTCCAGCTGCTCAAAAACAGCTGTAGAACGTAATCCGTATTTGTACGAAACACGTTTTGATCAAAATATCAATTTGGCATTACCAGCTTTTAACAATCTAAGTTATGCGGGAGGTAGCATGTATTGGCCTAATGGCGGTATTAGAGGACTACTGCTTTATAACTTAAACGGGAATACCATTATGGCTTGGGAAGCCAGCTGCCCCAATCACGAACTTAAAAGCTGTTCTACCTTACAAACTGATGATTTAGTTAGTCCAACTGCTTCTTGTGCCTGCGAAGACTATCAGTATAGTTTGGCTACAGGCCAACCCCTTACAGAAGGGGCTACCTATAGCTTACTATTTTATAAAGTGCAGCAGAGTGGTGCTGCTGTGCGCATATACAATTAGAACTGTAATGTAAGTCCTGCCATAAAATGGCGGCCTGCCTGTGGATAATACCCTACCCCTTCAATAGTAGTCACAACATTTGGCACAGAATAATCATCGTCGTAGGTATAGAAATACCCGTTTGAGCTTATCAATTCATCAAAAATATTGTGCAAATGCACGTTTAGATTTAGGCTAGGTCCTCCTTCATTATGTAGCAGCCGAGCCTGAAGTTGAATGTCATTTATCAAATAACTTTCCAAATTAGAGAGTTCTGCATCTATATTTCCCATGTACTGTTCTCCCACATACTTACTCACAAACGAAACAGACCAATTGTTTGCTGTGTATGTCAATTGCTGTGAAGCAACCATCGAAGGAGAAAATGCCAAATGCGTATCCCCCAATGACTGTAAAACGCCATCCCGTTTAAAGTACTTGTCCTTATTTCTGTTTTTACTCCATGTCACATTGGCTTGCCAATTTAAATTGGAGGTAATATGCCATCCGCCCTCTAGCTCAATGCCGCGTCGGTAGCTGTCTCCAGAATTGGCACGTATAGATGCGCCCACTTGGTCAATGGCTCCCGTAAGGACCAACTGGTTCTTGTAACTCATAAAATAAATATTTGTGTTTAAAAAGGCATCGTCTGTTTTCCAGCGCCATCCCAATTCTAAATCGTCTAATACCTCAGGAACAGGGCTTCCATTTTCAAAATCAGTGCGGTTTGCCTCTTTATGTGCCTTGGCAAAAGAGATATAAAACTGGTTGTTGGTATTGGGCTTGTACAACAGGCCTGCTTTAGGGTTAAAAAACGTATGGATGTCGTTTACGGCAAAACGTTCAGGTCCTGAGACTTCACCACTAACCTTGTAGTCTATCCAACGAAGTTGTGCATCGGCATATAAATGCCATTTTTCATCAAGGGATACATCCCACTTGTAAAAAATATTGCCGTCTTTTTTCTTTCCTGTATTTTCATAAAAACGATGACCTGGATTCACATCAGCATTATTGGCCCACATAAGTGCGCCAAAGTGTAATCCTACATAAGAACTATAATAAGCACCTGCGCTTATGTTGTGCTTGCCTTTTTTATAATGATACTGCAGATTGGCTGCATAAAAATCGTTGTCTAACCATTTGCGCACTGCATTTTCAGTGGCTGTAATACTTTGTCCATTGATTATACGTGGCTGTAATTTTAAATAGTCGTAAGCTGTATCTCCTCCAAAACTTACGTTTTGATCATACCACAAATCGTAAAACTCTTGGTAATAACCATAGCCATGGGTATAGTTCAGCCCAAGTGACAACCTACTGGAGTTGCTTAGACGCTGTTCGATATACAATTGGGTGTGATCTTGATTGTAATTATCAACTTGATCATTGTAATAGCCTTCTAATACGCCTGATTCGTCATACTGTTCTCCAGCTGGGTTATACGTTCTGTTCTCTTTCAAAACATCCTGATCAATCCCATACCACGCTTGGTAAGTGCGCTCATGACCGCCAAAGGTCAAGGCTTTGATTTTAGTATTGACACTGTTATAAGTTCCTTGTAAGAAATAGCCTTTAAGGTTAGATAATGCGCGATCAATATAGCCATCGGAAGTTATGCGCGATAGGCGTCCGCTTAACTCAAAGCCACTTTCAGATAATCCCGTTGAGAATTTAATTGTGTTCTTAAAGGTATTAAAGCTACCAGCGCTAGAAGACAACAAAGCATACACATCCTCTGATGGCTCGGTGGTGTTGATATTAATACTGGCGCCAAAAGCAGCAGCACCATTGGTGGATGTACCTACGCCACGTTGGAGTTGCAAGTCGGAAACAGAAGAGGCGAAATCAGAAAGATTTACCCAAAAGGTTCCGTGGGATTCGGCATCGTTATAAGCAATACCGTTAATGGTAACGTTAACTCTGGTAGCGTCGCTACCTCGAACTCTAATACCAGTATATCCAACTCCAGCACCTGCGTCGCTAGTAGTTACTACACTGGGTAAAAAGCGGATCAAAAAAGGAAGGTCTTTTCCTAAGTTTTGTTTGTTCAGCTCCTTTGCAGAGATATTAGTAAACGCCATAGGCGTGGCTTCACTAGCCCGAAGGGCGCTAACTGTAACCGTTGATAGGGTTACAGTACTTAAGGTGAGTGTGTCTTGTGTGGTGTTTGTTTGTTGCGCCAGCAGGCTGCAACCAAACATAAGTGTAATAATGTATTTCATTTGCGTGAAGCAAATAAAGGGGTATTATTTACGATGGTTTTAAAGTGAAACATATTCCTTTGCAGCATTACCTGCCCAGGTTCAATGGGTATAATCTCAGCCGTTAAGCACCCCTAGAGATAGTACAAATATAGGGCAATTAAATCAATTGATGCATGGGTCGCAACAAATCATTTACCGTTTTTACAGGGTTAAACGTACGGACAGGTACCTCCACAAAAATAGTGTTCCAATCAGCCATACCGCCGTTCCACAATCCAGGACGTTCTATGGCTTTAATAGCTGCCTCACCCAAGGATTTTTCAACCACAAAGTAACTGTCATTGTCCACGAAATTTTTCAAATCGTATTTGTTGCCGTTATGGCCATAGATAGCACACACAATATCTACTGGGTTAAAGTGCGTCCCTGACTTAAAAACATCTTTTTGATCAGGGTTTGACATATTGACTTGTGCGCTCTCGACAATTTGAAGGCTAGTCTGACCTGATTTTTCAACCCAAAAAGGACCTCCGCCAGGTTCGCCTTCATTTTTAACCATACCACACACACGCAATGGTCGGTTGAGTTTATGTTGTAAGAATTCCTGCAATGCATCATCAGAAACATTTTTTGGAACGTTTACATTAAGATGGTTTTGAACGAATATTTTAATCGTATTCAAATCTGTAAAATCACGACGCTCCAGTGCCTTACTGAACTTGTAGATTTGCTTAAGTGTAGATAGCAGTACACCAGCCAATATCTTTTTATAAAAACCTGCTTTTTTGTGAAAAGATGCAACAGCAACATTGTCAATATTGCTTAAAAAAACAACAGCCTCGTCTAAGTCGTTCAGGTTGTCAATTAGCGCCCCATGGCCTGCTGCCCTAAAAAAGAGGTTTCCATGTTGATTGCGATATAGACTGTTGTCCATATTAACAGCAATGGAGTCTGTACTTCTTTTTTGATTGGAATAGGACACATGCGATTGAATCGCTTCGGATTTGCTTATTTCTTCAATACTATCTGAAAGCGACTCCTCAAATGCTTTATTTGATTTTGGCGGTATCGTAAAATGAATATTCATAGCCTCTTCCGAAACCATGAATTCTTTTGAAAAAAACAATTGTTCAGCTGCTGCAGTTCTCGTATTTCCACTGTAATTATGAAAGGGAATAAGTGCTTTGGGTAATTTACTTAAAAGTGTTACCGTTTTTTGAATGAACAAGTTCCTGTAGTCTTGTTGAAAAGCACCATTCTGAAGTTCTTTTATTTGCGCTTTTAAGCTTTGATAAAAAGGGAATTTTTCAAGCCCCCCCAAAAAGATGGCAAGTTTGTATGTTTTTTTTCTGTTGAGATAGCTACGTAAGGTTTCCTTTTCAACGTCATAACGTTTTATGAAATAATGAAGGAATTTAAACATGCGAGTTGCTAATCCAGACGCTGGTATAAAGCGAACCATTGAAAACGAAGCCTTTTCTTGATCAAATAGCTTTGCATAGTTAAGCATTTGTTGTTGGGTTAACACTCGAATACCGTCTCCATCAGTGGCTGGCCTAACTAGGTTGGTAGCATTGGCTTCTTTTTCAAGTAGGGCAAGTTGTACTGCTACATCATTCGGTGAGATGCCAATATCTTCAAAGAGCGCTAAATCTTGTTTCGTAAAACGATGTTTCATACATATTGTTTTAAATAGTCCGTGACTTGCAAAATGCGTGCCTCATAAGAACCTTTTAAAATGACGTAGGTAATTTTGTATTCGTTTAGCGCATTTTTAAACGCGGCTAACATCTCTTGGCGTTGATGGGGACGATCGCGTAACAAGTCTTCTTCAAAAGGAACGTTAATATCGGTTAAAAAGTATATGTCGTAGTGATTTACTTTGTTTGCTTCCAAAAGACGTGTGTCACACCAACCATCAAAATAAGCTTTTGCATATACTTCTGTAGTAAGTACGTTTGTGTCACAAAACAAAAATGTATTGCCATGTTGGGCTGCTTTATTTTCTAATTTCATTTGCCCTACAGCTATGGGCCAAATGTCTTCTGGTGCACATATTTCTCCAGTTCGCTCTAGTTTTTCTTCAAGGTATTCACGTGCAAATTCGGGCACCCATCTCGTTTGATATATTTCAGCTAGCCCCTTAGCCAGTGTAGTCTTCCCAGTAGATTCAGGTCCAAAAAAAACAACTCTTATACAGCTGCTTGAGTGTTGCTTAAGGCTTTCTTCCATGCTAAATATCCATAAATGGCAATGACTGTAAATATAAGGTATTGAATGGAGGTAAGAGTAAGTCCTTTATAAAAGTATAAGGGGACTGATATGACATCACCAACAATCCAAAAAAGCCAATTTTCAATTTTTCTGCGCGCCATTAACCACATCCCTACAAAAAATATAGCTGTGGTGCATGTATCTACAACGGCCGTCCAAGAGGTCCACTTATCAGCCGACTGATATACTGCATAAACAAATAAGAGAGTGGTTAAAAAAATCAGGGCTGAAGTCTTTTTTTCTAATGCTGTGGTGCGTGATATAGGGGTAAAATCGTCATCTGTTTTTCGGGTCCATATGTACCAACCATAAATACTCATGACAAAATAGTAGGCGTTAATCAGCATATCTCCTAGTAGTGCCCAGTTGTATAACAAATAAACAAATATTCCTGTGGAAATAAGGCCTGTTGGAAACACCCAAATGTTATTCTGTTTGGCAAACCAAACACTTAGAAACCCAAATATTAATGCAATAATTTCTAACGTAATATCTAGGGGCGCATATGTGGTATACTGGGCAAAAAGAATATCTATAAACTCTTGCATATCAGCTTGTTTTAAGGACTACTGCACAAGAAAATTGGTGCCAATGATAAATCCAGTTTTTTAATTCTATTACTCCTTCTTCTGTCTGTACTGCTGCAACAGGATGTTCACAATCCATTTTGGTAGTTCTAATATGATGCAGAAAGCTCAGTCCTTTTTTGCCAAATGCCTTGTAGGCGGCTTCTTTTATGCACCATTGTGTGGTCCTAAAACGGTCTGATTCGTTTAACATACGCTCAGAACTATGCAAGAACTTAGGTGCTATACGCTGTACTTTGGGTCGCTCTTTTTCAATATCAACACCAAGAGGATTGTCACCCACAGCTATTGCAGCAAAATTGTGAGAATGGGTAATGGATATAAACTTCCCATCAACTAAATGCGGTTTTCCAAAAACATCATAATGCAATGCGACAGGGGTGTATCCTAGTGCCTTTAATAAGTGCCTAATGCTTAAAAACCCTTTTCGGTGTACGCTGGATTTCATAGCCTCTAACCTGTTGATACACATGTCAGTAAGTACAATATCTTGGCGTAACCAATTTTCTGTTTCGTCTATTTGCCACACCAAAAAACGGGTATTATAAGAAATCTTGTCCTTTTTGTAAATGGGCATGATATGTTGTAAATTTGCTCGCTAATTGCTAGAAATCAAATATACAACTATGGACACGAAAACGACTACTTACGTGCCTTACAAAGTCAAAGATATTTCTTTGGCCGACTGGGGAAGAAAAGAAATTGAACTTGCCGAGGCAGAAATGCCTGGCCTCATGGCATTACGTGAAGAATACGGAGCTGAGCAACCACTCAAGGGTGCCCGCATCGCAGGATGTTTGCACATGACCATTCAAACAGCTGTGCTAATTGAAACGCTTACGGCACTAGGTGCCGAAGTAACATGGAGTTCGTGTAATATATTTTCTACTCAAGACCACGCTGCTGCGGCTATTGCTGCGGCTGGTATTCCCGTCTATGCGTGGAAAGGCATGAGTGAAGAAGAATTTAATTGGTGTATTGAACAAACGATATTTTTTGGTGAAGATCGCAAACCCTTAAACCTAATTTTGGATGATGGTGGTGATCTAACCAATATGATTCTTGATGAATTTCCAGAACTTGCCATAGGTATTAAAGGGCTTTCAGAAGAAACCACTACGGGTGTTCACCGCTTGTATGAGCGTATGCAAAACGGCACGCTACCATTACCTGCCATTAACGTAAATGATTCGGTAACCAAATCTAAGTTTGACAACAAATACGGTTGTAAAGAATCAGCTGTGGATGCAGTACGCAGAGCAACTGATATCATGTTGGCTGGAAAACGCGTGGTTGTTGCAGGTTATGGCGATGTAGGCAAGGGTACCGTTGCTTCTTTCCAGGGTGCTGGTGCTATCGTTACCGTTACTGAAATTGATCCGATTTGTGCACTTCAAGCGTCTATGGACGGTTTTGAAGTAAAAAAATTAGATACTGTCATCGGCCATGCCGATATTATCGTTACCGCTACAGGTAACAAAGACATTGTTGCTGAGCGTCATTTCCGTGCCATGAAAGACAAAGCCATTGTATGTAACATTGGTCACTTTGATAACGAAATTGACATGGCTTGGTTAAACGGAAACTACGGCGAAAGCAAAGTAGAAATTAAACCACAAGTGGACAAATACACTGTCGAAGGTAAAGATATTATTGTACTAGCTGAGGGAAGGTTAGTAAACCTAGGATGTGCTACGGGCCACCCTAGTTTTGTAATGAGCAACTCGTTTACCAACCAAACTTTGGCACAAATAGAGCTTTGGAAAAATGCGGATAGTTACGAAAACAAGGTATATATGTTACCAAAACACTTGGACGAAAAAGTAGCGCGTTTACACCTAGATAAGTTAGGCGTTGAACTTGAAGAGTTAGACAAGGACCAAGCGGATTATATCAGTGTTCCTGTACAAGGACCTTATAAACCCGAGTACTACCGCTACTAAAACAGCAATCAAGTAATGTATCTAAAACCGAGGCTAATGTCTCGGTTTTTTTATTTGTCGTTTTCAAGAACGCTTATTGTCAAATCGCTTGGCTTAAAGCGATTTAGATGTGGTGGCTAACAAAAAACCCCGCCAATGGCAGGGTTTTGTTTTTTTGTTGTTGTTTACTGTTTATTACTGTACAGGATCAATAGAAACGTACGAGCGATTGTTTTTCTTTTTAGTAAAACGCACAACGCCGTCCACTCTAGCGTGAAGTGTGTGGTCTTTGCCTAAATATACGTTGTCTCCTGGGTGATGTGCCGTACCGCGTTGACGAACAATAATATTCCCAGCGATGGCATGTTGTCCACCAAATATCTTAACGCCTAAACGTTTCGATTCCGATTCTCTACCGTTCTTGGAACTACCTACTCCTTTTTTGTGTGCCATGGCTTAATCTTTTATTTTTTTGTTTCAAGTGCCGCAATCAATTCGGCTTTTTTCATAGATGAAATTCCCGCAACGCCTGCTGCTTTGGCTAGCTCCTTTAACTCAGCTACTGTTTTTGAAGAAAAATCAGCAGCTGCTTTAGGGGCATCTTTTTTTACAGCCTTTGGTGCTTCTGCTTTGGCTTTTGGTGCTTCCGTTTTGGTCTTTGGTGCAGCCTTTTTGGCTTTACCAACTCCAACAGACTCGATAACAATTTCTGTCAACGATTGGCGGTGACCGTTTTTAACACGGTATCCTTTGCGGCGTTTCTTTTTGAATACTATTACTTTGTCATCCTTTAGGTGACGAACCACTTTTGCTTCTACTGATGCATTGGTTACAGCCGGGGCGCCTACGGTAACCTTGTCTCCGTCAGCCAACATAAAGACTTGGTCAAAAGAAACCTTGTCTCCTGTTTTGGCGTCCAAACGGTGTACAAATACCTTCTGGTCTTTTGCAACTTTAAATTGCTGCCCTGCTATATCTACGATTGCAAACATATCTTTTATTTTAAACGCTTCTTATTAAAGCGGGGCCAAATATACAATCTTGTATTGTATCAGGCAATATTTTTATGCGGTATCATTACTTTTAGCTGATTATAAAATAATTCTTTCAAATTAATTACCTTTATAGGCTAATATCTTTTCAATCATGAAACATAGATTATCCTTAATTATACTATTTGTTATGGGCTTTGCAGGTGCCCAATCCGTTTCTTTTGAAGAATACGATTTATCAAATGGCCTACATGTGATACTGCACCAAGACAACACTGCCCCTGTTGTAACCACTTCTGTTATGTACCATGTTGGTGCGAAAGACGAACAACCTGACCGCACAGGGTTTGCGCATTTTTTTGAGCACCTGCTTTTTGAAGGCACAAAAAATATTGAAAACGGCGCATGGTTCTCTATAGTAACCGAAAATGGGGGGTCAAATAACGCCAATACCACAGACGATCGTACCTATTATTACGAAGTCTTTCCTTCAAACAACCTAGAGCTTGGCCTTTGGATGGAATCTGAACGTATGCTACACCCCATTATCGAACAAGACGGTGTTGATACTCAAAACGAAGTGGTAAAAGAAGAAAAACGATTACGTGTTGACAATCAGCCTTACGGCAAATTTTTAGAAAACGTAAAGAAGCACCTGTTTTCCAAACATCCCTATCGCTGGACCACTATTGGCGAGATGGAACACCTAGATTCCGCTACACTTGACGAATTTTTAGCATTTAATAAAAAATTCTACGTACCCAACAATGCCGTTTTGGTTGTAGCTGGAGATATTGACATGGATAAAACCAAAGAAATGGTTCAAAACTATTTTGGAACCATTCCTAGAGGAAAAGACATTGAAAGAGTTTCGATAAAGGAAGATCCAATTCAAGAAGCCTTAAAAGCGGAGGCTTTTGATAGCAACATTCAAATTCCTGCCATTATTACGGCCTATCGCACGCCCTCTTTTAAAAGTAGAGAATCACGTGTTTTAGACATGATTTCTACATATTTGAGCGACGGCCCAAGTTCCAAACTCTACAAACGTTTGGTCGATGAAAAGAAAATGGCGCTCCAGTCGGGAGCAATAAACATTGCCCAAGAAGATTATGGCATGTATGTAATTTTCGGCTTACCGCAAGGAGACTTTAAGCTAACGGACCTTATAACAGAAATGGACGATGAAATCGCTACATTAAAAGAGAAGCTTATTTCACAGCGTGATTACCAAAAACTACTCAACAAATTTGAAAACGGATTTGTAAGCTCAAATGCTTCCGTAGAGGGAATTGCCAATTCACTTGCCCGATACTATATGTTATTTGGAAACACCAATTTAATCAATAGCGAAATTGACATATACCGCTCCATTACTCGCGAAGAAATCAGAGAAGTAGCCAACAAATATTTGAATAAAAATCAACGCTTGGTACTTGAATACTTACCAGAAGAAGAAGCCGCTAACTAAACCCATTGTCATGAAAAAATTACTCGTATTATTTACATTATTACTGGCGTTCTCTGCAGTTGGTCAAATTGACCGAAGCAAGCAGCCCGTTCCTGGTCCAGCCCCTACCATTCAAGTTAAAGAGCCACAACAATACACACTAAAAAATGGCTTAACCGTGATGTTGGTTGAAAACAAAAAACTCCCGCAAGTAAGCGCAAGCTTAACTTTGGACAATCCACCCATCTTAGAGGGAATTAAAGCAGGTTTAAGCGACCTAACTGGTAGCTTGCTAGGAAAAGGTTCTAAAAAAATAGCTAAGGATGATTTCTATGATGAAGTAGATTTCATGGGGGCCAACATCAACATCAGCTCGTCTGGTGCATTTGCCCAATCCTTGACACGTTATTTTGAAAGAACTTTCCAGATGATGGCCGAAGCAGCCATAAATCCTAACTTTACAGAAGAAGAATTTACAAAAGAGCGTGACTTAATCATTGATGCATTAAAGTCATCTGAAAAGGATGTTACCACTGCAGCTAGACGTGTTGAAAGACTATTGGCATACGGAGGAAATCACCCTTACGGAGAATACACAATACCTGGTACCATCAATAATATCAAGTTAGCAGATATTCAGCGGTTTTACGACTTCAGGTTTAGACCCAATAATGCTTATTTGGTTATTGTTGGTGATATTGATATGGAATCCGTTCGTCCACTTGTTAAAAAGTATTTTGGAAAATGGAAGCCTAATCCTGTTGCTTCAAGTCCAATCCCGGAAGTAAATAATGCTTACAGCACACAAATAGATTTTGTGAATATGCCTAATGCTGTTCAATCAGAAGTTGTAATTCAAAGTACTTTAAACCTAGCTAAAAAAGATCCAGCATATTTTGCGGTATTGATGGCAAACTCCATACTTGGTGGTGGAGGTGAAGCGCGTTTATTTCTAAATCTACGCGAAGACAAAGGATATACCTATGGTGCATACTCAAGCATTGGAAACAACAAGCGGACCGCAGCACGTTTTCGCGCATCTGCAAGCGTAAGAAACGAGGTCACAGATAGCGCTGTCGTTGAACTATTGAATGAAGTGAAGCGCATACGCACTGACTTGGTTACGGATAATGAATTAAAAAAGGCAAAGGCTAAGTATGTGGGTAGTTTTGTTCGTTCTTTAGAAAGACCTTCGACTATTGCACAATTTGCACTAGATATTGCAACTGAAGACCTTGACCAAGACTTTTATAAAACCTATTTAGATAAAATTAATGCCGTTACTGCTGAAGATGTTAGAAAAGTAGCACAACAATACTTTAATGTAGACCAAGCAAGAGTAGTTGTAACAGGCAAGGGTGTTGATATTCTTGACAATCTTGAGAAGGTAGATTTTAACGGAAAGCGACTTCCCGTTAACTATTACGACAAATATGGCATGTCTATTGAACGCCCAAGAAAAATTGCTGTTGCAGATGGTGTTACGGCGGCAAGTATTTTAGCTAATCATATCGATAAGACAGGTGTCTATACGTTGAGTGACCTGAAAGAGATTAAGCTAATATACAAAGGAACTTTTATGCAAATGGACATTAAGGTTGAAGAAACCTATTCAACAAACAACCAAAAACAAGTCATTTCAGTTGGTGGAAACGCCATGATGACGAGTGTTGTAGGAGATCAAGGTGCCTTTATGAAGCAGGGGCCAAATAAAATGGATTTACCCAAACTGATTTATGACGATCTTAAAAAATCTTTAGGAGTTGTGCCAGAAATCGGCTTACTTGCAAGTGGTGAGGCTGTTTTAGAGGGAATAGAAAACGTGAATGATACTGAAGTTTATGTGGTTAAAGTGCCTGGAGTTGGGGTTAGTTACACAAACTACTACAGCAAAGAAACAGGCTTGAAGATCAAAGAATCTACAATGGTAAACTTCAATGGACAGATGCAAACAAACAACACAGATTATCCTAATTATAAAGAAATTTCAGGCTTAGTATTGCCCAGTGAGAAAAGCTTTAATTTAGGAGGACAGGAAATTTCTCTAACTCTAAAAGAAGCTGTCGTTAATCCAAACTAGCAGTAAGCTACTTGTTTTTCTTGTGTGCTAAAGAAACGCCTACAAGTATTACCACGGTGGATAATAACTGGTAACCGCTTATTTTCTCTCCATCCAAGGTGCCCCAAAAAAGGGCAACTATAGGAAGGGTGTATGTTACCGATGACACAAAAACAGTAGATGCCATTTTTACAAATCGGTTGAACATCACTTTAGCTATTGCCGTACCAAAAAATGCAAGCGTAACCACATAACCCAAGCTCGTAATTACTTCAGGTTTTTGCAGCTTTTGAAATGAAAAGAAATCTGAAAAGAACAGCATGATCAATGCTGGAGGGAGAATAGCAATAAAATTTCCTAAGGTCATGGCCATTGGAGATACGGCTGACAACTTATGTTTGAGGAAATGAATATTGATTGCATAGCACATCGATGCGCTTATGATAAGTAATACATAGCCAATGGGTTGATTAGGGTTGATTTGTGCTCCTCCCCAAACTAAACCTAAAGAACCTACAAATCCGAGTACAACTCCAAAATACTGACGTGCAAGCATACGAGTAGCAAAAAGAGTAATTCCCACCAGTACAGTAAATATTGGTGTTAACGAATTCAAAATAGCCGCAACAGACGAGTCGATGTGCAACTGAGCAAAAGCAAAAAAGAAAGAAGGAAAAAAAGTACCTAAAAACCCTGTTATAATCAACCATTTCCAATGATATCGGCTTAACCCTGACAATGAATTAAAGCCTAAAATAAGCAAGAAAATAGTACTGATAACAATGCGTACACTTCCCAATTCAATGGGCGAAAGTCCAACGAGCCCACGCTTAATAAGGATGTATGAACTTCCCCAAATTAATGAAAGTAAAAAAAGGTACAACCATTTGTTTTCAGAGATTTTTATCATAAGCATGCAAAGCTGGGAAAAAAGGTTGAAAAAATGGCTTTTTTTACTAAATTTGATAAAAGCTTAATATTATGAGACTCCCTATTTTTTATATTTTAATGCTGCTACTTGCGAGTTGTACTTCTAAAAACCCAGCAAAAAAAACAGTTAGCTACTCCAATGAAACAAAGGTGGTAATGGCTAACGAAAATCTTTCAAACATATCTTTTCAAGTTGATGGGATGACATGTGAAGTTGGATGTGCTGCGCGTATTGAAAAGAAAGTCGCAACCATACAAGGAGTTGCACTGTCTAAGGTTGACTTTGAGGCCAAAACAGCCTATATATCTTTTGACCCAGCTACTACCTCATTTGATAACGTCAAGGTTGCTATAGAATCCCTTGGAGATGATTACAAGGTAGGTGAAGCAACCTCAATGCCTGCTTTTACGTTTGATCATTAAGGCAAAAAATGTGATCCAGATTGTGAAAAACCTTGTTGCGCTAAAGAAAAAGCGTAGCTATTGCCAACGTAAGCTTTCTAACATTTTTTGCACATCATTCCTAATGTATACAATGGCTGGTGCCAAGGAATCGTAGTTGGGTGCAACAGAAAAAAGCAATGAGCCGGAAATAAAATGTCTTTTAGTGTCTGTAGCGAAAAAATGGAGGTTCGATGGTGAATCCCCAATCAAGGTAACGCAGCTACCTAAAACTTCTTTTTCCTTGTCCTCATAAGTGCTTTCATTGATGCGTTGCGTCTCCTTGCCAAAAATCGTAAGCCGGTTTTGAAAGTCCATAAAAAGGGTATCCAAAGAACTCTTACGTAAATCAAAATAGGTTACATAAATTTTTGCTTTTAGCAAAGGATAGTCTAGCGTTGTACCACAGGAAGACAGTTGCACTAACGTCGAGACGTCATTGTACATAAAGCGGTATGCGCAAGCATCGGGATCAAAATCATGGTATTGTGCTTCTGGGTAGTCCAAGGCCAAGGACGCATTGGGCTTAGGTGCCTGATGCTGACATCCCAAAAACAAAAACACAAAGAAGAAAAGTCGCATCATGCGAGCTGTACTTTTATTTGTTTGATACGTTTGCGATCAACAGCCTCAATGGTAAAAACAATATTTTTGAAACGAAATACGGTATTGATTTTAGGAAAGGATCCCAATTGTTCTAATAAAAATCCAGCAACGGTCTCAGACTCCCCTTTGTTGTGCTCAAAATCATCGTTATTGGAAAGCTTAGTTACTGCATAAAAATCTTGCAAAGAGGTTTTGCCATCAAAAACAAAAGTAGTGTCGTTAAGTTTTGAATAACTGATATCTGTTTCGTCAAATTCATCAGTGATATCCCCTACAATTTGTTCAATAACATCTTCTAAAGAAATAACACCCGAAGTACCGCCGTATTCATCAACCACAACAGCAAGATGAATGCGCTTGACTTGAAATTCTTGCAACAGATCGTCAAGTTTTTTATTTTCCGGCACAAAATAAGGTTCGCGCATCAATTGAGTCCATTCGTAATTGATTTTATCAAAATGGGGCAACAAATCCTTTACATATAAAACCCCAATAACTGTATCTATGGTTTCACGATAGACAGGAACTCGGGAGAATCCCTTACTAACAATTTGGGTTACGACTTGAGTAAATGATGTTTCTTCATCAAGCGAAAAAACATCTATTCGCGGACACATAACCTGTTTGGTGTCTGTATTGCCAAATGTGACAATTCCTTTTAAAATTTTTTGCTCGTCTTTAGTAGTTTCAGAATCATCGGTCATTTCAAGGGCTTGAGACAGATGATCAACAGATATATTTGAGCTTGTTTTACCTAGTCGTTTTTGTAGAATAAAGGTGAGGTAACTCATGGAATACGTCAGTGCAAAGAACACGTATTTATCTAGCAAATAGATAGGTACAGACATCCGTTTTGCAAAGCCTTCGGGGTTTTTGTTTGCATAAATTTTTGGTAATATTTCACCAAATAATAACACCACTGAAGTTATTAATCCTACTTCAGCAAAAAAACGTATACCCGGCTGAGAAATAGTTTCAAAAAACAAGGAGGTCATGGACGCAAAAAGCAATACGGTAGCAATATTTATCAGGTTGTTCAATAACAAAATAATAGCTAATAAACGTCTTGGATTTTTTCGTAAGTGAACAAGTATACGCAAAGGCCTAGTGGTTGCATCTGCCGCTTCTTTGATATAGGAGGGCGAAAGAGAAAAAAAGGCCACCTCTGAGCCTGAAACCAATGCAGAGCTCAGTAAAAGCAATAACAATAGGAATGCTTTTACTGTCTCCAGTGTTTCAAATCCAATAACCAACGAAGGAATATCCAACTATTAGGATTTAGAATGGCAAGTCATCGTCACTTGTAGTTTGGTTTACCTGAGTTGGCTGGGTGGGTTGTGATGGCTGTTGTTGAACCGCTTGGGCTTGCGCGGTGTTTCCATCGCTAAGGCGTTGAGTCAAAAAGGTAAAGTCATCAACATGAATTTCTGTTGAATAACGATCTTTACCATCATCTCCTTGCCACTTTCGGTTCTTTATGCGGCCTTCAACATAAACACGGTCTCCCTTTTTGAGATATTTTTCGCAAATTTCTGCAGCTTTGTTGCGCACAACAGCATTATGCCATTCAGTATTGGTGACTTTCTCACCTGTTTGTTTACTTGTGTAGGTTTCATTAGTTGCTATGGGGAATCTGCCAATGCAGTTTCCGCCTTCGAAATAGGTAACTTTGACATTGTCACCCAAATGCCCAATTAACATGGCTTTATTTAGTGTTCCGCTCATAATAGATTTTATATCAAATGTACATTATCGGATGAACTTGTCCAAAAAACGTTCTATTAAACGGGGAACTGCATAATCAGTAACATTAGACCAGGAAATTGGCAGGGCTTCATCAACGTTTTCTAGTACATAAAAATAGGTGTGTAATGCTTGATGGCTGAGTTTGTGAATCACTGCTTCCTCTTGAAATTTAGTCCAATTAGCCGCTTTGACCCATTGAGGTGCATCATCGTGTACTTGAAGTGCATCAACGGATAACATTTTTTGCGCTTCGATAAGTGGAAATTCATATAGCCCTTGCCAGATATCTTTTTTAACGCGTTTAATTAGAAGGGTATTGTTATTTTGATCTATTGGAATTAAGTAATGGAAGTATCGCTTCTTGATAGGCTTGACTTTTACTTTTACAGGCCGATCAGCTACACGATTATAAGCTAATGCCAAGCAACTATCCGACAATGGACAAGTTGTACATTTCGGTTTTTTTGGTGTGCAATGCAGAGCGCCAAATTCCATAATAGCCTGATTATACGTTCCTGGTGATTTTGGGTCGATAAGGGATTGTGCCAGCTCTTGAAAAGCCTTAATACCTTTTGGTTGATTTATGGGACTGTCATTATCGAAATGGCGTGCCAATACACGATATACGTTACCATCAACAACGGCACAAACTTTATCAAAACAAATAGATGCTATAGCACTTGCGGTGTAAGGCCCTACACCTGTTAACTTTAAGAGATCTTGATAATTACTTGGAAATTTGCCTTCATATTGTTCACTTAGCTGTTTTGCGGCTTTGTGTAGATTTATAGCACGACTATAATATCCAAGGCCTTGCCAATATTTTAAAACCGTATCTTCACTAGCTTGTGCCAGATCGTGGACGGTTGGGAAGTCATGCCAGAATCGCTCAAAATAGGGCAATCCTTGTGCAACACGTGTTTGCTGTAAGATGATTTCAGAAAGCCAAACCACATAAGGGTCTTTGGTTTGTCGCCAAGGTAAAGCACGCTTGTGAAGTGAATACCAACCTAACAATTTAATACTGAATCGTTTCATGCATTCAAAAATACATGCAAAGAATGAGTTTAGATGTTTAAAATCACATAAACGTTGAATTAAATTTTTATATTTGCTCACCTAAAATTTACAACCACAAAAGAATTTAAGGATGACAAAAGCCGAAATTGTAACAAATATTTCAGATAAATTGGGAGTTGAAAAAAGTGATACTCAAGAGATTTTGAACCACTTTATGAAAGAAGTAAGAGGTGCATTAGAATCTGGTGAGAACGTTTATTTACGCGGATTTGGAAGTTTTGTGGTTAAAACACGCAAAGCCAAAAAAGGACGTAATATTTCAAAAAATGTTACCATTGACATTCCAGCACACAATATACCCTCATTTAAGCCTGCAAAGGAATTTTTAGAAGAGGTTAAAACAAAAGTAGTCGTTAAGTAACGGCTACACTTTATTAATTATTTAGAATATAAAATATGCCAAGTGGTAAAAAGAGAAAAAGACACAAGGTAGCCACGCACAAGCGTAAAAAAAGAAGTCGTGCTAACAGACATAAGAAAAAGTAAACTTCTTTAAATCTTTGAACATTTTAAGTTCTTTGACATGGAATAATATCAAAGTAGTTCGCTTTGATTAAATTCCTCCGATAACATTGTTCAATTGATTCACACAGACTGTGAATCTAAAAAATCATTATTGTGAGTAAAGAACTAATTATTCGTTCGCGATTCTCTGCAGTTGATTTTGCCTTACTTAAAGACGGAAAACTCGTTGAGTTTCACAAAGAAATTGAAGATAATAAGTTTCACGTAGGTGATATTTTCTTAGCAAAAGTTAAAAAAACCCTATCCGGCCTAAATGCCGCATTTGTAAACGTAGGGTATGAAAAAGATGCGTTTTTACACTATCACGACCTCGGTCCAAAAGTGTCAACGCTGCTAAAATTTATCAAGCGTGCTAGTTCAGGAAAAGTGAAAGACTTTTCTCTAAAGAACTATCCATTAGAGCCTGAAATTAGTAAAGATGGTGTCATTACAGACGCTGTTCAGTCCAATCAATCTCTACTTGTGCAAATTATTAAAGAACCTATTTCTACTAAAGGACCCCGTATCAGTTCGGAGTTGTCCTTGGCAGGTAGGTATTTGGTTTTGGTTCCTTTTTCAAGTCGTGTGTCGATGTCACAAAAAATATCGACCAGTGAAGAAAAGAACCGCTTAAAAAAGTTAGTTATGAGTATTAAGCCAAAGGGTTTTGGTGTCATTATCCGAACCGTGGCTGAAGGCAAGAAAGTAGCTGAACTCGATAAAGATCTTGAAGATCTTTATGAACGTTGGGTTCAAATGTGTAGTAAAATCCAAAAAGCAGATTATCCCTCAAGAGTATTGAGTGAGCTCAACAGAGCTTCTTCTATTCTGAGAGATATATTTGATGATGAATTTACTGGAATACACGTTGATGATCCCGTACTATTAGCAGAAGTACAAGAATATTTGCAACAAATTGCTCCCGAAAGAGCCAGCATTGCAAAACTTTTCAAAAGTCAAGTGCCTGTTTTTGAGCACTTTGGTATTGAACGTCAAATTAAGTCCTCGTTCGGAAGAACAGTTTCCATGAACAGAGGAGCTTATTTAATTGTCGAACATACCGAAGCCCTTCACGTTATTGATGTAAACAGTGGTAATCGATCCAATAAGGCTAAGAATCAAGAAGATACTGCCTTTGAAGTTAATATGATTGCTGCTACAGAAATAGCTCGACAGTTACGCTTGCGTGACATGGGAGGGATTATTGTCATTGATTTCATTGACATGATAAGACAAGAAAACAGAAAAAAGCTTTTTGAACATTTCCGTAAGGAAATGGAAAGCGACCGTGCCAAACACAAAATTTTGCCCCCAAGCAGAATTGGACTGATACAAATGACACGCCAGCGCGTCCGACCAGAAATGGATATTAAAACAAGCGAGCCCAATCCAAATATCAATGGAGAGGTAGAAGCACCAATTGTTTTGATGGATAAAATAAAAGCTGACCTTGAAAAGATTTTAGCTAATCCGAAACACAAAAAGAAAAAAGTAGTGTTACACTTACACCCCTTTATCGCAGCCTATGTTGCCAAAGGTGTTAAGTCTGAACGCATGAAATGGTACTTTGAGTACAACAAGTGGATAAAAGTTATTCCACGCGATGCGTACACTTATTTACACTACCGTTTCTTTGATGGAAAAGGAAAAGTGATTCACGTATAAAACAAAAAGCGGCCTTAGTGCCGCTTTTTTTATTTTAGCCAATATGAAAATATATACGGTTGCCGAAGCATTGGATAAACTGCGTAACTACTGTGCCTATCAAGAGCGCTGCCATAAGGACGTAAAAGATAAGTTGTATACAATGGGAATGATAGCCCAAGCTAGCGACCAAATTATTGGCACCTTAGTTTCTGAAAATTACTTAAATGAAACACGCTTTGCACTACAGTTTGCTAGTGGGAAATTCTCCATTAAGCACTGGGGAAAATTGCGTATTAAGAGAGAACTTAACATCAGAGGGGTGTCTGATTACGATATCAATAACGCTATAAAAACTATTGAAGCAGGCGCATATCTCGATAAAATACATGCCATAAGCGACAAAAAGTGGCAGCAACTGGAAAGGTACAGTGCCCAAATTAAAAAACAAAAGCTTTTTCAATACCTCGCCTACCGAGGATGGGAGATGGACTTAATCTACCAGCAAATCAATCGACTTAGCCATGAGAATTAAAGCGCATAACGAAGAGAAAGCATCCCATGAGCGCCCGGCATTGGAATAAGATTCTCATAGTAATTGGCATCAAACAGATTGCGCCCCTGCAACTGAATAGTAAGTTTATCCATAACGTATTCCAATTGTGCGTTAAGCACTTTAACATGACCGCCTAAAGGCCTTGTGGCATAGCGGTAAGAAAACGAGCTTGACCATTTGGACGATAATCTATTTAGAAATTGTAAATTAATGTTGTGCTTCAAAGAATTGAGCGCATACCTTGAATTTACCGTTTTTGTATAATCGTCATGGATATAGCCATATGAAACAACAAGCGTTTGGCGCTGCAAGCCAATAGTGTAGTGATAGGAACTGTTAAGCTCTCCTCCAGTTGTAGTAACTTCGTGTATGTTGGAAGCCAACCACTGTGAATCTCCAACGGTTACTTCTACATAATCAATCAAATTCTCGCTATTGCGTTGAAACAAAGCGGCCTCAAGCTCCCAACTAGATGTGTTGTATCTAAAGCTCAATTCATGACTTAGGGCCTTTTCTGGCTTCAAATCTGCATTACCCAAGGCAGTTGGCCCGTTGTAATACAAATCTGTGTAGGTGGGAACGCGATAGGTATATCCCGTGTTGAAAATAAGTTTAGCTTTCTGATTTAATTTGAACCCAAGGTCTAGCCCAGGATAGAAAAAGGTGTCTACGTCTGAAAAATGGCTTAAGGCAAAACCAGGCGTTATGCTAAAATTATCAAACTTGATACGGTGCTCAAAAAAGAAATGAGCAATAGTACGGCTGTGTGCGCCTAGATTGTTGGATTGCAGAGAAACACTTGATAATTCGACGCCAAACCCACTGAAGTTGCCGTTGTTATGTGTCAATTTGGTGTCTACAGAAAACCCAATTTTAGTATTGATGTGCATGTTTCGGTATGCACTTGGGTTATTTCGAATTAAAATATATTCATCCTGCCCTCGTTTCCAAAAAATTCTAGGTGTCCAAACAGCATTTTCAGATGCAAATGTAGTTGTTAGAGCAACCAAACTGCTTTGAGTCTCTTCATATTGATCTTCATAGCTAGCATACCCATAAAATCCATTTGCTCCAAATTTGCGTTCGTTGAACATGGTAATCAACTTTAGGTTTTTTGAAGCGCCAAAAGCACTGTGAGTAAAAAAATGAAGGTTATCCAAATCGGTATTGTGACGATAGCCTTCGCTGCTTAATCTAGAAAAATGAATAACATGCTGTTGGTTCTCACTGTAATCTTGGGCAGTAGCGCCTAGATGAGTAGTATGAAAACTGCCTTGGCGTGCGCTGAGGGTCGCCCCTTTTTTACCTTCTTTTTTGGTAACAATATTGATGGCTCCAGTCAATGCGTTCTGCCCATAAATTCGAGCAGCTGGACCTTTAACTATTTCAACTCTTTCAATTACTTCCAGCGGTAAAGCGCTATTCAGCGTGTGATGCCCTGTTTGGGAGTCGTCAACACGGATACCGTCAATCAGCAATAAAACTTGATCAAAAGTACCACCCCGAAGGTATACATCGGCTTGCGCACCCTCAATACCCTGTCTGCGAATGTCAATCCCGGCTTGAAAACGAAGTAAATCTACAAGATTGGAAACAGGTGTGTCAGCAATTTGGTCTGCTGTAATAACGGTAACAGATTTTGAATCATCATAAAAAAGTACATCAAGACGTGGTGAAGAAACAACAACCTCGTCTAGTGGAGTTTGGGCTAAAGACGAAAATACTACGACTGTTGCTACTAAAGCACTAAAATAGATCCGATTCATAGTTTGGTTTTAAAAGTTAGTTGACGCGTAACGAAAACTTACGAATCAATCCAAAAACAAAATGGCTTTGTTATTACTCATTTCAAATGTACCTCCATTGGATAGGGCTACAATGGTATCGTTCCCCTTTTTTGTAAAAAGGGATTTAAATGCATCTGCCACATCAATATTTCCTTCAATTTTGGCCTCACCAACAGTAAGGGAAGAAACTATGGCAGCATGGTTGTTTAATACTTGAAAAGATCCTTGTACGCCAGGAACGGAAACGGCGTTAACCTCTCCTTGGAATAATGTGGCTTCAGGACTGACAATTTCTAAATACATAGCTGTTTTTATGCGTTGGCTTCAGCGAGCATTTTTTCACCCGCCTCAATGGCTTCCTCAATTGTACCCTTGAGGTTAAACGCTGCTTCTGGCAGGTGGTCTAACTCACCGTCCATAATCATGTTAAATCCTTTGATGGTATCTTTGATATCTACCAATACTCCAGGTATTCCTGTAAACTGCTCTGCTACGTGGAAAGGCTGTGATAAGAAACGTTGTACACGTCTTGCTCTTGAAACAGCTAATTTATCTTCTTCAGAAAGTTCTTCCATACCTAGAATGGCAATAATATCTTGTAATTCTTTGTAACGTTGCAATAGCTCTTTTACACGTTGTGCACAGTTGTAGTGCTCATCACCTAGGATTTCAGCTGTTAAAATTCTAGAGGTAGAGTCTAATGGATCTACTGCTGGATAAATTCCTAGCTCTGCTATTTTACGTGACAATACGGTTGTAGCATCTAAGTGCGCAAAGGTTGTTGCCGGTGCAGGATCCGTAAGGTCATCTGCAGGTACGTATACAGCCTGAACAGATGTAATCGAACCTTTTTTGGTAGAAGTAATACGTTCTTGCATGGCACCCATTTCAGTTGCTAGCGTAGGTTGATATCCTACAGCAGAGGGCATACGACCAAGAAGGGCCGAAACCTCTGAACCTGCTTGTGTAAATCGGAAAATGTTATCTACAAAGAAAAGAACGTCTTTTCCTTGATCAGAACCTGCGCCATCACGGAAATATTCCGCAACTGTAAGACCAGAAAGTGCTACACGAGCACGTGCTCCTGGAGGTTCGTTCATTTGTCCGAAAACAAACGTTGCTTTAGATTCTTTCATGGCTTCTTTGTCAATTTTAGACAAGTCCCAACCACCTGCTTCCATAGATTCCATGAATTCGTCTCCGTATTTGATAATACCAGACTCCAACATTTCACGAAGCAAATCGTTTCCTTCACGGGTGCGTTCGCCTACTCCAGCAAACACAGATAGTCCTCCGTGTCCTTTTGCAATATTATTAATCAGTTCTTGGATAAGTACAGTTTTACCAACACCAGCACCACCGAATAGTCCAATTTTACCTCCTTTGGCGTAAGGCTCAATGAGGTCAATTACTTTAATTCCCGTAAACAAAACCTCAGCTGAGGTAGAAAGTTCATCAAAGGCAGGTGCCTCACGGTGAATAGGAAGGCCGTCTTTGCCTGTTTTTGGCAAATCACCAATACCGTCAATGGCGTCACCAATTACGTTAAATAAACGTCCGTATACATCTTCGCCAATCGGCATTTGGATGGGGTTTCCAGTAGCCACCACTTTTGCGCCACGCTCAAGTCCATCTGTTGAGTCCATCGAAATTGCACGAACTTGATCTTCCCCAATATGGGATTGCACTTCTAAGACTAGCAATGAGCCGTCTGTTTTTATGATTTCTAACGAATCGTAAATATTAGGAAGTGTCGTGTTTGCTGTATCAAATGATACGTCTACTACTGGTCCGATGACTTGGGAAACATTGCCTGTGCTCTGTGACATACTTTAAGAATTGTTTTCAACGGGCATAAATTGCCATATATTTCGAGTGCAAATATAGGCGAATTAAAACAAGAATTCATGAATTAAATCCAAAAAAAAAGCACCTGCTAGAGGTGCTTTTGTTAACATTTATAATCGGTTATAGACTAACCTTAAGGGCTACATAATAAGTAGAGCCTATTAAACCAGCGCCGGGGATTCCGATATAATTTTCTCCTCCGATATTATTACCGCCTATTTCAAGTCTTGAACTTAATTCCTTAAGCATGATAGAAGCTTTAGCATCTAGAACAACATTTTCAGGAACCATCGTGTTAAAGAAAGATGATTCATAAAGATATTCAGAGTTGTATCTAGCATTTGCATTTATAGTCATTCTACTGCCTATCATGTAATTCATACCGGCTTTGATTCTATGTTCAGGAGTGTTCCAAGAAACATTTTGATCAATAACTGGGTCTGCGGTATAATCAATATCATTATACTCATATATAAAGTTTGCAGTTAAACCTCTTGTAAGTGATTTAGTTGCTTCAAAACTTAATCCATAAGAAGTAAAATCGTTGTCCATATTAGAATCTACCTGAAATCTATGGAAATTTCCATTAATTAATGCCTCCGCATTATTAGGAAAAGTAATAGTAACACCATCGGCATTTACTCCCTCTAACAATGGCGTATTAACAAATATACCTGCAATCTTATCTTTGTATGAATTATAATATCCACTTATATCAAATGTAAACCCTGGGGAATTAAATCTATATCCAAGTTCTACTGTTGATACAGTTTCTGCTTTAGCGTAATTTAAATTTGCTTTAGAATTGTCACTCTGGTGATATGAATTGTTCATGACATATTCTCCATTGAAATTACCACGATTATTATTTACCATTGTGGCCGAGCGGTCAAACCTAGCTACACTACCTTTTTCGTTCCCGAGAATGAAGTAGTTACCATTAAGGAATCCGATAAATTTGTCCTGGTTAGTAGGGTTTCTAAATCCAGTTTGCGCGGTAATCCTAAAATTTTGATTTTCTGAAATGTTAACCAAAAAGCCTATTCTAGGAGTAAAATTTCCGTCTTCCATAACATCTTGTTTGTCATACCTGATAGAGGCAGTCATAGATACTTTATCATCCAGCAAACTTGATTTCATCTGAGCATATGCACCAGCTTCACTATATTCAATTGGTGCGTTATAATCTGTGTATAAAGTACCTCCAGTACTCATTTCAAAACTTCTATAGTTAGCACCCACAATTAAGTTTCCAATTCCAAATTTATCTCCGAAATCGTAATCTACTTCATAGTTTAAAATTTTGGAAACGTCTTGGATCCTTGAACCAACACCAATCTCTACAGGATTGTCTCTAGATGCTGCAAGGGCTGCATTAAACTCAGCAGATCCAGGTGTAAGCAAGTTGGCATCTGCAGCTTGTCTTGCTATACTGTGAAAAGGGATTGTACTACCAAATCTATCACTTAACGTTAGACCTGTAGGGTCTAATCCAGAAGCTGCTGTTCCACCAATATGATTTGATATTTCGTTAAGCATCCAAGGTAGTGCAGACTGAGCAGGGATTCCATTAGCGGCTGCTATACCTCCTAAAAGAGTTTGTATGTATGCTGCACCCCAGCCATTTTGAATACCACCTGGTTGCGCATTTGCAACATTAACAGCATCCAACTGAGCTACGGAAGTATTTCCAGCATCTTCATGAGTGTAGAAGAATTTAGCATTTAAACCACCTCTTTTCAAATTGAGTTTATGTTGCTGAACAACAACTTGGTCCATTCCATATACAGTTCCACCAGTATATAGCGGTGCTTTCCCTGTGCCAATTAAAGATTGAACAGATAATTCAGTTTTACTATCAGGACGATAATGAATAGCAAAATTACCTTTAGTATTGTTAGTATTATTACCCATTAAATCAACCAAGTTATAACCAGTTGATAATACAGTTTTAAAATAGTTTGGTGATAGCGCTGATAATTGCATTAACTGAGGCATTTGAGCTAACCCAGCAATCGCTCCAAATATAGTTGGAGATGAAAATTCAACCTCCCCTTCCATATTTACAGCATTGTAATCTGGGTTACTTGAATTGTAACCATCGATTATTGTTCTATTATCGGCGTGTCTATAATCAGCTGCTAGCCAATCACTACCCCATTTGTGAGAAATTGTAGCCTTTACAGCTAATTTTTCTGAAAGCTTACCACCCATCCTAATAGCAATATCTTCAAACGTATTTGTGCCAGCTGCAACTTGTTCAGTATTTCCAAACCTGTAGGAAATATCAAGTCCCTCGTGATCAAAAGGATTTTTACTATTCATAAAAATAATTCCTTTGTAAGCATCAGCGCCATATAAAGCAGATGCGGCTCCAGGCAAGATTTCAACACTTTGAAGATCAATGTCGTGTAGTCCAATAATATTTCCTACGGCAAATCCAAAAACAGGAGCTTGATTATTCATGCCATCTACCAATGTTACAAGGCCTTCGTTGTATATATCGTTAAATCCCCTGAGGCTTACTTGACTAAACACAAGGCCTGCTTCAAGAATATTAACTTGTTTCAAGTTAGCTAAACCATTGAAATGATCGGCGGAAGGAGTAGATTGAATTTGTTGTAAACTGAATTTCTCCACAGTAACAGGTGATTCGAAAAGCCTTTGGGCAAAACGAGATGCAGAAACAACAATCTCATCCAATTGCGTTGAAGACGCGCCAAGCGTAATGTTTAGGGCTTGGGCAGCAGATGATAATGTTATTGATTTTGTTTCCAAACCAATACTCGAAATTGTAATAGTAAAAGGAGGTGTTTGGGAAGTATTTAACGTAAAATTACCGTCAAAGTCAGTTACCGTGCCGGTTTTACTGTCTATGACAACACTTGCTCCAGGAACTGGTTGACCGTTGTTGTCAGAAACTGTACCTGATATTTGTGTTTGGGCTACAACTGCTGTTGAAAAACAAAGCAGCATAACTTGAAGTAAAAATTTCATAGTTATAGTTTTAAATGTTATATCGGTAAAGATATCGTTTTTTTTAATTATTGACGGAAAAGAAATTTTGACTGAATATTTTATTATAAAATATAAAAAATCAATCCTATTTTTGTGAATTTCATATTAAATTCCTTGTTTGAAGCGTTAAAAGTAGCCCAAGGCTGCATATCATGTGCGATACTGATATTCCAAGTATTGAAGCCAAAATGAACATTCCAACGTAAAACACTACCTTTATAAGGAAGTATTGTTGTATTGACTTGACCTATTCGGGTTTTGGCATGTGACTTAAGCTGCATGGGAAAGTGAACGCTTACCCCTGTATGAATACGCCAAAAAGCATGCTTTGTTTCTGTGGCATTGCGCCAACGCAACTCCAAGGGGACTGCCAAAGACTGCATGCGCAAGTAATTTTGCTTATACCCCTCCTCAATTACCGATGCATCAATCTTATTTCCAGTTTGAGTGAACAAAGTATTGTTATAAAGGGTAGCTTGGTCAAAGCCTAAACCGACGCCAACGGCCAAAGTGCGTTGGCTGTTTATAGGGATATCGCGAATAAAACCAATTGAAAATGTATAAGAAAGCTTGTTTTGAATAAGGGTGTTTGGCGCATCCGAAAAGTAGGGGTATGCAATACTTAAGTAAATCTGGTCTTCCCTAAATGTAGGCGTCTTTTCCTGTGCAAATAGAAAGCCAGAAGCCATCAGAAACAATATGCTGTAAGTGTCTTTCATTGCTTAAATATAAATCAAAAAAAACACCCTTTACACAACAAGGCTGCGCAACTAAGGGTGTTCTGTTTGAGAATTTTAAAACTACTTTAGGTTTTGCATATAATCACCATTACGGGTGGTGTAGTTTATTTTTAATGCATTAACCTTTCTTAGTTCTTGTTTGATATCTGTGATTAGTCCCATATTGGTTTCTCCATCTACTTTGAGCGCAGTAGTAAGTACGTTCTGAAGCTCTTGGCGTTTTGAAGCACGCTCTGCTAGGATAAAAGCACCTACATCTGCTACGGTGGCAAACTTATCATTCAACTGAATTTTAGGTTGGGTACCAAACTTATCTTGATAACGGTCACTAGGCTTTCCAGCATAAATATACATTACACGATCTTTCTTATCTAACTTTTGTACTTGATCTGCAGCTGGAAGCGTATTGGTAACCATCAAGGTACTGTCGCGCATGACAGTAGCAACCATAAAAAAGAATAATAACATAAAAACAATATCTGGCAAAGATGCTGTAGAAATTGCAGGCAATTCGCCGCCTTTCTTCTTTTTGAACTTAGACATATTAATTTGTTTTAGAGGGTTCAGCTTCAGATAGCTTCTGAGGAAATAGCAATTTAACTTCAGCCAACTTGGGCTTTAATACTTCTTTTTCAGAAGTTGAGGTCCTTGGGTCAGAGTATCTTCGATCGGCTTCAACAAAGCTTAATCCTAAATTAGGATTTAATCGGGCGAACTCGCGGTTACGAAGCACATTATAAGCAGCTACGAGCTCATTTTGTACTGCGATGTAGACCTTATAATCTGTTTCACGATCGTTTTTCAATGAAATAACAGCTTTCTCAGGGTTGTCAGAGGAGGCTTTATTACGAGCGCCTTGACAAAAATCACAGGCGTCTTCGCCTTTGCCTCCGCCATTGTCTAAAAAAGCAACAGCAGCTTCACGTAATTCGCTGATATCCATAGGTTTTTCTTCGACAAGCAAGTCGTTGTTTTTGTTTACTACCACCGTAAAGATGTTGCGTTCTTTAATAATTGGTGGATCTACAACGTCTTCCATTGGAGGTAACTTCCGATTCAAACCAGAATCTGTTTCAATCGTAGTAGTTACCAGAAAGAAAATCAATAACAAGAATGCGATATCGGCCATGGACCCTGCATTCACTTCGGGTGCAGATCTTTTTGCCATAACGTATTATTTAAAAAATCGCTTAACGCCAGAATAGAGCATCGCACCAATAGCAACTACTGATAACATATAAAAGGTGCGCAGTCCAGCTCCCACCCAACGCGAGCCAGCGGCAGACAATACTTCTCCATCCTTCATAGGGGTTTCGACGCCTTCAGAAAGTAAAAAAGAAAGCAATACAACTGCTGCAATAGCAACTACGGAAATACCCGCTTTTTTAAGTTTAGAAGCGTTTGAAGTTAAGCTAGCAAAGGATGAGACTAGTGTAATAAGAACCGTTACGATTAGTATAACCAAGGCCAAGCTAATCATCGGAGACACCGAAGAAAAATCTCCAGATAATCCAGCCATTTCAATAGCATCATCACCTTTACGTAATATGATAATTTGTAAAACCAAGCCAATCACACCTAGTACCAACACTACATATTTGGTAATTTTTTGAATATCCATAATAGGGTTGTTTTATGAATTATTTTTGGTTCGCTGCAAGAAGGTCTATCAAAGTAATAGATGCATCTTCCATATTATTTACAATACTGTCAATTTTTGCAATGATGTAGTTGTAAAATATTTGTAAAATAATAGCAACTATCAAACCAAATACCGTTGTAAGTAGTGCTACTTTAATACCACCTGCCACTAGTGAAGGCTGCATGTCTCCAGCAGCTTCAATTTTATCAAATGCTTGAATCATACCAATTACAGTACCCATAAATCCAAGCATGGGAGCAAGTGCAATAAAGAGTGAAATCCAAGATACGTTCTTTTCAAGCTGACCCATTTGCACACCGCCATAAGCGACAACTGCTTTTTCGGCATTCTCTACCCCTTCGCTTGAACGGTCAAGACCTTGGTAGAAAATAGAAGCTACAGGTCCTTTGGTATTACGGCAAACCTCTTTTGCAGCCTCAACACCACCTGAGCCAAGTGCTTCTTCAACAGAAGCAGTCAATTGTGCGATATTGGTGGTTGATAAGTTTAAAAATATAATGCGCTCTATAGCAATGGCGAGACCAAGAATTAAACATAAAAGAACGATGCCCATAAATCCTGGGCCACCTTCAATAAATCTCTTCTTGAGTTCTTGAGTAAAACCCGCTTTTTGAGGAGCATCTTGGGGTTGTTCTTGAGCCATTTCAGCAGGAGTTTCGCTGGCAACTTCTGTTTCTTGAACAGCCAGTGAATCAGTTTCCTGCGCAGTAGCTGTTGTTGCAGATGCCATTAAGCAAAGCAATAAGACGGTAAGGGAAAAAAAACGTTTCATTTAAAGAGTATTTCGAAATTTAAATTAGATTATTTTTAATGTTCGCTAAATATATAAAAAAACATATACATAGGCAGCAGAGAGGAAGGGATTCGAACCCTCGATTCCGCGATAACGGAATACACACTTTCCAGGCGTGCGCCTTCGACCACTCGGCCACCTCTCTAAGTTGGGTATAAATATCGAAAAAAAACTTCCTTAAAAAAATTTATATCCCAAACAAGTTTTTAGCGTTTTCGGTGGTCTGTTTGGATACTTGTTCCAAGCTAACATTATGAGTTAATGCCACTTTTTGTGCCACATGACTAATATAAGCCGATTCGTTTCGCTTTCCACGAAAGGGCATGGGTGCCAAATAAGGAGCATCGGTTTCGAGCACAATGTGCTCCAATGGAATCTCAGCAACTGTTTGTGCAAGACCACTATTTTTAAACGTAATCACGCCGCCAATGCCCAATAGCATGTTGAAGTCTAGAGCACGATGTGCTTGTGAGAGATCCCCCGTAAAACAATGAAAAATTCCACGAAGGCGATTGTCCTGAACGCCTTCCAGCACTTCAAATATTTCGTCAAATGCTTCACGGCAGTGTATTACAATTGGCAAATTGTAATCCAACGCCCAAGCTATTTGCTTAGCAAATGCCTGCTGTTGTTCTTTTTGAAAACTTTTATCCCAATACAAATCCATCCCTATTTCTCCAACTGCAACAAACGAATGCGTTGCCAATTGTTGTTGCACATGCGCCAACTCTTCTACAAGATTTTCACCTACATGTGTGGGGTGCAGTCCCATCATAAGATGTATGCTTTGTGGATAATCACGCTTTAGACTGTGCATTATAGCCGTGGTTTGAGAATCAATTGCGGGTAACACAAACTGCTCAACGCCTGCGTCCATGGCCCGTTTTATCATATCGGAACGGTCAGCATCAAATTCAGAAACGTAAAGATGTGTATGCGTATCTATTAACATGAAGCAAAAATACATCAATGCCTGTATCTTTACAGCATGAATTACAGCTTATCTACTTTATTAAAGCGCAAAGGCTATGTGCGTATACCACTAAAAAAAGTAGCTTCTGGACATTATATATGTACGGTAGTCCTCAACGGAATTTCAGGAGACTTTATTGTAGATACAGGTGCCTCACATACCTGTGTGGCATGGGATAAAGAAGCTTATTTTAAACTCAATGCCCAAGATACCGAACAACAAGCTGCATCGGCCAGTAGCACCAAAATGGAAACGCGCCATAGCAATGAGAATGTGCTTAAAATAGGTAAGTGGACAGGTCAACAACTTGAAATCGTCTTATTTGATATGACAAGTGTAAATAGCGCCTTGGAACAACTGGCCGTAAACGCTGTTGATGGCATTTTGGGAGCTGATGTATTTGAAGCAACTAAAGCCGTTCTTGATTATAACAGAAATGGACTTTACCTAAAAGTCAAAAGATAGCTAAGCCGATCTTCCCAAGGCATCTTTTTTAGATGCTGTGATCCTAACGGGTTTTAAATACGCTGGGGCAAAGCTGTGCATGTTTGCGAATTGCTTTTTTTCAAAAGCCTCAAATGCCAATGCAGGCATGACAACAGCAGAAGGGTGGCTTGAAACAAACTCCCAATTAACGTTAGAAGGCAGTATGTCTTTGGTTTTTTCAGCCCCTGTGCCCACAAAACAAACTTGGTCAGCTGCCAAATCAGCAAATGAGTTTGGAGTTAAAACATGTGCATGCATTTGTATTTTTATTTCACCTCCTTTTTCATAAACAGCGGTATATACCTCATCTCTGCGCGCATCAAGCAATGAGACCACCTTGCTATTTTTTATGTGAGGTGCGGCTAAAATTTGAAGCGTAGGGAGTACGATAAGCGGAATATCAAGGGCAAAACAGAGCCCTTTGGCAGCAACACATCCGATACGCAATCCAGTGAAAGAGCCTGGGCCAGAACTAACAGCAACAGCGTCTAATTGATCTGGAGAAACGGCACATTCATCCAAGACTTCATCAATTAATATGTGTAATTGCTTGGCGTGTGTGAAACCGCTTTCCAATACCTCTCTTTTCCCAACAACATTAGTATTATGAGCAAGGGCTACGCCACACTGCTCTGAAGATGTTTCGATATTTAGGATATTTGCCACGAGGCAAAAATACTACTTTAGAGCGTTAGGGGTATGCCGAAGTAGAATTCTAAAACTTTAATCTTAAAAATGGCATCAAATTTTCCCTGAAGTTCGGCAGAAATTGCAGCGTCATAACGCTGTTTTGCTTGAGAAAAATTTAGAGATGTAGCTGCCCCATTGCTGAAACGGTTTTGGGCATATTCATAGGCTTGCTTTCTAGCAAGGGTGGTTTTTTGTGCTGCTTCATAGGCAATAATGGCTCCTTTGGCATCTGCATAAGACTGTTGAATGGTACGTTCTAAGTCTTGTTTTTGCTGAGACAACAGGGTATTTGAGCGTTCCACACTCACCTTGTTACGACGCACATTGTTCTTTACTGCCAATCCATTTAGAATGGGGATTCTCAAATTGAAACCAAAATTATGACCATCGTTTTGTCTCCATTGATCGCCAAGTGGCAAATGCTTGGCTACTTCGGTATCTGGGCTCGCTGCGAGCACCTGTTGTCCTGTTCCATAAACAACCCCAATTGGATATGCCGAGTAAGTGCCTGTAGCGACCAGTCTATCCGCATAAGAAATACGAGAGCTATATCCATAATATCCTGTCAAAGTAGGCTGATAGGCCGATTTGGCGGTTTTGAGATTTGTCTGAGCGATTTCAACATTGGTTTTCGCCAACATAATATCGTTCCTAGATTCCAAGGCTTTTTGAAACAACTCTTTTGGAGATTTATCTAAAATTGTAACTGCAACCATGTCATAATTGGTATCAGCAATGGAAAAGTTTTTATAATCATCAATCAACAACAACTGGGCTAGAGAAATACGTGCGATCTCATAATTATTAGATGCCGCTACGGCTTGCTGCTCTTGAGAGGCCAAAGTCGCTTGCAACTCAAACAGTTCCCCTTTGGGTAGTACACCTGCATCCACGAGAGTTTCGGTTTGTTCGAGTTCTGTCTTGGCAACTTCAAGTAGGTTATTTTGCACGGCTAAATTTTCCTTACTGAATACTACTTGTAAAAAGCTATTTACCACCAAAAGCATCACGTCTTCCTTCATGTCTTCAAGCTGATATTTCCGGGCCAAAACACCCAAATTTGCGCTCATAAGTTGATACACATTCCGACGTCCATTGTAAATAACTAAACTCATATCCAAACCGCCACTAGAGAATTGATTGGTCAAATCTTCCAACAAGTTTGTTGTTAGGTTTCGGTTTAACCCAATATTCCACGAATGGCCGGCAGACATATTCAACGAAGGTAAAAAATTGCCAACGGCTTGGCTTTTATAGGTTTCTGCATCCATTACATCTAGAAAAGCTGCTCGGATTTGTAGGTTATTTTTAACGGCGTGTTCTACTGCTGCTTCCAATGTCCAAGGCGCGGATTGCTGCCCATAGCTATATGCAAAACATGTAAAGCACACTACTATGGATACGTATTTAGGCATCTTCTTCATCGGTATCTGTATTTTGATTGTCATCCTTTAATTCCTCAGTGCGGTTCCATACTTTGACATCATCTGCTTCTTCAACCCCTTCAAGTATTTCCACATTTTCACCGTCAGATATGCCAAGCTTCACGTCTTTACGCTCGAACTTTTGATCCCCTGTCATGATTTGGACATAAGGCTCTTGTGTCTTGCGGTCAAACTGCAAGAGTGCCTCACGTAGTGCGAGCACATCTACTTTACGCTCTAAAACAATGGAAGCGTTTGCACTGTAACCTGCACGCACTACTATGCTGTCATTAAGCAACATGTCGGCTTCAATTTTAAATTGTACGGCTCCTTGTTCTTCCGTGCCTTTTGGTGCAATGAATTTTAATTTCGCGTCCAACTCTTGGTCTTCAACTGCACCAAGACTTACCTTGAGCGTAATGCCCAATTGAAGGGAGGCAACCTCTGCTTCATCTACTTTCCCCTCAAAAATCATTTTTGACAAGTCTGCAATAGCAGCTATGGTCGTACCTGAATTAAAGCTGTTAGACTCAATTACTTGATCACCTGCTTTAACAGGTATTTCAAGAACTGTTCCTGGAACGGTTGCCCTTATATCTGTGTTAGCTGCGCTTGAGCCGCCTATAGAACCTTCGCGAATAATTTGCAAATCGCTCTTTGCATTAAGCACGTCCTGCTTGGCTTGATTGTATTGCAGTTCAATTCCTATAAATTCTGCATTGGCAATAATTCCCTTATCATATAGTTTTTTATTACGCGCAAAATCTTTAGTACGTGTTTCCAAGGCAATTTGTGCCTTTTTAAGACGGCCTCTAGCCGCATTTAAATTTTGTTCGTTCGGTACTACTTTAATTCGAGCAATCAGGTCACCCGTAGTAACCTTATCCCCTTCTTTAACAAAAATTCGGTCAATAATCCCTCCTATTTGAGGCTTTACTTCTACCTCATCTTCGGGTATAATTTTTCCTGTAATAACCGTTTCTTTTTCAATAGTGGTTTTGAACAGCTTTTCTGTTTGATAGGTTATAGAAGATTTGCTATTGGTTTTCGCAAAATATGCTGCAGAAAAAAGCACTCCAAAAACAAGAAATGCGATGATAAGATATTTGATTATTTTCATGATAATAGGGTTTATTATTCTTCTCTTAGTGCGTCTATGGGTTTGATACTAACGGCTCGTTGTGCTGGAATAAGTCCAATTAGGGTGCCTAATCCGACCATCAGCACAAGTGCGCCTAAAATAAATTTAATGGGTACTGTTGGGTTAACAAAAGGAATCAAGGGGTCTTTGAATACATAGCCAAGAAGCGCTAAAACAAAAGCGCCTAAGATAATCCCCACAATCCCTGCAATAAGTGTCAGGAATACAGACTCAATGATGATCTGTGCCCGTACTTCGATAGGTGTGGCACCCAATGCGCGGCGAATACCCAACTCCTTGGTGCGTTCACGAACAGAGATTAATAAGATATTTCCAATGCCTACAACGCCAGCTAAAATAGTAGCAATCCCCACAATCAATGAGAGGATATACATGCCGTTTGAGAATCCTTTTACTTTGTTGAAGACCTCACCTAAATTAAAGCTTCCAAAAGCCCGCTCATCATCAGGGTGCACACGGTGTTTTACACGTAAGGCAGCTTTAATATCGGCCTCAACAGCAACCACATCGGCATCGTCATAAGCTGCCATGGCAAACCAGTTGACTCTATCTCCAGTATTATACAATACCTTAAACGTTGTAAATGGAATAAAGATGTCGCTATCGCTTTCAAATCCCCCACCAGGTGTAAACTTATGCACCCCGACAACTTTAAAATACATGCCGTCAATTTCTATAAATGCGCCTATTGGATTTTCCTTCGCTTCGAAAAGCTCTTCTTGCGTTCGCTCGCCAATTACGCATACCTTACGTTGATTATCAATATCGGACTGATTGATGAAACGGCCTCCGTTATATATGTCTTTAGTGGCAATTTTTACTAAAATAGGAAAGTCACCGAAAATGGCATAAGAGCCGCTTTTCCCTTTGTGTTTAACATCGGAACCCGAACCACCAAAAGCACCTCGAGCAACACGTGGAGCTATATATTGGAGTTCTGGAATACGCTTTTGTAAAAATGCCTTATCATCAAGTTTTAACTGCATTCTTCTTCCTGTTCGAAAGCCGTCATAGGGAATGCTGGTATTTTGTGCCCAGACAAATAAGCTATTGATTGCAACCTCTTCAAATTCACGCTCAAAACCGTTGTCCAACCCCTTTGAAGCACCTGACAGGGAGATATAAATAAAAATCCCCCACAACACGCCTATTACGGTTACCATCGTGCGTAATTTGTTTTTTTGGATTGAGCCAAAAATTTCTTGCCATGTATCGCGATCAAATAGGGTTGTTAACATTATTCGTCTCTTAAAGCAATTATGGGTTTAATTTTAGCCGCGCGCCGAGCTGGAATATATCCCGCAATAGCACCAAAAACAACCAATATAACAGTTGCGCCAACAGCCTCGCTGGTGTCAATGTAAGGATTGGTAATAAAATAATCTTCTAATGAATCGCCGATAAGTGATAAGGTCCCAACTCCAGCAAGCAATCCAGCATAACCAGCGATTGCTGTAATAAAAACAGACTCTTGTAGTATCATCCCAACAATAGACTTGGGTGTTGCGCCTATGGCCTTGCGAATACCTAACTCCTTGGTGCGTTCTTTTACCACAAAAACCATGATGTTTGAAATGCCAATAATACCTGCCAATAAGGTGCCTATCCCAATAAACAAGACAACATATTGCAATACCGAGCCTATGTTTTGGGTTTGTCTAAAATCTTCAGCAACATTTCGAACGTAAATGCCGCCCCTGTCGGATGGGGCAATATTGTGTTTTTTGCGTATAAACGTATTGAGTTTTTTTTCAAAAGCCATAGCACCTGCATACCCGAGCTCTGGCCTAAAAGCAACCATAATTTGATCAACCCTATCATTGCTTTTTTCCATTTGTTGCCGCGTGGTATATGGGATATAAATTAAGCGCTCTTCGTTATCTCCGCCTGCATCTTTAAACACTCCTATGACCTTAAATGAAATACCACCAACATTGATGTTTTTTCCAAGCGCTGGCTTGTTCCCAAATAGGTCTTGTGCTACTAATCTGCCAATGGTAGCATACTTGGTTTTATTTTTTACATCAAGGGCATTGATATACCGCCCATGGGTGACCATGGTTTTTTCTGCATATTGGTGCCCTGGTGCTACCGCCCTAATCGTGTAATTGTTACTTTCACCAGCGTATTTTACCAATGCACCTCTTGAAATTCTTGGCGTGATATAATCAATAAAAAAAGAGAAGTTTTGTTTGATATCGGTCAAATCATCATTTTTAAAAATAATCCGTCGTTTAGCCTTATATCCCCGATACGGTTTTTCTGTTCTACCGGGATATAACCATATTGTATTGGTTGAGTCATCCACAAAAAATTGTTCGAATGCGTTTTTAAGCCCATTGCCAAAACCAAAAAGGACAACAAAAATGAATATACCCAAGGCTACGGTAAAACCCGATAGTGTTGTGCGCAATTTGTTCTTACGCAGCGTATAAAACATTTCTTGCCAACGGTCCCTACTCCACATATTGACTTGCTTTGACTTGGTCGACTTTCTTATTCTCAACAATGATGCCATCACGTAAATGCACAATACGCTTACACATATTAGCAATGTCTAATTCGTGAGTTACAATCAGCAACGTTTTTCCTGCATCGTTGATTTTTTGAAGCAAGTCCATGAGTTCATAAGACGTCTTGGTATCAAGTGCACCTGTAGGCTCGTCGGCCAACAAGACTTTGGGCTCTGAAACCAAAGCACGGGCAATGGCCACACGTTGTTTTTGACCTCCAGATAATTCGTTGGGCTGATGGGTTGCCCAAGGGCCAAGACCAACATGTTCCAAATATTTTTGGGCGCTTTTTTGACGTTCTTTCCTAGCTATTTTTTGGTAATACAAGGGCAGCATGACATTTTCTAATGCTGTTTTATATGATATCAAGTTAAACGATTGGAACACAAACCCCAGAAACTTGTTTCTGTATACAGCTGCCTTGGTTTCGTCTAGGTCTTTGATGATTTTTCCATCAAGATTGTAAGTGCCTTCGTTTGCAACGTCGAGCATGCCTAAAATATTAAGCAATGTAGACTTCCCAGAGCCCGAAGAGCCCATAATGGCGACCATCTCCCCCTCAGCGACGCTGAAATTTATACCCTTTAAAACGTGTAAGGTGCTTTTGCCCATGGTATAGGACTTGTGCAAATCTTTAATTTCTATCATAGTAAAATTAGGTAACGTCTTAAGACTCCATGTTTCATATAACGAGGAAAAGAGATTTATGTTACAAACATATTACTTTTTATTAAGCTGCTGATATACAAAGTAACCCACTATACCCACCAATATATATGGCACGACCATAAGGTATACAATTCCATCATTGAGGCTTTTTGCGGTTTCCGCATCTGCGCCAGTCTCCAAGACTGCTCTACACATGGCGCATTGCACATATGTCAAGTTTGAATAAAGGCTTAACAGCACGTCCATCATACTAGTAATAAGGAGAAATCATCAAGTAGACAACAACACCCGTAACCGCTACATAGAACCATATTGGAAAGGTTATTTTTGCCAACTTACGATGCTTAAGGTATTCACCAAAAGCAGCGTGTTTATAAGTGAGCAGAACCAAGGGAACCAGTATGCCTGAAAGTATAATATGAGATGCCAAAATAAAGTAATAGACATATCGAATTATGCCCTCACCTCCATAAATGGCCATTTCTGAAGTAACATGATAGGCGATATACATAATCAGAAAAAGGAGCGACAATAAGATGTTGATTTTCATCAATACTTGGTGTTTCCCCTTATTCCCACGCTTGATTTGTATGACAGCAACAACTAATAATATGGCGGTGGCGCCATTAATAATAGCATAGATGGGAGGTAGCATGTCTAGCGGGGCTATATTTGGTATACGTACCCTTGACAAAACAGCAACAACTACTGGGATCAAAATGGATACAACGATAATAATCGCGTTATACGCTTTGTTTATCTTCTTATTCATTTTCTAGCAATTTTCGAACATCTTCAAGCAACATATCTGTGCCTTGTACTTCAATCTCATCCTCAGGGACACCCAAGTAATAGACAATAGGATTGCCAAACTGATCTGTTCTCGAACGAAGGTAGCCATTTTTATCCACAAGGGCAAAGTAGCCTTGGTGTTCAAACCCCCCTGCAACAGCAGGATTAATTCCAGCAAAAATATTAAATCCTTTGTTCGCTAAATCGTAAATATTATCAATATTGCCCGTAAGAAAATGCCAGTTTTGACTAAAAACCGCTAGGTTTTCGGCATATCGTTTAAGTTGTGCCGGCGTGTCTTTTTCTGGATCTATGGTAAAAGAGGCAATGCCAAAATCATCACGGTCACCAAAGGCATTTTCCAAACGCTTCATATTGGTATTCATGATAGGGCAAATGGTTGGACAGGAAGTAAAGAAAAACTCAACCACATAAACCTTCCCAAGGTAGTCTTCGTTTGAAATAAGCCGGTTATCTTGATTGGTAAACACAAAGTCTGGAACGCGTTTTGCTTCTCCATTGAGTTCAATAAATGCAAGAGGCATTTGAGCGCTAAGTCTTGTTGTATCTACTCGATCAGATTCTTGAATACGAGTAACAATATTAGGCACCACAATAATCCCAAAAATTAAAATAATAAAAGTAACAACTATGTAAGAGTAACGACGCATGAGCTAGCGTTTTCGCGTTTGATTGTATTTTTTTAATGCCAGTCTATATTCTGCAAGTATGACCTTAACATCATCTACCATATTGTTATTGATATCTGCTGCAGATCGGGCATCATAGCCAACAAATTCGTCGTCGTCACGGCCTCGTAAATTGCCACCCCTGTCCACGATAAACACATATGGGCTAGAAAGATTTTGATCTAGATTTAGCGGTAAGTACAAACTTCCAAAGAGACCTTTTAACTGATCTTCTGGCAAAAACACCACATTCCACCGCGACATATCCGTTCCAGTAACACCCGCAATTTCAGATCTGAGCTGTTCGGCGGCTGCCTCAGAACCTGCGGGCAATGCAATCAAAAATTGAAAGTCTGCAAACTGATAGAACCGCTTATAAATCATCTGATTAAGGTTCAGCGCTAAGGTCTTTTTATTTTCAAGGTTATTACCAAAAAAAGCCAATATGCTGATACGATCCTCGAATTGAAATTCAGAATACTGCGCTACTTCATCAACATCTTGGGTAAGTACTGGGAGTTTGGCAAAGTGATTGACTCCTGATGCAAAAAATAAATATACCGCCAGCGGAAAAACAAACAGGATGGCAAGAACGATATATTTTTTCATGATTTGTTTAGAAATTCCAACTTACAAAACCGTCTAACATGACGTTATAAATATAGTCGGCCTCAACAAGTAGGATAAACATTAGGTAAGGAATAAGAATTAACAACGGCAAAACAATGGATGAAGTAAAACTACGTTTTTCATCTCTTAAGTGCATAAAGTCCCAAGCAATATAGTAAGCCTTTACCAGGGTGAGTACAATAAAAATCCAGTTCAATCCTTTCATACCCAACACAGGCGTTAGTAAAACTGAAGGTTTGATGATCCCCAGCGCAACTTCTACTGCTGTTACGATAGAGAGGAAAACTAGTACACCCCAAATTTTTTGAATGTTGGACTTAAATGTTACAAGTCCACGAAAAATAGAAAGTTTATGTGCCATGTTATACCAAATAAAAGAATGTGAATACAAATACCCAAACGAGATCAACAAAGTGCCAATACAAGCCTACTTTTTCAACCATTTCATAATGTCCTCTGCGCTCATAGGTGCCTAGCAATACATTGAAAAATATAATACAGTTTATAACCACACCCGAAAATACGTGAAAGCCGTGGAAACCTGTGATAAAGAAAAAGAAATCAGCAAATAGACGATTTCCATATTCATTACGAACAAGATTAGCACCTTCAACAACATACACGGCTTGTGCAATTTTTGCTTCAGATGCCGCACGATCTAAAACAATTTTGTGCCCTGTTTCAGGGTCAATTATTTCTGTTTTGATTAGCAAGTCTGGATTGGCCAAAAAGCCTTCTTGAACTTCAGCAACACTGTAGGTGGGCAATGCAGATTCACTGACAAACCAAAGACCCTCGTCTCCAGTATGCTGTGAACGATCGGTTGGTAGCGTACTGACAAATGATTCTAGCGTTATCCGTTCGCCAGATTCAGCAGTTACAAACTGTAATATTTGACCGCCTTTTGTTTCAACAGCGCCATACTCCCCCTGAATAAAATTTTTCCACTCCCATGCTTGAGAGCCAACAAAAACGGCGCCACCAACAATGGTCAGTAACATATATACGGCCACCTTAGTTTTCTGCATCTTGTGCCCCGCATCTACAGCGAGCACCATGGTTACAGAAGAGAAGATAAGTATAAAGGTCATCAAGGCTACATAATACATAGGAGCGTCTATGCCATGTAAGAATGGGAAGTGATAAAACACCTCATCTGCAATGGGCCATGAGTCAATATTTTTGAAACGTGAAAAGCCATAAGCGACCAAAAATCCTGAAAAGGTAAGGGCATCAGAAACGATGAAAAACCACATCATCATTTTACCATATGATGCGTTTAAGGGTTTATTGCCACCGCCCCAAACACCTTCGTTTTCTACTATTTCTGTTGTTGCTTCCATGAGTGGTGGTTGGTTAATTTGATTACAAAATTACGCATTAAAGTTTATCTTAAAAAGTATAAGAATACAAATAAATATAGCCATAAAAATCCCAGGAAATGCCAGAAGGTATGTGCAAGCACAAAACCAAGTGGTGCATCAAAATAAATACCTTTGAGATGGCGAAGGAGTACAATGATTAAAACGACAATTCCACCAATAAGGTGAGCAAAGTGTGTTAAAACCAATACATATAAGAATGAGGTAGTAACCGTACTTTCAGAACCTGTAAAATAGTATCCATCTTCTACAACTTCGCTAAATCCAACCCATTGGCTAAAAGCAAAAATAACGGCTAATAAAAGTGTAATAAGCGTGTAGCGTGTAACCCCTTGTGAATGACCTGCCTTAAGGTTTTTAAACGCTATCCAGAAACTAAGGCCACTTATTAAAATCACTAGTGTGCTTATGTGAAATGCAGCTGGAAGGTTGAAATTTACAAGCCAATCGGGACGTGCCTTGCTGACGACATAGGCACTTGTGAGGCCAGCAAACATCATGGTCATGCTGATCATGGCAAACCACAACATCATTTTTTTTGCTTTGGACTGGGGGGTTGCTAAAGAAGGATGAAAACTCATTTATAAAAATTTATCGATTACGTAAATCCATTGTATTGACATAATGTATATTATGCTAACGATCATTAGTTTTTTGGCACTTGATTCAGATTGGTTTTTATACAACAAGATACCATACCACAAAAATATCAAGCCCATAATCCCAACCACTGTAGCAGCGGGAATTGTCAGGGTCAATGTGCCACACAATCCCAAGACTGGAAAAACCGAAATGACCAGGGTCCAAAGCGTGTATAAAATAACTTGTAGAGCGGTTGCACGATCGCGCTTTCCGGTAGGCAGCATGTTGATGCCTGCGCGCTGATAATCTTCATGCATCAACCAACCTATGGCCCAAAAGTGGGGAAACTGCCAAAAGAATTGAATCATAAACAAGATTCCTGGTTCAATACCAAAACTTCCTGTAACCGAAACCCAGCCCAACATAAAAGGAATTGCACCTGGAATGGCCCCCACAAATACAGAAAGCGGAGTAATCGTCTTAAGCGGCGTATAGGCGCAGCAGTAAAGAAAAACAGAAATAGCTCCGAACATGGCTGTTTTTGGATTAAAGCCATAAAGAATCACCAAGCCTATGATAAGTAATGTGGCGGCAATAGCAAATGCAGTTTGAGTTGACATTTGGTCTTTGGGAATGGGGCGGTTTTGTGTCCGCTTCATTTTAGCGTCAATGTCTTTTTCAATGATTTGGTTAAATGCATTGGAAGCACCTGCTAAGCCATACCCTCCCAAAGAAAGCAAAAGAATATGCCAAGCCGAAGGGAATGGAGCTGCAAGTAAGTAACCCGCTATTGAGGAAAAAACAACCGTAAGGGTGAGTCTCGATTTGGTGAGCAACAAGAAGTCGCTCATAAAAAGAGAAAACGCCGGGGGTATTTGGGTGTTAACTAACATATAATGTGTGCAAATGCGTTGGCAAAGATACTGTAGAAAAGAAGGTTACGCAACGCAATATGCACAAAAGAAGGCTCTTGTTTTTTTATTGCTGTAGCCGGAAATTTATAGGGTAGCTAAACGGCACTCGAACTGCACGGCCACGTTGTTTGCCAGGCGTCATGGTGGGAAGCTTGCCCGTAATACGCAGTGCTTCTTTTTCTAGATTTTTGTCAGGACCGCGAGCCCTAATACCCGTTTCTTCTAAGTCTTCCTCGTCTTTTACAACTTCTAAGACTTGTGTCACTACAGCTGGTGGCGGTGGTGGTGGGGTTGTCTTTAATTGTTCCGTTAGTGGAACGCCTTCAATTTCATCATCTGCAACATTTAACATTCCAATATAAACAGATGACTTGTCATAGCTTTTATACTCAACTAATTTCCAAGACAAAAACAAAACAAGGCACAGGCCTATAGCAAAGTATAGGCCGCTGTTTCTAGCTAAATAAACTTTTGGATTTTTTTTGGTTCCATAACGTAGGTTTTAAAATGGGTATTTAAATCTACAAAAATTTTGCCAAAAAAACCTGGCTATTGCCGGGTTGTTGTTATTGCAACCTAAACGTAATGGGAATACTGAAAGGAACTCGAACAGGTCGCCCGCGTTGTTTTCCTGGTGTCATAGTAGGGAGCTTACCAATAATACGGTTGGCTTCTTTCTCCAAATTCTTATCTGGACCACGTGTTCTGATGCCTGTGATAGTACCGTCTTTATCAATAATAAATTGGACATATACTCGGCCTTGAATACCCATTTCTTGGGCAATTTCAGGGTAGCGGAAATTTTTGGCAATATGACGCTGTATCTTTTCTTGAAAACATTTTCTGCGTTCTGATTTTTTAACCCGCTCACAACCTGGAAACAAAGGAACATCTTCAATAATGGCAAAGGGAACATCCACGTCCAAATCCTCTTCCATCACTTCAACTTCCTCAATAATTTCCTCTTGAGTAGTTTCTGTGGATTCAATAATCGTTTCTTCAATTTCTTCCTCATCTTCAACTACCTCAATGATTTCTGGTGCAGGTGGCGGTGGTGGTGGCGGTGGTGTTTTGATTTGCTCTGTAAGGGGAACTAGTTCATCATCGTCATCATCCACATTAAGTGCTTCATAACCATACAGGGATTTGTCGTAGGTTTTCCATTCGATTGCTTGCCAAGAAATAAAGAGTACTGAGCAAAGACCAATGGCAAAGTATAACCTACCGTTCTTTCTTAAATCAGCGTTAGGGTTTTTTTTCGGTTGCATTTGAAAAATTTATTGAAGAGCTAATGTAATAATTTTAATACTAGTATAGTAAATAAAAATTGAAGGTTGGTGAAATTACGAAATCACGGCTTGATATCCCTCGTGAGTGAGCAAGGCTTCAATTTGAGACAAGTCATTGATTTTCATTTTTATAATCCACCCTTGATCATAAGGGTCTTCGTTTACAAGTTCAGGAGTGTGTTCCAGGTCTTCGTTAAAGGCCATGATTTCTCCAGCAAGAGGTAAAAACAAATCAGATACTGTTTTAACTGCTTCGACCGTTCCAAAAACCGCTTCTTTATCTAGCGATTCGCCAACAGTCTCAACCTCAACATAAACAATATCGCCTAACTCGCCTTGCGCAAAATCGGTAATGCCAACAGTTGCTTGGTCCCCTTGGATACGAACCCATTCATGGTCTTGGGTGTATTTTAAATCCTGTGGAATATTCATCTTTCAATTTTGTTTAAATGTAATGCAAACGCGCTAATTTCCAAAATTGTATCGCAGTGTTATTCCAGCGCGTATGTTGGTTTGCGGGAAAGCCGTGGAAATGGCAAATTTCGAAAATGCGTGATCGTAGAAAAACAAGGCATTGAAATTACGAGAGAGGCCATAATCTGCAGAAATCTTAAGGGACCACAAGCGTTGCCCTGCAGTAACCTGATCACTTAAAAGATCTAGGTTTCGAATAAGAGTAATGTTATCACGAACAGATAAATCTGCTTTGATGTTGATGTCTCCTTTTAGCTTGGTGGATTTGCCGCCAATATTGGTCTTAAATTTTACATTCTTGATGCGGTAGCCCATACCAACAATCCATTCGTCACCAGATGTTTCGGTGAGTAAGTTGTTGTCAAGAGATAAGGACAAAGCGCGATCTTTTCGTACTTCAGCAGAAACTTGAAGGCTATTTTTAAGTTCAAAATCGAGCTTGAGCAAGGGGTTAAATTGCTCCACCAGGTTTACGTTGGTGTAGAGAATTTTATTCATAAAATTACCCGACTGATCGGTGCCATTGGCTTGATAATCAAGGTTGGTGGCAAAGGCATTGAGCGTATGGCTGGCGCGGTAACCGTGCGAAATTGCAAATCGATTAAATCGTTTTTTAAATGATTTCAACCGCATAAATCCAGTATACTGCATGTTCCAGTTGGGAAGTGGGAAGCTACGTTTTGCCTCAATGCTAACCGAACTGGGATCCGCTCCAGTATAGGCAGCTAAAAAGGCAGGAATAAGCACTGCTTGATTTGTTTTTCCATAGCCGGTTGGGAAGCCATCTGCATCAACATTTCCTGTTGGTATGCCTCGTGCAGCAGCCAATCGCCCTGCAATAATCAAACGATTTGTTTTTAGATCTTCAAAGGCCGTTGACGCCAGGCCATCACCGCTAAATGAAGTGCGCAACATGATGGTTGAAATTTCAAAATTACCAAATAAGCGTGGCGATAATGCATTATAAACCCCATTGACAACACTAAAGTTCTCTGAGTTGTTTTCTGAATAACTACGGTTCCCCGTCAGATCAAGTTGGAGTCCCTGTAACAGTCCGATTTCGGCACTGTATGATATTTCGCTGTTGTGTACGGTTGTATAAGCTTGATTAAAATTTGGAAATTCCGTGAGCCATCCTCTTTTGGCTGCTTCAAAACGAATGTCTTCTTGACGACCCAAGGCAAAGGCTAAACCAGGACTAGCCATACCTAAAAAGCCGATATTTTGGGTATACCCGGGCAACACCGTTCCGTTATTTTCACTATGAGAAACCTGCACCCTTCTCAATGCAGTAACTGCCCCTATCAAAGTGTTCTTAACCTTAACTCCCGCTTTCTTTTTATCGCTTTTTTTGTTGTTTTTACGCAAGCCCAAACTGTTGTACAGGGCCTGCATATTGGCACTTCCGTTCCATTGAATGGTATTGGCGTTCTGCAGCGTATGTACAATACCAAGGGCATTATTGTTTTCGTCAACCACATTGGCCAATGCAGAGGAGCCCCGCTGCCAATTAAAATTACCTGTATAAGAATAGGTTCCATCTAAAAAAGACAGTAGTGGGATATATTTAAATGGCAACTGATAGGTAGCGCCAATGGACTGATCAAAACGGTCCATTTGTCCTGTATCCCAGATACCATCCCAGATGTCCAATGAAGTGTCGATTTGTGTGCTGCCCGCAGTACCATTCTTCAAATAGTTACGAACGATATTTCGGCTAGATGCAGAGAAATCCAGACGGAATGAATTAGTCAGATTATGATTGACCGTGAACAACCAATCAAACAGGTAGTTGCGCTGTTGTAGGTCGGGCAAGGGCAATTGGCTTGAAGCATCCATGCCCTCCAAAAAGACCTGTCGGAAACGCTGACTTTGAAAGGTTCTGTTGATGTTCGCTGAAAGCGAAACCGAACTGGGCATCAAATTCAAATTTAGTTCAGACAACCATCGTAAATACTTCTTAGTGGATATGGCCTGCACATTACCTAGGGGTTTTAATGAGAGTGGCTTGAACGAATAATTATATCCTGCACCCAAACGCACATTCTGAAAGGCGAAGTTCTCAATTTCAAAATCATTTCTCTTTTCTTCGTTATACGAATAGAAAAGGTCTAAATTTTCAAGATCATAAAAGTTTTCCTTGGCATCTGCACTGCGCTGCTTTCGCACACCAATCAAATTGATGCTTTTGAGTTTGGTAACATTAATGGCTTGATCGCGAATGGCCTCCCGTTCGTCTTGGCTTGCAGCGGTATCCAGTCTGTCCTGTAACTCAAAATCCCTGTAAAAAGGATCGTATTTTGGCATAATGACCTCTTGATTATAGCTATAACTTAGGGGCAGTACTAATCCCCATTTTTTAGGAAATAACATCCCTGCATTGATGCTTGTGGCTATGCCGTAAGAACGGATGTCGTCCTGGCTTCGCATGTTTGGCGACTGATCGATAGCACCAAATCCGACAGTAGAGATGGCCCCGTTTAAGGTAACATTTGCAAAATCGGCTAGGTTAGCATCCAGTGTACCAACAGCAGCCCAGCCACCACTTGAGTCAATTTCTGACAGTCGAAGTTCGTTAAACCACACTTCGCCGTCAAGGTTGCTCCCCACAGTAGTACTTGGGTTTTTGACGCCGACCACCAAGGTTCTTATGGCGCCAAGCGTTGGATTACCTCGAATGGATAATTTGTATTTTTTATCCCCTGGCAAACTGGAGTTTGGTGTAAATTCATTGATCCGTTCAAGATTCTCATCAAAATAAGTAGCGCCTAACATTTCTCGACTTGCAATGGATTTAGCCTTAATTTTTGTGAGCCATTCTACAGGAATATCTATTTCGTTTGATGCCACTTGCCACACTTCTTCGGCTGTTAAATTATTTGACACCCCGCGGGTATAGGCCGTTGGCTTAAGCGGAATTTCTATTTGATAATAGTTTTCATCCAGATCAGTTCCCATACGAATGAAACCTACTATGCGTTCGTCCATATCGTCGTTGGCACCCTCGCCTGGCAATGGGTTTTCGTCGGGCAGCGATTCAGCATGCAGGAACATTCGCAACCGCTTGTATTGGCGCATATCCAAATCGATATGCTTATAAACTCCTTGCCCATCTTCGGGAGCTAAATCCCTAACTCGTATAGACAACGATTGTTCGTTTTCACGAATCAAATTGTTGTAGCTGTTCAAAGTTTCACGCACAATTCCTGGGGGTAATTTGTAGCGTATGGGGGTTCTTGTTTCGTTCTCCAGTACATTAACTGCACTCACTTCAAGCTGGGTGTTCGGGTAGGATATTTGTTTGGTATTAAGTGGTGTGGGCGCACGTGTCCAATCGGCACGTACAATATCCAATGTACCGAAACGGAAAACAGTAGGTTGGCTAAAACCCATTAACATTATCCGCATAAAGCGAATTGACCTGAGGTCACTCATGCCGTTTATAGTTTCAAAATAATTTCTCTTTTGGGGAGCGTCATAATATTTTGGAACTACTGGAACACGGAATTGTAGCCAGCGTGAAGAAGTAACCTGCCCATTTAGTAATTGAATGTTGTCTTTTTCACGAACATCAACCAAGAACGGGTGACTCCCAACCTGCATATTTTTTTGAATCGGGATACGATATTGAAAATACCTGTCAATGGTATTCATGGTATTATCCTGATTTAAATCCTCGGCATCAGGGGTGGTGTATGATCCTCTAAATTGTTCTGTAACTTCAATAGGGGAGTTGCCTTGTGTACCGTTGTAATTTTTATAACGATCCAAAACAGAACCACTGCCTTGACCGAAATAGCTGTAGTTATCACCTGCTGGGTCGTCCGTAGGTCCATTCGTATAAATGATGCGTTCTTCATCATCGTTGAGTCCATCTAAGCCTACGTCTTGCAAGCTGCGATTTTGTCCGTCAGCGTCAAAAGCATATACAAGCGACTGTGTGGCTGGTGTTATCCCCCAAGCCGTATTGTAGGTAGCTGTGTTTTGCCCTGAAGCTGGAAGTCCGTTTTCATAAACTTTGCGACCGTCTTTTAATACGTCTTCAGAAATGTTACCTAAATGAAATACCAATTCGCCCAAATCATCAGATGCTAACGTTTGATCTGAAAAAGTATCCAACAGCCAAAATTCGATATACTCCACATTGGATTGAGCAAAATCGGTAGTAGACATGGCACGTGTAATTCCAGCCCAGCTGTCTTCAGGAGCTGATCCAAAGGCAGGAGCATTGTTATAAGGGCCGCGCTCTTGTGGATAATAGGCCAAGTCAAAGGTATACTGGACCAAAGACTGCCCCTGTAAAACATCTTGTTGAGGGAATATTTCTTCTATAAAAATACGTCTCGCTGCATTTGTCGAGAGGTCATTGTCAGAAATACCGCTTGGTCTTCTATTGGAGTAAAACAAAGGGTCAATATTGTACCATGAAAGTTTGGCGCGATGATAACCTGCGCTTATGTCATCTACATTTACACTTGACCCGGCAATTGGCAATTGTTGTGAAGGAGCGGGCACACTGGAGAGAAACCAAGAATAGGTATCTCGTATATCAAGGTTGGTTTGGGTTCCTTCAAAATCGTCTATATAAGTGGTTGGAGCATTATTGAGCTGAGTACCTCTTGGCTGCCCCACTTTCAAATAAGCTGCCTCTGCCCGAATGGAAAGGTTTGATGCAACTCGGGTATCAATATTGGGAAGCTTATTTACCATTCTTGTGAGGAAAGGAATCTCCTTTGAGAAATTTCCACTCAATCCCAGCATGGTATTGTTTACCGGTTCTGTGCCATAGTTGGCTTTTTGGGTCAGTGGTCTTTCGCTTAGACGCATATATATTCCGCCTATCAAGAGGTCGTCATTCACTTTATGTTCAGCAGTGAACCCCATAAAACGCTTGTTCTGTTGACCAAAAAGGGTGTTGCTTTCAGTAGAAACCTCAATAGGTATGTTTGAGTTTTTAATCCCCTCGTTGAGTATGGTTACACGTCCCAACTGATAATTTACGGTATAGTCTAAACCTTCTTGAAGCAATCTACCGCCTGCAGTAACACGAACAGAACCGCGTGGCACATTAAAAGCACCAAGGGCTATTCCTTGTCCGCCACCCATTGATTTATAACGGCCTTTTAGCTCGAATTTATTGTATCTTTGATAGTCTGCCGCATCAGCTTTTGTGATGTCATACATCTCCTTAAACACATACTTCTTTTGGTTTTCGTTGTAAAAGTTTCTGTTGCCATATTCTTCCTGTGGATCGTTAGACTTTAACAACTTAAACAAGTAGGCTCCAAAAGGTTCTACGCTTGGAAAAATAATTTGTCCTTGTTCTGGAAGCACCGTAATCCCACTGATGAAATCAAAAAATCCATCTCCTTCGGCTTGGGCATCTTGATAGATATTGAGTCTGTCTAAACCAAAAAGGTTAAGCAAAATACGCTCTTCTGTTCCTTCAGGCCACACTCCCTCTGCCCCTTCTTCGGGGGTAATGAAGTTTGTTGGTGAAGGGTCTGTATAAACAATATTGAAAACAAAATCTTCTTGATCTAATTGAAATGCGCCGATATTATAGACGTTTTTCATCATTAGGTCAAAAACGGGTTGTGCTACATCAAGCACAGAGCTTTTAAGCATTTTAACCACCAAGCTGTTGTTGCTTACAATTGGAGCGGCTGGCAATCCAGAAACGGTTGTTGCTGCGACACCATCTCCGGCAAATTCACCTACCTGATAAACTTGACCATTAGCCGTATATTGAAAAGCAACAGCCAATACTTCATCATTGTTTAAAGGTTGATTTAATGAGATATACCCCAACTGCTTGTGTAAGGTATATTCGGTATGGTTTAATTTGCGTGCGCTTTCCAAAATGGCGTAATCACGTCCCTCATTCACTTGGGGCGAAAGGCTTCCAAAGCCGTCTTTTGCTGTGGCAATATCACGAATATCATCCGTAAGAATTCCCCCTCCGCCAATGGCTAGCGGATCTGCCTTATTTACTTCGTTATCAGGAAAAGCATTGGGTGCAGTATTAAAAAAACTACTCGTTATATCATCGAGAATGGTAGCATCTGGATTAGATTCTCCCAAATCTTGAAGGGCAATAAGGTTTCGTACATTAGTTACGCGTGCCGAGCGGTTGGTGACCCAAACTTCTAATCGGGTAATGTCAATAGGAGAGTTAACATAAGGGTAAGTTTTAACCGATTTATCAAAATTGTCTCTAAAGTATTGTGCTAAGAAAAAGTGTCGATTGTCCTCATAATCTAAGGCGAATAAGGAAAATTCCTCAAGCGTACCCTCACCGTTGGTTTGTATGGTTTGACTTTGTGATCGCTGTTCTGAAATTACTGTAGCTATGTTTGTGTTACCAAACTTGAGTTCTGCTTTGACTCCAAAAAGACTTTGCGCACCTGTAATCAACGAACTGTTAATGGGCATGCTGACATTACCTACTTCAAGTTTTTGAAGAATCCCGTCCTCATTCCCACTTATTCCTTGATCTTTAAGATTTTGAATATTGTTAAACTTGTTTGTGACATTCTCTGCAAGTTGATTGCCTTTATTGATTAAATCGTTACCCTTATTAATAGTATTTTGCACACTACTCGGCACCAAGTCTTCAGGAAAAAACTCCAACTTGACAACGCGCTGAAAATCAAAAGTAGATTGGGTATCGTAGTTTGCATTGACTTTTAATCGGGTCCCAATTGTTCCTGTAAGCGCCAGATTGATACGTTGGTTAAAATCAAAAGCAAGGCTGCTTTGATTACGTGGGGAAAGGCTGGGATTACCAGACTTTTGGTAGCGAATTCCCAAGTCAATACTTGCAGATCCTTGTGGGCGAATATTTATCTCGTTACTTCCAAAAATACTTTCAAAGAGCTTGGATTTAACATAGAAATCTGGTAGCTGGTCTTCTTGGGTGTCTTCGTCCTCATTAATTCCAGCTATGGCTTCTTGTTTGACTCTAATATAAGCCTTTGACTTTTCATCAAATACACGCCTGCGGTATTCCTCTGGGGTAAGCGCCAACGGCTTTTCTGCATCTATATTGCCAACTTTAACGTTATAGAAGTATAAATTTAGTTTTGGGTCAAACGTATAGGATGCAGCAAAATTACTAGGTTTGTTTTTGAGGCTAATTTGTTTGAGGTTTTGAGCTAAAACTAAGCTATCGACAGCACTAGGAGTATTGTTTTGAGCATATACACCAGTAGAAAACAGCAGACTTATTAGTGTCCATAATAGTCCCGATTTCTTGTCAAAAATGGTGTGCATTATAATTTGTTCAGCGCGTTTTTAATCAAACGATCTACAGGCATATCGGGTTCTACTTGTAAAAGTGCATCTACAACTTTTTGGGTTTGCCTGAAAGGATAACCTAAAACACTTAATGCAGATAACGCTTCATCACGCTGGGTATTGTTCGAGTCCAATGCTATTTCTTCATCGTCAATAAGACCTATAACCTTATCCCTTAAATCAACTATAACGCGCTGGGCTGTTTTGGCTCCAATTCCTTTTACGGCTTGAATAGCTGCTACATTATCGGATTGAATTGCCTGCATCACTTCTTGGGGGTTCATGGACGAAAGTACCGTGCGTGCCGTATTGGCACCTATCCCACTCACGCTCAAAAGTAAACGGAATACTGACCGCTCAACTTTTTGCATAAATCCATAGAGGTTTTGTGCATCTTCACGGACCTGCATATGGGTATAAATACGTATAAGCTCGTCTTCGGGTAACTGCCCATAAGTATTAAGTGAAATATGTACTTCATAGCCAACACCGCTGCAGTCAACGACTATGGTTGTCGGCGTTTTACTTACAAGCCTTCCATTTAATTGTGTAATCATTTTTTCTTATTTTGTGCGTCTACCGCAGCAACTGCTGTCATGTGAACTATTTCATCAACACTAGCCCCCAACTGTAGTATATGCACAGGACGCTTGAGTCCCATCATGATGGGGCCGATTGAAAGCGCGTCGTCTAATTCTTTAATGAGTTTGTATGCGATGTTTGCGGCATTCAAATCAGGTAATACCAAGGTATTTACGGCAGCACCTGCAATTTTTGAAAACGGAAACTTGTTGGTCAGCATAGTTTTGTTTAATGCAAAGTCTGCTTGTATAGGACCGTCAACAGCAATATCAGGCAAAAAGCGGTGTACCATATTTACGGCTTTACTCACCTTTTGGGCATCCTCATTTTTTGATGATCCAAAGTTGGAATATGATAGCATAGCTACCTTGGGGTTAATACCGAACAAGGTCGCTGTATAAGATGTCATTTGTGCAATTTTTGCCAGGTCTTTTGCATTGGGATTGATGTTAATCGAAGTGTCGGAAATAAACAAAGGCCCTCGGTTGGTAATCATCAGGTTGGTAGTAGCCACGCGATTTACACCTTCTTGCGTATCTATAACTTGCAAGACCGGTTTTAACACATTTGGATAACTTCGGCTGTAGCCCGAAATCATGGCATCGGCATCACCCTCACGCACCATCATGGCTGCAAAATAGTTGCGTTCACGCATACGTCTTTGTGCATCATAAAGCGTTATGCCCTTTCGTTGACGCAATTGCCAATAGGTATGTGCATAGGCATTCCTTGATTCTTTAACGCTTTCCTTTTTTGGATCAATAATGGTTATATCTCCCTCAAATTCTATGGTAGACATCATTTCGCGTATGTGCTCCTCTTCGCCAAGTAGGATAGGAATAGCAATACCTTCCTCATGCACCAATTGAGCTGCTTTGAGCACGTCCAATTCATCCCCTTCGGCAAAGACAACACGCTGTAAATTGCTCTTGGCTTGGCTAACGATCAAGCGGACAAGTTTTTTGTCCGAGCCGGTGCGAGCGTGTAATTCTTCTTGGTATTTGTCCCAATCCTTGATTGGTGCTGCAGCAACCCCACTTTCCATGGCAGCTTTTGCAACAGCCATAGGCACCGTTGTGATGAGTCTGGGGTCAAAAGGCTTAGGTATGATGTACTCTTTTCCAAAGGCAAGTTTGGTTGCCCCATAGGCAATATTAACTTGCTCGGGAACTGTTTCTTTTGCCAAATGGGCAAGTGCGTGTACGGCAGCCATTTTCATAGCTTCATTAATTTTGGTTGCGCGTACATCAAGAGCACCCCTAAAAATGAATGGGAAACCAAGTACGTTGTTAACCTGATTAGGAAAATCCGAACGCCCCGTAGCCATAATCGCATCTTTGCGTGTGGCAACAGCAAGGTTATAGTCTATTTCTGGGTTTGGATTAGCCATGGCAAAAACAATCGGATCTGGCGCCATAGATTTTAGCATGGCGGGAGTCATGATATCCGCTTTAGAAAGCCCAATAAAAACATCGGCGCCTTCCAATGCATCTTCTAATGTATGCACATCTAATTTAGTAGCAAATTCTCCTTTTTGAACCGTGAGATTATCTTGGTCTAATCTGATAATGCCCTTACTATCGGTCATCATCATGTTTTCTGGCGACACGCCCAAAGCACGGTATAGCCGGGCACAAGAAATGGCTGCAGCACCTGCGCCACTGATCACCATTTTTACTTTTGACAATTCTTTTTCGGCCAGTTCAACGGCGTTGAGTAAGGCAGCGGCCGAAATAATGGCGGTACCGTGCTGGTCGTCGTGCATCACAGGTATGTTGAGTTCTTCAACCAGCCTACGCTCTATTTCAAAGGCTTCTGGTGCTTTGATGTCTTCAAGATTAATGCCGCCAAATGTAGGCGCAATATTTTTTACTGTTGCCACAAAAGCATCTACATCCTTAGTGTCTACCTCAATATCAAAAACGTCTATGCCTGCAAATATTTTAAAAAGCAATCCTTTGCCTTCCATGACAGGCTTGGAAGCTTCGGGACCGATATCCCCTAATCCCAATACGGCAGTACCATTTGAAATTACAGCAACTAAGTTGGCTTTGTTGGTATATTTATAAACGTTCCCTGTTTCCTTTTCAATTTCCAAGCAAGGTTCAGCTACTCCAGGCGAGTAGGCTAACGACAAATCCCGTTGACTTGCATAGGGTTTGCTAGGGTTCACTTCTAGTTTTCCGGGCTTAGGTTTTGCGTGATATACTAGGGCCTCACGTCGTTTACTTTCTTTGCTCATATACTTGGCAATTTAGTCAGGAAAGGTATTGAATTCTATCTACTTTAAAAACTCTAAATTTCGCTTTAATCCATCAAAGCCTGTTCGCTGAACTGCGCTTACCTCAAATAGGCGGTTGAAGACCTCCTCGGTAACTTCGTTCCAATCGCCTTTAGTCATGTTCATTAATTCGGGTTTTGGTTGAAAAGCAGGCTCTTCATGGGGTTTAGCAAAACGATTCCAAGGGCAAACCTCCTGACAGATATCACAACCAAAGGCCCAATTGTCAAATTGACCTTTTACCTCTTTTGGAATGGCGTCTTTTAGTTCAATGGTGAAGTAAGAAATGCACTTACTGGCATCCAACTTATAGGGGGCGACAAAGGCATCAGTGGGACAGGCATCCAAGCAAGCTGTACAACTGCCGCAATGATCAGTAACCGTACCATCTGTCTCAAGTTCTAAATCCAAAATGAGCTCGGCTATAAAAAAGTAAGAACCGTTTTGTTTGCGAATAAGGTTGGTGTTTTTACCTACCCAGCCAAGGCCACTTTTAGCTGCCCATGCCTTTTCTAGTACAGGAGCTGAATCTACAAACACACGTCCGCCTACCGATCCAATTTGGTCTTGAATATGGTGCATAAATGTAAAGAGCTTGTCTTTTATGACATGATGATAATCGGCGCCATATGCATAGCGTGCAATCTTGGGTGCGTGCGCATCTTCGGGGGTATTTTCTGGAAAATAATTGTAGAGTAAGGACACAACACTCTTTGCGCCGGGCACTAGTTTTGTCGGATCCAGGCGTTTGTCAAAGTTGCGGGCCATGTAGCCCATCTGCCCATGTTGGTTTTGGTTTAACCACGATTCCAATCGTGGTGCTTCTTCTTCTAAAAATACAGCTTTAGAGATACCGCAAGCCATAAAGCCCAACTTTTGAGCTATTTCTTTGACCATTGCAGCATGACGCGCTGCGCTACTCAAAACAGTCCTTTTTGGTTGTTGGGTAGGGTTTTTCCGAGGTGCTTATACGCCTTTTCAGTTACCTCTCGACCACGCGGTGTACGCATTAAAAATCCTTCCTGAATTAAAAAAGGTTCATAGACCTCTTCAATGGTTTCGCCATTTTCAGAAACCGCCGTTGCCAAGGTGTTTATTCCCGCAGGACCTCCTTTGAATTTATCAATAAGGGTAGTGAGTATTTTATTATCCATTTCATCCAAGCCATGTGCATCTACATGCAAGGCTTTGAGCCCAATACGTGTTATGTCAATGTTGATAGTTCCATCTCCTTTGATTTGAGCAAAATCCCGAATGCGTCGCAGCAGTGCATTCGCAATACGCGGCGTACCGCGACTTCTGCTGGCAATCTCAATGGCTGCCTTGTCTGCAATAGGAATGTTTAAAATATTGGCACTTCTCGTCACAATACCTGCGAGCACCTCAGTAGAGTAGTATTCCAATCGGCTGTTGATGCCAAACCGTGCCCGCATGGGTGCTGTCAACAAACCCGATCGTGTGGTGGCTCCAACCAAAGTAAAGGGGCTTAATTCGATTTGAACCGAACGCGCGTTGGGCCCCGTTTCGATCATGATATCAATGCGGTAGTCTTCCATAGCTGAGTATAAATACTCTTCAACTATGGGACTTAACCGGTGTATTTCGTCAATAAATAACACATCTCTTGGCTCTAGGTTGGTAAGCAAGCCTGCCAAATCCCCAGGTTTGTCTAGTACAGGGCCTGAAGTAAGCTTGAGTTTAACGCCTAATTCTTGTGCCAAGATGTGTGCCAAGGTAGTTTTGCCCAGTCCCGGTGGACCGTGCAAAAGGGTATGATCAAGTGCTTCTTCTCGCTGATTCGCGGCTGCTACAAAAATTTCTAAGTTTTCGAGGACCTGCGGTTGTCCGCTAAAGTCATCAAAGCTAAGCGGTCGCAAAGCACGATCGATATCGTGTTCCTCATGACTTAAATGCTCTCCTGTTGGATCTAGATTTTCATTCATCATTCCAAAGATACGGAAAACAAAAAAGCCCCGTTGGTTCTCGAACTTGTCGAGTGACGGGGCTTTGTTTTAGTGTTGAAGTTCTTCTTCGCCTTCTGCTAATGGAACGTTTTGAGGGACAAAATCCTCTTTTTGTCCAGGCTTGGAATAATCGTATGCCCAACGGTGTACGTGTGGAATAGTACCTGGCCAGTTTCCGTGAATATGTTCCACTGGAGCTGTCCACTCTAGCGTATTGGATTTCCAAGGATTTTGAACTGCCTTTTTGCCGTAGAAAATACTGCTGATAAAGTTGTAAAGGAATACCAACTGCGCAGCACCTGCAATAAGCGCAAAAATGGTAATGATTACATTGATGTTGGCAAGGTCATCAAAATATGGAAATGCGGTGTTGGAATAATATCTTCTAGGTAGTCCTGCCATCCCAATGAAGTGCATGGGGAAAAAGACACCATAAGCACAGACAGCTGTCACCCAAAAGTGAATATAGCCCATGTTCTTATTCATCATACGTCCAAACATTTTTGGGAACCAATGATACACCCCAGCAAATAGTCCATACAATGCCGAAATACCCATTACCAAGTGAAAGTGAGCTACCACAAAATAGGTGTCGTGCACATTTATATCAAGTGTACTATCCCCCAAGATAATTCCTGTCAAACCACCCGTAATAAAAGTAGATACCAAACCAATGGAAAACAACATTCCGGGATTCATCTGGAGATTTCCTTTCCACAGCGTGGTGATATAATTAAAGGCTTTAACCGCAGAGGGTATCGCAATTAGTAAGGTTGTAAATGTAAATACCGATCCAAGGAATGGATTCATTCCTGAGATAAACATATGGTGCCCCCAAACGATGGTAGACAAAAAGGCAATAGCCAAAATAGACGCTACCATGGCACGATACCCGAAAATAGGCTTACGTGCATTGGTTGCCAATACCTCAGAGGTAATTCCTAGTGCTGGTAACAGTACAATATATACCTCTGGGTGACCTAAGAACCAGAACAGGTGTTCGTACAATACAGGTGATCCCCCTTGGTAGTGCAGCACTTCTCCTTGAATGAATATATCAGACAAAAAGAATGAGGTGCCAAAACTTCGATCCATAATCAACAATAAAGCTGCTGATAACAACACAGGGAATGAAACCACACCAATAATAGCGGTTACAAAAAAGGCCCAAATCGTTAATGGAAGTCGGGTCATGGACATTCCCTTGGTACGTAAATTTATAACCGTAACAATATAATTAAGCGATCCCAATAATGAAGATGCTATAAAGATAGCCATAGATACCAACCAAAGCGTCATTCCCAATCCAGAACCAGGTTGCGCTTGTGGTAAGGCACTAAGCGGAGGATAAATGGTCCAACCAGCAGCAGCAGGCCCTGACTCTACAAAAAGTGAGGCAATCATGATTACTGAAGACAAGAAGAACAGCCAATATGAAATCATGTTAAGTAAACCAGAAGCCATATCACGTGCGCCAATCTGCAAGGGAATAAGCAGGTTACTAAACGTACCACTTAAACCAGCGGTGAGTACAAAAAATACCATCAACGTTCCGTGTATGGTAACCAATGCCAAGTATACATTGGGATCCATAACGCCTTCTGGTGCCCATTTGCCTAAAAATGTTTCAAAAACCCAGAAAGACTTTTCTGGCCACGCCAACTGAAGGCGAAATAACAAAGACATCGCAATACCTATGATGCCCATAATGAGTCCCGTAATAAGGTACTGCTTAGCAATCATCTTATGGTCTTGACTAAAGATGTACTTGGTGATAAATGTTTCTTTATGATGTGCGTGATCTGCTCCCATAGCTATCTTTTTACTGTTGAATGGTTTGTGCAAAGGTAGTTTGCGCTGCCAGCCAATTGTTAAAATCCTTTTCTTCTTCTACCACAATTTTCATTTGCATATTGTAGTGCGATGCACCACAAATTTTGTTACAAAGTAACAAATAATCAAACTGATATGCATCTAGGGCTTCTTCGCCCTTGGCCATTAAAGCCTTGCTATTATCAAATCTAATTTTGTTGATCTTGGCCACTTTGGCTGCCATATCGGGGGTTTGACGCATTTCTTCAGTGGTCATAGATGGTGTAAATGAAAACTCCGTAATCATTCCAGGTACACAATTCATTTGTGCCCTAAAGTGTGGCATATAGGCCGAGTGTAATACGTCTTGCGAACGCATTTTAAAAATAATCTGACGCCCCTTTGGCAAGTGTAATTCTTGTATAACTACGTCATCCAATCCGTTGGGGTCTGACGAATCAATCCCCACTAAATTACGTCCATCATAGTCTTGTAGAAAGCGTACGTTGGCATCTCCCAAAACACCGTCTTGACCAGCATAACGGGCTTTCCAGTTAAATTGCTGTGCATATAGTTCCACTACCAGTGCCTCATCGTTTTCTTCAATATTCATGATGGAGGTCCAAGTGAAAAGACCGTACATGATGAGTACAGCCAAAGTAATCACAGGAATAATCGTCCATATAAATTCTAGCTTGTCGTTATCGGCATAGAAAAAAGCCTTTTGGTCTTTTTTACCACGATACTGATATGAGAAATAATGCAATAATGCTTGGGTTATGGTTTGCACAAAGAAGATCAGTGCAAATGAAATCCACATCAGGCGGTCAATGTCTTGTCCGTGTTCAGAGGCCGCCTCTGGAAGTAGCACATCGCCCCACGCCCAAAACGAATAAATAGTAATCAGATATATAAACACCAAAAAGGCAAACATCAATTGGCCATTCCAGTTGTTGTCCTTATCGTTAGCAATTTGTGAGTCGTCTCTGTCTTGACGCAATTGCGACAATTCAAAAATCTTGGTGATTTGCCAAATAGCAATACCCACTAAAACCAAAATCGCAAAAAGAATAACTGTAGTCATTTATTTGTTT
>PKDQ01000010.1 GCA_002862645.1 Flavobacteriaceae bacterium | reverse complement strand
CTCGGAGTATCCCCTTGAACTTCTTATATTTGCACAAACACACTCCATGCCATACAAACGAATACTTTTAAAGCTAAGCGGTGAAGCACTCATGGGAGACCGCACCCATGGCATTGAACCAAAACGCCTAAGCGAATATGCACAGGACATCAAAGAAATTGTAGCTATGGGCGTTGAAGTGGCGGTTGTTATTGGAGGAGGAAACATATTTAGAGGGGTAGCTGCAGCCAGTAATGGTATGGATCGCGTACAAGGCGATTATATGGGTATGCTGGCCACCTGCATCAACGGAATGGCGCTGCAAAGTGCTCTCGAAGATGCGGAAGTACCCACTCGATTGCAAACTGCTATCAAAATTGAAGCAATTGCAGAACCTTATATAAAGCGACGTGCCGTACGCCACCTAGAAAAAGGGCGTGTGGTCATATTTGGCGCAGGCACTGGAAATCCATTTTTTACGACAGACTCGGCAGCTGTATTACGTGCTATTGAAGTAAATGCTGACGTTATCCTCAAAGGAACCCGTGTTGATGGCATCTATACCGCCGACCCAGAAAAAGACAAGACTGCCGAAAAGTTTGACAATATTTCCTTTAAAGACGTGCTTAGCAAAGGCTTAAAGGTTATGGACTCCACTGCATTTACGCTCAGTCAAGAAAACGAGCTGCCCATTGTTGTTTTTGACATGAACAAGTCAGGAAACCTCAAAAAAGTAGTCAAGGGCGAATCAATTGGAACATTGGTAAATCTTTAAATCATGGAAGAATTAAATCTTATTATGGAAATGGCTGAAGAAGCCATGAATAAAGCACTTGAACACCTAGACAAGTCGTTTATCAACATACGAGCAGGTAAGGCAAACCCTGTAATGTTGTCCACTGTAAAGGTGGATTATTACGGCTCACAGACCCCACTAAGTCAAGTAGCTAACATCAACACACCCGACGGGCAAACGCTTTCAGTGCAACCTTGGGAAAAAACTCTTATCCCAGAAATTGAAAAAGCCATTTTGGTTGCCAATTTGGGCTTTAACCCCATGAATAATGGAGAGTCGATTATCATCAGCATACCGCCACTGACGGAAGAACGCCGACATGAATTGGTAAAGCTTGCCAAAGCAGAAGCTGAACACGCAAAAGTAGGAGTGCGAAATGCACGTAAAGACTCTAATGCGGAACTCAAAAAATTAGAACTCTCTGAAGATGAACTCAAAAACGCGGAAGTTGATGTTCAAGAAGCTACGGATAAATTTATCGCATTAATAGACGATAAATATCAAATTAAAGAAAAAGAAATCATGACTGTGTAAGCAGTTTGTGAACATATAGTTGCTATGATAAAATGGATTAACACACGCTTTTGGGAAAGCGTGGCGCGACTTATCCTCCGCAATCGTATTGTGTTTTTGTTGGCCATTTTGAGCACAACATTTTTGCTCTCCACTCAATGGAGCAACATTCGTTTTAGTTTTACTGAAGCCAACCTACTCCCCGACAATCATCCGTTTAACACCTTTTATCAGGAATTCCTCGATCGCTTTGGCGAAGAGGGCAATATGATTGTGCTTGCGGTGCAAGACGACGCTTTTTTTGAGCCTGAGAAATTGGCGGCATGGGCTGCACTAGGTGATAGCTTAGCAGCATCCCCCAGTATAGAAAATGTGGTTGATGTTAGCAGGCTTACCCAACTCAAGCGTAACGATAGAAAAAAAGTTTTTGAAGTTGCACCATTGCCTTATCAAAAATCCAAAACCCAAGCCGAGGCAAATGCCCTAAAAGAATGGCTCTATGAACAACAGCCCTTATACGATGGGCTGCTTTTTAATAAAGAAACAAATGTTATTCAAACCGCAGTGTACCTTAAAACCGAAGTGGTTAACAGTGGGGCGCGACAGCGGTTTGTAGACAACTTGCTTGCAGATAACGTTGCCGCATTTCAAAAACGAACGGGGCTTGATGTTCGGGTTTCAGGTATGCCCTATATACGCACGCTAAACGCCAAAATGATATTGGACGAAATTGGCTTATTTGTGCTTATGGCTACCCTAGTCACCACGCTTATTTTCTTCTTTTTTTTCAGGTCTTACCGAGCTACATTTATCTCCATGTCAATTGTGGTGATTGGCGTTATGTGGGCTTTTGGGATTATCGGGTTGTTGGGCTTTGAGATTACCGTGCTTACGGCGCTTATCCCGCCCATTATCATTGTCATTGGTGTACCCAATTGTATTTTCCTAATCAATAAATATCAAAACGAAATTAAGAACCATGGAAATCAGGCGCGTTCGCTTCAACGTGTTATCTCCAAAATTGGCAATGCCACCCTGATGACCAATATGACTACGGCATGTGGGTTTGCAACCTTTACGCTTACCAACAGTAGTTTGTTGCGAGAGTTTGGTATCGTGGCTTCCATAAATATCATGATGATATTCTTGCTGTCCCTATTGATGATTCCCATCATATACAGCTATATGGCCATTCCAAATAAAAAACACTTGGAACACCTTAACAGAGTCTGGATGTCTGGTTTTGTAAGGTGGATGGAGCGTATTGTGAAACATCGTCGGGTTTCCGTTTATTTTATATCAGTCCTTGCTTTAATGCTGAGTATTGTAGGCATCTACGAGATTCGATTGTCAGGAACTATCATTGACGACATGCCCAAAAAAGCGGATTTCTATCAAGATATTCGATTCTTTGAAACCCATTTTAAAGGGGTGATGCCCATCGAAATCATGATAGACACCAAGCGAGCAAATGGGGCAACACGTCTAAGTACGCTTAATCGAATGAATCGTCTTGAAAGTGATTTGCTAGAAATACCCGAGCTCTCAAATCCCGTTTCAGCTGTTTCAGTTGCAAAATATTTAAAGCAATCGTACTACAACGGCAACCCAAAGTACTTTCAGCTGCCAACAAGGCAACAAGACAATTTTATTAGAGCACACGCAAAAAACTTAAAAGGAGATGTGAATTTCCTAAAAAGTTTGGTAGACCCAACGGGGCAATTTGCACGAATGACCGTTATGCTCCAAGATGTTACTACAGCACGTATGGAGGCCATTGAATTGGAAGTCAAAAAAAGCATAGACAAGCATTTTGCTGTGGATCAATTTAATGTTTCCGTCACTGGAAAAGCCTTGGGTTATCTCAAAGGAACACGCTTTTTGGTACGCAACTTGGTTGTTTCGTTAGGACTGGCTATTTTATTAATTGCGCTGTTTATGGCGTATATGTTCCGTTCGTTCCGCATGATTCTAATTTCGCTGCTGCCCAATGTTATTCCGCTAATTCTTACGGCTGGTATGATGGGCTTTTTAGGCATTGCCATTAAGCCTTCAACCATTTTGGTTTTTAGCGTAGCCTTTGGCATATCGGTTGATGACACCATCCACTTTTTAGTGAAGTACCGCCAAGAGCTCAAAGCAACACGGTGGAATATTAAAAAATCGGTTTACAGCGCCTTGAGAGAAACAGGCGTAAGTATGTTCTACACCTCTATAGTATTGTTCTTTGGATTTTCTGTATTTATGATTTCAAGCTATGGAGGTACAGTAGCGCTAGGCGGCTTGGTTTCGGCTACGTTGTTATTTGCCATGTTGGCCAACCTTATCCTATTGCCAGCATTGTTACTTTCACTCGAAAATCAGATTGCGAACGAACACACACTAAAAGAACCAAAATTTCAAATTTTGCCCGAGAAAGAAGCAGAATAATTGCGCTATATTTGTGGCTGTTTTAAAATGCTATATGAATATTCGCCAGCTTTTTTTAGGAAATCATGTCAATCAGGAAGTACGTGTTCGTGGTTGGGTGCGCACCTTTCGCGCCAATCGTTTTATTGCGCTTAATGATGGGTCTTGTCTGGCCAATATGCAATGTGTTGTGGATTTTGAACAAATGTCGGCAGAGCTATTGGCAGAAATAAATACAGGTGCAGCAGTTGAAGTTACGGGCATCTTGGTTGAAAGTCAGGGTAAAGGTCAAAAATTTGAGATCCAGGCCAGTAACGTAAGCATCCTAGGCGCGTCCAATCCAGATGAATATCCCATACAGCCCAAAAAACATTCACTTGAGTTTTTAAGAGAAAAAGCACATTTAAGAGTTCGCACCAACACTTTTGCTGCAGTTATGCGTGTGCGTGCGGCCCTATCGTTTGCTGTGCATCAATATTTTACGCAAAATGGCTTCTACCAAGTGCATACCCCCATCATTACGGGAAGCGATGCCGAAGGCGCAGGGGAAATGTTTCGGGTAACGACCAAGGATCCAGGAGAGGCTGATGACAAGCCTGACTTTTTTGGTAAAGAAACCAATCTTACTGTTTCAGGTCAGCTCGAAGCAGAAACTTACGCTATGGGGCTAGGAAAAGTATACACCTTTGGTCCTACTTTCCGCGCAGAAAATTCAAATACTTCACGTCATTTGGCAGAATTTTGGATGATTGAACCTGAGGTGGCTTTTAACAATTTGGATGATAATATGGATTTGGCCGAGGATTTTATTAAGTCCGTTTTGGCGTATGTGCTTGAAAACTGCAAAGATGACCTGGGCTTTTTAGACCAAAGATTTGCACAAGAAGAAGCCAAAAAACCACAAATAGATCGCAGTCCAATGGGGCTTTTAGAAAGACTTCAGTTTGTCACCCAAAACAAATTTAAAAGAGTTTCTTACTCCGAAGCAATAGACATTCTTAGAAATTCCAAACCCAACAAAAAAAAGAAATTCAAGTATACCGTAGACGGTTGGGGTATAGACTTACAAAGTGAGCACGAACGTTATTTGGTAGAGAAACACTTTAACAGTCCAGTGATACTCTTTGACTATCCAGCAGACATAAAATCTTTTTATATGCGCATAAACGAAGACGGTAAAACAGTTCGTGCTATGGATGTGCTTTTTCCTGGCATTGGTGAAATGGTAGGTGGCTCACAGCGTGAAGAACGTTTAGACAAACTTGTTGAGCGCATGAAAGCCATGGACATCGATGAAAAAGAACTTTGGTGGTATTTGGACTTGCGCCGTTTTGGAACTGCCGTACACGCTGGTTTTGGGCTTGGATTTGAACGCTTGGTGCTCTACTCAACGGGAATGTCTAACATCAGAGATGTGATTCCCTACCCAAGAACTCCCTTAAATGCCGAGTTTTAGATAGCAATGCCTGGGTTTTTTGTACATTTAAATACCCGAACATAACTCATGCTAAAACAACATCTTCAATTTAAGCTTTCGCAAAAGCTATCGCCACAACAAATTCAACTTATGAAGTTGATACAACTGCCCATTCAATCTTTTGAGCAGCAGATACTTCGCGAAATTGAAGAAAACCCTGCATTGGCTTCTGGAAAAGAAAAAGAAGATAACCAAGATGAGTTTAGCAATTCCGAAGAAGATCGTGGCGAAGTGATTGAGGCCGATGACATTGATATTGATGCCTACTTGAGCGATGATGAAATCCCAGAATATCGTCTTCGTAGCCAAAATTACAGTTCAGATGACGAAAATAAACATGTGCCCTATGCTGCAGGCATCAGTTTTCACCAACAGCTTATGGCGCAGCTAGATACCTTTACTTTTAATGAAGAAGAGTACCGCATTGCGGCTTTTTTAGTTGGGAGTATTGACAACAGTGGCTATATCAGGCGTGAACTAATCGATATTGTTGATGACTTGGCTTTTACCGAAAATATCTATACCAATGAAAAAGAAGTCCGAAAAATATTGAATGATGTACAGCAGCTAGACCCCCCTGGTGTTGGCGCAATTGATTTGCAAGATTGCTTATTGATTCAATTAAACCGAAAAGTACATAGCACAGCGGTTGACCTTGCCATCGTGCTAATCAAAGATCTTTTTGATGCCTTTAGTAAAAAACACTTTGCTAAAATAAAGCAACGTTTAAACATTAACGATGATGAGCTTAAGGCGGCCATGGTGGAAGTAGAAAAGCTAAACCCCAAACCCGGGGCAGCTTACGGAAGCAATACCAAAATAAATGCACATATAGTCCCTGATTTTACCATTCAGCTTATTGATGGTCAACTAAACTTGATACTAAATGGCCGAAATGCTCCTGAGCTTCACGTTTCTTCTGAATACCGCAATATGCTGTCTGGTTATAAAGAAACCACGCAAAAAAACAAAGAGCAGCAAAAAGCCGTACAGTTTATCAAGCAGAAGCTTGATGCAGCGCGTTGGTTTATTGACGCAATAAAACAGCGCCAAAACACACTTCACCAAACCATGAAAACCATCATGGATTTCCAAGAAGCATACTTCCTCACAGGTGATGAACAAAAACTCAAACCCATGATACTGAAGGATATTGCAGACCGCATTGGCATGGACATTTCTACTGTATCGCGAGTTGCTAACAGCAAATATGTCGACACGCCTTATGGCACAAAACTGGTCAAGTGGTTTTTCTCTGAGGGCATCACCAATTCAGATGGAGAAGACATTTCGACTATTGAAGTAAAAAAAGTATTGAAAGATGTCATTAATGCTGAAGAAAAATCAAGCCCCCATACAGATGAACAGTTGATGAAAATCATGAATGATAAAGGCTATCCAATAGCGAGACGAACCGTTGCTAAATACCGTGAAATGATCGGTGCTTCTGTAGCACGGCTTCGAAAAGAGCTGTAAAAATATTTTTTCGTATTAATTGATCTCAGTATAGAAAATCTCCAACTGTAATTTCAAATCTGAAAGATCCGGATTTGAAGGGTTGGGACCAACAAATACACCCGCTTTTGGAGTAGTTATAGTTGCCGATGGTATTTTGACCACATCGGAGTTGTTGACCTTAGACATTACAACTTGAGTTTGGTTGGGTAGCACATCAGTTAATGCAACTCTCAAGGGTGCATTTATAGAGTCGTTGGTAATAATATTTCTGAGATAGTTGGTTATCCTAAGTTTATAATACTGTTTATCTCCTTCTTCCTCTTCAATCAAAAAACCTCCATACACAATTTTTGCTATGGTGGGAGTTGCCACAGCATCCTGAGCAAAATCAATAATAGGCGCAAGTGTGTTGGCGTTGTAAACATACAAACGGTTTGGAAGCGTATGACCATAAGCCCCAACGGCTTGTTTATCCACGTGAAATGTCAAGTTAGCTTCGTTTAACAACCACGGTCTGCCTTTGAGATCTTCTAAAACATCATTGTCTTCAAACAAGTGAATATCAGCAGTCGTTCCCAACCCACCGCTTAGTGCAATTTGCGCAGGTGCATTAGTGCTTGTAATATCATTTAGTTTAGCATCAGCATTAGTAGTTTTTGTGAGTGTATTAAAACGTATGCTGCCCAGTGTGTTTATTAAAAATTCATCAGTTACGTCTTCGGTTTCAACTGGATCAGAATCGGCCACTTTCGATTTGTAGGTATATACAATACGAATAACCATGCTGTTGGTGTCCAACAACATCAACAGTGGGTTGCTAAAGTTGCTTGTTTCAATTGAAATAGAGCGGAAATAATCGCGCCAATTTTCTGAGCTCGCAAGCGGTGAATCTCCTTCTTTATCTAAGATAAGTTGTTGGAAAATTTGCTTGTTGAGCGGAACACGTATACGTGGAGATAAATTATCGGAGCTATCCTTTACAATTTCATTAAAGTTAAGCGTAATATTTTCACTTGCTAATTGTTGATCTTTGTGCGGACTTATTAAAAAATCAGACGAATATATTTGCCTTTGTTCAAAGTTCTGGTTTGGGTCCAGTTGACGAAGGAAATAATTGAGCTTGCTTACTTCAATATCAAATGACGCATTCTGATCTCCAAATAAGGAGTCTATTTTATACAGTTTTTTGTCTGGATTTGGGTTGACTGTTTCAGTGTCTTCTCCGTCTAAAGTACCATCGCCGTCGGTATCGGGGTTGGTCGGGTCTGTTCCGTTGGTTTGCTCATCAATATCATTTACGCCATCTCCATCAGAATCGCTATTTGGGTCACCATCATCAACATCATAAATATCAATCAAGCCATCCCCGTCTGCATCATTCTGATTGGTGAAAAAAGGGATTTCTAGCCAAACATTATTCACCGTTTCAAGTTCATTAAAACTACTATCAATTTCTTTTTGAGCTGAATACATACCGAAACTTGGGGTATATTGACTTAAATTTAATTGACTAACAATAGTTGCGGCTGTATTTCCAAATAATTCATCTTCTAGTTCTCCTAACTGCATGATGCTGCTATTGTTGGTTTGAACAATATCTACAAAAGCATGCTTTACACCAACAGGGTAATAAACTCTTTTTGCAAAAAATGAATTTGTGGGTAAGACTTCTGCTCCTATGTCATTAAATTTTTTGTCACAGGAAGATATAACTAGCACAATAGTGAAGAGTAGGGTAATTCTTTTTATCATGGTATGATTAAAAATCAGTCTGGTAAAAGGTTTCGTGGGCAGTTAAAGGGTCGGATTCTTTGCTTAAATCTAGCACAGGTTTTATGCTATTTTTGACCGCTTTTGAAACCGCATCACTTACTGATTCACTTGCAAGAATGATGCCATCAGAGTGTTGGACGGCATTAACAAACATATTGTCTAGGGTCGCTTTTTTTAAGACTTCCATATGATCGGCATCAATGCCGTCAAAAGCTATCTTAGAAAATATATCGCCACTGAGATCGCTTTTAAAAGGGGCCTGGTAAAAAGAGGTCACGATTTTGGTGTTGGCCAGCAACGGCTCATCTTTGTAAAAGTATTTACAATATAAAGGTACAAGGGAAGCTATCCAGCCTTGTACGTGAATAATATCTGGAGACCAGTTTAATTTTTTTACAGTTTCTATTACCCCTTTTGCAAAGAAAATAGCGCGTTCGTCATTATCGGGATACAAACTGCCATCGTCTTCTGAATGCAAACCACGCCCTTTGAAATAATCGTCGTTATCGATAAAATAAACCTGCATGCGTTCTTTTGGAATTGAAGCAACTTTAATAATCAGCGGCATGTCTATGTCGTTGATAACCAAATTCATTCCAGAAAGGCGAATAACTTCATGCAACTGATGACGTCTCTCGTTAATGAGTCCGTATTTTGGTATAAAAATACGCGTCTGACCGCCACGGTCATTTACCATTTTAGGAATTTCAAAACCTAAATTTGATAATTCGCTATGCGGTAAGTAGGGAATGACTTCAGATGATATATATAGTATCTTTTTGTCTTTCATGTGGGCAATAGACGTTTTTTGTGTTAAGTCACAAAATTACTAAAATTTAACCGACTTTTGTGTCAATTCATTAGTATACCTAAGTATATGCCGCTATACCGAAAGTTAGAAGCGTTAAAATTAGCGAGAAGTAACTACAAAGGCAAAGCGCTTGGCGTGGTCCCAACTATGGGTGCTTTACATTTAGGTCACCTGTCGCTAATCGCAAAAGCAAAACGCGAAAGCGAAGCGGTTTGGGTAACCATTTTTGTTAACCCCACACAATTTGAAAAAAAGGATGACCTAGATAAATATCCTGAAAGTCTTACCGCTGATGTAGCATCCGTCCATGAAATAGGTGCAGACATCAATATTTTTGCCCCCACAGCTACCGATATGTATCCAGAGGGTTTGGCAGCCAAAAAGCAAACGCTAGACGGACTTGATACCTTGATGGAAGGGGCTGATCGGTCTGGCCATTTTGACGGAGTAATCACCATAATTGCCAAACTTTTTGAAATTCTACAGCCCCATCTGGCTTATTTTGGGGAGAAGGACTTTCAACAACTACAAGTCATAAAAAAATGGGCCAAAGATCAACACATTCTAACAAAAATCATACCCTGTCCTGTTGTGCGTGAAGCCAACGGTTTAGCAATGAGCTCTAGAAATGCCCAACTGTCTCCAAAAGATAGAAAAGAAGCAGGGTTTATTTATGAAGCCATGCTCCAGTGCAAAAATAAATCATTGGACAAACCTGCGATTTACACGATCATCAAGAAGACGTTTTCGGCACATCCAAATTTTGATTTGCTCTATGTACTTTGTGCTGAAGAAGACAGCCTAAAAGAAGTTCATGATTTAGTTTCTGCAAACAAGCCAAGGCTGTTTATCTCTGTATCTGTAACTGGAGTAAGACTTATTGATAATGTCGCATTAAAATAAGTACATTTGTCCCATGACAATTGAGGTTTTAAAATCTAAAATTCACCGTGTAACGGTAACGGGTGCCGAACTGGATTATATCGGCAGCATTACCATTGACCGCACATTAATGGATGCAGCGGAAATTGTGGCAGGCGAAAAGGTGCAAGTTGTCAACGTAAATAACGGGGAACGTTTAGAAACCTATGTTATTGAAGGTGCTGAAAACGTCGGTGAAATCACTCTTAATGGTCCTGCTGCTCGCAAGGTCCAAAAAGGCGATATCATCATTATCATCAGCTATGCCAGCATGAGTGTTGATGCAGCTAAAGCATTTCATCCTAGGCTTATATTTCCTGATACAGCGACCAATTCCCTAGTTTAGCTGTCATGTCCAAATTTTTAAAGTTTCTTAAAAACGTTGTCCCCTTAGGATTGGGGATATACCTTGTCTACTTCTCTTTTGCCAATACTTCTGACGAAGATCGCGCCCAAATTATTGCAGCCATCAAACAGGCCGATTTGCGTTTTGTTTTTTTGTCGTTGTTATTTGGTGTATTTAGCCACCTTTCGCGTGCATATCGCTGGAATTATTTACTCCGACCATTGGGCTATCAACCCACATTTATGATGCGCACACTCACGGTGATGATAGCGTATTTTTCAAATCTAGGTATTCCGCGCTCTGGAGAAGTATTACGTGCAACTGCTCTAGCTACCTATGCAGATGTCCCTTTTGAAAAAAGCTTTGGCACCATTGTTGCCGAACGCATTATCGATGTGATTGTGCTTTTTTCACTCATTGGACTGGGGTTTATTTTGAAAGGAGAATTGTTACTGGAAGTTATTGGCAACCCTTCGCTTGATGGAATGCTGCTTGTTTGGATGGCCTTTGCCGTCACTGTATTTTTCTTGGGTACTCGTCAGCTCAAACGCTCTAAACACCCTTTGGTTGTGAAAATTACGGGGTTTTTCACAGGCTTGTGGCAAGGCATACTTTCCATTCGTCAAATGAAACATAAATGGGCTTTTGTCGGACACACACTTTTTATCTGGTTTATGTATTTGATGATGTTTTGGGTGGTTACCCTAGCCCTTCCCGAAACAAGTGGTTTGTACTTTTCAGCCATCATACCTGCATTTGTAGCTGGCGGTTTTGCCATGTCTGCCACCAATGGCGGTATTGGTTTATATCCCATAGCTGTAGCGGCGGTGCTTCAAGCTTTTGATATCTCTTACACCCAAGCGCTTGCTTTTGGCTGGGTGATGTGGATCGGACAAACTGTAATGATTGTGATCTTTGGTAGTCTATCTTTTTTGTTACTGCCTGTTTTGTCCAAAAAATAATAGTTAGCTTCGCCTAATGGCAAAAGTCAAAAAAGCTTATTTCTGTACCAACTGTGGTCATCAACATGCGCAATGGCAAGGACAATGTAGCTCTTGCAAGGCATGGAACACCCTTCAAGAAGAGGTGCTCGAAAAACCCAAAACCACGGCTACGTGGCAAGACAGTAGTACCCCCCAAAAGGCAAAACCTGTGCGTATCCAAGACGTTACCGTTGATGCTGTCGCGCGGATGTCATCTGGAGATGTAGAGCTTGACCGTGTGCTTGGTGGGGGAATCGTTCAGGGATCAATGGTACTTGTTGGTGGAGAACCCGGCATTGGAAAATCTACCCTACTGTTGCAAGTAGCCCTTGCCATAGAAGGGAAAGTCGTGTATGTTTCTGGGGAAGAAAGCGAACAACAAATTAAGCTACGCAGCGCGCGAGTAACTGAAGAATCTAGTGAATGTTTTTTGCTGACAGAAACCAATACCCAATCGCTCTTACATCACTTGGGAACGCTAAAACCTACCTTGGTGGTAATTGACTCCATACAAACCTTACATTCCAGTATGTTGGATAGTACCGCAGGGAGTGTCCCGCAAATACGTGCTTGTACAGCCGAGTTGATACAATTTGCCAAAAACACCCAAACACCCGTTTTTTTAGTAGGACATATTACTAAAGATGGCGCTATTGCAGGTCCAAAAGTATTGGAACATATGGTAGATACGGTTTTACATTTTGAAGGGGATCGCAACCATGTATATCGCATATTACGTGCACACAAAAACCGTTTCGGAACTACTGCCGAACTGGGTATTTATACAATGGCTCAAGAAGGATTAATGGCAGTTATCAACCCCAGTGCCTTACTGATATCAAACGAAAGTGCTGGTCTTAGCGGGCATGCCATAGGCGCAACGGTTGAGGGCATACGCCCTATGCTGATTGAAGTACAAGCCCTTGTGAGCTCTGCTGTATATGGCACTCCCCAACGCAGCAGCACAGGTTTTGACAACAAACGCCTTAATATGCTGTTGGCGGTATTAGAAAAACGCGCTGGTTTTCAATTGGGCGCTAAGGATGTTTTCCTAAACCTCGCAGGTGGTATTCGCCTAGATGATCCGGGACTAGACCTTGTTGTGATGGTCGCCATCCTGTCAAGCAGTTTGGATGTGGCCATTCCAAAAGGCTATACGTTTGCGGCCGAAGTAGGCCTTTCGGGTGAGTTACGCAATGTTCCCAAAATGGAACAGCGTATGCAAGAAGCTGCCAAGCTAGGCTTTGAGCGAATGGTGGTAGCCCAAGCCGTAAAAACAGTTCCCCAAGGCTTAGAAGTTATTCGCCTATCGACCATTCAGGATTTGGTGGCGCATTTGTTTTAAGGCGCAGGATTGGGTATGCGGCCATGCACCGCATCTATTTCTTTTAAAACTTCTGGTGAAAGGGTAATGTCTGCCGTGGCTATGTTCTCCTGAAGCTGTACCATGGTGGTGGCGCCAATAATATTCGACGTTACAAAAGGACGATCGGTAACAAATGCCAATGAAAGTTGGGTAAGCGTTAGGTTGTGCTTAGCGGCAATCGCTGCATAGGCCTCTGTAGCTTCACGAGATTGGTCGCTATTGTAACGTGCCATACGTGGAAATAGTTTCAGTCGGCTGTTGTCGGGTAATTGTCCGTTTCTATACTTGCCCGATAGTACCCCAAAAGCTAAGGGAGAATACGCCAATAGCCCCAACCCTTCTCGGTGTGATACTTCTGCATTCCCTACCTCAAAAGTGCGATTTAGCAAGGAATAGGGATTTTGAATGGTTTTCATACGAGGCAACTCCTTTTGCTCCGATAAGGATATATACTTCATCGATGCCCAAGGGGTTTCGTTAGACAATCCAATGTGGCTGATCTTCCCCTCGCGAACAAATGCTTCAAGTGTTTCCAAAATTTCCTGAAAATTTTCTTCCCATTGCTCAGCTGCATCAGGGAAATAATCCCGTATTCCAAAGAAGTTAGCATTGCGCTCTGGCCAATGCAATTGGTATAAATCAATATAATCTGTTTTTAGACGCATTAAACTTCCTTCCAACGCCTCACGAATACTGCTGGGCGTAAAGCCCGTGGTACGTATATGAGCTGTATATGCGCCCGGTCCTGCAATTTTGGTGGCTAACACCACCTGGTTTCGGTTGTTTCGTGCCGCAAACCAATTGCCCATGATGCGCTCGGTCTCGGCATAGGTTTCTGCGGTAGCAGGAACGGGATAAAGCTCTGCGGTATCAAAAAAATTCAGCCCTTTTTCAAGGGCATAGTCCATTTGATCAAAGGCCTCTGCAGGGGTATTTTGATTGCCCCAAGTCATGGTGCCTAAACAAATTTTACTTACCCGAAGATCGGTGTGTGGAATGGTTGTATATTTCATTTGCTGGGCTGCTTATAAATCTAAAGTTACACCAACAGGACAGTGGTCAGAATGGAAGGCTTGGGAAAGTATGTATGCTCTTGATATTTTTGTGGTAAGCGGTTCACTTACCATGGCGTAGTCAATGCGCCACCCTTTGTTATTGGCACGAGAATTGGCGCGATAACTCCACCAGCTATAGTGATGGGGTTCGTTATTAAGCTCCCGAAAGGAGTCCACAAAGCCACTTTGAATAAAACCGTCTAGCCAGCTTCGCTCTTCTGGCAAAAAACCTGAAACCTTGGCATTACGTATGGGGTCGTGAATGTCTATGGATTCATGACAAATATTATAGTCCCCACAGATAACCAAATTAGTTACTTCTTCTTTTAGTTTGTTTATATAGGCTTGAAAATCGTCCATATAGGTAAACTTATATGCCAAACGGGCGGGATTGGTTCCAGACGGCAGATACAGGCTCATCACTGAAACATTTTCAAAATCCACGCGCAGATTGCGTCCTTCAAAATCCATATAATCTATCCCAGTACCGTAAACAATATTATGGGGCTTTTGCTTACACAAAATAGCCACAGAGCTATACCCCTTTTTTTGTGCCGAAAACCAATAATGGTATGGATAGCCTGCAGCTTCAAATACGCTGAGGTCTAATTGATCAGGTTGTACTTTGGTTTCTTGAAGGCATAAGACGTCTGGATTGGCATGCTGTAACCAATCCAAAAATCCTTTTTTTATGGCTGCGCGTATACCATTTACGTTGTAGGAAATTATATTCATTCTTGCAAAAGTACGAACTAATCAAAATAAAATGCTTAGGTTTAAAATTCAATAATATATAAATCATGAAAAAAATATTTTTGTTTACATTAATACTATGTTTAGGATATAAAGTTCATAGTCAAGATGAAAATATTCAAAAAATCCAAATTGTAAAAGATTCGTCTTTTGAAACCGCATATCCAAAAGGTGAAAATGAAATTAGATTAAATGCATTAAGCTTTTTAGCTGAGGAAGACTTAAATATATTTTATGAAAGAATATTGAATAAGTCTAGTAGCCTTGGGATATCAATGTTTATAAATGCAGGAGATGGTAGTATGTTAACTGACAGGAAATTTGCTATAAATCCGTATTATAGATTTTACTTTTACAATTCTAAGGAATATGGTGCAAGAGGTTTTTTTATTGAGGGCTTCAGCTCTTTTGCATCTGTTGAAAATGAATCTCTTCAAGTATCTCTTGGTATGACAATTGGTCAAAAATGGGTTAACACTAATGGTTTTTCTTTTGAATTGTTTGTGGGGCTAGCTCGTTATATAACAGATACTGCCTTTGAAGGCCATGCACCTATAGGTATTGCTATTGGAAAACGTTTTTAAAGCGCTCTCAACCAGTTTTGGAAGGAAATTGTTTCGTTAATTTGTGCTTTCGCTTGGGCTAACTTCAATCGCTCTTGTGCCATGTTATCTCGGTGGCGAAGGGTTACCGTTTGATCTTCTAAGGTTTGGTGATCTACTGTAATACAGAAAGGCGTACCTAAGGCATCTTGCCTTCTGTAACGACGGCCAACGGCATCTTTCTCATCATAGGCAACTGTCATGTCCCACTTAAGGTCTTCCACAATGGATTTGGCAATTTCGGGCAAACCATCTTTTTTGACCAAAGGTAATACCGCAACCTTGGTAGGTGCCACTACGGCAGGCAAGCGCAATACCATTCTGCTAGATCCGTCTTCAAGCGTTTCTTCTTGTAAAGAGTTTGAAAACACCGCCAAGAACAATCGGTCTAACCCAATAGAAGTTTCCAGTACGTAAGGCACGTAGTTTTCTTGACGCTCGGGGTCAAAATACTGTAGTTTTTTACCTGAGTATTCTTCGTGGCTGCTCAAATCAAAGTCTGTTCTAGAATGTATCCCTTCCAACTCCTTAAATCCAAAGGGAAAACGAAATTCAATATCACAAGCTGCATCAGCGTAATGTGCTAATTTTTCGTGGTCGTGAAAACGGTAGTTGTCTGTTCCTAGGCCCAACGAATGGTGCCATTTTAAGCGCGTTTCTTTCCAATGGGCATACCATTCTTTTTGTGTCCCCGGTGGAATAAAAAACTGCATTTCCATTTGCTCAAACTCACGCATACGAAAAATAAACTGACGTGCTACAATTTCATTTCGGAATGCTTTTCCTGTCTGGGCAATACCAAAGGGCAGTTTCATCCGCCCTGTTTTCTGTACATTTAAAAAGTTTACAAAAATACCCTGAGCTGTTTCAGGACGTAAATACAATTCGGTTGCGCTTTCTGCTGAGGCTCCTAATTTGGTGCCAAACATCAAATTAAACTGCTTGACTTCTGTCCAATTCTTCGAACCAGAAACAGGACATACAATCTCCAACTCCTCGATAAGTGCCTTAACGTCTGCCAAATCTTCCCTTTCCAATGATTTTCCAAGGCGTTTTAAAATGGCATCCCCTTTTTCTTTGTAGCCCACAACACGTGGATTGGTGCTGATAAATTGTTCCTTGTCAAAAGCATCACCAAAACGCTTGGCGGCTTTTTTTACTTCATTTTCAATTTTGGTGTCCAGTTTGCCAACATAATCTTCCACCAAGACATCGGCGCGATAGCGCTTTTTTGAATCTTTGTTGTCAATAAGTGGGTCATTAAATGCATCTACATGTCCAGAAGCTTTCCAAGTGGTGGGGTGCATCAAAATAGCAGCATCCAAGCCTACAATATTATTATTGAGCTGCACCATGGCTTTCCACCAATAGTCACGAAGATTTTTTTTGAGTGCTACGCCTTGTTGGCCATAGTCATATACAGCGCTAAGGCCGTCGTAAATTTCACTAGATGGAAAAACAAACCCATACTCTTTGGCATGAGACAATACTTTTTTAAACAACTCTTGATTTGACATGGGGCAAAAATAGGATAAGTTTCGTAATTTAAACCTTTCGAATCGCTTAACCTTTTGCTGTGCTCCAAGATTTGCTTGCTGTGTGGTTGCCAAAATGTTGTTGGGGATTTGGACACCCCTTATCAAAAAAGCAGCAATGGCTCTGTTTGTATTGTCAAACGCAACTACCCAGAACCTATTTTGAAGAGGATAACAACAACTCCCTCAAAGTGATGATGCGCCAGCATCTTCCTATAGAAAGTGCTTACGCCCCATTTTATTTTGCCCAAAATAATCCAATTCAACAACTCTTACATGCGCTCAAATATCATGGCAAACCCAAAATAAGAGATTGGATGGCCAAGCCTACTAGGCGTGCCATTTCTGGACAACATACTCTTTCGAAAAAACGAAACCAAAACACTCGTACGCATGAACAGAAAACAGCGTTGGAAAGAGGTTGAACATGCATTTGAAATAGAAACCAATGTCGCTTACGAACACCTGCTATTGGTCGATGATGTCATTACTACGGGTGCCACACTAACCGCTTGTGGAAATGCCTTGCTAGCACAAGCCAGTAAAAAAATTTCGATACTTGGAATGGTCTAAGCATAAAACATTCTTCCGTAAGCAAGAAAATAGTCGTTATTTTGCACTATGCTAAAACGCATTTTTTTTGCACTGTTCATTTGCGCATTGTTTGTGCAATGTGCCCGTCGTGGTTCCCCAACTGGCGGACCTAAAGACGAAACCCCCCCAGTGTTGTTGCGTGCTGAACCCCCGCAAGAAACCGTTAACTTCAAAGAAGATGAGATTCGCATTTACTTTGACGAGTATATCAAGCTAAATAAATTAAGAGAGCAACTGGTAATCTCTCCACCCCTTGATCAAAGCACCTATATTGTTTCTCCACAAAGCGTAGCTGCCAAATACATTAATATTGAATTTATAGATTCGCTTGCGCCCAATACAACCTATACCTTCAATTTTGGAGAGAGCGTGGTGGACAACAATGAGGGCAATCCCTTATCCTTTTTCTCTTATGTTTTTTCAACTGGATCAGTTATTGACTCTTTAACGCTAAATGGTCGTATTTCAGATGCCCTATTGCGCAAACCTGAAAACTTTGTTTCCGTAATGCTATACCCTATTGACAGCACTTTCAAAGACTCTGTTATTTTTAAAACCAAGCCCTTGTACTATACCAACACGCTTGACAGCTTGGTCGAATTTACCATCCCCAATTTAAAAGCGGGGCAATATTTATTAGCTGCTGTAAAAGACGTTTCTAAAAATTTGGTATTTGATCCATCAGTAGATAAAATTGATGTGATTTCAAACCCGATAACATTACCTAATGACAGCCTCTTTTCCCTGTCTTTGTTTATTGAAGATCCTGATTTTGCTTTTGGTCGTGCTTATCAAGCTGGGGAACAACGCATAGGGTTTGGCTATAAAGGAAGTCCTGACTTTGAGATCGTTTTAGAAAGTGCGTTGCCAGAATCTTTTGCTTCTGTTGTTTCCTTAGATCGTGAAACCGATACTTTGTATTATTGGTACAAAGGCATTGAAGCAGACTCATTAAAGTTTACACTCAAACACGACACCTTGACTAAGTCATATGAATATCGCGTAAGAAAAGCGGAACCCGACTCACTTAAAATTACCATAGTGCAAAGTGGCACACTAGACCTTACCGATACCCTAAAAATCAGAACCAACACCCCCCTACAGGCATTTAGTTCAGATGCTGTTGTATTAATAGATAAAGACTCGGTTGATGTGCCCTTCAAAATGGCACAATACAACAAGCACGAACTGCGAGTACTATTTGATATTTTCCCTAACGAAAAGTATGTATTGCAACTTTTACCTGGTGCAATCACGGATTTTTTTGAAACCACAAACGATTCGCTGGCTGTAAAATTCAGCACCAAAAGCCGTGTTGACTACGGTAATTTATCCCTGCGATTGGGCAACGTGCCCACATTCCCCATTTTCGTTGATTTATTAGATGAAAAAGAGGAAATAAAGCGCTCTATTTATGTGACAGAACCGAAGGGCTCGTACCGCTTTGCTTATTTAAAGCCGAATAAATATTACATCAGGGTACGTATTGATGAAAATGCCAATGGAAAATGGGATACGGGTCATTACCTAAAAAAGCGAAAGCCAGAACCCGTCTATCATTTCGAAACACTGCTAGATGTTCGTGCCAACTGGGAGTTGCAAGAGCAATTTATTTTAAAATAAAATCGTGTAGATCCTCTAAAAAAGGAAGCTTTTCTCGTGTTTTATGTAAGGTTTCGAGGTCAATGGTAAAGCTAGCGGAGGTTTCTTTTTCGTTCATAAAAATCATTTCATCCCCCAAAGCATTATACGCTGCAGAAGCTCCTGGATAAGTCAAGCGATAGGCATCTTTACCCATTCTATTTACGCCAACACTATAGGCCATATTTTCAATGGCACGTGCACGCAAAAGAGCATTCCATGCCTGAATGCGGGCTGCAGGCCAGTTGGCAACGCAAATCAATAGATCATAGTTATCTGTGTTCCTAGCAAATACAGGAAAACGCAAGTCATAGCACACCAAAGGACGAATACGAAAACTCGCATATTCAATCAAGGCGGATCCCACGCCTGCACGATACAGCTTTGATTCTCCTGAAGGAGTATATGGATGCACTTTATCGTAGGTATCTACTTGCTGGTTTGGATGCGCAAAAATAAAGCGATTATAAAAGTACGCTCCTTCTTTTATGACAAGGCTACCACAAATTGCCGTGTGGTGTGCCTTTGCCATTTCTTTCATCAATTGAATGGAAGGACCCTTCATGGTTTCGGCCACGGTTTCTGGTTTCATAGTAAAGCCCGTCGCCCACATTTCGGGAAGCACAACGAGTTTTGTTTTCTCGGGCAGCCCATGCAGCTGCTTTTCGAGCTGTTCTTGATTTGCCACAGGATTATGCCAAACGGAATTGTGCTGAAGTATGGCAATATGCAAAGAAATCATGTTATAAAGTTATTGTTTTTTGTAAATTTTGAACTCCAAACATTAAAACAACCTACTTAAACGTTATGAATATTTCTTTATCCCTTTCAACAATTGAAGTGATTATTATTTTGATAGTTGTACTCACAACATATCGAAACAAGCGTAAAAAATAAATG
>PKDQ01000026.1 GCA_002862645.1 Flavobacteriaceae bacterium | reverse complement strand
ATCAAATGGTTTATGGAGAGTTGAGGTGGGTTTCTTTAGTCTTACGCTTTGAACCAAATTAGAAGTAAATTCAGAAAGTAATGGACTTAAAGTAGACTTTACTGTTCGTTGTGTTTTTGCACTCCAGTTAGGTCTTACAAGGAAGTTTCTAATGTGAAATGGTTGCAATTTATCAAGTGTAAGATTCCTTAAATGCTGTTCTTTTTCATGGCGCTTCCAAAGTGTTACAATTCGTTTAGCATCTTTAATGTATCGGTCAGAGCAACCTTGATTTATCTTAGTTTCAACTCCTCTTTCAAGAGTTTCAATAACTGTCATAGGCAGCTCTTTGACTTCCTTTTTCTTTGATTCAGGCCTCCACCCTTCTCTTATCTTTAGTTCAAATGCAGCTTTGAGTAGTGTCGGGTTGTCAATACATCTTAATTTAATCCCAATTACTTTCCCATTCCAAAATCTAAAACGATTATCATTATAATAAACGTTAATAAATACTTGTTTTTTGTCTTGACCAATTGTTACTTTAAAAGCGTTCATACTGTCAGTATTTACTGTCAGTTTTGAAAATTAAAAGGATAGATTATTGATAATCAACAATTTGCAGTAGGTAGCTCGTCGGATTCATAACCCGGAGGTCGGGAGTTCAAGTCTCCCTCTCGCTACTAAAACCCTCTTTAGGAGGGTTTTTTTTTGGATTTTGGTTTAGCCAATACCCGTCAAACAACCACAAAAGCAAAACAAACAACAGGTAGGGGCCCTCCAATGAAAGCAACGCTCAATAAACTTAAATATTAGTCAAAACTTTTTTACATTTATTGGGTCTAAATCTAAAGATGCGCCTTGCAGCAGGAAAACCACATCATTGATCAACTTAAAAACAAGCAGTATGATAGGGCGGTTAGCGCCATTTCAGAACTGTATCACGAGATGCTCTATTGGCATATACGTAAACTTGTTAAGGGGCATCAAGATGCCAATGATGTGCTTCAAAATACCTACATCAGAATCTTTAAGGGATTAAAATCTTTTGGATTTCGAAGTAGCGTTAAAACTTGGTGTTTTCGAATTTCGTATAACGAGTCCATGAGACTACTCCAAAAGCAACAGAAACTAGAATACAACAGCAGCGAAGGGGACTTAACAGATCATCTAAACAAACTCACTGCTGATCCCCATTTTGATCTAGATACTGTAAGCTATGCCTTTCATGAGTCTATGATTAAACTCCCTGAAAAGCAACAGCGCATTTTTCAAATGAAATATTTTGACGAACTGACATTTGATGAAATCGCTGAAATCACAAAATGGAATAAAAACTCCATAAAAACAGCATTCTATGCTGCCAAAGAAAAAATTATAATTCAAGTAAAAGCAACCGTATGAATCCGAAACATGTACACAAAGAACAATTGGGTTACGAAATCCCCGAGGGCTATTTTGAGTCTTCAAAAAAAGACATGCTACATTTCTTGAATACAGAAGAAAAAAAGACATCTGCCTTTTTTGGCACGAAGACCATACTTACCGCTGCTACATTTGGCATTATAGCATTTGTGGTCCTTTTTAATCAAAAGCAACAACTCACCAATTACGAAATAAATACATTTGAAGAGCTAACCATTGAATCTTTAGAAGTGAGCGACGAAGATTTTGACGATTGGTTCGATGAAAAATTTGTTTTTAGCGAGGTCTAATAAAACTTTTTACAAAACAGCAGGTCTAAAAATCAAAAACAAAAAAATACAAAAATGAAAACAGTTAAAATCACCCTTATACTTGCTGCAATGGCCGTTGGTCAGTTTGCAGTAGCCCAAGACAAAGCTCAGGGAAAAGAAAAAATCTACACCCCTGAGCAGATTGAAATGCTAAAAGCACAAAAAGCTGCAATGAAAGAAAATCGCGAAGAATTTAAAAGTTCACTCACCGATGAGCAACTTGCTATTATGCAGAACAAAGAGCTTAGCATAAGAGCGCGTAGAGAAGCAATAAGTACAAGTTTTTCGGATACGCAAAAAGCAATGATGGAAGCCAATCGCAGTGAAATTAAGGCTTTAAGAGATGTTTTTCGAGCAACCATTACGGATGAGCAAAAACAGTTGATGAGAGAGCGTAGAAAAAAAATGAAAAAGCGTATTGGCAATTTGAAAGACCGTAAGGAACAGCTTAAAGAACGAAAAGAAAATATTAAAGAAAAAAGGAAGAAGAAAAAAGGATGAAAATGGGGGCTTTACCCCTATCATCTATTTTTATGAGGAAGTTAAAATTTATTTTAGCATGCATTCCAGCCTTGGTCTTAGCGCAAGAGCGTGATAAGTCCGAAGCTGATGCCATTTTAGATGAACTCTTCCCCATAGACAGTTTGACGATTGAATCCATGATGCTTGATCTTAAGAAGCAAGATTTTCTTTACATAAATACCTTATATAATACCAAAACGCTTTTTTCAGGGCGTGATTTTGGGGTTGAGCAATACAGCTTCTTTCCAGCCATTAGCTATATAGATTCCAATAACTTTTTTTTAAATGTAGGCTCGGGTTATTATAGCGAGGTTGATCCTCAGTGGGATTTTATCACCTTTAGCGGTGGTTACTCAAACCACTTAAACAAGAAAGAGTCCATTATGGCCACAGCGGCCTATTCCTATACTACCTTTACAGAAGACGTTGCAGATCTTAACAATCAACGTGTTTCACTCAGCTTAAGTTATCGCGCTAAGTGGTTTAGAAACGTACTTTCTGGCGGTTATTTATTTGGGGGTAACCGTTCAAGTTATTTATCCAACAACTCCTACTTCAACATTGATCTATTAGCAAGCAAATCGCTAGATATATCCATTGAACCTAGGGTTGGTATCTTTTGGGGGAATCAAACGGTAACTGAGTTGGTGCGCATTGGCTATTTTGAGTTCCAAGAATTAAGTACCGATGTGTTCCAGCTTTTGAATACAGAAGTGAGTATTCCCATCGAATTTGATTTTGGTAAATGGGATTTTGAAATCGACTACACCTATGCAATGCCAAATGCCCTTCCTGGTGAAGAAAAACCAAGCAACAACGGCTATATTTCTATTTCCTCAGGTTATTTAATTGGGCTATAAACCGCAAAGCTTGAGGTGGTGCTCTAAATGAAGTTTAATAAATTTCTGACTTAAGCTTTTGTTTAAACGCCCTATAAAGAGGTGCTTAAAAATTCCTTTACGAGCTGTGGTTTCAGGCAATGTTGTAAAAAACAAATCAGCTTCTTCACGTGTTTTAGAAAGGCGATCACACAAATCTTTTGGGCTCATATTTTCTGGGAAGGCCTCCACAACTTTTGGCGCTTTAACTTTTAACAATCCAAGCTTTAAGATTGTAAAAAAAAAAATGAATCGCAGACGGGTCAACAAACGCACCTTTTCCAAGGATTCTATATCTTGTGTTTTAAGCTTCATGTAGGCCAACACACCTCTTTCTACCAACCAGCAATGATAAAGATGCTGTAATATACTCCACTTTCCTTCGATGGGCGCTGCTAAAGCTTCATCTGAACAGGCTGCAAGTTTTTGTTGCAGTGCCTCAATAGAAACAAAACGACTAGAAAAGGCATTCATATTTATCTGCCAAAATCATCAGAAACCCGGACAATATCATCTTCGTCGGAGGGATTTTCCGGATCTGTGTGTTGCCATATTTCAGCCACCAAGGCACGAGAAGCCAAGCCAACCAAACGGTGGCGTTCACCTTGCTGTAATCGAACTTGATCACCCTCATTAAGTACTTCTAGCTCGCCTACATCGTCAGTATTAGAACGTATGATGCCAGCAGTTCCTTTGTAAACACGCCATATTTCAGCACGTCTGTGATGGTATTGCCACGACAGTCTTACATCAGGTGAAACAATTAATATTTTAGGACTTAATTTTCCTCCAATACGTATTGAATTTACATCTAATCCAGAAAAAAACTGATTAGCAAAGTCTTGTGCTTGTGCCTCATCTATAACCAGGAAACCGCCCCATGGACGCACAAAATCATGTGCTACGACGTTAAAATCTAATGACTCGATGTGGGACTTAATTTGTTCGAATGAATCCATTGTAATAATTTGAATCAAAGATACAGTAAGGCAAAGAATTGTTACATCATAGTGGAGCAAAATTTATATATTGAAGAAATTTTAATAACATGTTCGAGCTGTTCTACGCCAAACTTTTGGATGAAAAAACCAAAAAGTTAAGCGAAAAATTCATCATTAATCTTGCCATCATAAGCTTTTTGCTTCACTTAGCTGTCATCACGCTAAACGAACTTGGCTTTCTTGGAATTGCCATTTCTGGCGAGTTGTTCACGAATCCAATTTCGGCTATTTATACACCTTTCTCTTTTATTCTTGTTTATGAGGTGTACTTGCTGATTTATTATTTGCCAAAGTCGATGACCATCTACATTGGTAAGCAGTATGAAATCATAATGCTTATTGTCATTCGAAGGTTGTATAAAGATTTATCCAACATTTCTTTAGATGGCAACTGGTTTGAAAGTGCACAAAACCTCCAGTTCATATACGACATCATTGCTACCGTAATTCTATTTTTGCTTATACACTTCTTTTACAGCATGAATAAGTTTAGGGTAAGAAAACTATTAAAGCTGACCGAAACTCGTCCGGAACTTGTTCGTTTTATCAAGTTTAAGAAATCCTTGGCTGTTTTATTGGTGCCAACATTTATCATCATCGCATTGTTCAATGTATTTGAATGGGCATCGCAAGTATCTGAACTTGAGCAAGGAATTGTTTCAGGACTTGACGTCAATGCTGTGTTTTTTGACGACTTCTTTACTGTGCTAATATTGGTTGATGTGCTTTTGGTTTTATTTTCTTTTGCCCATACGGACAAGTTCAATAAGGTCATTCGTAACTCTGGATTTGTAATCTCAACCATTTTGGTCAAGTTATCCTTTAGTGTTTCTGGGCTTCAAAATGTATTGCTTATTATTTCAGCAGTTGCCTTTGGGGTGGTTATCCTATGGATTCACAAACTGTTCGAGAAAAATAAATTACCTGCTAATTATTAAAAAACCTACCCTAGGCAAGTTTTGCATAAACTCGAATTAAACATGTTTGAGGCTACCTGTGTGTTTAAGGATCCGTATAAAACGGCTTGCTTGTGCACCCAAAACTCACCTCTTCGAATTAAATTAGCGTTGAATTTATCAAAAAATGTACCTTATGTAGGGTAGGTGTTTTTGGTATTTAGGAAGCTAATTGCTCCGTTAAATACTTGGTTAAAAGTACAATTTTTTTATGAACATCACTTTGCGATGTCGTATTAGCATCTGCTTCCTTACTGGACCGTACAGCAATTTGAAGGGCACACATAGCCAAAACGTCTTGCTTGTCTTTTACGGCATAGTTTTTCTCGAAATGATCCACCATTACATTTAGGCTTTTTGCAGCTTCACGTAGAATCGCCTCATCACCTTCCGGTACACTTAATGGATATACCCTATCGCCAATAGAAAGTTTAATTTTTTGCATCAGTCTTCAAGTTTAATTTGTGCAATACACGCATCTACTTCACTTATTAACGCATCTATATGATGTAAGGTGCGCTTTTTAGCTGCGGTATTATCCGTTTTCATGCCTTGGACAGCTTTCATGGCTTCGTATTTTTCTTTCCACTCTCGCGCATCTTCTTGCTTTGCCTTAAGTTTAGATTGGGCCTCAAGCAAAGAAGTTTCTAAAGCAACTTTTGATTGCTGCAATTGATGCATTTTTTCAACCAACTCGTAAAGTTGATTTTCTAATTTATCCAAAACGATGGTAGTGGAGTTGTCCATTTAATTAATTTCCTTTCAAATGTACCTAAGCTGTTGACATTTAACAAATCTCCATTCTCGAGTTGAATCATAATATTTTACCTTTGAAAACATGAATTGCTCAATCTTACTGCTCGCATTATTGGTAATACGCTTTGTTTCCGCCCAGGACTACCACCCACCCGTAGACATCCCTATTCAATTGTCGGGAACATTTGCAGAACTTCGAGGGACACATTTCCACGCAGGAATTGACATTCGCACCCAAAGCAAAGAAGGATTACCACTACGTGCTGTTGCAAACGGATATGTATCGCGTATTAAAATTCAACAAGGCGGTTATGGAAAAGCGGTATACATCAATCATCCCAATGGCGTGACTAGTGTTTATGCCCATCTACAGCGATACAGTCCAGAAATCATACGCCATGTTCGCAAAAAACAATACAACCAAAAAAGCTATACTGTTGAGTTTTATCCTGAGCCTGACCAAATACCTATAAAAAAAGGAGCGCTTATAGGATATTCGGGTAATACCGGTTCATCATTTGGACCTCACCTACATTTTGAGCTCAGAACAAGCGCAAATCAAATTCCCTTCAATCCGCTATTTTCCATTGGCAATATCGCAGACACACGAAAGCCTATCATAGTACAACTTATTGGTTATCCCATTGATGGAGTTATTAATAGGTCAGAAGAACAAATTCAGTTGTCCATAACCCAAAAGAATGACAGTGTTTATGTTGCAGATACCATCAGAGCAATTGGAACTATTGGTTTTGGAATAGAGCATTTTGACAAACAAAATGAATTTTTTTTTAAAAATGGGGCGTTTAAAATTGATGCTGCAATTGACAATACCCCTCGATTTAAAATTCAATTTGATACGCTCTCGTTTGACGATACCAGTGAAATGCACAAATTAATAGACTATCCGCTATACATAGACGCAAATAAAAAAGTAATGCAACTTTTTAATTACCATGAAACACCCGTTGCCTTTGCTAATTACACAAACAATGGTCTTATTGATGTTGAAGCGGGTGCACAGCTGACGTATACCATAAAGTTGAGCGATTTCGCCGGTAATAAGGTTTATTTGCAAATACCCATTGAAGGAAAAGTAGAAGAAGTATGGGTGACAAAAAAATCTCCCCTGCCGGGAAAAATGATTTATCCCAAAAGAGATTATATGTTTGAATTACGAGACTTTAGCTTGTATATAAACCAAAAAACTTTTAGCGAACCCACACCGCTTAGCATTGAAATGGAGGGAGATACACTCAATATCTCTAACGACTATGCTTATTTTGAAAAGCCATACACACTAACATTGGAAAAAGAAAATACACCCAAAGGAGCTTATTTGGCCTTGAAGCGGAGTAAGCGCTGGGGGCATGTGGCAAATAAAAACAAGAAAGGGCAGTTTTCAGCAAAGCTGAAAAGCATAGGAGCTATAACGGTACTGGTAGACAGCATCCCTCCTACTATTGAAGACCAAAAGAAAATCAGTGATCGCTGGATTTCATTGGAGAAAGACATTCGCTTTACTATAGACGACAAAGGCGCTGGAGTTAGTCGCTATGAAGGCTATTTAAACGACAAGTGGGTGCTATTTGAATACGAACAAAAGAAAAAAGAACTCATATTTCGATTTCGAGATCCCTTGAAACTTACAAAAACAAAACATAAATTAAAGCTAATTGTTTGGGATAAAGTCAACAACAGCACTACATTTGAAACAACGTTTTATCGCAAAGAATGAAAAAACTAGCGCTTGCTTTTCTATACTACTTTAGTTGTCATTTCATTTTATATGCGCAAAACACTACCCTACAAGGTATTATTACCAATGACAAGCAAGAACCCATACCCTATGTAACCGTAAGCACAAATACGGGCTTTGGCACCACCGCAAACGAAAACGGTTTTTATCAATTGCATTTTACAACTGAAACAAAATTAGTAATCCACTTTACACATATTGCCCACGAAAAGGTAGTGGTGAAAATTTCGCCGCAACCCAGTACCGTTCAAGAATTTCACCCTGTAATGAACACTAAACGGGCGCAAATAGGCGAAGTAGTAGTCATGGGAAATCAGTCTGCCAAAATTAGTGGGGTTACTGTATTATCTCCTGAAACAGTACGTAGTATTATTGGCGCAAATGCGGGCGTTGAGAACTTACTCTTAAGCCTGCCTGGCGTAAATTCAAACAACGAGCTCAGTACACAATATGCCGTTAGAGGGGGGAATTATGATGAGAATTTGGTTTACGTAAACGGTATCGAAGTGTATCGGCCAACCCTAATCCGTGCTGGACAGCAAGAAGGATTAAGCTTTTTAAATCCCGATCTTATTCAACAAGTATCATTCAAGGCCGGTGGTTTTGAATCACGTTATGGTGATAAACTTTCTTCGGTATTAGATATTACTTACAAAACACCAACGCAAAAAGTATTACGTGTAGATGCGAGCTTATTGGGAGGTGGAATAAGCTATGGAAACACAAAGGGCAAGTGGTCTGCAATTATAGGCGCACGCTATCGCGACAACCAATTGCTTGTAAACCAAAAGGAAACCAGTGCGCAATACCAGCCTGCCTTTGCCGATTTGCAATCCTTTATTAGTTATCAAAGAAATGACAAGCTAATATTTCAATTTTTGGGTTCTGTTTCTAGAAACGTTTACAATTACACACCTCAAAAAAGGCAAACAAATTTTGGAACGGCTAGTGACCCACGTGCCTTATTGGTTTATTACGACGGCAGTGAAGAAGATATTTACCAAACGTATTTAGGTGCGCTGAAGACCACATATCAGCCATCTGAAGATAACCAATATGTTTTGACAACTTCTATTTATCACACCCAAGAACAAGAGTATTTTGACATTGTTGGGCAATATTTACTTGGCACACCGAATACGGAGATTGGCTCTGAAGACTTGGGCAATATATCCTTTGCAGAGGGTATTGGCAGTCAGCACACACATGGAAGAAACGACTTTGATGCCCTTATAACATCTGTGAATATTTCTGGGAAACATCAGCTAGACAAACAGGAGTTACGCTGGGGTGTAGAATTAAAATCTGAAGACATAAGCGATAGAATAGTAGAGTGGGAAAAAATAGACTCTGCAGGCTTTTCTATACGTCCACCACACATCACTGCTAAAAACAACCAACCCTACGAACCACTTGAGGGACCGCTGACTTTGTTCAATAATATAAGGGCTACCCAACAAAGTACGCTAAACAGAGTTTCAGGTTATCTACAATGGAATAATCGTTTTTTAATGGGTAAAAATATAGCATGGTTGTCGGCTGGAATTCGGGTACACCATTGGAAACTATCAAACTTTAGCAATTCTGGCAGTACATTTGTTAGCCCACGTGCGCAATTAAGTTTTCAGCCTATAAACAATCCCAATATAGTGACGCGTTTATCAGCAGGTAATTACACCCAAGCGCCATTTTACAAAGAACTTAGGGGTGTCGACGGTAAGATAAACACATCCGTAAAGCCACAACAATCTATACATACGGTAGTAAGTCAAGATCGAATATTTCAACTTTGGGAAAGGCCATTTGTATTTAGGGTTTCTGCATACTATAAATACTTGTGGGATGTCAATCCCTATACCTTAGAAAATGTACGTATTCGATATTCAGCGAATAACAACACCAAGGCTAAAGTTTACGGGCTAGACATGCGCCTAAATGGTGAGTTTGTTCCAGGCACGGAATCTTGGATAAGTATAGGGCTACTAAAAGCCGTTGAGAATCAGAATAATCGTGGAGATATTGCAAGACCTACAGACCAAAGATTAAAATTTGCCATGCTCTTTCAAGACTATGTGCCGAGTTTAACTTTCTTAAAAATGAACTTAAACTTGGTTTACAATACAGGCCTTCCAGGAGGCTCCCCTAACTATGCTGACGCCTATAATTATCAAAACAGATTACGCAACTACAAGCGTGCCGATATTGGCTTTTTGTATGTTATAAAAGACGACACCCGCTTTAGAAATACCTTTAATGCTTTTGAAGAATTAGAAGTTGGGGTCGAAATTTTCAATATATTCGATGTGCAAAACGCGATCACAAATACTTGGGTAAGAGACGTCTACACCCAACGTCAGTTTGCCGTTGCCAACTACATGACCCCGCGTGTGTTCAACATCAAAATTAAAGCAAGATTTTAGTTTTTTGCATAGTCGACAAGTATATCAATAAGCTTGTCAATTTCAGTTTTTGTATTGTGTGCTGAAAATGAAAAACGCAAAGAAGGCGCCTTGTTTTGTTCGGCAGTTAACAAGTATTGCAACACATGAGACTCCCCCCCGCTTCCCGATTGACAAGCACTGCCTTTAGAGCAACACACACCTTGTAAATCAAGATAAAACGCCAAGAGTTGAGCTTTCTTCTCATCCATGGGTAGGCGTGCATTTACAATCGTATATGTGCTGTTTTCAAAATCGCCAGATGCGCCATTGAATATTGTACCAGGCAATGCAGCTTGTAATTGGGCTAGGCAATAGCTTTTTAAATCCTTGATATGTAAAGCATCTGCTTGCATGCGTTTGCAAGAAAGTTGAAAGGCAGTATGCATACCAACGATATTATGAACGGATTCAGTGCCTGCCCGCATTCCGCGTTCTTGCGATCCTCCTAAAAGTATACCGCTTAAACCAGTATCTTTTTGAATATATAAAAAACCAATACCCTTGGGTCCGTGAAATTTATGTGCCGAGGCTACAGCGAAATCTACGGGTAGTACTCCGAAGTCCAAATCGAAGTGCCCAATGGATTGAACGGTATCAGTATGGAATAACGCATTGTGCTCATGACATAAATTTCCAATGGCATTAAGGTCTATTATGGTCCCTACCTCGTTATTGACATGCATAAGACTCACCATTTTTTTCTCATCACTACTGCTCAATAAACGTTTTAGATCATCTTTGTCGGGCAAACCGCTGGGAAGTATATTTACCAAGTCTAATTTTATATGCCCCTGTTGAACCATGTTTTCTAAGGGGTGAATTACTGCATGGTGTTCTATTGGAGAACTTATAAAGTGGCGAATTCCCAGTTGATGCAAGGCAGATTGCATCACTGTATTATCCCCTTCTGTTCCACCCGAAGTGAAAATGATTTCTTTGGGCAAAACACCCATTTGATTAGCGATGTATTTTCGGGCAGACTCGACCATAGCTTTTGCAGATCGTCCAGCCGCATGGACAGAAGAAGGATTACCAAAATCTTCTTGCATGGTAGCATGCATGGTTTCGATAACTTCAGGGTAAATGGGGGTAGTAGCAGCGTTATCAAAGTAAATCAAATCCATAAAACTAGTTCGGTTCAAAAGTTTTAAGGGTTGATGTTATGATATCAATACAATCTAAAAGCTGCTCTTCTGTCATCACGAGCGGTGGCGCAAATCGTATAATATTGCCATGTGTAGGCTTAGCGAGCAATCCGTTTTCTTTTAGTGCCATACAAATATTCCATGCCGTATCACTTTTAGGGCTGTCGTTAATCACAATTGCATTAAGCAAGCCCCGACCTCTTACCAAAGTTACAATATCGCTAGAGCGGATGTACTTATTGAGTTGGTCACGAAATATGTTACCTAGCTTTCGTGCATTTAACGCTAATGCCTCATCTTGAACCACTTTAAGGGCAGCCGTAGCTACCGCAGCAGCGATTGGGTTTCCTCCAAATGTACTGCCGTGTTCTCCAGGTTTTATTACGTCCATCACTTCATTGTTGGCCAAAACAGCAGAAACAGGATAAACACCTCCACTAATTGCCTTGCCAAGAATTAACACATCGGGTGTAGCAAATGTGTCTGACTGTCTTTCACATGAAGCACCACAATCACAATTACCACAAACCGCAAGCAGTGAACCTGTTCTGGCTATGCCTGTCTGGATTTCGTCAGCAATAAATAAAACTTCGTGTGCGTTACAAATTGCTTGTACGTCTTGTAAGTAATTTTTTTCAGGAGTAAATATTCCAGCTTCCCCTTGAATAGGTTCCATCAAGAAACCAACAATATTTTTGTTTGCTTTCAAGACATTTTTTAAAGCGGCCGAGTCGTTGTGAGGGATTACGATAAATCCAGGAGTATAAGGCCCAAAGTCATTTTTCGCTCCTTTGTCATCTGAAAACGAAATAATTGTAGTTGTCCTCCCATGAAAATTATTATGACAAACTACTATTTGTGCTGCCTCTTGTGGTATATTCTTTTTTTGAACACCCCATTTTCGCGCCAGTTTAATGGCAGTTTCGACAGCTTCTGCACCAGAGTTCATGGGCAGTATTTTATCAAATCCAAAGTATTTGGAAATAAAAGCAGCAAAAGGACCTAAAGAGCTATTGTAAAAAGCACGTGATGTGAGGCATAATTTTTGCGACTGATTTTGTAAGGCTTTTATTATTTTTGGATGGCTATGGCCTTGATTAACTGCTGAATATGCAGAAAGAAAGTCATAGTATTTTTTTCCTTCAACATCCCATAAATACACCCCTTCGCCCCTATCCAAAACAACAGGAAGTGGATGGTAGTTTTGTGCACCATGAGCATGCTCAAGATCTATAAATTGTTCCGTAAGTTTTGTGTAAGTTGCCATACTCTACAAAAATACGGAAGCCTCAGGTAATAAAAAAGTTATATGATTGTTTGATATATTTTTTCCGTTAAGGAAATCAGCAACTTATACCCAGTTCGAGGGATTTGCACACGATAACCATTGGTAAGGGGATATCGCACAATCCGATGAATGGTTTGAATGGCCGTAACGTTGATAATAGAAGTACGACTTAATCTAAAGAAAATGCTATGAGTTAATTTTTTCTCTATCTCAAGCAAGGGTTTTTCCACAACAATATGCTCACGTTTTGCATGATGCTTTAGTACGATTTTTGTTTTGTGTGTAACCTTGTGAGTTTCCATACATAGAATTTCATCAATGGAAACAAAATCAACACTCGATTTTTCCTAATTGCAATAAGTTGATTAATAGTGGGTATGGCATTATTGAAAGAGGTGAAATGAGAAGAATTAGACACTTGCATTTTTTTATATTTCGCTATTCTATTTTGAATTTTCTCTTCTGTAGAGCTTAAATCCTGAATTTTTTAAGGTTTAAGCAAATAATCTGTGACTTGATATCGAATCGCTTTAAGTGCAAATACATCATCAGCAAAGCACATCAATACACGGATATCTTCTTAACCAATATACTCAAGAATTTCGAAACCGCTAAGCGAGTCAAGAACAATGTCCAGAATAAGAATTTCGGGCTTGTTATTTCTCAAATGAGAAACAGCTTTCTTTTTTTTCGTAAATGATGTGACTAATCAAACTTGTGAACAATATTTTTCAAGGCAATGAGATAAAAGCACGATATTGCGAGCTTGGTCGTCAACGATTACAGCGTTGAGCAATTTATTAATATTTAAACAATGAAACATATATCTAGCATATATAACCTATCGGTTAAGAATGTTGTTGCAATTCAGGCTAAAGCTAAGGCAAGAAAAGAAAGCGGATGCTTTACGGTAGAGGGCTTACGAGAATTGCAACTTGCATTTATGGCCGGTTATGAGGTAACACATATATACTGGTGTCCGGAAATTTTAAACGATGACGCGTTTAAAAGCTGGATAACTAAATTTAATCACAAATCAGAAATTGTATCTGTATCTTTGGAAGTATACCGCAAAATGGTGATGCGCGATTCTACGGAAGGAGTGATAGGCATACTGAAGCAAAAAAACAATACATTAAAAAATTGGCAGCCAAAAAACAACACCCCTTTCATATTAGTCTTGGAGGCTATCGAAAAGCCTGGGAATTTGGGTGCTATACTTCGCACTGCTGATGCCTCAGGAGTGGATGCTGTGATTATTAGTGATCCACATACCGATATTTATAATCCAAATGTGATTCGCTCAAGTGTTGGTGGGTTTTTCTCCGTGCTAACATTTGTTTGTGAAAATAGGCAAGTTAAAGATTTTCTAAAAAACTTTAAAATCAATATCTATGCCGCTTCACTCCAAAAAAGCATAAAACATACAGATGCAGATTTTACCAAAGCAACGGCCTTGATTATGGGTAGCGAAGCAAAAGGCTTAAGTACATTTTGGCTGAAAGATAGTACAACCATTAAAATATCCATGTTGGGTCATGTTGACTCTTTAAATGTATCGGTAGCTACAGCCGTATTGGCTTATGAAGTTGTGCGTCAGCGTAAGTTCTAATTTTTGTATATTTATCTATGCAACTTTCTGAAGTTAACGAAAATGCCATCATTGCACTGGAGTATAAAAACTTACTTCGCAATAGTTATCAATCGTTAAATAGGGAAGACAAAAAACTTATACGGATGGCCTTTGATACAGCTGTAGATGCCCACAAAGATCAGAGACGTAAAAGTGGTGAACCATATATCATGCACCCAATAGCTGTTGCCCAGATAGTTGCAGATCAAATTGGACTTGGTGCTACTTCAATTGCAGCAGCCCTACTCCACGATGTGGTCGAAGACACTTCCCTAACACTTGATGACATAGCGCTCATGTTTGGCGATACCGTAGCAAAAATTGTTGATGGACTTACCAAAATATCAAAACTCTCTAAAGATAAGCGCGTTTCCATCCAGGCCGAAAATTTTAAAAAAATGTTACTGACAATGAATGAAGATGTCAGGGTTATTTTAATAAAAATTGCTGACAGGCTTCACAATATGATGACGCTAATTGTGATGCCAGAAGATAAGCAAGTACGTATTGCTTCTGAGACACTTTATATTTATGCGCCTTTAGCACATCGAATAGGCATGTTTAACATAAAAACGCAGCTAGAAGACTTAGCACTTAAGTATACAGAGCCTGAAGTATACAACGATATTGATATAAAAATTAAAGATAGCGAAGAAGAACGACAAACCTATATAAAGAATTTTACTAAACAACTCCAAAAGCACCTAAACAAAGAACGCATTAATTTCAAAACAGAGGGGCGCTTTAAAAGTATTTTTTCTATTCGCAGAAAAATGCAAATCAAGAACAGAAAGTTTGATGAAGTTTTTGATCGTTTTGCGGTGCGTATTATTTACAAATCAACCCCAAAACAAGAAAAGTTTTTGGCATGGAAAATTTATTCCATCGTTACAGACCACTTTCAACCTAACCCAACCCGATTGCGCGATTGGATTTCCTCACCCAAATCAACAGGCTATGAAGCCCTACACATAACGGTAGTTGGACCTGGTGGCAAATGGGTCGAAGTACAAATTAGATCACAGCGTATGCACGAAATTGCCGAAAAAGGATACGCTGCTCATTTTAAATACAAACACGGAAGCAAAGACGAGGGCGGTATGGAAAGCTGGTTAAACCGATTGCGTGACGTTTTAAAATCAGATGAAACCGATGCTGTGGATTTTGTTAAAGACTTTAAACTCAATTTATATGCGAGTGAGATTTTCGTCTTTACGCCCAAAGGAGATTTAAAATCCTTACCAAAAGGAGCTACACCTGTAGATTTTGCATATTCCATCCACAGTGAAGTTGGTGATAAAACACGTGGGGCAAAAGTGAATGGCAAAATCGTTCCGCTTAACTATAAATTAAACAGTGGTGATCAAGTGGGCGTTATTACTTCTGAAACTTCATTTCCGAACGCCAACTGGCTTGATTTTGTAATCACATCCAAAGCGAGGTCAAGTATTCGCACCTCATTACGTGCTGAGGAAAAAGCCATTGCCATAGAAGGCAAAGAGCTATTAAGACGAAAGCTTCGTCAAATGAAATTTAAGTTTGGTGATCGTATCATCAATGCAATGGTGTCGTATTTCAAACTTAAAACAAGTCTAGATTTATATTATCGGGTAGGTATTGGCACTATTGATAATAAAATGTTAAAAAAGTTTGCCTCCGAGGAAAACAACCGTTTTTACCAGCTCTTTAGAAGACGGCCCTCAGACCGACCCAAAAAAGAAAACCTCGATTGTAGTGAAATTTCAAGTTTCTACGATATGTTGGTGTTCGGAAAAGATCAAGAAACTCTCAATTATACCCTAAGTCAGTGCTGTAATCCTATTGCAGGTGATGAGGTATTTGGATTTGTATCTATCAATGAAGGCATTAAGGTGCATAAAAACGAATGCCCAAATGCCATCAGCTTACACTCAAATTACGGCTATCGTATTTTAAGTGCAAAATGGATAGATTCTTCAAAAGGGTTCTATAGTGGAAGCATCCGTCTTTCTGGTATTGATCGAATTGGACTTGTCAGCGAGGTTACCAATATTATTTCAAATGCGCATAACGTAGACATTACACAAATAAAATTTGACACAGAAAAAGGTACTTTTTCTGGTGAAATAAGACTGCACGTAAGCCATGCTTCTACCCTCTACATGTTAATTAATAAACTTGAAAAAGTTACTGGAATTGAGAAAGTAGTTAGAGATTGATTTCGGTTGCTTATCTTTGTTTCTGGTTTTTACCATATGAAAAACAAGTTCGAAACAGTAAAGAGTGTTTTTATTCAATTTTTGGATAGCAACGGGCATAGAAAAACACCTGAACGCTTTGCCATACTTGAAGAAATTTACTTGAGTGAAGAGCATTTTGATATCGAGTCGCTATATATCATGATGAAAAACAAAAACTACAGGGTAAGTCGCGCCACACTCTACAATACAATTGAATTGTTGTTGTCATGTGGCTTGGTTCGAAAGCATCAATTTGGTTTACAGCACGCCCAGTACGAAAAGTCATATTTTGACAAACAACACGATCACGTAATTTTAACAGACACTGGAGAAGTAAAGGAATTTTGCGACCCCCGTATTCAAGCCATAAAAAAAACCATCGAGGAGGTTTTTGGTATTGATATACACGCGCATTCATTATACTTTTACGGAACCAAAAAAAACGCTAACTAATCATTCATGGCCATTGATTTACTCCTAGGCTTACAGTGGGGCGACGAAGGAAAAGGTAAAATTGTTGACGTACTTACAAAAAATTACGACATCATTGCTCGATTCCAAGGCGGACCCAATGCAGGCCATACCCTAGAATTTGACGGAATTAAACACGTATTACACACCATACCCTCGGGAATCTTTCATACCGATGCTACCAACTTGATTGGAAACGGTGTGGTGATTGACCCCGTTATTTTTAAGCAAGAATTAGACAACCTTGCTCCTTTTGATATTGATACCAATAGATCACTATTGGTTTCTAGAAAAGCACACCTAATTCTTCCAACACACCGACTTCTCGATGCCGCTTCAGAGCTTGCGAAAGGAAAGGCGAAAATTGGATCTACACTCAAAGGAATCGGTCCAACGTATATGGACAAAACAGGTCGTAATGGGATTAGAGTTGGGGATATTGAATTAGCAAGTTGGAAGACAAGATATCAAGCACTTCGGGATAAACATTTAGCGATGGTTTCAAATATGAACGTTAATCTTGAGTATGACATGGCGGCACTTGATAAAGCGTTTTTTGAAGCCATAGCTTTTTTGAAAAGCAACATTTCGTTTGTTGACAGCGAACAGTTCCTTAGTGTAGCACAAAAAGAAGACAAGCATATTTTAGCCGAAGGAGCACAAGGTTCCCTATTGGACATTGACTTTGGTACGTATCCGTTTGTTACCTCATCCAATACGACAGCCGCAGGCGCATGTACTGGACTGGGTATTGCTCCCAATAAAATTGGGGAAGTTTACGGCATTTTCAAAGCCTATACCACGAGAGTGGGAAGCGGTCCTTTTCCAACCGAGCTATTTAACGAAATCGGGGAAACAATGGGTCGTGTAGGACACGAGTTTGGCGCTACCACGGGTCGTTCACGTCGTTGTGGCTGGCTTGATTTGGTTGCCCTTAAATACGCTGTAGAGGTAAATGGGGTCACCCAACTTATGATGATGAAAGGCGATGTGCTTGCTGGTTTTGATACGCTTAAGGTTTGTGTCTCGTATGATTACAGAGGTGAAAACATTCAGCACCTACCATACTCCTTAAATGCAGAAGAGGTAAAGCCACAATACACTTCATTGCCTGGCTGGAAGGAAGACTTGACCAAAATGCGCAGCGAGGAGGAACTTCCAAAAACATTTATGGACTATGTGGCCTTTATTGAAGCTTATGTGGAAACAACTATAAAGATTGTTTCTGTAGGCCCAGATAGAAATCAAACCATCTTTCGTTCGTCTTAATAAATACACATGAGAGCTGTTCTCTTTTCTTGTTTACTGCTATTGTCCGCTAGTAGATTATGGGCACAGGAAAAAGAAATAGAAATACGTCAAGCGGGATCTTTTCAGCTAGATGAAGAAAACTTTCCTGGAGCTAATATCTTAGAACGAAGTGCTACCAAACAAGTACATCTGGTGCATCAAGGGATGGATGTATGGTCTGATATGGCCTTTTTTTATAAAAAAGAAAATAGATTTGATGCCTTTGGAAATGTTCGCATCGTCCAAGGGGATAGCTTGGTGCTAACAAGTAAGACTGTCAATTATGATGGTAAAATAAACTTAGCCGTGGCAAAAGAACAGGTTGTGCTTGACAACAAGGAAATGCTGCTTAAAACGAATACACTTTATTTTGACAGAGTTAAAAACATAGCCTACTACCCTGCCAATGGAACAGTTTATGACAGCTTGACTACGATTAATAGCAAAAGAGGTACTTATATTTCTGAAAGCAAAAAATACACGTTTGAAAACAAAGTAGTGGTCAACAATCCCGATTTTACCTTGACTTCTGCACGCATGGATTTTTACACTGAAACAAAGCACGCTTTTTTTTACGGAGCCACAACGATTATAGGAGAAGATTATGTGGTTCGCTGCCATGAAGGATTTTATAATACAGTCAAGAAAGAAGGTTTCTTTAAGAAAAACGCTTCTATTGACTACAACAATCGCAATATCCTTGGCGATAGCATCTATTTTAATGATACCAAAAAATATGCGTCGGCCACCCAAAATATTCGTATGACCGATACTATAAATAATTCCATCATCACGGGGAATTACGGGCAGGTATTTAAAGAAAAAGACTCGGCTATGGTAACGCACCGAGCGGTTGCAATCAATGTAGTTGAACTCGATTCCCTTTATATTCATGCAGATACACTTATTGCAACTGGTCCCCCTGAACAACGAATCATACGTGGATTTCACGATGTACGCATTTACAAAGAAGATTTGAGTGGTAAAACAGACTCTATTCACTTTAATCAAACTTCTGGACGCGCAAAGCTCATTAGGCGTCCAATCACTGATCGTGATTTACAATATTTAACACCTCAAGAGATCGCAGATCGCAACCCTATATTATGGTCAGATGAAAGTCAAATGACAGGAGACGAGATCCACCTTACTATTGACACTGAAAAAGAAATATTGGATTCACTACTTATCTACAATAATGCTTTTGTCATTGAACAAGACAGTTTAAATGCAGCTAATTTTAATCAAATCAAAGGGCTCCAATTAAAGGGCAAATTCAAAGGTAAAAGTCTTGAAATAGTAGACGTTGTTCAGAATACAGAAATGGTTTATTATATCTATGATGATGAAACTCTTGAACTGACAGGCATAGATAAAGCCATCTGCAGTGCATTGCGCTTAGAATTTGAAGACAGTGGTATCGAAAAAATCACTTTTTTTACAAATCCCGATGGGGTCGTTTATCCCCCTGATGACCTTCCTGAAAACACCAGGCAGTTACTTGGTTTTACATGGCGAGAAGATGAGAGAATATACAGCAAGGAAGATCTGTTTCACGGCATAGACCTCGAACGCTTCAACATAAAGGATGATCAGGCAGAAATAGAAGGAGTCCCAATAAAATTAAAAAGATAACTGCAATGGCTTCACTTGCATCGTTATTTAAAGATTTCCAAGCGCAAACAACACCATATCCAATGGAACTTGAAATTGTTCGTGCAAAGGGGTGCTATTTATATGATAGCAACAAAAAAAAGTACCTTGATTTGGTAGCTGGTGTATCTGCATGTAGCTTAGGGCATCGACATCCTACAATTGTTCGTGCTATAAAAAAACAATTAAGCAAATACCTCCACGTGATGGTCTATGGAGAGTTTATCCAAAAAGAACCTGTCTTACTAGCCAAGTTGCTGGCCGATCACTTGCCGCAACACCTAAACACTACCTATTTAACCAATTCGGGAACCGAGGCTATAGAAGGTGCATTAAAATTGGCCAAACGTGTAACTGGACGTGCTGAAATTATAGCGGCAAAAAAAGCCTATCATGGAAACACCATGGGAGCTATGAGTGTTATGGGATACGAATTGCGAAAAAGTGCATACAGACCTCTTATACCAGGAACTCGTTTTATACGCTTTAACAATCCTGAGGATCTTAAAAATATCACAAGCCAAACAGCTGCTGTTATTTTAGAAACCATTCAAGGAGGTGCTGGATTTATTGTGCCAGAAAAGGGGTATCTAAAAAAAGTTAAAAAACGTTGTGAAGATGTTGGTGCGCTTTTTATTCTAGACGAAATTCAACCAGGAATTGGACGCACAGGAAAACTCTTTGCCTTCATGGATCACGAAATAGCACCTGACATTTTAGTAATTGGAAAAGGGCTTGGAGGTGGACTTCCTGTAGGAGCTTTTATAGCAGATCAAAAACACATGGCACAGCTCAAACAATCGCCCTCGCTTGGACACATTACGACTTTTGGAGGAAATCCAGTCATTGCTGCAGCCTGCCGAGCTACGTTGGATACCATTCTAAATAGCAATTTGATAGCAGCGACACTTGAGAAAGAAAAACTGTTTCGAAAATTACTTGTTCACCCTAAAATCAAGGCTATCAGGGGTAAGGGTCTTATGCTCGCACTCATAATGGAAGACACAAAAACAGCACAAACACTCGTAAAAAAATGCTTGAAAGAAGGTGTTTTGCTCTTTTTTCTGCTTTTTGAACCGAAGGCTGTGCGAATTTCTCCACCGCTGACTATTTCTGAAAAACAGATTAAAAAAGCCTGTAAAACCCTTATCGAAGTACTCAACCAAACAGAGTGTTGATTACTTTGTTGAAAATTGAGTCAACAAGACTATAGTAAGCTGAAATTCAATTTTTAGATTTATATAAACAAAATCAAGTTATGGAGTTTCCATTTAGTGATTTTTCTGATTTACCTATTTCGCGTTTTGAGTCGATGCTCAAAACAAACGAAATTCAATTTTTCGATGCCTCAGAGTTTGAAGAAATTGGACAGTATTATATTGATGCCGCCAACCTGAGCATGGCAAAAAAAGTGATTGAAGTTGGACTCAACCAACACCCTGATGCAACCGAACTCATTTTACTCCAAATAGAATATTACACCCTAACGAGTTCATACGAAGAGGCTCGAACTCTTGTGGATAAACTTATCGCTGTTGAACCCTTCAATGCTTACGCCTTCCAGCACTTGGCGGTAATACAATCCAAGTGCAATGAGCATCAAGAGGCTGTCGAATCTCTTAAAAAAGGACTGACCTATGCAGACAACAAATATGAATTTCATTCGCTTCTTGCTATGGAATACCTCTACTTGGATGCCTTTTTTATGGCAAAAGAGTATTTCATTAGATGTTTGGAGGAAGAAGTAACGGACAATCATTCCTTGTACAACATCATTTATTGCTTTGAGTCTTTAAAGGATGCTGATGGTGCAATTGCCTACATGAATGAGTTTTTGAACAGAGACCCCTACAACGAAGTTGCATGGCATCAATTAGGAAGACAGTATTTGGTCAAGCACATGTATGAGCAAGCCATCACGGCTTTTGATTTTGCTATCATTTGCGATGATAAGTTTATAGGTGCATATCTAGAGATAGGCAAGGCATTGGAACAATTAGGAAGATATAATGAAGCAATTAATCATTATGAAATTACACTTAGCATTGATGACCCAACAGCTTTTGCACTCCTGCGCATTGGCGAATGTCATTTAAAACTCAAAAATGATGAATTGGGTATTAAGTTTCTTAAAAAAGCCATACACGAAGACCCTTTGTTAGATAAAAGCTGGCTGGCACTGTGTGGGCACTATATGCGCAACAAATCCTATGCAAAAGTACTGCACTACGTCAAGAAAGCTGTTAAAATCGATTCCGGTCACGTGATGTATTGGCGTTTGTATGCACAGTCTAATAAAGCTTTGGGCTTCTTCGAAGAAGCAAATCTCGCATACGAACGTTTGGTAAATCATGGGAACTACGAACTACAAACTTGGTTAGACTGGGCGGGTGTCTTATTACAATTACAAGACTATAATAAAGGGATTGAGACTTTACAGCAAGGTTTGGAGTTTCACCCTGAGAACAGCTCTCTAAACTACATGCTCGCTGGGTTTTATATGATGCAAGCGAAAGCAAATGAAGCATCTTTTTTTCTTAAAAATGCCTATGCTATTAATCCCAATGAACTGGATGTTTTGTATGAAACTTTCCCAACCTCAAGGGCTACAGTCTTGGTAAAAGACACCTTATCTATTTCATAGTATTCTTTACGCCCGATTGCGTAATTTTACATTCCAGCACTTGGGTCTAATGAAGCAATCCATGCAAGAACATATTGTCATCTATCTAAAAGGCTTGGCTATGGGCGCAGCCGATGTGGTTCCGGGTGTTTCTGGAGGTACCATTGCCTTTATCACACATATATATGAAAGACTCATTAAATCCATTGACAAGGTTTCATTTATACTACTCTTACAATTGCTAGGCTTCAATAGAAAAGCGGCTTGGCGATCTCTTGATGGATCATTTCTATCGTTGTTAGCCCTTGGTGTTGCCACTGGCATACTAATAGTAAGCAGTGGTATTTCATGGCTACTTACTGCCTATCCTATCCCACTATGGGCCTTTTTCTTTGGACTGATATTAGCAAGTACCTTTGTTTTAAAAAACAGTGTTTCTAGATGGAATATTCCCGCTTTCACAGCCATGGCATTAGGTTTTCTTCTTGCTTTGGGAATAGGGTTAATTACGCCCAGCTCAGGATCTAATAGCTTGATATATCTATTTTTCTGCGGTATGCTAGTGGTTATTGCCATGATACTCCCCGGAATTTCTGGAGCCTTTATTCTAATTTTACTTGGTGCATACGAAACTGTCTTGAGTGCACTAGATAAGATAAAGTCCTTTGAAATTGAAGGATTGATTATTTTATTGGTAATGGCTGCAGGAGGATTGATAGGGCTAAAAGCTTTTGCAAGGGTCTTGCGTTGGCTTTTTTCTCAACATAAAAACATCATTTTGGCTACCATGACAGGCTTTTTAATAGGCTCATTGTACAAAGTATGGCCGTGGAAAAAAATCACAGCAAACTACACCAATAGCAAAGGAATTGAAGAGCCGCTACCGACAACAGCTATGCTGCCAGAATTCTCCAACCCCGATGCACAGGTGGTTTTGGCTACTGTCGCATTTATAGCAGCATTATGTTTGTTGTATTTTTTAGAGAAATTTAACAAAAAAAATGATGGCTAAACGATCATTGTCAGATTACATTTTATTAATCCTCAAAGGGATTGCCATGGGGATCGCTAATAAAATTCCAGGGGTTTCAGGTGGTATAGTTGCGGTTGTGACAGGTTTTTATGAAGAGCTTATTTTTTCCTTTCAACGCCTAAATTTCAAAGCCATATCGCTGCTTTTCAGAGGACGCTTTAGAACTTTTTGGCGATATATTAATGGTACGTTTTTAATAGCCTTATTTATTGGGGTTATACTAAGTTACTTCACCCTTTCGCTAATGCTGGATGCTGCCTTAAATTCCTATCCACTAAAAGTATGGTCATTATTCTTTGGTTTGGTTTTGGCATCTGCGATTATCTTATATAGAGACTTTAGTAATTGGCGTAAAAGAAATTTGTTGCTTGGCTTTGTAGGCCTAACTATAGGTATCGGCTTGAGTGTGTTATCCCCATCTGAAGAAAACACCAACCTCTTATACATTTTTTTGTGTGGCTATTTGAGCATCATAGGCATGACTTTACCAGGCTTATCGGGTTCGTTTTTACTCATTTTAATGGGCAATTATTCTCTACTCCTTGTAGACAGTGTAAATGCCCTAGGCAGATATATCATAAGTCCGTTTAGCAGCATTGAACTACTCCCTCAAGACGAGACGTATGCCCTTATGTTTGCTGTATTCCTACTGGGCTCATTAACTGGTATCAGCAGCTTGTCAGCGCTTATTCACAAAATCCAACAACGTGCCAAAGACGAGCTGCAAGCCGTATTGATTGGGTTTGTTTTTGGATCGCTGTTTATTCTTTGGCCTCCAAATAGAATTACTAATTTTACCAAACTAAATAATATATCCGAAAATAGCTGGGCCATTTCATGGTGTGTTGTAGGTTTACTTGTTGTGTTTTTACTAGATTATTATGAGCGAAAAAAATAAATTGCGTTTTGGACTTTTGGGCAAGGGTATAGACTATTCCTTTTCAAGAGCATACTTTGCTAAGAAATTTAAAAACGAGGCGCTTGATCACTGCTCGTATCAAAATTTTGATTTACCCAATTTAACTGATTTTAAGACGTTTTTACAAACACCTCACCTTAAAGGGATGAATGTTACCATTCCATACAAACAAGAAGTGATGACCTTTCTTGACAATCTTGATGAAGTTTCAAAAGCAATTGGTGCGGTGAACACCATTGTATTTAATAATGACGGAACCACAACGGGATATAACACCGACTATATTGGTTTTCAAAAGAGTATTACCCCTATGATTACAGCAAAAATCAACGCTGGATTAGTGCTTGGCACTGGCGGTGCTTCTAAAGCGGTGGTTTATGCATTGCACAAAATGGGAATTAAAACTCAATATGTTTCAAGAAAAAAAGGCCTCAACAACCTAACCTATGATGACTTAACAGAAAAAATCTTAAAAGACCACAAGTTAATTGTGAATTGCACGCCATTAGGAACCCATCCTGACGTACATCAGAAACCAAATCTTAAGTATGCACAACTAACAAGTGCTCATGTACTGTGCGATTTAATTTATAATCCGACGGAAACAGCCTTCATGAAAGCAGGTAAAAAAGCAGGCGCTAAGGTTGAGAATGGAGAAAATATGTTAGTAGCACAAGCTGAAGCCTCTTGGCGTTTATGGAATATGTGATTTTTTTTGAGTGGTATACTATAAATTGTATATTCGAATTGATTTAAATCATGACTATGTTGGAAAAAACCGACAATGATTTGCCAAAAGCAAACGACGAAAACGTAAGTGAAGAAGCTTCTATCCCCAATGCCAAAAAAGAAGACGAGACCACAGAAAAACCTACTCAACCAGCCGTTGAAGCGGTAACACAGGAACAAGCCGAAAAGGATGCCCCTGCATCCGAAAAAAAGCATGAAGAAACTGTTGAGACCGCTGAAAAACCTGTCGAAGCTGTGCAGGATGCTTCCGAAACCGAAGAAGAAGAAGAAGAAGCAGAAACCAAAGAAGAAGATGCTACAACTGAAGCTGAACGTTCGGAGCAAGTGTTTGACGGTATAGAACCCAAGAAAATGTTGGAATATTTCTCCGAAGCATTGGGCAACAAACCCATTCAAAGTTTAAAAAGCACTGTGGATGCCTTAACCAAGGCTTTTGAAAAAGAAATGGCCATTCTTAAAGACACTCAAAGGCAAGCTTTTGTTGCGGAAAGAGGCAATCCCGATGCCTTTTATTTTAATCCACCAGTACTAAAAGAATTTAACAATCTCATTCGTAGATATAAATCCGATAGAGGCACATACTACAAAAGCGTTGAGGAAAAACAGCAACAGAGCCTTAAGCAAAGACTGGCGCTGATAGAAGAATTAAAAGGACTTATTGGTGTTGATCAAGATATAAACACCACCTATAAACAATTTAAAGATTTACAAAGACGTTGGAAAGAAACAGGGCAAGTTCCTAGAATGGAAGCCAATAATATTTGGAAAACCTACCATCACCATGTTGGGCATTTTTATGACTTCCTTCACTTAAACAGAGAGCTACGTGAGTTGGACTTTAAGTTTAACTTGGAGCAAAAGTTGAAAATTTGCGAACAGGCAGAGGCACTGGCAAGCATGGAAGATATTCCAAAGGCCTTCCGTCACTTACAGACACTACACAAAAAATGGAAGGATGAACTTGGACCTGTGGATAAAGAACACAGTGAAGAGGTTTGGCAAAGGTTTAGTGATGCCACGAAAATTGTTCATGACAAGCGAAGATATTTTATCAAGAATCAGGAAGAGATTTTCGTAGAAAACCTTCTTAAAAAAAGAGCTATCCTTTCTCAAATGGAAGAGTTACTCGCCAAAGAATTTAATTCTAAAACCAATATCAATAATTTATCAAAAACCTATGATGGCCTGCGAGAATCGTTTTTTGCCATTGGTAAAGTCCCTGAAAAACAACGAAACGATCTTTGGTCAACTTTCAAAAAAACATCAAATCAGTTTAGCAAGAAAAGGAATCGTTTTTACAAGTCGTTAAAAAAGGAATACGCAATTAATGTTACTAAACGCAAGGAGCTTATTGCGCAAGCAGAAATCTTGAAGGAGCAAACCAATCACAAAGAAACAACACTAAAAATCATCGCTTTACAAAAGGAATGGAAGGTTTCCGGACCTGTAAGAAAAGAAGATTTTATAAAACTAAACACACAGTTTAGAGCCTTGTGTAACGAATATTTTGAAAACAAAGACGCCAATCGCAACCAGCAAAACGAAAAGCAAAAGGAAAATCTCAATAAAAAAATGACCCTGTTGTCATCTCTTCAAGATATGATTGCTTCAGCTGATAAACCCAATGAAAAAGACATTTACAACATGGTGTCAGAATGGAATGCCATAGGCTATATCCCGAGAAATAAGATGAGTATAAATCAAGATTTTTTAAGCTTGGTTGACGATGCATATAAGATCATTGGTCTTTCATCTTCAGAAATCACCCAAAAAAGTTATCAAAACAAACTTGATAACATGAAAGAGGATGATGATAGCATACGCAAGGAATTACAATCCCTGAACCGTCGCATTGGTGAAATAAAACAGGAGATCATCCAACTGGAAACCAACCTTCAGTTCTTTGGAAAAAATCAAGACAAGAATCCTATAGTCATAAAAGTTCATGAAGACATCGCCAAGCATCAAAAACGACTAGAAGGTTTAGAAGAAAAGAAGCGTTTGGCAAAATCCTTACACAAACACTAGCCCTGGTCCTTTTTAGCTGTTTGCCAAAGCTGTTCCCATTGTTCAGGTGTTAGGTTTTCAAGAGCTTGCCCTTGCTGCTTTGCCTGCTTTTCCATGGCTTCAAAACGGCGGCGAAAACGCCTGTTTGTTGATGAGAGTGCATCGTCGGGGTTGATTTTTAGAAAACGTGCATAATTGACTAGCGAGAAGAAAACATCTCCCATTTCGTCTGTTATTTTTTCTTTTGTGCCGTGTTTAATTTCGTGGTCCAACTCTCCCAACTCTTCGCTGATTTTATCTTTTACCCCGTCAATACTTTTCCAATCAAAACCAATGCCTGCGGCTTTATCTTGCATCCGACTGGCCATAACCAAGCTTGGTAAACTTTTAGGGACTCCGGACAAAACCCCTTTGTTGCCTTCTTTGAGTTTGAGCTTTTCCCAATTTTTCTTTACATCTGTCTCGTCGGTAACTTCTACTTCGCCATAGATATGAGGGTGTCTATCGATAAGTTTTTCTGAAATGGCATTTGCCACTTCCCCTATGTCAAAAGCGCTCCGTTCGCTGCCAATTTTTGCATAAAAAACGATATGTAATAGCAAATCGCCTAATTCATTCTTAACCTCTTCCAAATCGCCTGACAGTAAGGCTTCGCTGAGTTCGTAGGTTTCTTCAATGGTAAGGTGACGCAAAGAAGCAAAGGTTTGCTTTTTATCCCAAGGACAATTGGTGCGTAATTCGTCCATAATAGTCAACAACCGATCAAATGCTTTAAGCTGTTTGGTTCGTTTGTTATCCATTATTTACTATTGGATTTGCCATGAAATCGCATAAGGTAGTCAGGCTTGATATTGCCTCGTGCTATCTGTGCGAGTTTGGGTTTGAGTAATTTCTTTTTAAGAGGACCCAACTTATCAGTAAACAAAACACCTTCTATATGATCAAATTCATGTTGTACAATTCGAGCAGCCAATCCACTGATTTCTTCCTCCACTTTTTCAAATTTTTCATTGTAATAAACAATTTCGATTGTAGAAAGCCTGGAAACATCTTCTCTGACATCGGGAATACTGAGGCAGCCTTCATTGAAAGACTCATTTAGTCCGCTGTATGAAATGATCTCTGGATTAATAAATACTTTTTTAAATGCTCTTAATTCTTGTTGCTCAACGTGATCAAGTGATTTGTCTTGTGCAAATGGGCTGCCGTCAACGATGAAGAGTCGAAGCGACTCCCCAATTTGAGGAGCTGCAAGGCCTACTCCATAAGCGGCATACATGGTTTCCCACATATCACGTATGAGCTCTTTAAGTTTCAAGTGTTGTTTTTCTACGTTTACGGCTTTCATTTTTAATACAGGATCACCGTAGGCTACAATAGGAAGTATCATAAACTTTGCTGTTGATCTAAATACCCTTGCAAGATAAGTGTTGCGCTCAATTTATCAATAACTTCTTTTTTTTGACGCACTTTTTTTGGTGCGCCACTCATCAAAAGCGATTGTTGGGCCATTTTTGAGGTATATCTTTCGTCATAGCGCACGACATTGACATCAGGGAGTTGAGCTTTTAACTGTGCTACAAAGGGTGTAATTTTAGTTTCTACTGGAGAAGGTGTGTTGTCCCGTTGCTTGGGTGCGCCTACAACTATATAAGTAACCTCCTCTTGACTGGTGTACTTTTTTAGAAATGAAAGCAATTCTTTAGGTGGAACAGTGTCCAAGCCAAACGCACAGGTCTGTAAGGGATCTGTAACAGCGATACCACAGCGCTTTGTTCCATAATCAATTGCCATTATTCTAGCCATGATACAAATGTAAGTAATGAATTTTTGGAAATCATGGATTTGGTTTCATCTCAAAACTTATCTTTGAAAAAAATTCAAATGAGCAGAGCTATAATCGAAGCCGCTTGGGACGACCGAGCGCTTTTACAAGAAGAAGAAACACAACAAGCCATTCGTTCGGTCATTGACCAGTTAGACCAAGGTGTACTCCGCGTGGCTGAGCCTACCGATAATGGGTGGCAAGTTAACGAATGGGTGAAAAAAGCGGTTGTGCTCTACTTTCCCATTCAAAAAATGGAAACCATTGTAGCTGGACCTCTTGAGTTCCATGACAAAATTCCACTTAAAACAGGTTATAAAGAAAAGGGTATTCGTGTCGTGCCCCATGCGGTGGCACGTAAAGGCGCCTATATTTCTTCAGGCACCATATTGATGCCTTCTTACGTTAACATAGGTGCCTATGTAGACGAAGGTACCATGGTCGATACTTGGGCTACTGTAGGAAGCTGTGCGCAAATTGGCAAAAATGTACACCTAAGTGGTGGTGTTGGCATTGGCGGTGTATTGGAGCCTCTCCAAGCTGCACCTGTGATTATTGAAGATAATGCATTTATAGGCTCGCGCTGTATTGTGGTAGAGGGTGTCCACGTAGAAACAGAAGCGGTATTGGGAGCTAACGTGGTACTAACGGGTTCTACTAAAATTATTGACGTAACAGGCGATGAGCCAATTGAACGTAAAGGTCGTGTTCCTGCAAGATCAGTAGTCATTCCAGGAAGCTACACCAAAGCATTTGCTGCGGGTGATTATCAAGTGCCATGTGCGCTAATCATTGGCATGAGGAAGGAAAGTACCAATAAGAAGACCTCTCTTAACGATGCCCTAAGAGAGCATAACGTAGCAGTGTAAGCAAAACTATTTTTTGCAGTTGAATGTATTAAAACCTACCGTTTTAATACATTATAGTTCTTGTAACCTCCAAGGGTACGTCCGCCGAAAAAAATACGTTCCATTAAAATAATAAGACGATATTTTAATTTTTCGTGTTTGGCCTTTGGGCGACCAATAACTGGTGGACCTGAGAAACGCAAACTAGCTTCCCAATCTAGTTTGGGTATTCTTGCGGCCATAACTCCTGGGTGTGTTCCTTTAAAGGGCATGCAATAATCCATTCTACCGTAATCGTATTCTTGAGCGTATTTCGCATATTCATTTGCTGAATCTTTTCCTTTATTCCAATTATAGAAATAGGTGCATTTTTTAAACATAAGCTTTGGAGGGCGCACCCAACCATAATGGTACACATTGGCTTGTAGCTTAATAACATTCAACTTGGAAGTTCCTTCTTTTTCACGATAACTTATGCCGTCAAAATTGGGAATGCGCCTAAACGACTGTGCATCTTTAAAGGAGTGTAAATCGAGGTCGTTGCGAACAATTCTTATCTCACAAGGGTACCAACAATGATCTCGAAAATAATGATCGTAATCGCCATAGAAATGATAGTAATTAAATAAAAATCCATCAACACGCTTATCATCTAAATAGCGGTTGCACTTAGAAACAATCTCAGGGTAATCTTCCTCATGAATAACCTCATCTCCTTGCAGATACAACAACCAGTCTCCTGAACAGGCTTCTTTTGCAATATCCGTTTGGTGTGCGTATTCCATTCCTCTTGGGTATTTATCGGCATCCCAAACCGTATGGATAATCTTAATTTTATCACTTCCTAAACTCCGTAATTTTTCTTCCGAATCGTCGTCGTCGTCACCCTTACCTAATGCAACAACAAATTCGTCAACTAGCGGCAATGCGGATTGTATTGATTCAAGAATTGGGTAATAAAGCTTGGAAGTATTTCTCAAAAAAGTAAAGCCACTAATTTTCATGTTTTCAAAAGTACTATTTTAATTAATTAACCTAAAATAGCGTAATTTTACACCATGCGAATAGGATACGATGCAAAGCGAATTTTCCATAATGCTAGTGGCTTAGGAAACTATGGCAGAGATTTGGTTCGCAATTTGGCTATCAGCTTTCCTAAAACAGAATTTTACCTATATAATCCAAAAAAACCAAGCGTAAATCGTTGGCGTTCTCTACCCAATACCAAGACACGAAAACCAGCGGGTATATGGCGCTATTTTCATACCACATGGAGACAAGGCCATATATCAAGGCAACTCAAGGCGGATCAAATTGACTTGTATCACGGGCTAAGTGGCGAATTACCCAAAGGCCTAAAAACAGCTTCTGTAGTGACCGTTCACGATTTAATCTTTATGCGTTACCCCAAGCTTTATAAGGCTGCGGATGTATACATACATAAACTGAAAGTAAATCACGCTGTTAGCGCTGCAACAAAAGTTGTTGCCATAAGTGAACAAACAAAAGCAGATCTATTGGAATTTACTACTGTAACTGAAGACAAAGTATCCGTTATTTATCAAGGCTGTCATCGTGTATTCAAGAACAAATTAAATGAAAAAGAAAAGGAGGAAATACGCGTAAAATATGGGCTGCCCGATACGTTTGTTTTGTATGTCGGAACTTTGGAAAAACGAAAGAATGCGTTATCCATAGCAAAGGCGTTGAAAGACAGCGCACTGCATATGGTTTTTATAGGAAAAGTAAAAGCTCATGGCGAAAAAATAAAGGCATTTGTAGCGGAAAATAAGATGCAAAACAGGGTCATTTTTATTGAAGGGATTGGACTTGATGATTTAGCAGGAGTTTACCAAAATGCAACTGTATTTTGTTACCCTTCCTTTTTTGAAGGGTTTGGCATTCCAATCATTGAAGCATTGTACAGTGGAGTACCTGTTATAACTACCAAGGGGGGATGCTTTTCAGAAGCAGGAGGTCCAGCGAGTTTGTATGTAGACCCAAAAGATGAAAAAGAACTCCAGCAAGCCATTAATAAATTGTTTTCCGAAACAAAAGAAAGAAGAGACTTAAGAATTAAAAAAGGTATTTCCTATGCTCAAAAATTTAATGATGACGTGATTGTCGCGCAATGGGAAAAACTTTATCAATCTGTCACACATGGGCAAAAATTATAAAAAGGCTAATTTAACAACTAAGCCTTCAGCCCAAAACCAAATTGGTATTACGGCTATTGTAACAACCTTCAATGAAGAATACAGTATAAAAAGATGTCTTAGTTCAATACAATGGGCAGATGAAGTGTTGGTGATAGATTCCTTCAGCACTGACAATACTGTTACCATTTGTGAGAAAATGGGAGCAACCGTTTTACAACGCAAATATAAATATGCTGCTGATCAGAAGAATTGGGCCATACCAAAAGCTAAAAACCCATGGGTTATAATTCTTGATGCAGATGAGGAGGCAAGTGGTGCATTGCAAGATGAGATAAAAGAGTTACTGAGTTCCAAACCAAAACAAACAGCTTTTTGGATTAGGAGAAAAAATTTTTTTCTTGGAAAATATGTCCGTTTCTGCGGTTGGCAAAACGATCAGGTAATTCGACTTTTTCGTCGTGACAACCACAGATATGAAGATAAAATGGTTCATGCAGAGATTGAAAGAAAAGGATATATAAGTAAATTAAAATCTAAAATTCATCATTTCACAGCTGAAAACACATACAAATACAATAAGAAAATAGAACGTTATGCAGCCTATGCTGCAAAACAAAACATGCTGAAAAACAAAAAGGTAAATGAGTATCACTTGTATTTTAAACCGGTCTATAAATTTTTGCACAGCTATATTATACGTGGAGGTTTTTTAGATGGAAGGATCGGATTAAAAATATGTCGTTTTAGAGCCAAAGAAACTTGGTTAAAAGCCTATAAAACAAAACAACTTAAAATAGCTGGGATCAGAAATGAAAATCAAATCCCAATAGATGCTGTTATTACTTGGGTTGATAATGGCGATACTGCACACCAAAAGAAATTATTCGAATACTTACCTAAAAATAAATCCAAAGCCAGAAACGAATTCAAAAAGCGTTTTATCGAAGTTGAAGAGCTAAAATATGTTGTGCATTCTATTATAAAATACGCGCCATTTATTCGTACGATTTTTATTGTGACTGACAATCAAAAGCCTTCTTTTTTAAAAAAGAGCAATGAACGGTATGCCAAAGTGAAGGTTATTGATCACAAGGATATTTTTAAAGACGATGCCGAATATCTTCCTGTATTTAACTCAAGGAGTATTGAAACAAAACTTTATGATATACCCAACCTCTCGCAACACTTCATCTATTTTAACGACGATATATTTTTATTAAAACCTTTAAATCAGTTTCATTTCTTCCGCGAGGGACTTCCCTTAATTAGAGGGAAGTGGAAAAAGTTTAAAGGCGATAAATTCTACAAGAAATTTACACCAAAGAAAGAAGTTACAAAGCCTAAACACGGCTTGGCGCAAGACTTAAGTGCAAAAACAATTGGATTCAAAAAGGTCTTTAGATTTCAGCACACGCCAATACCTATTAGAAAAAACGTATTAAAAGATTTCTTTGAGCAAAATCGCAAGCTCGAAATAAAAAATATTAAGCATAAATTTCGGCACAAAGAGCAATTTCTTATTCAAGGCATTGCCAATCACATTGAAATAAAAAACAAAAGTTGTGTCATGCTTCAGGATTATCAACTTGTAAATATCACATCATACAAAAGAAAGATTATTTGGCTCTATTTAAAGCTACATATTTTAACAAATAAACAAAATAAACTATTCTTAAATATTCAGGAATTAAACCTTTACAAACAGGCAAATAAAAAATTTGTTTTGGAGTGGTTAGAGAAGAAATACAAACTGTAAAATAAAACATGAGAATATTCCCATTTTACTTTATCAAAAAACTATATAAGTTCAAGTACTTAACGCACAAGTATCTCTTCAAAACCACTAAGCCCATAAAATCAGTTTATGACGTGTATTTAATGCCTAATTTTTATGACACCACCTTTATGTATTATTTTAAGGGAACCTACGGATTTTTTCTTCGTGATTTTATAAAAAATATTTCATCCGCAACTACCTTTATTGACATTGGAGCCAATCAAGGTTTATTTAGTATTCTAGCTGGGAAGAATGAATTTATAAAGCAGATCATCGCATTCGAGCCTACAAAAAAAACAGCTAACTTATTACGTTCTAATTTAGCATGTAACAAAATCGAAAATTGCCTTGTCATTGAGAAAGGTATTTCGGATAAAAGAGGCTTCTTGAATTTGAATATAGCTGATGGACACTCTGGAAAAAACAACTTTAGAACAAACGAGTTAGATAAAAACATCGTTAATGAAAAAGTTGAAATAATCAATCATAAGGATATTGAATTGCTCGTTCAAGGAAACACAAATTATGTCATAAAAATTGATGTCGAAGGCCATGAAGAAGTTGTAATTCATGAACTTTCGAAATGCTCCTTTATTCAAAATGTATCTTATATTTTTTGCGAAATTGACTCCAATTGGGTGGATGTAGAACGCCTTAAGAAAAAACTCATATCAGTTGGCTTTACTACATTTAAAAAAATTGGCAAGGGTTCAGTTCATTACGATATGTTAATTTCAAGGAATTAAGTTTATGCACGAAGGAAATAAAATCAATGTATTTTCCGATTATCTTGAGGATGGCAAAACCCTCCTCTATCCCACGGACACCATCTGGGGGCTGGGTTGTGATGCTACAAATCAAGAGGCTGTAAATCGCATCTATACCCTTAAAAAACGACCAAAAAACAAACCCCTAATTGCTTTGGTTTCAGACATTACAATGCTGGCCCAATATATCGAAATACTGCCTACTAACATAGATGAACTGTTGGTAAGCAAGCTACCTACCACCATAGTTTACTCAAATGGAAAAGGGCTAGCAAAAGGCGTAATTGCACATAATGGCAGTGTGGCCATTCGCATTCCTGCAGCCGGTTTTGCTCTTGATTTAATCAAATCCTTTGGTAAACCCATAGTAAGTACCTCTGGAAACATCAGTGATGCGCCTATTCCAGAAAGCTTTGACGAAATAGACCCGCATATTTTGGCGCAAGTAGACGAAGTAGTACCTTTGGACAAAGAAAAAGTAGCGCGTATTCCGTCACAAGTATTGCAAATTATGCCCGACGGCAGCGTGAAGCAGTTGCGATGAAAACCCTAGAAACCCTTATCGAAGAAGCACTTGCACCAGTCGTGTTTGGTCATGTTCAAAAAGCAGCCGATGCATTAGGGGTCGACACCTATGTCATAGGGGGTTATGTAAGAGACACTTTCCTCGACCGTCCAAGGGGCCATGATATTGATATCGTAGCAGTTGGCAGTGGAATTGTACTTGCCAAAAAAGTAGCTGAGTTATTGCCTGGAAAAAACAACATTCAAGTTTTTAAGAACTACGGGACTGCCATGATCAAATGGCAAAACATTCAATTGGAGTTTGTCGGAGCAAGAAAAGAAAGTTATGACCATGAGTGTCGCAACCCCATAGTGGAGAATGGAACCCTTGAAGACGACCAAAACAGGCGTGATTTTACTGTTAATGCACTAGCCCTTAAACTTAATAAAGAAGGTTTTGGCAAACTGCTAGACCCTTTTAATGGCATGCAAGATTTGACCGCAAAAGTCTTGCGAACTCCGCTAGATCCGGACATTACCTACAGCGACGATCCCCTACGAATGCTCCGAGCAGTGCGCTTTGCCACCCAACTCGACTTTGCAATTGATAAAGCTTCGCTTTTATCTATTAAAAAAAACAACGTGCGTATCGATATACTGTCTAAAGAACGTGTTATTGAGGAAGTGCATAAGATATTAGCCGCGCCTGTGCCCTCTACCGGTCTGTTGATATTGGATCAATTGGGGTTATTGGAACGTATACTACGTGAAATTACAGCTCTCAAAGGAATTGAAGAGGTTGAAGGACAAAGTCATAAGGATAACTTCTACCACACTTTTGAAGTAGTGGACAACATCTGTGCCTATACAGAAAACCTTTGGTTGCGTTGGGCAGCATTGTTACACGATATTGGCAAAGCACCCACGAAAAAATTCGACAAAAAAGTGGGCTGGACTTTTCACGCACACGAGTTTGTTGGAGCCAAAATGGTGTATAAGCTTTTTAAACGTATGCGTATGCCCTTGAACGATAAAATGAAATACGTTCAAAAACTGGTTTACATGAGTTCAAGGCCTATTGTCATTTCTGAAGATCATGTCACCGATTCAGCGGTGCGAAGACTTATTTTTGATGCGGGTGAGCTGTTGGAGGATTTACTTTTGCTCTGCAAGGCAGACATCACCACAAAAAACCCAAAACGATTTGCGAAGTATCACAACAACTTTGACATCGTCAAAGCAAAGATTGAAGAAGTAGAAGCACGTGACCATGTGCGAAACTTTCAACCCCCCGTCACAGGTGAGGAAATCATGCGTATTTTTGCATTGAAACCTTGCAGACAAGTGGGCGAACTCAAAGAGGCAATTAAAGAAGCTATTCTCGAGGGTGTTATTCCAAACGAATACGAAGCTGCACATGATTTTATGCGAACAAAAGCTAAAACCATGGGATTATCCCCTACTTCATGATGTATAAACAACTACAGCGCTGGACGCGTATATCGCTTATTGTCGTTTACCTTGTTATTGCAGCAGGTGCAACGGTACGGATGACCGGTAGTGGCATGGGATGCCCAGATTGGCCCAAGTGCTTTGGCTACATCATTCCACCTACAAACGAAGCACAGCTGCAATGGAAACCAAACACAAAGTACAGTGAAGGAAATGTGATTATAGACAATGAAAGACTACTAGTGGCCTCCACATCCTTTACAACCACCTATCGTTTTAATATCGCTATGTGGGAGCCCTATACAAAACACAATTACGCTGTATTTGATGCCAAACACACTTGGATTGAATTTATAAATAGGCTTCTAGGCGCTTTGTCGGGTTTGGCTATTCTCATCCTTTTCGGGTTTAGCATTAAATGGATACGTAAAAAGCCTATTATCTTTATTTTTTCCTTGTTAGCCCTGCTGGGGATTCTATTTCAGGCATGGTTAGGAAAAACAGTCGTTGACTCCAACTTATTCCCGATAAAAATATCAATACACATGCTGATGGCATTGCTATTGGTAGGTTTTCTACTGGTGGTAAGAGTGGCGTCTAAATCATTCGGATTGAGCAAAAAGCCCTCGAGAAAAATCAGGGTATTGCTTTACAATACGTTTGTGCTAACTCTTGTTCAAATTGTTTTAGGAATCCAAGTAAGACAATATATCGATGCCCAAGTAGTACGCTGGGGATATGATTTTCCACAATACTGGCTTGCCGCCCCACAACTCGACTTTTATATCCACAGAAGCCTGTCCATACTGGTGCTCCTTGCAAATGCTTGGTTGTTTTTACTTGTGGTCAAAGAACAAGTTGAAAAGATTTTTATCAGACGTATTCTTTGGCTAATCGGAGGAGAAATAGCACTTGGAATTGCCATGTTTTATTTTGACTTCCCATTCGCAACCCAACCGCTTCACCTAGTATTAGCCACGCTGCTGTTTGGCGTGCAACTCTACTGGATTTTACGCATTAATTTACACCGCTATGATTTATCATTTTAGACTTATTTTAGACACCAAAGAAGATGTTTTTAGAGATATTGCTCTCGAGGAAACAGACAACTTTGAAGATTTCCACAACGCCATTACGCAAGCCTTTGGTTTTGGAGGTTCAGAAATGGCCATCTTTTACGAAAGTGATGAGGAATGGAAACAAGGAGATTCCATTTCATTATTTGACATTGGAGATGAAAGCGTTCGTCGTATGAGTGACACGCCACTTAACTCGGTATTCCCGGATGTATCTAAAATGCTTTACGTTTATGATTTCTTAAACTTCTGGACCTTCTTTATTGAGCTAATCGAAACCGATGAGCCAAAACCCGGAAACACCTATCCCATGCTCATTTACAGCTATGGAGATGTTCCTGAAGAAGCACCGGAAAAAACATTTAGTGCAGATAAAGACGAATGGAACGATGATTCTTTTGAGGAAAATGGCCTTGATGATGATCTAGAAGACACATCACAAGACTGGTATTAGTTGTCCACACGAAGCATTTCGTGGTTTTCGTAGTTGCGCTTTACAAAATGAAAAGAGGCGCGCATAATATCGCCCATAGACTTACTTTTTTTAAACGACACCTGTTTGGTGAGTTCATAAACCTCCTCACGCAGTTGTTCAATCTTCTCAGGCGTTGAAATATGGTCATTTAACATACACTTAAGCAAGTGGGTTAACCGTATTTCGCTGCCCAAAATGCGACGTGCAACTGTAGCCCTTTCTTCAATTTTATATTGATCTACAGACGTTTTGGTCAAATGTTCTTTAACTAGCATGACCATGTTGAGGTTTTCTTTAAAAAATTGGGGACGGTATATCTTTAAATTACCCTCATAGCATTGCTGATCAAAATCAATGGCGCGTATTTTATAAATAACCTTATCAAAATCATGAATAGGAATAATGACATAGTTGTAAGAACGCATATCGCCCAATAAACGAATCATGCAACGCTCGTTGAATTTGACAAAAGACTTGGCAATTTGATTGCGTTCAGATTTTGTGCATTTGGGTAAAAAATCTTTAATAAACTCATCCCCAGGAATACCCGCAATATGCTCTTCTATAAGCGTGTTTATATTTACTAAAAAGTTAAGGTTGTAAGGAGAAAGCATATGTTCAAGCTCCAAGCCATAAACACGAGAGGCATCTGCCTTTTTTACATAGAAATAGATAAAGTTGTCGTTGAGCGTATTTCGCACTTTAACACGAAAGGGCTTGGAGTTACCAAAGGTGCAATAGTCTATGGCATCAATATTGAGATAAGGAATGGTCATAGCGCTACCGTCTGAATGCAGCAGCGCATAAACACGTTTTAACTGTTCATCAATTTCTTTGCGATCGCTATCCGAGTAAAACACACGCACCCACAAGCTGTCTTGGTCGTGTTTGTTCATCACGGCTACGGAACCAGAAAAGCGAAGCAAATCATCATAAAAGACCGGAATTTGATAAGCCCGTGAGTACAATTCCAAATAATCCGAAAGGAATGGATTGATGGGGTATGTTGGTTTTTTTTTCGTAATTAGCATATCGCTCATAAGAACAAAGTTAAAACTTTGCGTAACAAAAACATCCTTGATGCGTTAATACAACTATGGAACCCATTCTAAATGTAAATGAACTGACCAAAAAATTTGGTTATTTAACAGCTGTAGATCGCCTTAGTTTTTCCATAGAAAAAGGGAATGTATATGGGATGCTGGGGCCAAACGGCAGCGGCAAATCTACAACGCTAGGCATGATTCTCAATGTTGTAAATCCCACAGCAGGAAATTTTTCTTGGTTTGGCGGAACCCAAAGCAGGCACCAAGCACTAAAACGTGTAGGCGCCATCATTGAAAGACCCAACTTCTATCCCTTCATGACGGCAGCACAAAACTTGCGCTTGGTTTGTAGGATAAAAGAAGTGCCAAAATCCAAAATCGAAGAAAAACTCGAGTTGGTGGATTTGTTAGATCGAAAACACGATAAATTCAAAACCTATTCTTTAGGTATGAAGCAGCGGCTGGCCATTGCCTCCGCCCTACTCAATGACCCGGAGATTCTTATTCTTGACGAACCCACCAACGGGTTAGATCCTCAAGGAATTGCGCAGGTTAGGGATATCATTTTCAAAATTGCTGCGCAAGGCACTACTATTTTATTGGCCTCGCACCACTTAGATGAGGTAGAAAAAGTATGTTCGCATGTATTGGTGCTGCAAAAAGGAAAACAAATCTATTTTGGCCCCGTAACTGCATTGACCACGGACCACGGCTATTTTGAGCTTGATGCAACTGACCTAGCCGGTTTATTGAAAGCCTTAGAAGAAAATAAACTCATAAAAGCAGTAGAACAACAAGGCGCATTAGTATTGGCTTACCCCAACGAAACGTTAGAGATTGAAACCCTAAGTAAAGCACTGACGAGCAAAGGAATTGTATTGACGCATTTGGCGAAAAAACACAAAAGCCTTGAAGAACAATTCTTAACCCTAACCAAAAAGAATACGGCATGAAACGATTGTTTTTAATTGAATATGAGAAGCTGCGTGCTAATCGCTCAAGCCGCATCCTGATTTGTGCTTATTTTATATTACTCACCTCAATTGCGCTTATTGCTGCCATTAAGTTTGATATTGGTCCCATTAAATTTCATTTGGCAGAGCAAGGCATCTTCAATTTCCCTTACATATGGCATTTTAACGCCTTTGTAGGTGCTTGGTTTAAGATATTCCTATCCGTGGTTATCGTTTCCATGACGGCAAACGAATACAGCAATAAGACCTTCAAGCAAAACCTTATAGATGGACTTAGCAAACGAGAATTCCTACACTCCAAATGGGTGATGCTTTTTTCGCTGGCTGCCGTATCTACGCTATTTATTTTTGTGGTATCCCTTATTCTTGGATTGATCTATTCGGACTACAACGAATTCTCCATCATTGTGCAAGACTTGGAATACCTGGCCGCATATTTCATCAAACTAATGGCTTTTTTTGGCTTCTGTTTGTTTTTGGGAACAGCCATTAAACGCTCGGCTTTTGCCCTTGGTTTTTTGGGGATATGGCAAATGTTTGAAGGTTTTTGTTATGGCATGCTCAAATGGAAATCACCAGAGTTGTTAAATGCAGAAGATGTATACCGCTTTTTTCCACTTAATGCGATGGGCAACTTGATACGTGAACCTTTTTCACGCTTATCTGCTGTGCGCAACTTGGCAGATCAAGTTGGTGAGCAAATGACCAAGAACACAGATGTACAGCTTTTGGACATCCTTATCGTATCGGTTTGGTGCTATATTTTTTATGCATTGACATATCGCTTATTAAAACGACGTGACCTCTAAGTTTTTGCTATTTTTGGCAAGCTATGGAGTTTCAACTTGTTTCTGACTTTAAACCCACTGGAGATCAGCCAGAGGCCATTCGTCAATTGGCGCAAGGTCTTGCTGCTCAGGACAAATTCCAAACCCTCTTAGGGGTGACGGGATCGGGAAAAACCTTTACGGTTGCCAATGTGATTGCAGAAACCCGGCGTCCTACGCTTGTACTTGCGCACAACAAAACCCTTGCAGCACAGTTGTATTCTGAATTCAAGCAATTCTTTCCCAACAATGCAGTAGAGTATTTTGTGTCTTATTACGACTACTACCAGCCCGAAGCCTATATCCCCACCACAGGTAACTATATCGAAAAAGACTTGTCTGTTAACGATGAGATTGAAAAGCTGCGTTTAAGCACTACCTCCGCCCTACTATCTGGGCGCAGAGATGTTATCGTAATTGCCTCCGTTTCCTGTTTATACGGCATCGGAAATCCAGTAGAGTTCAAAAAGAATGTCATTCACATTAAAGTAGACCAAGTCATTCCCAGAACAAAATTTTTACACCAGTTGGTCCAAAGCCTCTATGCGCGTACCACTGCCGACTTCCTGCACGGGAATTTTCGTGTAAACGGAGATATTGTTGATGTGTTTCCAAGCTATGCGGACCATGCGTTTAAAATTCACTTTTTTGGAGATGAAATTGAAGCCATTGAAGTATTTGACCCCCTAACAGGTAACATAAAGGAGAACTTTGACAAACTGACTATTTATCCAGCCAATATGTTTGCGACCTCTCCCGAGGTACTGCAAAATGCCATTCATCATATTCAAGATGACTTAACGGCTCAAGTGGACTACTTTAAAGACATAGGAAAACACCTTGAAGCAAAACGATTGGAAGAGCGTACCAATTTTGATTTAGAAATGATTCGTGAATTGGGGTATTGCTCTGGGATTGAAAACTATTCACGTTATATAGACGGCCGAGCGCCAGGCACCCGGCCTTTCTGTTTGTTAGATTACTTTCCAGATGATTTTTTAATGGTGGTGGATGAAAGTCATGTAACTCTATCTCAAGTTCACGCCATGTATGGCGGCGATAGGAGCCGAAAAGAAAACTTGGTTGAGTTTGGCTTCCGACTGCCAGCAGCTATGGACAACAGGCCCCTGAAATACGAAGAGTTTGAACAGTTACAGCAACAGGTGATTTATGTGAGTGCTACACCCTCAGATTATGAACTTGAACAAACGGAAGGGGTTTATGTAGAACAAGTAATTCGTCCAACGGGACTTCTTGATCCCATAATTGAGGTACGCCCAAGTTTGAATCAAATAGATGATTTGGTTGAAGAAATTCAACAGCGTGCTGAAAAAGACGAAAGGGTATTGGTTACCACGCTTACCAAGCGTATGGCTGAAGAGCTGACCAAGTATTTGTCGCGTATTTCGATTCGTTGTCGCTATATCCACAGTGATATTGACACCCTGGAGCGGGTGGAAATCATGCATGATCTACGCAAAGGGCTTTTTGATGTATTGATTGGCGTAAACCTATTACGGGAGGGGCTTGACCTACCCGAAGTATCGTTAGTAGCTATTTTGGACGCAGATAAAGAAGGATTTTTACGTTCGGCACGTTCGCTTACCCAAACTGTTGGTCGTGCCGCAAGAAATCTAAATGGCAAGGCCATCATGTATGCAGACAACATTACTAAGAGCATGAAAAAAACAATTGACGAAACCCAATATCGCCGTGAAAAGCAAATGGCATATAATGATCGTCACAACATCACCCCACAAGCACTTAACAAGTCGTTGGAAGAAACGTTTCACCGAAGTATGCTTGCAGATGATTATATCAAAAAGGAAGCTGCTGAACCGATTGAGTATTTGACCAAAGAACAGCTACAAGCACGGGTACGGAAAAACCGAAAAAATATGGAAAAAGCCGCCTTGGATATGGATTTTATCCAAGCGGCTCATTTTAGAGATGAGATTGAACGCATCCAAAATCAACTTAAAACATTGACATAGCTGTTATTCAGCTTACTTTATTTCAATTTGTTTTTTGGGTTCTGGAATGGCTTCCTCATGTTTGGGCAGGGTAATGGTCAAAATACCATTGTCGTACTTGGCCTTGATGCCTGCCGTATCTACGGTTTCTGGCAATCTAAAACTGCGTTGGAAATTGTCGTAACGGAACTCACGTCTTGTGTATTGATCGGTCTTTGAATCATCCTCGTGTTTGGATTCACTTGAAACTGTCAACACATGGTCGTCTAACTCCAAATTAAAATTATTGCGCGTTTTGCCAGGAGCTGCCAGTGCTAATTCAAAATTTGTGTCCGTTTCCGATATGTTCACCGATGGAACATGAGAACGGCTGGACAAACCTGAAAAGGGTGTGTCGCTAGCAAAAAACTCGTCTAATAAAGATGGAAATAAAGGTTTTGATGTTCTTCGTATTAAATTCATGATGTTAGGTGTTTTAAATGTTATACACCTAAACCATGGCAATTTATATACCATTCAAATTATGCTGACATTATGTCGGTGTTAGATTGTTTAAAACTGCCATATTGACAATTATTAGAGTACCTCTTGCACCTTGTCGGCGGCTTCTTGGAATAAAATGGCACTCTGTACTTCCAAACCGGAGTCGTCAATGAGCTGTTTTGCAATGTCAGCATTGGTTCCTTGTAAGCGCACGATGATGGGCACTTGAATTGCATCACCCATATTCTTGTAGGCATCTACAATTCCTTGGGCTACACGATCACAACGTACAATACCACCAAAGATATTGACCAAAATAGCCTTTACCTTGGGGTCTTGTAAAATGATTCGGAAAGCAGCTTCCACACGAGCAGCATCGGCCGTACCCCCTACATCTAGAAAGTTGGCTGGATCGCCCCCAGCTTGCTTGATTAAATCCATGGTAGCCATCGCAAGTCCAGCACCGTTTACCATACAACCTACATTGCCATCCAACTGCACGTAATTAAGTCCTACTTCACGAGCAGCAACATCGGTTGGGTTTTCTTCACGGATATCACGCATTGCCGCAAAATCAGGATGACGGAACAAAGCATTATCATCTAGTGCTACCTTGGCATCAACCGCAATAATCTTATTGTCTGATGTTTTTAGTACAGGATTGATTTCAAATAAGGCAGCATCTGCACCTATGTAGGCCTTGTATAAGGACGATACAAATTTTACCATGCCTTTGAACGCAAGGCCTGAAAGCCCAAGATTAAAGGAAACCTTACGAGCCTGGAAAGGTAATAAGCCTACAGTTGGATCAATTTCTTCTGTAAAAATAAGTTCGGGTGTTTCTTCGGCTACTTTTTCAATATCCATCCCACCTTCCGTAGAGTACATAATCATATTGCGCCCTGTAGTACGGTTGAGCAAGACCGAAATGTAAATTTCTTCTGGTTCCGAATCGCCAGGATAATAGACATCTTCGGCAATAAGCACTTGGTGTACTTTTTTACCTTCAGCAGTGGTTTGTGGGGTTACCAACTGCATACCGATAATTTCATCAGAAATACGCGCTACTTCCTCCAAGGACTTTGCAAGCTTTACCCCGCCTCCTTTTCCGCGACCTCCCGCATGTACCTGTGCTTTAATTACATGCCAGCCGGTTCCCGTTTCTTCGGATAATTGCTTCGCTGCGGCCGTTGCCTCCTCTGGAGTTGTAGCAACTATGCCGCGCTGTACGCCAACGCCAAACTTGGCTAAAATCTCTTTTCCTTGATATTCGTGTACGTTCATGGATATAAATTATTCTATGCAAAAATAGGCAATCAATCGAGCTTATAACCACCCTAACATAAAACTTGTTTGTTATATTTATAACATATTGTTTTATTTTTAATATATTTCGCTTTATACTTCTTACAGCACGTCCTAAAAACTTACATTTGCGTAAAAATAATGCGATGCAGCACCAAGATTTAGTAAAAATATCACAAACACATGGTAGTCCTATATACGTATATGACGCCCATGCCATCGAGGCGCAGTACAACCGATTGACAAAGGCATTTAGTGCAGTCCCCCAGTTGCGCATTAACTATGCCGTCAAAGCACTTTCGAACCTTAGTGTACTGAAATGGATGCATCATTTGGGCGCAGGATTGGATACCGTATCCATTCAGGAAGTACAACTGGGCCTTGAGGCTGGCGTACCCCCCAAAGAAATCATCTTTACACCCAATGGCGTTTCCCTTTCTGAAATAGAAGAGGTAGCAACTCTTGGCGTACAAATAAACATAGATAACCTCTCTGTATTGGAACAGTTTGGTACGGCCCATACAACGGTGCCTGTATGCATTCGTATCAACCCACACATCATGGCGGGTGGCAATGCCAACATTTCTGTAGGACATATCGATTCCAAGTTTGGCATCAGCATCCACCAGATGCCTCACGTATTGCGTATTGTTGAAAATACAGGAATGAAGATCAACGGCGTGCACATGCATACCGGAAGTGACATTTTAGACATCGACGTGTTCTTACATGCTGCAGAAATTCTTTTTGACACAGCGCGGCAGTTTAAGGACTTAGAATTTTTGGACTTTGGCAGTGGTTTTAAAGTACCCTACAAGCCAGGCGATAACGAGACCAACATTGAGGAGTTGGGCGAGAAACTAAGTGTTCGCTTTTCTGAGTTTTGCAGAGACTACGGCAAAGACCTGGTTTTGGCCTTTGAGCCGGGTAAGTTTTTAGTATCCCAAGCGGGTTATTTCCTCACATCTGTGAATTCGGTTAAGCAAACCACTTCGACGGTATTTGCACAGGTAAACAGTGGTTTTAACCACTTGATACGCCCCATGCTTTATGGTGCGCAGCACCGTATTGAAAACATCTCCAACCCAGAAGGCAGGGAGCGTTTTTATTCTGTTGTGGGATATATCTGCGAGACCGACACCTTTGCCAACAACCGCAAGATTGCGGAAATCAGCGATGGAGACGTGTTGTGCTTTCACAATGCAGGCGCCTATTGCTTCACGATGGCGAGCAACTACAACTCACGCTACCGTCCTGCCGAAGTGCTTTGGCATAATGGCGCAGCAAACCTGATTCGCCAAGCAGAAAGCTTTGTTGATTTGGTCAAAAACCAAGTGGTGATGGCTTTTGAAGCCGTTGAGGTCTAGCTTCAATAAAACACAAGAGATCTAAAGAGTTAATCTCCCTGTGCCCTATCCAACAGATTCTTAGGGATATTTTTATTTGTTTTAGCTTCTAACTCACGTAGCTTTTCCACCTTAGTAATCAAATTGCCTTTGCCGTCAACCAATTTATTCATAGCATCCGAGTAGGACTCTTTGGAAGCATCTAATGACTTACCTACCTTTAACAGGTCCTCTACAAAGCCCACAAACTTATCATATAAAAGGCCACCCTGTTTTGCGATTTCAATAACATTTCGTTTTTGATTTTCTTGTTTCCAAATAGAAGAAATTGTATTGAGTGTTGCTAATAAGATTGAGGTAGACATAAGCACCACCTTTTTATCAAATGCATCTAGATGTAAATCGGAGTCTTGTTGATAAGCCAACATAAGAGCAGGCTCTATAGGCACGAACATTAGCACGTGATCAGGGGAATTTATCCCATAAAGGGATTGGTAGTTTTTCTTACCTAAGTCATTAAAATGTTTTCGCACACTAGCCAAGTGGCGTTTCAACGCCTCCTTGCGAATTTCAACATCTTCAGAACTAGAATAATCATAGTATGCAGTCAACGAAACCTTTGAGTCAATAACAATATGCTTGTCATCAGGGAGTTTTATAATAAAATCAGGCTTCTTTAAATCGCCATTTTCATCGCGATAACCGCCTTGAGTAGTAAAATGAACATTTCGCATTAAGCCTGTACGCTCCAATAAGACTTCCAACTGTTTTTCACCCCAGTCTCCTTGGGTTTTTGAATCTCCAATCAAAGCACTGGTAAGGTTATGTGTATCTTGACTAAGCTGTTGATTTAGTCCTTGAAGGGTTTTTAAATGTTCGTTTAAAGCGATGTTTCCTTTTAAAAAATCATCGTTTGATTTATCAAGTTTTTTTCTAAATATATCTAATTCTTTTCCAAGGGGACTTAAAATAGACTCAAGTTGTTCGGCATTTTGTTCTTTAAATTTCTTTGAATTTTGCTCAAGAATCTTAAATGATAAATTTTCAAACTCTGTCGTCAAACGAACCTCTCGATCTTTCTCAGATAAAAGCTTATCGTTCAAGGTTTTGATTTCTTCCTCTTTTACAGCAAGTTTAATCCTTAATTCTGCAATTTCTTCATGGTAAGTACTCACATCAGGCGGAGCAACTTTTTTAAACCTAAAAATTAGAATTAATATTATGGACAACAAAAGCAAAAGTAAAACGGCATCCATGGAAATAATGTTTGTCTAAATATACGTGAAAATCAGCTATTCCCTACTTGCTCAAGTACATCTTGCGGCGTCCGTACAGCTCATAAAAGGCATCATCTTTCAAACTGTCGATAAACAAGATGCTTTCACCAGTACTCTTCATTTCTGGGCCTAATGCCTTGTCAACGTTCGGGAATTTATTAAATGAAAAAACCGGCTGCTTGATGGCAAAGCCATCTAGTTCGGGTTGAAAATCAAAGTCCTTCACTTTTTTTTCGCCCAGCATTACTTTAGTGGCATAATTCACATAAGGCTCCTTATACGCCTTGGCGATAAAGGGAACCGTACGCGATGCACGGGGGTTGGCTTCAATGATATAAACGGTGTCGTTCTTGATGGCAAACTGAATATTAATCAGTCCAACCGTATTAAGCGATAGCGCAATCTTTCTAGTGTGATCCTTAATCTGCTGCATCACAAAGTCGCCTAAGTTAAAGGGAGGTAAGGTCGCGTTGGAATCGCCCGAATGAATACCACAGGGTTCTATATGCTCCATGATACCGATGATATAAACGTCTTCTCCGTCACAAATAGCATCTGCTTCGGCCTCTATGGCACCATCTAGGTAGTGATCTAGCAGCAGCTTGTTGTTGGGTATTTTGTGCAACAAATCCACCACGTGCTTAACTAGCTCCTCTTTGTTGATGACAATTTTCATCCCCTGACCACCCAATACATAGGATGGGCGCACCAGTATAGGGAAGCTCAATTGATCTGCCAAGGCAAGCGCTTCGTCTGCAGTTTCTGCAACACCAAACTCTGGGTAAGGAATGTTGTTTTCTTTGAGCAGTGTAGAAAAACTTCCACGGTCTTCAGCTAAGTCTAACGATTCAAAGCTAGTACCCATGATTTTAACGCCGTAACGCTCAAGTTTCTCTGCTAGTTTTAAGGCAGTCTGTCCACCCAACTGTACAATAACACCTTCGGGCTTTTCATGACGGATAATATCGTAGATATGTTCCCAGAAAACAGGCTCAAAATAAAGTTTGTCAGCTGTGTCAAAATCGGTAGAAACCGTCTCGGGGTTACAGTTAATCATGATGGTTTCATACCCAGCTTCAGCAGCTGCCAATACGCCGTGCACGCAACAGTAATCAAATTCAATCCCCTGACCAATTCTGTTCGGCCCAGAGCCCAATACCACTACTTTCTTTTTGTCACTTACCACACTCTCGTTGTGCACATAAGAGTTGCCCTCAGCGGTTTCCATGGTACTTTCAAAAGTGGAATAGTAATACGGAGTCTTGGCTGTAAATTCAGCAGCACAGGTGTCCACCAGCTTATACACACGGTGAATGTTCATCGTATCTCGCTTTTTGTATACCTCACTTTCCAAACAACCCAGCATATGGGCAATTTGTCTATCACCATAACCTTTTTGCTTGGCTTCTAACAAGAGTGGTTTTTCAATTGTGTCAATCGAAAAGTTTGAAATTTCTTTTTGTAAGTTGAATAATTCCTCGTACTGTTTGAGATACCACATATCAATCTTGGTGATATCGTAGATCTGACTTAGCGGGATGCCCATCACAATGGCATCGTAAATCACAAATACCCGATCCCAAGAGGCATGGGTCAGCTTGTCAATAATTTGATTGTAATCTGTATAGCCTTTACCGTCTGCGCCCAGACCGTTACGCTTAATTTCAAGCGACTGGGTGGCCTTATGCAAGGCTTCTTGGAACGAACGCCCAATACCCATCACCTCACCAACAGCTTTCATCTGCAAGCCTAGGGTACGGTCAGAGCCTTCAAACTTATCGAAATTCCAGCGTGGTATTTTAACGATTACATAATCGAGTGTTGGCTCAAACAAAGCAGAAGTAGACTTGGTAATCTGGTTATCCAACTCATCTAAGCGGTAGCCAATAGCGAGCTTGGTAGCCACTTTGGCAATGGGATATCCCGTTGCTTTACTTGCCAATGCCGAAGAGCGCGAAACACGTGGGTTAATCTCAATGGCAATAATATCTTCTTTATCATCGGGGCTTACAGCAAATTGCACATTACAACCACCGGCAAAGTCACCAATGCTACGCATCATCTTGATGGCCATATCTCTCATTTTCTGATAGGTCTTATCGGAAAGCGTCATGGCTGGCGCCACGGTTATGGAGTCACCCGTATGAATACCCATAGGATCCATATTCTCAATAGAACAGATGATAACCACATTATCGTTATTATCACGAAGGAGTTCCAATTCGTATTCTTTCCATCCCATCATGGCTTTGTCAATCATGACCTCATGTATAGGAGATATTTCTAAACCACGTCTAAGCAGATCTTCAAAGTCATTTTCATCATATACAATGGCAGCACCAGCACCTCCAAGGGTGTAGGAAGCACGAATACAAAGGGGAAAACTAAATTCTTGAGCAATTTCTTTTCCTTTTAGAAATGAGGTTGCTGTGGCTTGTGGCGCCATAGGAACGTTAATTTTTTCCATAAGCTCACGGAACTTTTCGCGGTCTTCAGTAATGTTAATAGCATCAATATTAACGCCTATCAACTTTACATCAAAGTCTTTCCAAATGCCTTTTTCGTCTGCTTCAATACACAAATTGAGAGCAGTTTGACCACCCATAGTAGGCAGTACCGCATCAATATGCGGGTGCTCCTTCAAAATTTGAATAATAGATTTTGTGGTGAGCGGTAACAAATAAACATGATCGGCCATGGATGGGTCGGTCATGATAGTTGCCGGATTGGAGTTGATGAGTATGGTTTCTATTCCGTCCTCTCTAAGAGAACGGAGGGATTGTGAGCCAGAATAATCGAATTCACAAGCTTGCCCGATGATAATGGGGCCGGAGCCGATAATTAGGATACTGTTAAGGTCTTTTTTCTTTGCCATAAAGTGCACAACTAAAGTTGGTCAAAAATCTTTCGAATATATATAAAAAAAGGTGTTACTGTTACAGTAACACCTTGAAGTTTTAAACGGTTTATTCACTTATTTTTTGTGACGTGGTTCGGATGAGACAGATATCTTTTTACGTCCCTTTGCGCGACGTGCTGCTAATACCTTGCGTCCTGCTGCAGAAGCCATACGCTCCATGAAGCCGTGTTTATTACGACGCTTTCTTATCGAGGGTTGAAATGTTCTTTTCATCAATGTTTTCTTAGAGATGGATGCAAATATACAATATCTCATATAAGAACAAACAAAGCTACCGCAGAAATATGTAGATTTGTTGCCTAAATTGTATATATGTTTCCAAAATTCATAAAAATTGTAATCGCAATCGCTTTTTTGGGATATGCCGTTTACCAATTTATTGAAGGGAATATCGGCAACGGGATTGCAATGATTTTCCTAGCTGGTATTTTTGTTTTTCTTTATTACAAGAATGAATTGATCTTACTTTCCTTCCTACGCCTACGTAAACAAGACTTCGACGGAACCCAACGCTGGTTGAACAGAATCAAAAAACCGGAGTCTGCATTAACCCAAAAGCAACAAGGCTACTTTTATTTTTTACACGGCGTGATAGAAGCCCAAAAAAACCTGACAAAAGCAGAACGTCACTTTAAAAAAGCCATTTCACTAGGTCTTAACATGAAACATGACTTGGCCATGGCCAAACTCAGTCTAGCCGGTATTGTGATGCAAAAAAGACGTAAGCGAGAGGCCACACTGCTGCTTAATGAAGCTAAAAAATTGGACAAGCAGAACATGCTTGCCGATCAAATCAAGTTGATGCAGCAACAGTTAAAGAAGATTTAACTCAGGTCTGGGTTAAGATAATTCGTGGTAAATTTTGACTGATCCATTTTGCCCGTGTCATGATCATGACGTGTGTTCCTTTGGGAACAGGGATATAATCCTTTAAGTGTAAGACGGGAAATACCATATCATAAGTCCCGTGAATGTGCGTAACATTAGGCAATGGCACATCTTGACTCCAATTAAAGAGGACTTCCAAGGACCAGTTAAGGTATTCTGGCGAGCGTACTGAAAGGTATTTTTTATTTAAATCCATGCGCTTTCGTGCCGATGGACCAAAAACAAAGCCCACAAAATCTTCTAAATTATCAATCCACTGAACAGGAAAGAACTTATAGGCCTTTGTCTTGCGAGTGATACGCATATGAATAGGAAATTCACGCCAAGTGCGCACACTAGAAATAATAATAACCTTTTTACATGAAATAATTTTAGACATTTCTTGAACCAATATCCCACCAAATGAAACCCCTATTAAAACAGGTTTAGGATGCGTAATGTGTTCACACATACGCTCAGCATAAGACACTAGAGATTCGTCTTGGTTAGGCATAATCCAAGACAACAAATGAACCTTGAAAGGACTGCTAACTTTTATGCGTTCAAAAATCTCATTATTAGCAGCCAATCCGGGCATCATATAAACATGAATGGCAGCACTCTTATTCATTGCAACTTCAATGTACATAAAATTTTGTAAATTTGTCCTCTAGCAATTAATTTATGGATAAAATTAACGTTACTGACAACGCCTTTTTGCGCCAATTTGAAACAAAAGTTCAAGGTGAACTTGCCAAAATAGAATACGCCCAACAGGAACGCAAAATTTTCTTAACCAAACTTGTAGTACCAAAAGAGAAGTGCCCTAATGATTTTAGCGATGCTTTTATAAAAGAAGTATTATCAATTATTGCAGAGCGAAACATCAGCATGATGCCAACCAGTCCCGAGATTGTACGCTTTATTCGCAAGAATAAGCGCTACAGAAGTATGCTCCCTATTGGAGTGCGCATCTAAGATCGTTAGGCCGTAATAGCCGTTTTTACATCAAAAACCACCAAACCATCATCCTCAATTGCAGTTAAGCGCACGCGTGCTATGGTGTCGCATAAGGCTGGATCCCAAAAGCTTTTAACTTTGACATAATTAGGAGTGAATCCGTGAATATATCCGTTCTTATTTTCAGATTCAAATAAAACGTCTTGTTCAGTTCCCAATTGGCTCTCATAAAAGGCTCGACGCTTTTTTTGCGACAAACCTCGCAACATCTTGCTCCTTTTGGCACGCACTTCTTTAGGGACAACTGCTGGCATACCAGCTGCAAGGGTATTCTCCCGCTCAGAATAGGTAAATACGTGTAAGTAGGAAACTTCTAGCTCATTAAGAAAATGGTAGGTTTCCATAAAGTGATCGTCTGACTCCCCAGGAAAACCCACAATAACATCAACCCCTATACAAGCGTGTGGCATACGGGATTTAATCTGTGACACCCGCTTTACGTATAGTTCGCGCTGGTATCTTCTGCGCATAGCTGCCAAAATTTCATTGCTTCCACTTTGTAGGGGTATGTGAAAATGAGGGACAAATCGCTTGGAATTTGCTACAAAGTCTATGGTTTCTTGACGCAATAAATTGGGCTCAATAGAAGAGATACGTATGCGCTCCAAACCAGATACTTCATCTAAGGCAGTGACCAAATCAAAAAACGTATGGTCGTGTTTTTTTGCACCAAACTCCCCCTTGCCAAAGTCACCGATATTAACACCAGTCAGCACCACCTCTTTGATGTCTTGAGCGGCAATTTCATTTGCTTGCTTTAAAATATTATCAAGAGTATCGCTTCGGGAAAAACCACGCGCCAACGGAATGGTACAGTAAGTACACTTATAATCACAACCGTCTTGCACTTTTAAAAATGCCCGTGTGCGTTTCCCGATAGCGTAACTTCCGACATACTGTTCTACAGCGTCAATGGAACAAGCATGAACCGCAGTTTCTGATGCCGTCTTACTCTTAATAAAATCTACTACATTAAACTTTTCATTAGCACCTAGCACCAAATCTACTCCGTCTAAAACAGCCAATTCTTCGGGCTTGAGTTGGGCATAGCAACCAATTGCAACCAAAAAACCTTCAGGGTTTTGCTTGAGCGCCTGTTTCACAATGGTTTTGAATTTTTTATCAGCATTTTCTGTAACCGAGCAGGTGTTAATCACATATACATCTGCAGCGGTATCAAAGGCGGTTTCGGTATAGCCTGCCAGCTTAAAAGAACGGGCAATGGTCGACGTTTCTGAAAAATTCAGCTTACATCCAAGCGTGTAAAAAGCGACTGACCCTGTAGCAGACATTTTGTTGTTTTTGCAAATATAATCCTATATGATTGAGGTACAACCTGCTATCGGCGGAATTGCTTGGTGAGGGCAAACAAATGGGTTAATACCGCTTTATCTTTTGCGTCCATCTCTTTACCGCGTCTGTCCATAACCACAGCAGCCGTTTCCAGCATCTTGTTTAAATTATTTTCGATCATGCCTTGAGAACCTCCTCTAGAAAAACTAGGAATAAACGTTCGAGGAAAACCAATACTAAAAATACTACAACCAACACCAACTACAGTAGCTGTATTCAAAGGCGTCTGAATGGCGGTTTTAGAATGGTCACCCATAACTAAACCACAGAATTGCAGTTCAGTTGAAATAAACTTTTGCTGGGTGTAGTTCCAAGCGCGAGTGTTCCCATAATCGTTTTTAAGGTTTGAAGAATCCGTAGCAGCGCCAAGGTTACACCACTCCCCTATAACAGCATTACCCAAAAAACCGTCATGCCCTTTGTTGCTGTTGCCTAGCATCACTACGTTGTTGAGTTCGCCACCTGCCTTGCAGTGCGGCCCAAGACTGGTACCGCCATAGATTTTAGTACCCATTTTAATAATACTGTTTTTACCAATATAAATAGGACCTCGAAGTACAGCACCTTCCATAATGGTGGCGTTATCGTCAATAATAATGGGCCCTTCTTGAGTGTTGAATACCGCAGCATATGAAGTGACATTTGACCCAACTAGCAGCGGGTACTCACCATGGTGTTGGTTGGTTTCATTTAATTTATTGGTATGCGTTTCACTGTAAAAAGCAGCATCCTCAATCAAGACCTCCGCATTTTTGGAGAATACGTCCCAAGGATAGCGAATAATTTGTATTGCTGCAGCTAACTCAACGGCATCAAATGCTGCCAACAACTTGTCTGTACTGGAGCGCGCACCACTAAAAGCAATCACTTTACCGTTATGTATGAGTTTTTGTCCGTCTTGTAAACCCCTAACAGCTGAAAGGAGCGCTGGGTTTGGGAGACATCCTGCCATGATAGCAAGGTCAAAAGAAGGGGTGTCTGCCTGAAGATAGGCTTCTGTTTCGACCACAACTTCAGCTTGCATCGCTTGTGACCATCGCTTGACTAACGACATTCCACCAATAAGCAAGTCGGCAATAGGCCGAGTATAAGCCAAGGGTAATAAATCGGAACGGTTTGGACCGTCAAACAAACATATGCGCATGTTTCAAAGATAGGTGTAAATAAAAAAACCTCCATAAGGAGGCTTTAAATTTGATTTGAATTCAAAAATTATTTTTTGAATTTGGCATATTTGTTCTTAAACTTATCAATACGTCCTGCCGTGTCTACAAGTTTAGATTTACCAGTATAGAACGGGTGTGAAGTGCGTGAAATCTCCAATTTAACTAACGGATATTCAACACCATCTACTTCAATTTTCTCTTTAGCGTTGGCGGTTGACTTTGTGATAAAGACGTCTTCATTAGACATATCCTTGAATGCTACCAAGCGATAATTATCGGGATGTATACCTTGTTTCATAATGCGTTTCCTTTTAAAGGGGGTGCAAATTTAATTATTTTATCTAAATTTACCATACACTTAACCCTTAAAAAACAACAAATGGAAAGTTCACCAAAATTAGGAGCCTATAATTATCGCTTTGGGGCCATAGCAGGCGGCATTGGAATCGCATTCAGTATGATGCTATTCTTCATGGATATGACATACGATCAATCGTCTGTTATCCAAGCTATTCAAACACTAATACCTGCATCCGTAGCATTAATAGCCATCACAACTTTCAAAAAAGACAACAATGGACTTCTGGCACTTAAACAGGCAATTAAGTTAGGCGTTGGAGTATTTTTAGTAGCCGGAATTATTGGGCTAGCTTATTTTACTTTATTCATAAATTTTATTGAGCCAGACTTTATTTCAAATACTGCTGCACTGCAAGCCGATGCCCTCCGTGAAGCGCAACCAACGCTAGACGAAGACATCATTGAAATGCAACAAACCAACACAGAAAAGTATTTTTACATAAGCTTCCCTTTTATTTTAATCCTAAATGTTATTTTGGGAATTATAGTAGGGCTCTTAATAGGCTTATTTACAAAAAAGAGTTAATTGACCAAACAGCCTAAATTATCGATTGCTATTCCATTTTTAGACGAGGAAGCATCGCTTCCGGAGCTATACACTTGGATAGTTCGCGTATTAGAAAAGGCTGAACTCAGTTTTGAAATTATTTTTATTGATGACGGCAGCACAGATAACGCTTGGGACTGGGTTTCAGCTACCATAAGTCAAGACAACCGTGTTCGTGGCATTCAGTTTTTGCGCAACTATGGTAAGTCGCAAGCCTTACACGCTGGTTTTTTAGCGTGTACTGGTGAAGTTGTCTGCACCATGGATGCCGATTTGCAAGATTCGCCCGAAGAGCTTCCAGAACTCTATCAGTTAATTGCACAAGGTCATTATGATATGGTTTCTGGGTGGAAAAAGAAACGATACGACTCCATACTATTCAAAAACATTCCCTCTAAAATTTTCAACTGGGCTGCTAGGAAGGTATCGGGCATTAAGCTACATGATTTTAATTGTGGCTTAAAAGCCTACCGAAATGATGTAATCAAAACGGTTGAGGTTTACGGAGAAATGCATCGCTATATCCCCGTACTGGTCAATCAAGCTGGTTTTAGAAAAATTGGAGAGAAAGTGGTGCAGCATCAAAAACGCAAGTTTGGACAGTCTAAGTTTGGAGCCGACCGCTTTATTAAAGGTTTTTTAGATTTGCTAACCCTGTGGTTTCTGCAACGTTTTGGCAGAAGACCCATGTACTTTTTTGGACTGATTGGGAGCATCATGTTGATCATGGGATTTAGTTTTGCCATATACTTGGGTATTGATAAACTATTTGTCAACCCTGCCGGACGACTGATTGCCGAGAGACCCCAATTTTATGTGGCCCTTACAACCATGATCCTCGGAAGTCAATTCTTTTTGGCTGGATTTTTGGGTGAAATTGTAATTCGAAACAGAAATCATAAAAAGAGATATAAAATAAAGGAACACTTACCCTCCTAACTCTAAAGGGAATCCGTAAATTTGTGTTTTAAAAATTACCCATGAGTACATCTTTTTTTGCGCAAGCCGCTGCCTGGGAACTTCCGCCATTTGATAAAGAAACAAGGCAAGCAGTAGCCGAACAAAAAAACAACCCCACCGCATTAGAAGATGCTTTCTACAAGGATTTGGCCTTTGGCACAGGGGGTATGCGAGGTATTATGGGTGTAGGCACCAATCGTGTAAACAAATATACCTTTGGCAAAACAACTCAAGGACTAAGCAATTACATCAAGGCACAGTTTCCAAACGAAACACCTAGCGTTGTAATTGGCTACGATTGCAGACACAACAGCAAAGAACTTGCGCAAACGGTTGCCAATATTTTTTCAGCCAACGACATTAAAGTCTATTTATTCACAGATTTACGTCCAACACCCGAAGTTTCTTTTGCAGTACGTCATCTAAAATGCCAATGCGGCATCGTGCTTACAGCCTCACACAACCCACCAGAATACAATGGCTATAAAGTCTATTGGCAAGACGGAGGACAGATTGTTCCTCCACAAGATAATGGGATCATTTCTGCTATCAACAATACATCGTATGAAGATATCTTGTTCGAGCCTAAGCCAGCTTATATTTCCCCCATTGACCATACCATAGATGAAGCCTTTCAGGATGCTTCTGTTGCAGTTGGCCGTGTTGGAAAAGGGAATCGCAAAAATGTTAAGGTGGTATTTACACCGCTTCACGGGACTTCTGTAACTGCCATTCCACAGGTGCTAAAAAAAGCGGGATATAGCGCTGTGAGCGTTATAGAAGAACAGGCCAAACCAGACGGAGATTTTCCAACGGTAAAATCGCCCAATCCAGAAGAACCTGAAGCCCTACAAATGGCAATGGAAAAAGCCAATGCTATTTGCGCTGATATTGTTATTGGAACTGACCCAGATGCAGACCGCCTGGGGATCGCCGTAAGAAACGAAAAGAACGAGCTAGAACTTCTAAACGGCAACCAAACCATGGTGGCCATGACAGACTTCATTTTAAAAAAAGGCAAGTACACACCCGAAGAAAATGCTTTTGTCGGCTCCACTGTAGTCTCCACTCCCATGATGAGCGTATTGGCTAATCACTACGGCGTTGAATGCAAACTAGGTCTTACCGGTTTTAAGTGGATTGCTCAAATGATAGAGAATTATCCCAATCAAAAATGTCTTGGCGGTGGTGAAGAAAGTTTCGGGTATATGGTAGGTGATTTTGTACGTGACAAAGACGCTGTAACGGCTGCGCTATTGGCTTGCGAATTGGTTGCCGAGGCCAAATCAAATGGCACTTCTTTTTTTGACGTATTGCTGGAAGCCTATGTTAAACTAGGATGCTTCCAAGAACGTTTGGTTTCACTAGTCAAAAAAGGAAAATTGGGTGCTGAGAAAATTGAAAGCATCATGAATCGCTTTAGAAAAGACCCTCCTAAGGATATTGACGGCAGTCCAATTCGTTTTATAGAAGACTATGCCACCGCTGTCAGAACCCTAGTAAAGGCGCAAGAAAAAGAAATGATACCTTTGCCCAAAGCTAATGTGTTGATTTTTATCGCTGAAGATGGTACGCGTGTAGCTGCCAGACCCAGTGGAACAGAACCTAAAATAAAGTTTTACGTGAGTGTAAATACGCCCCTTAATTCCACCCGTGACTATAGAACGACAAAAGATCAACTCGATCAAAAAATGGATCGCATTTTGGCTGAATTAGGGATGTAACATGAGTCCTATTAGATACATACTGCGTTACGCACTTCCGTACAAGGGGTATATTGCACTTAATATTGTGTTCAACATACTGTATGCCTTATTTAATGCAGCATCTTTTTTGGCTTTAATGCCTATGCTAGAAGTGCTTTTTGGTAAGAACAAGACTCCTGTTGAAATACCTACCCCCGAAAATAGCAACTCCTTTCTGGAATATATATTTGACAATTTCAGATTACAAATTGCTGCATATGCCCAAGACGATGCTGTAAAAGCATTGATGTTGGTTATTGGTGTGATTTTGACAACCTTCTTGCTGAAAAATATCTTTAATTATTTTGCTGTCTTTTTCATCACCTACATGCGCAATGGTGTAGTTAAAGGCATTCAACGCAACCTCTATGAAAAGTTGATTTCTTTTCCTGCGAGTTTTCATGCCAACAATAAAAAAGGAGATACCATAGCCCGTGTAACTTCGGATGTCATTGAAGTACAACGCTCTTTTCTGAGTGTTTTTGAAATGCTTATTAGAGAACCGTTGACCATCGTATTTGCACTAGTCGCAATGTTTGCTTTAAGCGCAAAACTCACCCTGTTTGTTTTGGTATTCATACCTATAGCTGGATGGTTCATTTCAATTATTGGGAAAAGTTTGAAATCACGTTCAGAAAAAGTACAAAAAGAACAAGGTGAGTTGCTTTCCTATTTGGAAGAATCCCTTACAGGCATACCCATCATTCAAATCTTTACTGCAGAAAATATATTCAATCAAAAGTTTGCTGCTGTTACCAAGCGCCTTTTCAATTTTTCAAACAAACTAATTCACAGAGAAAGCCTAGCCAGTCCAATAAGTGAATTTCTTGGAGTTGCTGTAATTGGTGTTATCCTCTATATAGGGGGACGTCTTGTTTTGGTAGAGCAATCCATGAGTGGCGAAGAGTTCATCACCTACATGACCTTGGCCTATGGCGTACTTACGCCAGCCAAATCCATGAGTAGGGCCGTGTATAGCATTCGAAAAGGAAATGCGGCTGCCCAACGTATTATGGAATACCTATTCCACAAATCAGAAATTCAATCCCCAAAGAACCCAACAGCATTGCCGGAGCTTTCTTCTAAAATTAGTTTTGAAAACATTCAATTTAGGTATGAAGAAGAACTGGTAATTGATGGATTTAATTTAGAGATACCAAAAGGGCATTCTGTAGCGCTTGTAGGCGCATCAGGAAGTGGAAAAACAACCATAGCCAATCTATTGGCACGTTTTTACGACCCACAGCAAGGCACCATTAAAATTGACAATACACCTATTGACTCGGTTGACTTAAAAGAACTGCGAAGCAGGTTTGCCTATGTTACCCAAGATGCCATACTTTTTCATGATTCAGTTAAGGAAAATCTACGTATTGCAAAACCAAATGCTACGGAAAAAGAACTTGAAGCAGCATTGCAAATTGCAAATGCATCTGATTTTGTTAGCCAACTCTCGCATGGAATAGACACCGTAATTGGTGATGCTGGAAACAAACTTTCAGGCGGGCAAAAACAACGTTTGGCTATTGCAAGAGCTGTACTCAAAAATCCTCCAGTAATGATTCTAGACGAAGCCACCTCGGCTTTGGATACGGAATCTGAAAAACTGGTGCAAGACGCGCTCCAAAAGATGATGCAAAATCGAACCTCACTGGTTATTGCCCATCGCCTTTCTACAATCAAAAGTGCAGATGAAATCATTGTTCTAGACAAAGGAAAAGTGGTAGAACGCGGCACACACAAAGCACTGTTAGCTCAAAATGGTGTGTATAAAAAACTAATTGAGCTACAATCATTCGACTAACATTATGCGCTTACACAAAAATTTAGTTCTGGCAGTACTCAATGGTCTGCAACAGATATTCAATGAAGAAAAATATGCGGACAAGGTTGTGGCGCAAGTCCTCAAAAGCGACAAACGCTGGGGAAGTCGTGATCGTGGCTTTATTGCAGAAACCACTTACGAGATTGTGCGCTGGAAGCGCCTCTATGCTGCCATCGCAAACGTACAAGAGCCTCTAAACCGCCAAGATTTTTGGCGCATTTTTGCCGTTTGGGCAATCTTAAGAGGCTATATATTACCAGATTGGAAATCATTAGAAGGCACCCCTACACGACGTATAAAGGGGAAATTTGAAGAACTGCGCCAAGAACGTAAATACCGTGAGTCTATCCCAGATTGGCTAGATGAATTGGGTTGTAAAGCCTTGGGTGAAAAGAAGTGGACATTAGAAATGGAAGCGCTCAACACCATGGCACCAGTTGTGCTGCGTGCCAACGCCCTAAAAACACTTCCTAAGCTGTTGCGTAATGCACTGCTTGAAGAAAAAATTAAAACCCAGACCATTGCGAAATATCCCGATGCTTTGGTGCTTGATGAACGCGCTAATGTATTTAGCACCGAAAGTTTTCAACGGGGTTGGTTTGAAGTACAAGATGCCGCTTCTCAAACTGTAGCTCCATTTACACAAATTGCGCCTGGAATGCGCGTAATAGACGCTTGTGCAGGTGCTGGCGGAAAGGCATTACACCTGGCTGCAATGATGGGAAATAAAGGACAGTTAATTGCATTAGATATTCACAATTACAAACTTCGAGAACTCAAAAGACGCGCCAAGCGTGCTGGCGCACACAATATTGAAACCCGACACATTAACAACAATAAGGTTATCAAAAAACTACATGTCTCTGCCGATAGAGTTTTATTGGACGCGCCCTGCAGTGGTTTAGGGGTTTTACGTAGAAATCCAGATTCGAAATGGAAGCTGAATCCTGATTTTATTGATCGTGTAGTTGTGGAACAACAACAGATATTAACCCAATACGCACACATGGTCAAACCTGGCGGTAAGTTGATTTACGTAACCTGTTCCATACTTCCACAAGAAAACGAAGAACAAATTGCAGCCTTCAAAACTACAGAGATAGGTAAAGAATATACCTTGGAAAAAGAGCAACACCTATGGCCAGCAGCAAACGGCTTTGACGGCTTTTATATGGCTCGACTGGTACGAAAAAGCTAAGTTGTTGATAAATTGACATGTTTCGTTTACTTTTTACGAGTATAAACCCGTACTCTTCTTTACTACTATGCCTATTTTTGTGAATTAATCATCACCTATGATTTGTTTCTTTGGCGATCCCAATAAACACATTTATGTTGTTCATAAAGAACTTCCAATAGCTGAAGAAGATCAGCAAAAACTACAATGGCTTTTTGGGGGCTATCCCTTGCTGCGCAAGTCCTTTATCCAAGCAGAGCTCATCGGTCCTCGTATTTCGATGATTACCCCTTGGAGTACCAATGCGGTGGAAATTTGCCACAACATGGGACTGAATGACATCATCCGTATTGAGCAGTTTTGGGCAAAAGACAACATTGTCTTTGACCCCATGATTCACCTGCATTTTAAGGAATTGCATCAACATATTTACGACACGAAGAAAGCGCCAGAAGCCATACAAGAGATTGATGATATTGCTGCTTATAATCTGCAAGAAGGCCTGTCCTTAAGCGAGGACGAAGTTGCCTATTTAGAGGGCTTGGCAGTACGGCTTAAACGCCCATTAACCGATTCAGAAGTGTTTGGCTTTTCTCAGGTCAACTCCGAGCATTGTCGTCACAAGATTTTTAATGGAGCATTTATTATTGACGGCAAAGCCAAAAAGGAGTCGCTTTTTGAGCTTATTAAAAAAACCTCCAAAAAAAACAACGAAAACTTGGTCTCTGCCTACAAAGACAATGTTGCTTTTGTGAAAGGCCCTACCCTAACCCAGTTTGCACCACAGCGAGCAAACAAACCAAGTCACTACGTCAAAAAACCTTTTCTATCCGTGCTTTCGCTCAAAGCAGAAACGCACAACTTCCCCACAACTGTAGAGCCCTTTAACGGAGCAGCAACAGGTTCGGGTGGCGAAATACGAGACCGTCTTGCTGGAGGACAAGGGTCAATTCCAATGGCTGGAACTGCGGTGTACATGACGGCATATCCACGAACTGAACCTAACAGACCTTGGGAGCAATTGGCGCCACGCCCATGGTTATATCAAAACCCAGAAAATATTCTTATAAAAGCTTCAAACGGTGCCTCTGATTTTGGTAACAAGTTTGGGCAACCCCTCATTGCTGGCTCCCTACTTACATTTGAACACAACGAAAACAACAAAACCATTGGTTTTGATAAGGTTATCATGCTTGCAGGTGGCATTGGCTACGGGAAAATGCAACAAAGCCTAAAACAAACACCAAAAAAAGGCGACAAGATTGTTGTTATGGGAGGTGATAATTACCGCATTGGTATGGGAGGGGCTGCAGTATCCTCAGCAGATACAGGTGCCTTTGACTCTGGTATTGAATTAAACGCCGTACAACGCTCCAATCCCGAAATGCAGAAACGCGTTGCCAACACTGTTCGAGCAGCAGTAGAAGCAGACGAAAACCCTATTGTTTCTATACACGATCACGGAGCAGGCGGACACCTAAACTGTCTATCCGAACTTATTGAAGAAGTTGGTGGGAAAATTGCACTTGACAAGCTACCTGTTGGGGATCAGACACTTTCAGCAAAAGAGATTATTGGAAATGAGTCCCAAGAGCGCATGGGATTGATTACCGATGCAAAAGGATTGGAACAGCTCAAAGAAATTGCAGAAAGAGAGCGTGCTCCTATTTTTGAAGTGGGAGAAGTAACTGAAAATCACAGATTCCAAATTCAAGACGAAACAACAAAGCTATCACCAATTGATTTGGACTTGTCGGATTTCTTTGGCAAAACACCAAAGACGATCATGCGAGATAGCACACATACTACGAATTATGCTGCTGTACCAGCAACTCTCGCTTTTGAAGAACAAGTGGCATGGCTGCTACAACTGGAGGCCGTGGCTTGTAAAGATTGGCTTACGAACAAGGTGGACCGCTGTGTTACTGGGCGTGTTGCTCAGCAACAATGCGTAGGACCACACCAATTACCTTTGGCCAACTGTGGGGTAATGGCACTTGATTTTGAAGGTGTTCATGGTATGGCTACATCTGTAGGGCATGCTCCTTTAGTTGGTCTTATTGATGCTAGTTTAGGAAGTAAAAATGCAATTGCAAAAGCCCTGACCAACATCATTTGGGCACCTATTGCAAATGGACTGAGTAATGTAAGCCTTTCTGCCAATTGGATGTGGGCATGTAACAACCCTGGAGAGGATGCACGTCTTTATGAAGCCGTTCAAGCATGCGCTGACTTTGCTATACAATTGGGTATTAACATCCCAACAGGAAAAGATTCACTCTCCATGAAACAAAAATACCAAGGCGAAGAGGTACTGGCGCCAGGCACTGTTATCATTTCTGCTTCTGGTCACTGTGATGCCATTAATAAAGTCGTTACGCCAGAACTTAAAGCAAAAGGAGGAGCGGTCTATTTTATTGACCTATCAGATGGCAAAGCCGCTTTAGGAGGCTCGGCTTTTGCTCAGCTACAACAACGTATAGGAACCGTGGCGCCAGATGTTGCCAAAGCAAAATATTTCAAGAAAGTGTTTAGCCAAGTGCAAAAAGAAATTACGAAGGGAACAATCGCTGCTGGACATGATATTGGTGCTGGAGGTCTTATCACTTCATTACTGGAAATGTGTTTTGCTGCAGACGGATTAGGCATGACCATTACGCCTCCGATAAACGAAAAAGGCGCAGCACAAACCCTACTTTCTGAACAGGTTGGGATTTTGGTGCAAACAGCACCCGAAGTTGCAGCACTATTGGAAAAAAAGGGAATAGGCATTGTCAAAATAGGCACACCAACAGAAACAAACAGCCTTGAAATTAAAGGGGATGGTCTGCCGTGCTCCTTAGACGTTACAACCTACAGAAAACACTGGTTTAAGAGTTCTTATCTTCTTGATCGCAAACAAAGCGGAGAGACAAAATCCAAAGAGCGTTTTGATTCTTTTGACAAAACTCCGCTAAAGTTTAACTTCCCTAAAAATTTTGAAGGGGCCATAAATCCGCAACCTACGCGCAAAATTAAAGCTGCCGTTCTTAGAGAAAAAGGAAGCAATTCTGAGCGTGAAATGGCTTATATGATGCACTTGACAGGATTTGAAGTCAAGGATGTTCACATGACAGATTTAACTTCTGGTAGAGAAGATTTGAGCGATGTGCAACTACTGGTAGCTGTTGGCGGTTTTTCAAATTCAGATGTACTGGGTTCTGCAAAAGGATGGGCGGGAACCATCAAGTACAATGAAAAAGCAAAACAAGCCATTGAGCAGTTTTTTGCCAGACCCGACACCTTGAGTTTGGGTGTGTGTAATGGATGTCAACTTTTCATTGAATTGGGCTTGCTGCACCCTACAGCAAATGAAATACCAAAAATGGATCACAATGACTCGGGTAAATTTGAGTGTATTTTTACGGATGTAGTCATTGAAGAAAGTCCAGCCATCATGCTCAATAGCTTGCAAGGAAGTAGGTTAGGTATTTGGGCAGCTCATGGCGAAGGCAAGTTTATATTCCCAAAAGACAAAAGCAATTATGCAATCGCAGGTAAATACGCCTATGATTCATATCCGTCAAATCCCAATGGATCGGACTACAATACTGCCATGCTCAGCAGCGATGATGGACGTCATTTGGTCATGATGCCACACCTTGAGCGTGCGATATTCCCATGGAACTGGGGAAGCTACCCCGACAACCGCTCCGATCAGGTCAGCCCTTGGGTAATGGCCTTCGAAGATGCTTACAAATGGATTTTGAGTAGGTAAAATCAAAAAATTATCGTTTTTTTGAATATTAGCAATTGTGCAAAAAAACGCTTTCAATTATGAGAACACCCAAAAGACTTTTTGATTTTATTGATATTATGGCAACTGATAAACCCTTAGAAAATGCCGTAAATTCAAAAACTACAGGGCAATGGGTGGGCTTATCCACACCAGATGTCGGAGAACTCGGCAACAACTTAAGCGCAAAGCTACTTTCGATGGGCGTTGCAGCAGGCGATAAAATTGCTATGATTTCCTCTACCAACAGAACCGAGTGGGTGCTTGCAGACTATGCCATGGCACAAATTGGCGGTATAAATGTTCCCATCTATCCAACTATTTCTTCGGACGATTATGCCTATATCATGAATCACTCTGGGGTGAAATTCTGTTTTGTTTCTGACAGTGAAGTATTGGAAAAGGTGCGTGAAATTCAATCCAACTGCCCAAAAATTGAAAATGTATTTAGCTTTGACAATATTGAGGGTTGTGATGCTTTTGAAACCTTGCTGACACAACAGCCAACAAAAGCACAACAGCAAGAAATTCATGCGCGTAAAGAAGCCATTCATGAGGCGGATTTGGCTACCATCATCTATACTTCTGGAACTACTGGAAGACCAAAAGGAGTAATGTTAAGCCATCAAAATATTGTAAGCAATGTCATTGCAAGCCAAAAGAGATTGCCCTTGACATACGGTAACGCAAAAGCCTTGAGCTTTTTACCCATGTGCCACATCTATGAGCGCATGCTTCTATATCTTTATGTGTATTCTGGAACACAAATCTATTTTGCTGAGTCGTTGGAAACCATCGGAGAAAACCTCAAAGAAATACAGCCGAGTGTGATGACTGCTGTGCCAAGACTTTTGGAGAAGTTGTATGACAAAATTTACGCAAAAGGTGCAGATTTAACGGGTATCAAGAAAAAACTATTTTACTGGGCTGTTGATTTAGGACTTCAGTATGAGCCTTATGGCCAAAACGGCTGGTGGTATGAGCAGAAATTAAAGATAGCACGCAAGCTTATTTTTAGCAAATGGAAAGAAGCGCTTGGCGGAAAGCTAGACCTCATTGCATCTGGAAGCGCAGCACTTCAGCCTAGGTTAGCTCGTGTGTTTACAGCCGCAGGCATAACAGTAGCTGAAGGTTATGGACTAACGGAAACGTCCCCAGTAGTTTCTGTAAATGACATGCGGAATGGAAAAATGCGCATAGGAACTGTTGGGCCAATAATTGATAAGGTCGAAGTTAAAATAGCCGAAGACGGCGAAATCTTGTGTAAAGGACCCAACATCATGATGGGCTATTATAAAGATGAAGAAAAAACCAATGAGGTTCTCAAAAACGGATACTTTCACACAGGAGATATAGGACATATTGATGCAGATGGATTTTTGAAAATCACTGATCGAAAAAAAGCAATGTTCAAGACTTCTGGAGGAAAATATATAGCACCGCAAGTCATTGAAAATAGCATGAAACAATCTGTATTTATAGAACAAATCATGGTGATTGGTGAAAACCAAAAATTTCCAGCTGCTTTAATTCAACTAAACTTTGAAGCCGTAGAGGCCTGGGCAAAAGAAAAACAACTACATCTTTCCGCTGACCATATAACATGGTGCAAAAACGCAGACGTCCAAAACAAAGTTATGGATGAAGTGAATAGCATCAACGAACGTTTTGGTCAATGGGAAAAAGTAAAAGAAATACGCCTTACACCGGATGTCTGGTCTGTAGATGGCGGACACCTTACGCCTACCATGAAATTAAAGCGAAAAGTCCTCAAAGAAAAATTCAACACACTAATAGAAAATATATACACCGTCTAAAAATACTATGCGTGCATAGTATTTTTTTTGTATGTTTGGGGTATGCAAGTAACAACTTCGTACCCAACAATTGACGCGCTATATCGAGCAGCTTGGCAAGCCATAGCCAAAATGTATAACGAGGAGGCTGCAAAACATGAGACTTCAATGGCAACAGGCTTGGCATTGTTATCCATTGATCCTGTCCACGGAACACCTTCTACCGCTATTGCTCCAAAAATGGGCATGGAAGCCACCAGCCTATCCAGAACACTAAAGACACTCGAAAACAAGGGATTGATTCTCCGCAAACCCAATCCTGATGACGGCAGAAGCGTACTGCTTAAACTCACCACAGCAGGGCTAGAAAAAAGAGATTTGTCAAAATCCTTTGTGTTGAAATTCAATGAAAGAGTAGCGCAACACGTAGATGCAAAAAAACTGGAAACCTTTAGAGAGGTATCCGAAATCATCATCGAACTCATACAATCAAAAAATATTTACAAATAACCTACCTATGAACAGACGTATAAATAAAGTAGCCGTATTAGGGTCAGGAATTATGGGCGCCGGTATAGCCTGCCACTTTGCCAACATTGGCGTTGAGGTATTGCTACTGGATATCGTACCCAAAGAACCTAATGAACTTGAAAAGAAAAAAGGGCTAGACACCACACATCCTGTGGTACGTAACCGTATAGTTACAACCAATCTCACAACAGCCATCAAGAGCAAACCTGCACCACTCTATCATCCAAGCTTTAAAGCACGCATTCAAACAGGAAATTTTGAAGACGATATGCCCAAGCTTTTAGAAGTGGATTGGATTATTGAAGTAGTCGTAGAGCGACTGGACATCAAGAAGCTCGTGTTTGAGCAAGTAGAGCAGCACAGAACACCAGGAACACTCGTGAGCTCCAACACTTCTGGAATTCCCATCAAATTTATGAACGAGGGAAGATCCAAAGACTTTCAAGAGCACTTTACTGTAACGCACTTTTTTAACCCTCCGCGTTACCTCAAGTTGTTTGAAGTCGTGCCTGGACCAAGCTGTAAACCCGAGGTGGTTTACTTCCTAATGGACTATGGCACACGCTTTTTAGGTAAGTCTGCCGTACTGGCCAAAGACACTCCTGCCTTTATTGGGAACCGTATTGGTATCTTTTGTATTCAAAGTCTATTTCACAAAATGAAACCTATGGGGCTGACTGTGGAGGAAGTGGATAAACTAACAGGTCCTGTTATGGGAAGACCCAAGTCTGCCACCTTTAGAACAGTAGACGTTGTGGGGCTAGATACACTAGTACACGTAGCCAAAGGCTTACATGAAAACTGCCCAGACGACGAACGTCTTGACAGCTTTATATTGCCCGATTTTATTCAAAAAATGCTGGATGAGCAATGGCTGGGGAGTAAATCAGGGCAAGGCTTTTACAAAAAAATCAAAACCAAGGAAGGAAAGTCGGATATACAAGTATTAAACTTGGAGACCATGACGTATCGCTCCAAAAAGAAAGTTTCTTTTGCTACGCTTGAAAAAACAAAAACAGTTGAGCGTGTCTCCGATCGTTTTCCGATTTTGATAAGTGGAACAGACAAAGCAGCAAAGTTCTACCGCACTGTTTTAGGCGAAACCTTTGCGTATGTGCAATCCCGTATTCCTGAAATATCAGATGCACTTTACCAAATAGACGAAGCCATGAAAGCGGGTTTTGGTTGGGAGCACGGCCCATTCGAACTGTGGGATGCTGTTGGGCTTACAGAAGGTATCACGCTAATCAAAGAAGCTGGGCACCCCGTTGCTCCATGGATTGAGGCATTGGCAGCTAATGGCGCTACTGGCTTTTATCAACTCAAAGAAAATAAACCCCACTATTACAATATTGAGAAAGAGAAATTTGTATCCGTCCCTGGACAAGAAGCCTTTATTATTTTGGATCATGTAAGAGAAAACAAAACCATCTGGCAAAACAAAGAGTGCTCGGTGATTGATCTTGGCGATGGTATTTTAAACATTGAGTTTCGTTCAAAAATGAATACGATCGGCGCAGGTGTTTTGCAGGGCATTAATAAAGGTATTGATCTAGCAGAACAAGGCTATGAAGGAGTTGTGGTAGGCAATAACGGCGCCAACTTCTCGGCAGGTGCTAATTTGGGTATGATATTTATGTTAGCGGTCGAACAGGAGTATGATGAGCTGAATATGGCCATCAAGTACTTTCAAGATACCATGATGCGGATGCGCTATTCTAGCTTACCCACGATAGCTGCACCACACGGGCTAACGCTTGGTGGGGGCTGTGAGCTATCCATGCACGCCGACAAAGTAGTGGCTGCAGCAGAAACCTATATCGGATTGGTGGAGTTTGGTGTTGGCGTTATTCCGGGTGGTGGCGGTTCTAAGGAAATGACCTTGCGTGCTGCTGATATGTTTCGTAAAAACGACGTTGAGCTCAATGTGCTCCAAGAACATTTCTTGGCCATAGGTATGGCAAAAGTGGCGACCTCGGCCTATGAGGCCTATGATTTTAGCATCCTGCAAAAAGGTAAGGATGTTGTTGTGGTCAATGGCAAACAGCAGCTGAATATTGCCAAGCAAGAAGCGCTACTAATGGCACAGCGTGGCTATACACAACCCAAACAACGCACAGACATTAAAGTGCTCGGAAAACAAGCTTTGGGTATGTTTTTGGTGGGCACAGATAGTATGGAAGCAGGGCACTATATTTCGGAACACGATCAAAAAATCGCCAACAAACTCGCCTATGTAATGGCAGGAGGAGATTTGTCGCAAGCTACACAGGTAAGCGAACGCTATTTGCTAGACATCGAAAGGGAAGCTTTTTTATCGCTTTGTGCTGAACGAAAAACACTGGAGCGCATTCAACATATGCTCAAAACAGGAAAACCCTTGCGCAACTAATTAACAACGCCAATCGACTGAACTAATTACTGAACATCAAAACTTGAAAAAAATTAAATAAATGAAAACAGCTTATATCGTACGGGCATATCGCACCGCTGTTGGAAAAGCACCACGGGGACTATTCCGATTTAAGCGTCCAGATGAACTCGCCGCAGAGACGGTTGCTTACCTCATGAACAGCATTCCTGAATTAGACAAAAAACGCATCGACGATGTCATTGTTGGAAATGCCATGCCCGAAGCAGAACAAGGGCTCAACATGGCACGACTTATCTCGCTTATGGGACTCGAAACGGATTCAGTTCCAGGGGTTACTGTAAACCGTTACTGTGCCTCTGGCTTAGAAACCATTGCTATGGCGACAGCCAAGATAAAATCTGGTATGGCAGACTGCATCATCGCAGGAGGCTCAGAAAGTATGAGTTATATTCCCTTTGGTGGATACAAGCCCGTTCCTGATTATGAATTGGTGAAAAATGGTAAAGAAGATTACTACTGGGGAATGGGACTTACTGCAGAGGCTGTTGCTAAGGAATATAACATTTCACGTGAAGACCAAGACGTGTTTTCATATGGCTCACACCAAAAAGCACTTACCGCACTTGAAAACGGTGCCTTTAAAGCGCAAATTGTTCCCATAACTATTGAAGAAACCTATTTGGAAGGCAACACCAAAAAAATACGCAACTATATGGTGGATACAGACGAAGGTCCACGTGCAGATACGGCCATCGATAAACTAGCCAAACTTCGCCCAGTATTTTCAGCTGGCGGATCGGTAACTGCGGGTAATGCCTCACAAACCAGTGATGGTGCAGCCATGGTATTGGTTATGAGCGAAGACATGGTTAAAGAATTGGGGGTTACCCCTATTGCACGTATGGTGAGCTATGCCGCAGCAGGCGTACCTCCGCGCATCATGGGCATAGGTCCGGTGGCAGCCATTCCTAAAGCACTGAAGCAAGCGGGAATGAAACAAGAAGACATAGAGCTTATTGAACTAAATGAAGCCTTTGCTTCTCAGTCTTTGGCTGTGATACGAACCTTGGGATTAAACCCTGACATCATAAATGTTAATGGAGGCGCCATTGCATTGGGTCACCCGCTTGGATGCACCGGCGCAAAACTTTCGGTGCAATTATTTGACGAAATGAAAAAAAGAGATAACAAATACGGTATGGTGACCATGTGTGTGGGAACAGGACAGGGCGCAGCCGGTATTTTTGAACGACTATAAAATCAACTTATGGAAACAGCAGCACGTAAACTAACCCGTGGCGGTGCCTTTATTTTACAAGACACCAAGGCACAAGATATCTTTACTCCAGAAGAATTTAACGAAGAACAACGCATGATGCGCGAAGCGATTCAAGAGTTTGTAGACCGGGAGGTTTGGCCAGCGCGTGAACGTTTTAACAAAAAAGACTACGATTACACCTTTGAACTGATGCGCAAAATTGGTGAAATGGGCTTTTTGGGCGTTAGCGTTCCCGAAGCTTATGGTGGTATGGGCATGGGATTTGTAGACACCATGTTGGTATGTGAATTTATTTCAGGGGCTTCTGGTTCCTTGTCTACAGCTTTTGGTGCCCATACAGGAATAGGCACCATGCCAATCGTTCTATATGGAAACGAGGAGCAAAAGAAAAAATACGTTCCAAAATTAGCTAGTGGTGAATGGATAGGTTGTTACTGTCTTACGGAACCTACTGCCGGTTCGGATGCCAACAGCGGAAAGACCAAGGCCGTGCTATCTGAGGACGGTACGCATTACCTTATTTCTGGGCAAAAAATATGGATTTCCAATGCGGGTTATGCCGATTTGATGATTGTCTTTGCACGTATAGAAGATGACAAAAACATTACGGGCTTTATCATACCAAATGATCCTGAGAATGGCATTTCTATGGGCGAGGAAGAAAATAAACTTGGCATTCATGCCTCTTCAACGCGACAAGTATTTTTCAGTGATACCAAAGTTCCCGTAGAAAATATGTTATCAGAGCGTGGCAATGGCTTTAAAATTGCCATGAATGCCTTGAATGTGGGTCGCATCAAGCTAGCAGTTGCCACCTTGGATGGTCAAAGACGTGTGCTTAACGAAGCTGTTAGCTTTGCCAATCAGCGCGTTCAGTTCAAAACGCCGATTGCAAACTTTGGTGCCATCAAACAAAAACTTGCCAACATGGCCACCTTTTTATATGCAGGTGAAGCAGCTTGCTACAGAGCTGCAAAGGATATTGAAGACCGCATTGCACATCGCGAAGCGGCTGGAAATAGCCATCAAGAAGCAGAATTAAAGGGCGTTGAAGAATATGTGATTGAATGTTCTATCCTAAAAGTTGCCTGTTCTGAACAAACTCAAATAACGGCTGATGAAGGTATTCAGGTTATGGGCGGTATGGGCTTTTCAGCTGACATGCCTATGGAAACGGCTTGGCGCGATACACGTATTGCACGAATCTATGAAGGGACTAATGAAATCAACCGCATGCTTTCTGTGGGCATGCTCATCAAAAAAGCCATGAAAGGACAATTGGATTTAATAGGTCCTGCCACAGCTGTGGGCGAAGAGCTTTTAGGTATTCCTGACTTTTCTATCCCTGATTTTAGTGAACCTATGAGCCAAGAAAAATACATCCTTAAAAAACTTAAAAAGGTCTTTTTAATGATTGCTGGTGCAGGCGTACAAAAATACGGTACCGAGCTTGAAGCACACCAACAACTGTTGCTGGCCGTGGCAGATATTCTAATAGAAGTCTATATGGCAGAATCTGCTGTATTAAGGGCTGAAAAGAATGTAGGTACATATGGGCTAGAAGCACAAGAATATCAGGTGGCACTTAGTCAGTTGTACCTATATCAAGCCGTTGAAAAAATCAATACCAAAGGCCGTGAAGCCATCTTGGGCTTTGCCGAGGGCGATGAACAAAAAGCCTTACTAATGGGACTCAAACGATTTACCAAATACATGGAATATCCAAATGTAATTGAATTGCGTAATAAAGTCGCTGATAAGGTAGCCGCTGAAAACAAGTATTGCTTTTAATATGTATCGCCCTATACGCTTTCTTTTTACTGTTTGTCTTGCTTATGGACAACAAGACATACGTATGTATGACATTATTGGGACTGTATCTGCCAATCGTATTATTTCTGATGTAGAGACACTGGCCAACTTTGGCACCCGACACACCCTAAGTGATACACTATCGAAAACGAGGGGTATAGGCGCTGCCCGAAGATGGATCAAAAAATCTTTTGAAGAAATAAGTGCTGATTGTGGGAACTGTCTTGATGTTTTTGAACAGAAAAATATGTTTAAGGCTGATGGGCGACGCCTCACACGTGATGTTTGGATCAACAATATTGTTGCCATACAGCGTGGTCGTGTTCACCCAAATAGATATGTCATCATGAGTGGGGATATCGACTCTAGAGTCAGCGACCCCAATGACTTTAATTCTGATTCACCTGGTGCTAACGACAATGCTACAGGAATGGCAGGTGCAATTGAAGCAGCAAGGGTGTTATCAAAATATGATTTTGAAAACAGTATAGTTTATGTAGGTCTTTCTGGAGAGGAACAAGGGCTGTATGGCGGAAAAGGTCTGGCGCAATATGCCCTGGACAACAATTGGGAAATTATTGGTGTGCTAAACAACGATATGATTGGTAATATTGAGGGGGTGGATGGTGTCATTGACAATCGCAGTTTTCGCATTTTCTCTGAACCTACATCACCAACCGAAACCGAGCGTGCACGCAAGCAACGCCGTTTTTACGGAGGTGAAGTCGATGGTATTTCTCGACAATTGGCACGCTACGTCCACAAAATGACCAAAACGTATATGCCCGAGCTGAATCCCCTACTAATTTATCGTTTAGACCGATTTGGTCGTGGTGGTCACCATCGCCCTTTCAACGATGTTGGTTTTGCAGGTATACGCATTATGGAAGCCCATGAAAACTACAACCGCCAGCATCAGGATATTCGCAATCAAGACGGGATCGCTTATGGGGATGTATTGTCTGGCGTAAATGCAGCCTTTGCAGCCAAACTTACGGCGGCAAATGCCATATCATTAGCATCCTTGGCTTGGGCACCAGCAGCACCAAAAGAAGTTGCCATAGGAGGTGTAGTAGCCCCTAGCACTCGATTGGAATGGGTGGCTTCTGAAAGCCCAAACACAGCGGGCTATATGGTGTATTGGCGTGATACTACCTCACCTACCTGGGAGTTTAGCAAATATGTGGGTAATACCACAGAAACCGTCCTTGAGGGGATTGTGTTAGATAATTATTTGTTTGGCGTAGCTGCTGTAGGTAGGGATGGGCACCAAAGCACCGTGGTGTTTCCCTCCAAAGTGCTGCGCTAATCCGAATATTTTATTACTTTAACAGTACACTACGCATCTCGGCGAGACCCCAAGTTTGTTCTACTTCCGAAAAGTGTATAATTTGGTTTTTGTACATTTTTTAGATAAGTCTCCTATTTGGAGTAGCAACGTTTTCTAGCATATAAGACTTACATAAAGCCCTTTTCCTGCATCCATTCGTCGTTGTACATCTTACCTACGTAACGACTTCCGGAATCGTGCAGTAGGACCACAACCACATCGTTTGGGCCAAAGTGTTTTTTGAGTTGCAGCACTCCCTTAACTGCAGCACCACAGGAGTTTCCGGCAAAGATGCCTTCCTCACGTGCTAGCTTACGTGTATAAATAGCAGCGTCTTTGTCGGTGACTTTTTCAAAGCCGTCGATAATATCAAAGTCAACATTTTCAGGCAATATATCTTCGCCTATTCCCTCGGTGATATAGGGGTAAATTTCCTTTTCGTCAAAAATGCCCGTTTCGTGATATTTTTTAAAAACAGAACCATAGGTGTCAATTCCCCATACCTTAATGTCAGGGTTTTGCTCTTTTAGGTATTTACCAACACCCGAAATGGTACCACCCGTACCCACTCCCACCACAAAGTGTGTGATTTTTCCATCTGTTTGTTTCCAAATTTCAGGGCCTGTTTGCTCGTAATGTGCCACAGCATTGGAGGGGTTGTCGTATTGGTTTACATACCATGCGTTTGGGGTTTCTGCCCCTATGCGCTTAGAAGTCGAATAATAAGAGCGTGGATCTTCAGGCGCAACATCTGTAGGGCACACAATGACCTCTGCCCCAACGGCGCGTAGTATATCAAACTTTTCTTTAGACTGCTTATCTGTGGAGACACAAATCAGCTTATAGCCCTTAATAATAGCAGCTAGTGCCAATCCCATTCCCGTATTTCCTGAAGTACCTTCAACTATCGTTCCGCCAGGTTTGAGACGTCCATCTGCCTCGGCATCTTCAACCATTTTCAAGGCCATGCGGTCTTTAACAGAATTTCCAGGGTTAAAAAACTCCACTTTGGCCAACACCAAAGCATCTAATTCAGAAGTAATTTTATTTAACTTAATAATCGGTGTATCTCCAATAGCACCTAGAATATTTTCTATGTATTGCATCTGGCAAAGGTACGTAATGGAGTTACGCTAACCAATGTCTAAGGATTGATTTTGAGTACTTGCGTGGGCGGTATACGAGAAATAATGAAAGAAGGCAATACCAAAAGCACCAAGCATACAGCTAATGTTAATCCGTTGAGCCAGAGTACCGTAGTAACATCCATATAGATGGGTACTTCCTTTACATAATAGGTGCCGGGATCAAGGGAAATAAAGCCAGTCTGGTGCTGTAAGAACAACAAGCCCAAACCAATCAAGTTGCCCCAGATAAGTCCAACACCAATCAAATAAGCGCCCTGTATAAGAAAAAGGTACTGCAAAGAGCCCACTTTAGCACCCAAAACACGTGTTATCCCAATAAGCTGTGTCTGCTCAAGAATAAGTACCATAAGTGCCGTGATCATGTTAACTCCCCCAACAACAATCATGATGATTATAATCAGGGATATGTTTGTGCCAAACAACCTAATCCAATTGAAAATTTCTGGGAATTGTTCTTCAATGTGCTGTACGTCTACAAGGGCATCAACACTGTCATAAATGGTATTCGTATCAAGATCCAAAGTATGGTCGTCGTAAAGAAAAATCTCAAAAGCCCCTACTTGATTCTCACCCCACCCATATAATGAACGAACTATATCCAAATGACCTAAAATATAGGTGTCGTCATAGTCCGCAAAACCGGTATTGAACAAACCTATAATCGTACAGCTTCTGCGTTTGGGCATAGGTGCTTGAGAGGAAGCAAAGTAAAGCGGTACCCTATCCCCAACTTTTAAGGATAGTTTTTTTGCCAATTCTACTGAAATCCAAATTTCATTCTTACTTGGCAAGGCTATGGATTGAGACATTCCAAAAAAAGAAAAGAAATTGCTATTAAAATCCTCATCAATACCTTTAAAAACGATGCCGTCAAATGCGGTATTGTTAAAAATAACCCCTGGTACATAGGCAACTGATTGAACTGCAGCTGTATTGGGTAATTTTTGCAGCTGATTATAACAGCTAATCGCATTATCAAGTGGCTTCAGGGTTTCTTGATGCTGGCTATTGCCAAGGGCAGTTACACGAACGTGTCCGCTAAAAGCTGCTACTTTATCCCCAATTTTGTTTTTAAGCCCAACTCCGGTACCTAGCGCAATAAGCATGGTAATTACACCCAAAGCAATGGCAACAATTCCTATGGAAATTATGGGCCCAGAAACACTACGCTTGTGCTTTCGATTTCCAATGATACGCTTTGCAATAAACCAAATAAAACCCACTGTCTATAATTAAAGGTTAAATGTAATACTTATTGCGGCAAAGCTGCTTTTAGTCGTTCCACCATGGTAAAGACCGCTGGACAAACCGCAACGTTCTTTGCTGTTATTTGGGTTATTTGATGAAATTTCGGCCTATTGGTATGGGGAAACTCACGACAGGCTTTCGGTCGGTCTTCGTAAATACCGCAATAGTTATCTGCCTCTAAAAAAGGGCAGGGCAGTTGTTGTAGCACTTTGTCGCCATCTTCATCCACCCTAAGGTAGGTTGTTTCAAAATCTGTTTGACGCATTTTTAAACGCTTACTTATGCGTTTAATATCGGATGGGATAAATAATGGTCCGGTAGTTTTGCAACAGTTAGCGCAGGACAAACAGTCTATTTTTTGAAAAGCTTCGTTGTGCAACTCCCCCATGATCGTGTCAAGTTGTTTGGGTTTTCGACCCCTAAGTTTTTTTAAATACTTGGCATTTTCATGCGCAACCTTGGCGGCATAGTCGGGTAGCTTTTCTAGATCTATCACTACGGAATTTTAAGATATTTATGTGTTTGAAGTGACGCCATCCATTTCGGGTTTTCCAATACGTGCCTAACAATTAGGGGAATGGCTGAATCTCTTATGCTCCACTCGGGCTGTAGGTATAATTTACAGCTATCGGTAACTCCTAATGCTTGTTTTTCGGCAAACTGTAAATCGTCTTTGTTGTACACGATCATTTTCAGCTCATCAGCTGCAGTATATATTTCTGGTTTTGGCAGCATTCGTTTCTTTGGAGACAGACATATCCAATCCCATTTACCAGAAAGTGGATAGGCGCCAGAGGTTTCGATATGGGTTTTCATACCAGCTGCTTGTAATGCCTCTGTGAGTGGTTTCATGTTCCACATAAGGGGCTCACCACCTGTCACCACCACAGTATCGGCATAGGATTTGGCTTGTGCAACGATCTCTTCAATACGTGTGGGTGGATGTAAATTGGCATCCCAACTTTCCTTAACATCACACCAGTGACACCCCACATCACAACCGCCAATACGAATAAAAAAAGCAGCACTGCCTTTGTGATAGCCCTCGCCTTGAATGGTATAAAAGGCTTCCATCAAGGGAAGTGCAAGGCCAGCCTCAACAGCTTTTTTAAGATCGGGTTGCATTAGTCTTGATTACGCTGGTAAGCCAACATGGTATTTTGCAACAGCATAGCAATGGTCATGGGGCCTACACCACCAGGAACAGGTGTTATATGGCTCGCCTTTTCTTTTACCGCATCATAGTGAACATCACCAACAATTACGTACCCTTTGTGATGATTAGCATCATAAACACGTGTAATGCCTACATCAATGATAATGGCACCATCTTTAACCATGTCAGCAGTTAAAAAATTGGGCACACCCAACGCGGAAACAACAATGTCTGCTTCGTTGGTAATGGCGGCAAGGTTTTGTGTTCTGCTGTGCGTCAGGGTAACCGTAGCATTTCCGGGATTCCCTTTTTCCGAAAGTAAAATACTCATGGGTCTGCCTACAATATGACTGCGTCCAATCACGACTGCGTGTTTTCCGCTAATATCTAGCTTGTAACGCTTAAGGAGCTCCATGATTCCAAAAGGAGTTGCAGGAATAAAAGTTTCCATACCTAATGCCATTTTACCAAAATTGGTTGGATGAAATCCATCTACATCTTTATTTGGATTAATGGCATGAAGCACCACTTCCTCATCAATGTGCTTGGGAAGGGGCAGCTGTACAATAAAGCCATCGAGCAGGGGGTCGCTGTTGAGTTTTTCGATAGTCTCGAGAAGTGCATCTTGGGATATGTTGTCCTCAAGCTTTATAAGCGTTGAGTCGTATCCTATACGCTCACACGACCTGACCTTGCTACCTACATAAGTAAGGCTTGCACCATCATTACCAACAAGCACCGCTGCCAAATGTGGCGGACGCTTTCCTGATTCTTTAATTCCTTTTACCTGTACAGAAAGTTCTTCCTTAATCTGATTTGAGGTTGTCTTTCCATCTAATATTATACTCATTTTCCAAACATTTGCATCAGCTTGGAGGATTTACCTCCGCGCATCATTTTCATCATCTTACTCATTTGCTCAAACTGTTTCACCAGCTTGTTAATATCTTCCATTTGAAGCCCAGCGCCTTTAGCAATACGCTTTTTGCGACTGTAATTCAACAACTTGGGCTGTTGACGTTCTTTGGGTGTCATCGATTGTATTAAGGCTTCTACTCCCTTAAAAGCATCTTCGTCTATTTCTGCCCCATTGAGTGCCTTGCTAGCTCCTGGAATCATTCCTACCAAATCCTTCATAGAACCCATGCGCTTCACTTGATTGAGCTGACTTAAAAAGTCGTCATAGCCAAATTGATTCTTGGCAATTTTCTTTTCAATACGCTTTGCTTCTTCTTCATCAACTTGTTCTTGAGCACGCTCTACAAGAGATACAACATCACCCATGCCCAAAATACGATTAGCCATCCTGTTGGGATGAAACACATCTAGGGCATCTACTTTTTCACCTGTTCCAATAAATTTAATGGGCTTATCTACAACCGATTTGATTGACAAGGCAGCACCGCCACGGGTATCGCCATCCATTTTTGTAAGCACAACCCCATCAAACTGAAGTAAGTCGTGAAATGCTTTGGCAGTATTCACGGCATCTTGACCCATCATGGCATCAACCACGAATAGTGTTTCGAAAGGGTTTACTGCCTTGTGAATGTTGTGAATCTCTTGCATCAATACTTCATCCACAGCCAAGCGACCTGCAGTATCAATTATTACGACATTATATTGGTTTGCTTTGGCGTGTTTCAATGCCTTTTTGGCGATGACAACAGGGTTCTTATTTTCGGGATCTGCAAATACAGCAACTTCAATTTGTTCTCCTAAGATTTTTAATTGATCAATAGCCGCAGGTCTATATATGTCACAGGCCACTAATAATACGCGCTTGGATTGTTTTTCCTTGAGGTGCTTGGCGAGTTTGGCTGAACAAGTTGTTTTACCAGAACCTTGCAAACCACTCATTAGCACTACGGCAGGCTTACCAGCAACAGAAATATCTTGCTTTTGCCCACCAAGTAGGTCGGTTAATTCATCCTGAACAATTTTAATTAATAACTGGCCTGGGTGTAAATCTGACAATACCTTCTGACCTATGGCTTTTTCTTTTACTCGCTGGGTAAACGATTTGGCGATTTTAAAATTAACATCGGCATCAAGCAATGCACGCCGAATTTCTTTCATGGTTTCGGCTATATTAATTTCTGTTATGCGCCCATACCCTTTAAGAGTTTTTAAGGCAGCATCTAAGCGTTTACTAAACTGTTCAAACATGGAATAAGCTAAAAGGCTAAATTAAGAAATATACTTCTTATGCATTAGAAATATAGCAATAACATGCGGGATGGTGATAGCAGCCAAAAAAGCAAAGAACAATGAAGTCATAGAGATGGTTTCGTTATCAACAAATAAAACAGCAATTGTAAGCCCTATTAAGGACAAAAGCCAGTACGGAATGGCCGATGTAATATAAGATCGGATGGGACTGGAATCATATGGATATAAAACAGATGCTTGATCTTTAAGCGAGGGCAAACTGTGCCAAAGAACAAAATAAACCGAAAAAGACCATATAAGAGAGGTTTGAGAAAAAAGAAAGAGCAGGCTTAGTAAGCCTATGGTCTGCACAAACAACTGCGATTTGATTTGCTTGAAATTGATAATCAATAAAAATATTGTGAGTATAGATGCAAATATGGTAAATCGATCAAAAAAGAAATTGGGAACCATTTGTTGTGTAATTTCAAAAATAATATTTGCAGTATGTAATTTGTGAGTGTAAAACAAAAGGGCAAAAAGCAAAAAACCAAAGGCGGCATAGAAAATATACAACTTTACGGATTTGACAATCGTTTTTTGATACCATTGCTGCTCACCAAAATGAAATGAACTGATAATTACAAACAACAACAAAGAAGCTAGGGGGAAGCTGTAGAGCGCAAATACCATGACAAAAACAAAAAAAATATAAATAACAAATAAGTAGCTAAATTGGTGCTTACTTACTGTTCTTTTAATTTTTGAGGCGATATATAAATCATTTGCACCATGAATGATGCCTATTGTTAACACATTGACAGCAGCTAAAAAGCTCAATATGCCATCAGGCAATACAGCAACTAAACCTGTACAAATCAGTGTGATAAGAATTTTTAAAATATCGAAATGATTAATTTTGACCATGTTTTGTTAACAAATTCACAAAATATTTATTCAAATATATACAGTTTGTTTAATTTTTTTTAAATTGCGCATAACAAAAATATAATTAAAAAATTATGACACTTACTAATTTTATTTCATTTATTGGAAATGCGGATCTTAGTGATCCGGTTAATTTTACTTTCTTTTTAGGTACAATGGCAATGACAGCTGCTTCAGCTTTCTTTTTCCTATCCTTACCTCAATTTGATAGTAAATGGAGAACCTCAATTTTGGTTTCAGGTTTGATCACTTTCATTGCAGCAGTACATTACTACTACATGAGAGAGGCTGCTACTTCTGGAGGAGTAACAACTGAAATCCGTTATATCGACTGGATACTTACGGTACCGTTAATGTGTGTTGAGTTCTATTTAATTCTTAAGGCTGCTGGTGCAACAACCAAACATCTTAAGACTTTAATCTGGGCTTCACTTGTTATGCTCGTAACAGGGTACTTTGGTGAAGTTGCTGACAGTAGCACTGCTATGCCTGCATTATGGGGTCTTGCTTCTGGTATTGCTTATTTCTACATCGCATACCTAATCAAGTATGGTGAGCTAGCTCAGCTTGCAGCATCTGCTGGTGGAGCGGTTGAAAAAGCACACAAGACATTAACACTATTTGTATTGATCGGTTGGGCTATTTACCCAATAGGTTATATGCTAGGTACTGCTGATGGTCAGTGGTATTCATTCATCACTGCTATCAATTTAGATATGGATGTTGTTTACAACATTGGTGATGCTATCAACAAAATTGGTTTTGGTTTAGTAGTTTACGCTGCGGCGGTTGCTTCTAAAAAATAAGCGAAAACCTATATAATATTTAAAAAGCCTCGAAAATCGAGGCTTTTTTTTTACATTCTTTCCGGAGCATCAATACCCAAAAGACCAAGGGCATTAGCAATAACATCCGCAACAGCAGTACACAAAGACACCCTGAAGGATTGCTGGGTCTTATCCGCAACAAGGATGGGCACTTCTTGGTAGTATGAATTAAACTGCTTCACCAACTCATATAAGTAATTGGCAATCAATGCCGGGCTGTATTGCTTAGCTGAAGCCTCGATAGTAGAAGGGAATTGAAGCAAGGTCTTCAACACCGTCTTTTCTTTTTCGTGTAGTAAAGTGACCTCAGTCATATCAAAATCCATTTCCGAAGACTTGCGTAAAATAGATTGAATACGCGCATGCGTATATTGTATAAATGGGCCCGTATTTCCTGTGAAATCTACAGAAGCCTTAGGATCAAACAAGATGCGTTTCTTTGGATCTACTTTAAGGATGTAATATTTCAAAGCCCCCATGCCAATAGTGTGATAAAGCGATTCCTTTTCCGCTTCAGACAGTCCGTCTAGCTTTCCCAACTCTTGGGAAATCTGCTTGGCTGTATCTAACATTTCGGTCATAAGCGCATCGGCATCCACTACCGTTCCTTCACGACTTTTCATCTTTCCGCTTGGCAAGTCGACCATACCATAGCTTAGGTGATGTAAATGATATGCCCATGCATAGCCCAATTTCTTTAACACAAGGAACAATACCTTAAAATGGTAATCTTGTTCATTTCCTACCGTATAAACCATACCCTTCATATCGGGGTGATCGGCATAACGCAGGCGTGCTGTGCCAAGGTCTTGTGTCATGTATACGGAAGTTCCATCAGAACGAAGCAATAGTTTTTTATCTAAACCTTCGTCAGTTAAATCTATCCAAACAGATCCATCTGATTTTCTGAAAAACACACCTTTATCAAGCCCTTCCGTGACAATTTCTTTCCCAAATACATAGGTATTGCTTTCATAGTAGTAGGAATCGAAGTGAACCCCCAAACGTTTGTAGGTTTCATCAAAACCTTCGTACACCCAAGCATTCATTTTTTCCCACAAAGCAATGACAGCTGCGTCTTTTTGCTCCCAGCGGATTAGCATATCCTTGGCCTGTAACAAGATGGGGGCTGTATTTTTAGCCGTTGCTTCATCACAACCAGCAGCCATCATATCCCCTATTTCCTTTTTGTATTGTTGGTCAAAAAGCACATAGTATTTACCTACTAATGCATCACCCTTTAGCTTGGCAGTTGTTGGCGTTTCGCCATTTCCAAACTGTTCCCATGCTACCATAGACTTGCAGATATGAATTCCCCTATCGTTGATAATTTGAGTGGTGTGTACGTTTTGGCCGTTGGCAGATAATATGTTGGATACCGAAGCCCCTAATAAATTATTTCGAATATGACCAAGGTGTAGTGGCTTGTTGGTGTTTGGCGAGGAATACTCAACAAGTATTTTATCAGCAGCTACATCAACATTTTTAATTCCAAAATGTGTATCGGCATGAATATCTTTTAATGCTTTGATGTAATATGCTGGTGATATTTTAATATTTAAAAACCCTTGTACCACATTATAAGATGTTATTTCCGCAATTTCGGCTTGGAGATAATCGCCTAACTCCGCTGCCAAATCAGCAGGTTTTTTAGGCACTAGTTTCAATAGGGGAAATACCACAACAGTCAAATCGCCTTCAAATTGAGGTTTGGTGGGCTGAATTTCAATGCTATCTGCTGTTTTATCGTACTGTTTGGCAAAGTATGCAGCAAGCTGTTCTTTAATGATATGTTCCATATACGTATATCATATGCAAAGATAAGGGATTCCAACAGGTTGCAACGCATTTATCCTATCTTTGTAATATGCTAGTAAATGTATCGTATAATAACAAAACCCAGCGCGAATCCATAGATACGCTGGTTGGCAAACCCTTTACGCTAATAAATAGACTTAAATTAGGTGGTGTGGGTTCGCCCAAACTGCATGTGGTTTCCAGTAGTAAAGAAATTGACTCCTTGTTTGTTCTGGATCACAATGACAATACCTGTAATATTGAACTCCGTCCAAACGGCATCATTCTTCGCTTTAGGTCTCTACTTGAAACTTACGGCTTGATTATTCCCTATTATAAACTCACCCTGTTTAAAGGTTCTGGAGAGGCCTACAGCATTCACATGGAGCATCACAAGGTTAGCATCTCATCAAAATCTAAAAGTGTACGAGAATTTTTCAAAAAGATTCAGCAGCAAAAAGCCAGTATTTCAGGAGACTACCTTTAGTATACTTCTGCCAGCATACAACGAACACTACCGCCTCCCAAATCTTCGATGGTCGGGATAGGGCTATGGACAAGCTTAACATACTGCTGCAACTGTGCAATTTGCTGGGATCCAAGCGCCTCATAAGCGCGCGTACTAATCACCAAAAGCATCTTACCGCCTGCTGCTGCAAGTGCTAACATATTGCCTGCAAATTGGGAAATTTGTTTCTCTGTAAGCGCAACAACTTCTTTTCCAGAAAAGGTAAGACGGTCTTTTAGCAAGGCCCGCTCGACAGGGTCATCAACAGCATCCAAGCAAACAAGAGCAAAACGGGGAGCTAACACCATCATAACGTTGGTGTGGTATATAGGTAAACGCTCTTCTCCAACCGTTTGAAAGGCATTAAAAGCTATGGGGTTAAAATCAAATTTTTTGCAAAAAAGATGAAACAATTCAGCATCGGTACGTGGCGAAAGTGCGGCATATGCAATGCTGTTTTGATGATCAAGGACCATACTTCCTGTGCCTTCCAAAAACTGATGTTTCTGTTCATAGGCAGAATAATCAACCGTATTGTTTATTTCATATCCATCTTTGCTAAGTGCATTGAATATGCGATCAGAACGTTCAACTCTTCGGTTTTTGGGAAACATGGGGAATAAAACCAATTGACCGTTACCCAAAAGTGCAAACCAGTTGTTTGGAAAAAGGGCATCAGGCGTGTCGGACGTAGCCGTATCTTGAACAATGGTAACATTTATATTATTAGCCCGTAAACAAGATACTAGGGAATCGAATTCTGACTGGGCCTGCATGAGCGATGCATCATCAGACAGGGAGGTATGCTTTTGATAGTAATTATTTGCAGCGGTTTGCTCATTAGCACGAAAGCTGGCCGGGCGTACCATCAAGACGTGATTGGTAGGTTTCATGGAGTACGGGATAAGGGCAGGGTAACGCAGCGAAACAAACCACCTTGTTTTCCAATTTCATCAAAATCAACTTCTTCTACTGTAATGCCGTGTTGGCGTAGCCAAGTATTTAATCGAACAAAGGAGGTGTTTGACACCACTACGGTTGGACTGATCGATACCACATTACACATCATCTGACTCATCTCTAGGGCTGATACTTCAAATATGTTAGCATCACCAAAATGGGCGACCAACCAATTGTAGGCATCCATATCAGCAAAGCCTTCAGGGCAAGTCAAGGCAAAACTTTTTCCCACTGGCTGAAAACAACAATCCAAGTGCAGTGCATTTTTGTGTTGAATCGTATTTGATTTATTAAGCTCAAAAGCCTTAACTTTTTTTTTGGGAAAAGCCTGTTGCAAAGCGGCAACAGCGGCCTTATTTGTTCTTGCTGTAAGTAATTTTGCGTAATCTGGACGGGTTGAGATACCAACATAAATATATTCGTTGTGAACTATGATATCACCGCCTTCAACGTGCACTTCATTTGAAAAAACCAATTGCTGAGAACTTGGAATTTGTGCCAATAATGAAGTTAACCCTGCCAATTCTTTTTCACGATGTGGGATGATGTTGGCACGTACAAAAATATCGTCTACCACAAAACCCAAATCGCGAGCGAATATTTGATTGCAATCCACGACATTGTCAGGACGAAGAACAGTTATACCATAGCGCAAAAAAACCTGTTCAAGGTCACTTAAGGCACGCTGTAAAGCTGCTTTTTTAGGAAACGTTCCAGCGAGTATGTGCTTTTTGGAAATGGGATCGTATAAATCTTGGATATTGGGCGGAGCGCCCATAGCAGCTGCTGTACCCAACAATACGTGGGTAAGCGTTTGCGTCTCTGAATGTATACAGAGTTTTATCCCATGACTTATCGTTTATTCAATGGCACAAATGGTCTTTGGTTCTGCCCTACATATATCTGTCTTGGGCGACCAATAGGTTCTTTATTTAATCGCATTTCACGCCATTGGGCGATCCAACCGGGCAAACGGCCAAGTGCAAACATAACCGTAAAGGTTTCCGTAGAAATTCCCATAGCTCTATAAATAATGCCAGAGTAAAAATCAACATTAGGGTAAAGTTTACGATCTGCAAAGTAAGGATCATTTAACGCGGCTTGTTCTAATTTTTTAGCAATTTCCAATACAGGATCAACTATACCAAGGTTTTCAAGCACTTCATTGGCGGCTTTCTTAATGATACGTGCCCGTGGGTCAAAGTTTTTATATACCCTGTGTCCAAAGCCCATCAATCGGAAAGGATCACTTTTATCTTTGGCCTTAATCATGTATTTATCAATATCTCCCCCGTCTTTACGTATGTCTTCAAGCATTTCAACAACAGCTTGGTTTGCACCTCCGTGTAATGGACCCCAAAGGGCTGATATACCAGCAGCTACAGATGCAAAAAGGCCTGCATGTGACGATCCAACAATACGTACCGTTGAGGTAGAACAATTTTGTTCGTGCTCTGCGTGCAATATCAAAAGCTTATTTAGCGCTTGGTCTATAATTGGATTGGCAACGTATTCTTTGTTGGGTTTGCGGAACATCATGCGTGCGATATTCTCCACATAGCCTAGGGCATAATCGCCATATTTGAGCGGAAGACCTGATTTTTTTCTAAATACCCAAGCTACCAAAACAGGAAGCTTGCCCATAATACGGACAATAGCTCTGTACATTTCATCTTCGCTTTCAACATCAAAGGTTTTGGGGTTAAATGCTGTTAGTGCACTTGTAAGCGAAGACAACACGCCCATTGGGTGTGCAGCACTTGGAAAGCTTTCAAGAATCTTCTTTAAGTCCTCATCAATATAGGACTCTTCTTTTATGTCTACTAAAAATTTATCAAGCTGTTCTGAGGTGGGAAGCTCACCGAAAATCAATAAAAAGGCAACTTCTAAAAAATCAGCATTTTTTGCCAAATCTTCAATGTCATATCCACGATAGCGAAGCACCCCTTTTTCTCCATCCAAAAAAGTAATGGCGCTTTGGCAAGAACCTGTATTCTTAAAACCTGGGTCAAGAGTTATCAGGTTTGTTGCAGCACGCAGGGACTTGATGTCGATTGCAAGTTCGTCTTCAGTTCCTTCAACCAAAGGGAATTCAACCGACTTACCATCGTAGGATAATTTTGCAAATTTTACCATTTTTTAATTTCGATAATATAATTAAAGCTTCACTTTAAACGCTTTATCTTGAGGATAAAACGCGATTCTTCCTAACTCTTCTTCAATACGTAACAACTGGTTGTATTTTGCCATACGGTCACTTCGAGATAGTGAGCCTGTTTTGATTTGACCCGTGTTTAACGCAACAGCTAAATCAGCAATCGTATTGTCTTCTGTTTCTCCAGAGCGATGCGACATCACACAGGTATAGCCTGCATTTTGTGCCATTTGAACTGCCGCTATGGTTTCGGATAAAGAACCAATTTGATTTACCTTTATCAAAATGGAGTTTGCTATGTCTTCTTCTATACCACGGTTCAAGCGGGTTACGTTTGTAACAAATAAATCATCACCAACCAATTGTGCTTTATCGCCAATTTTCTCTGTGAGGTATTTCCATCCTTCCCAGTCATTTTCGTCCATACCGTCCTCAATAGAAATAATAGGGTATTTTTCTACCAATGAAGCAAGGTAGTCTGCTTGCTCTTGAGAAGAACGTACTTTTCCGCTTTCTCCTTCAAATTTTGAGTAATCATACTTACCGTCTACATAAAATTCAGCAGCAGCACAATCCAGTGCAATCATTACCTCTTCTGCAGGCTTGTAACCTGATTTTTCAATGGCCAATAAAATGGTATCCAAAGCGTCTTCAGTTCCACCAAGTGTAGGGGCAAATCCACCCTCATCGCCAACAGCAGTACTCAAGTTTCTTCCCTTAAGTACTTTCTTAAGGTTATGGAAAATTTCCGTTCCCATTTGTAATGCATGTGAAAGCGAAACTGCTTTCAAGGGCATGATCATAAATTCTTGAAATGCGATAGGCGCATCAGAGTGTGAACCACCATTGATGATGTTCATCATGGGAACAGGAAGGGTAATGGCCCGTGTACCCCCGATATAGCGGTATAGTGGTAATCCCAATTCGTTTGCAGCTGCCTTGGCAACAGCTAGTGAAACACCCAAAATAGCATTGGCTCCAAGCTTAGACTTGTTTGGTGTACCATCCAAATCAATCATGATTTGATCGATCTCCTCTTGCTCAAAAACAGAAGCACCTAGCAGCTCCGGAGAAATAATTTGATTTACATTTTTAACTGCCTGCAGGACACCCTTGCCCATATAGGCATCTCCTCCATCGCGTAATTCAACGGCCTCGTGTTCTCCAGTTGATGCACCAGAGGGTACAGCCGCACGACCCATGGTTCCAGTATCTGTTATTACATCAACCTCTACGGTTGGATTTCCTCTGGAATCAAAGATTTGACGTGCATGTACATTTAAAATGATACTCATGATGCTTACTTTTTATGGTTGTTAATTTGTGAAATAAATTGGTCAAATAAGTAGGATGAATCGTGCGGCCCTGGGCTTGCCTCTGGGTGGTATTGCACAGAAAAGCAAGGCTTGCCCTCAATGCGTATACCGGCAACGGTATTATCGTTAAGATGTTTGTGTGTGATCACCACATCCTTGTGTGTTTCTGTTTCTGCTCTATTGATAGCAAAACCATGGTTTTGAGAAGTGATTTCGCCCTTACCTGTTTCAAGATTAAGTACGGGGTGGTTGATGCCACGGTGACCGTTGAGCATTTTATAGCTTGAAATACCTTGAGAAAGTGCAATAATTTGATGTCCCAAACAGATGCCAAATAAAGGAAGTCCTTTATCAATGATCTTGGAGGCAACAGCCTGAGCAGCATGCAAAGGTTCTGGGTCGCCAGGTCCATTGGACAAGAAATAACCATCAGGATTCCAATCGTTCATGGCCTCAAACGTAGTGTTCAATGGAAAAACCTTAATAAAGACACCTCTACTGGAAAGATTGCGCAAGATATTTTTCTTGATACCCAAATCCAAGGCAGCAACCTTCAAAGGTGTGTTTGCATCACCCACATAATAGGGTTCGGATGTGGAAACTTTAGGTGCAAGGGCTAATCCTTTCATGGATGGCACATCTGCGAGTTTTTTTTTCAATGCAGCTAAGTCTTCAGTTTGTGTTGAGATTATGGCATTCATAGCGCCGTTGTCCCGTATATAACTGACAAGTGCACGTGTATCTACATCAGAAATGGCAACGAGTTGTTGCTTTTCGAAAAAATCAAACAAAGAACCGTCTGCGGCTTCGCGTGAAAATCCAGTATTGAAGTTTTTACAGATAAGTCCTGAAATATGAATGGCATCAGACTCGGATTCGTTATTTAAAACGCCATAGTTTCCAATGTGTGCATTGGTAGTAACCATTAGCTGCCCATAATAAGATGGGTCTGTAAAAATCTCTTGATAACCTGTCATGCCCGTATTAAAGCATAACTCGCCAAAAGCTTGGCCTTCAATTCCAATAGATTTGCCGTGAAATACCGTTCCGTCTTCGAGCAAGATAAGTGCTTTATTACGAGAGAGGTATTGACTCATTTTGGTTTAAAGTATTTCTGTAAAATTAACACAAAAAAAAGGATAAACCCACTGGTTTATCCTTTGATTTATTAAAAGGCTATTAAAAACTTATTCTGCCTTGTTTTCTTCTTCTGAAGATGCTGATTCATCAGCTGCTTCTGCGGCTACTTCAGCAGAAGCTTCGTCTGCTATAGGCGCTTCTTCAGTAACTTCTTCTACTGTTACTTCAGCAGGAGCTGCTTTTTTAGCAACTCTACGTCTGGATTTTTTCTTCTTTGGCTTATCGGTTTCATAAACTTCATTGAAGTCTACCAATTCGATTAATGCCATATCAGCGTTGTCCCCTAGCCTGTTTCCAAGTTTGATTATACGTGTGTACCCTCCTGGGCGATTACCAACTTTCTCAGAAACAATACGAAACAATTCGGTTACTGCATACTTATTACGCAAGGCTCTAAAAACAATACGACGGTTATGTGTTGTGTCTTCTTTTGAACGCGTAACAAGCGGCTCAACAAACTGTTTCAAGGCCTTAGCCTTGGCTACTGTCGTATTGATACGTTTGTGTTCAATTAACGAAGATGCCATATTGGCTAGCATCGCTTTTCTGTGGGTATTTGTACGCCCTAAGTGGGCAACTTTCTTTCCGTGTCTCATGATAAGTAGCTATTGCGACCTTAGTCTTTATCCAGTTTGTATTTAGCCAAATCCATACCGAAGTTAAGACCTTTGGCAATTACCAATTCCTCAAGCTCCGTAAGTGATTTTTTTCCGAAGTTTCTAAACTTCATCAAGTCACTTTTATTGAAGGATACCAAGTCACCTAGTGTATCAACTTCAGCTGCTTTAAGACAGTTAAGCGCACGTACAGATAAATCCATATCAATAAGTTTTGTCTTTAGCAATTGACGCATATGAAGTGATTCTTCATCATAGGTTTCTGTTTCAGCAATTTCATCAGCTTCAAGTGTTATGCGTTCGTCAGAGAACAACATAAAGTGGTGAATCAATGTTTTTGCTGCTTCGGTTAACGCATCTTTTGGATGAATAGAACCGTCTGTTATGATTTCAAAAATCAGCTTTTCGTAATCTGTTTTTTGCTCTACACGGAAATTTTCAATCGTGTATTTCACGTTTTTGATTGGTGTGTAAATCGAATCAATAGCAATGGTTCCGATAGGCGCAGTTGCCTTTTTGTTTTCCTCTGCAGGAACGTAACCACGTCCTTTTTCAATGGTAAACTCAAAGTTTAGCTGAACACTATCGTCCATATTACAAATAACCAATTCTGGGTTCAACACTTGAAAACCAGAGATAAACTTCTGTAAATCACCAGCTGTAAGTTGTTTTTGTCCTGAAACAGCCACACTAACGGATTCGCTATCAACAGACTCGATTTGTTGTTTAAAACGAACCTGTTTGAGGTTCAAAATCATTTCTGTAACATCTTCCACAACTCCAGGGAGTGTAGAAAATTCGTGGTCAACCTTGTCGATTCGTACGGAAGTAATCGCAAAACCTTCAAGCGATGCAAGCATCACACGACGCAGCGCGTTTCCAACCGTTAGCCCATACCCAGGCTCTAATGGACGAAATTCGAATTTACCTTCGAATTCGTCTGAATCAATCATGATTACCTTATCTGGTTTCTGAAAATTAAATAGTGCCATAGGATTATTTTGAATACAATTCGACAATTAGTTGCTCCTTTATATTTTCTGTGATTTGCTCACGGGTAGGAACGGAAACCAGTGTGCCTTCAAGTGTTGCATCATTCCAAGTCAACCACTCTAAATCGTGGCTAGCAACAGATAGTGAACGCTCGATTACTTCAAGCGATTTAGATTTTTCACGAACACCAATGACATCACCAACCTTAACTTGGCATGAAGGAATGTTCATGATTTCTCCGTTTAAAGTAATGTGACGATGCCCCACAAGTTGGCGAGCAGCGCTTCTAGTTGGTGCAATGCCTAAGCGGTATACCAAGTTGTCTAGTCGAGATTCACAGAGTTGAAGTAGTACTTCACCTGTTACATCCTTACTAGCATTAGCTTTAAGAAAAAGATTGCGGAACTGACGCTCTAAAATACCATAGGTAAATTTCGCTTTTTGCTTTTCCATTAACTGGATTGCATATTCCGATTTTTTGGGTCTACGACGGTTATTTCCGTGTTGTCCAGGAGGGTAATTACGCTTTTCAAACGACTTGTCTTCGCCGAATATAGCTTCGCCAAACTTACGGGCGATTTTTGTCTTTGGACCAGTATATCTTGCCATATTATAAAATTAAGTGCTGGGAATTAAGGTCAATCCTTCGCCAGCGAGGTTAGTATTAAACTCTACGTCTTTTTGGTGGACGACAACCGTTGTGCGGCATAGGCGTCACGTCAACTATTTCGGTGACTTCAATGCCACCATTGTGAAGGGTTCTGATCGCTGACTCGCGTCCGTTACCTGGTCCCTTTACAAAAACTTTTACCTTTCTAAGGCCTGCTTCTTGAGCTACTTTTGCAGCGTCTTCGGCTGCAAGTTGTGCAGCATAAGGCGTGTTTTTCTTTGAGCCTCTAAAGCCCATCTTACCTGCAGAAGACCATGAAATGACCTCACCTTTATTGTTGGTTAGGGATACAATGATATTATTAAACGATGCGTTAATGTGGGCTTCGCCAAGGGCTTCCACCACAACTTTACGCTTTTTTGAACTTGATTTTGCCATCTGTCAACTACTTTATTTAGTTACTTTCTTTTTGTTAGCAACTGTTTTGCGTTTTCCTTTACGTGTTCTTGAGTTATTCTTGGTGCGTTGACCACGAAGTGGTAAACCAACACGGTGACGAATACCTCTGAAAGAACCGATGTCCATCAATCGCTTGATGTTCAATTGGGTTTCAGAACGAAGTTCACCTTCGATTGTAAATGAAGCAACAGCATCACGGATACGACCAATTTCGTCGTCATTCCATTCATGTACTTTTTTGCTTTCGTCGACGGCAGCAGTAGCTAAAATTGCTTTAGCACGGCTGCGGCCAACCCCATATATATAGGTTAGCGAAATGACGCCTCTTTTTTGTTTGGGAATATCTACTCCAGAAATTCTAGCCATAATTATCCTTGTCTTTGTTTAAACCTAGGGTTCTTTTTGTTAATTACGTATAAGCGTCCCTTGCGACGTACAATCTTGCAGTCGGCGCTTCTTTTTTTAAGTGATGCTCTAACTTTCATATCTTAATATCTAAATGTGATGCGTGCCTTTGTTAAATCATAAGGGGACATCTCCAACTTTACTTTATCACCAGGAAGGAGCTTAATATAGTACATGCGCATCTTCCCAGAGATATGTGCCGTAACCACGTGGCCATTTTCCAACTCTACGCGAAACATCGCATTGGAAAGTGCCTCAATGATTTGGCCATCTTGTTCTATAGCTGCTTGCTTTGCCATTAGTTTCCTGCTGTTTTATTTCGTTTGCTACCTGTTTTCATCAACCCATCATAATGACGGTTCAACAAATACGCATTGATTTGCTGAATGGTATCAATCGCTACACCTACCATAATAAGAAGGGAAGTTCCGCCATAGAACAACGCCCATCCTTGTTGCATACCAAATAAGTGGAATACCACCGCAGGTAACACGGCAACCGCTGCTAAAAACAGCGAGCCCGGGAAGGTAATTTGCGACATAATACGGTCTAGGAAGTCTGCTGTTTCGGTACCTGGACGAACACCAGGAACAAAACCACCACTTCGCTTTAAGTCATCGGCCATCTTGTTGGTCGGAACCGTAATAGCTGTATAAAAATAGGTGAAAACAATAATTAGGACAGCAAACAAAATGTTATACCAAAGTCCAAATATGTCAGAAAAAGAAGCTTGTAACCATTGCCCAAAGCCGCTGTCAGAGCCCAAAAGACTTCCCATAGAGGAGGGAACAAACATCAATGCTTGTGCAAATATAATAGGCATTACACCTGAAGCGTTTAGCTTGAGAGGGATATACTGACGTGCTCCAATTTGATTTTTGTCAATTCCACCAGAGGCAGTTCTACGTGCATATTGAACAGGTATCTGACGCACCGCCATTACCAATAAGATACAGATGGCATTTATTGCGATCCACACCATAAGTTCGATTACAATAACAATAGGACCTCCGTTGTTCTCAGTAACTCTTGAGATAAATTCTTGGGCAAAAGACATGGGTAACGTTGCTACAATACCAACAGTAATAAGAAGTGATATACCGTTTCCAATCCCCTTGTCGGTTATCTTTTCACCAAGCCACATCGCAAAGATGGTTCCGGTAACAAGTATAATAACAGAAGGAACCATAAAACCAAGACCTTTTCCTAGCACAAAAGCAGACTCAGGAACACCAAGTGCGCCTAAAGAATACAAATAAGCAGGCGCTTGGAATACACAAATACCAATTGTTAACCATCGTGTAATTTGGTTGATTCTACGACGACCACTTTCCCCTTCTTTTTGAAGTTTCTGTAAATAAGGAACAGCAATTCCCATAAGCTGTACTACAATAGAAGCAGAGATATAGGGCATAATACCCAAGGCAAAAACAGACGCATTTGCAAATGCACCACCCGTAAACATGTTTAACACGCCAAGTAGTCCACCGCCGCTGGTTTTGCTTGTTAGTTGAGAAAGTTGAACAGGGTCAATTCCAGGTAAAACTACCTGTGCGCCAATACGGTAAACAACAAGAAATCCAAGGGTCACCAAGATGCGGTTCTTGAGTTCCTCTATTTTCCAAATATTCGCTAAGACCTCTATTAATCTTTTCATTTGCTTAAATCGTAATGGCTTCTCCTCCAGCTGCTTCTATAGCGGCTTTTGCAGTTGCAGTAAATTTGTGAGCACTCACCTTGAGCTTTGCAGATAAAGTACCACGTCCTAAAATTTTAATCAAGTCATTTTTGCCTACCAATCGCAATTGTATCATTGCTTCTTGGTCAACTTTAGTTTTGATTTTTTTAGCATCGGCTAATTCTTGAAGTTTATCAAGATTGATACCTGCATATTCTTTTCTGTTGATGTTGGTAAAACCAAACTTAGGCACACGACGTTGTAGTGGCATTTGTCCACCTTCAAAACCAATCTTCTTGGAATAACCAGAGCGAGATTTGGCTCCTTTATGACCACGTGAAGCAGTACCACCGTTACCAGAACCCTGCCCCCTACCTAAACGTTTACTTACGCCTTTCACCGAGCCTTTAGCAGGCTTTAAATTTCCTAATTCCATATTAAACGTTTTGGACAGTTACCAAATGTTTTATTTTATTAACCATACCCATAATAGTAGTTGTATCTTCATGTTCAACAACCTGACCAATCTTATGTAAACCAAGAGCAGCAAGCGTACGTTTTTGATCTTCAGGACGCTTGATATTACTCTTTACTTGTGTAACTTTAATCTTTGCCATGTTTATCCGTTAAAAACTTTATCAAGTGAAATGCCACGTTGCTTTGCAACTGTGTTGGCATCGCGTAATTGCAATAATGCATCAAAAGTAGCCTTCACCACGTTGTGTGGATTTGAAGAACCTTGAGATTTTGACAATACATTGTGAACTCCCACGGCCTCAAGTACAGCACGAACAGCACCACCTGCAATAACTCCAGTACCATCAGAGGCTGGTTGAAGATAAACACGGGCACCGCCGTATTTCCCTTTTTGCTGGTGTGGAAGTGTACCCTTATTGATAGGAATACGTACCAAATTCTTTTTGGCATCTTCAACAGCTTTGGATATGGCTTCAGCAACTTCTTTCGATTTCCCTAAACCTTGTCCAACAACTCCATTTTCGTCTCCGACAACAACAATGGCAGAAAAGCCAAAGGTCCGTCCTCCCTTTGTTACTTTTGTAACTCGTTGTACACCAACCAAACGATCTTTAAGATCTAGTCCACCTGGTTTTACAAATTCTACGTTTTTATAATCTTGATACATACTTAAAATTTTAGTCCTGCTTCTCTTGCGCCGTCAGCTAGTGACTTTACACGTCCATGATATAAATATCCTCCGCGGTCAAAACGTATGGAAGAGATACCAGCAGCAAGTGCTTTTTCACCGATAACCTTACCTACTTTTTGTGCAAGTTCAATTTTTGTTCCACTATGCTTTTCAAATTCTTTATCTCGAGATGAAGCAGCCGCTAGGGTTACTCCAGTTTCATCATTAACAATTTGCGCATAAATTTCTTTATTGCTTCTAAATACAGACATGCGAGGCATAGCAGGAGTACCAAGAACAGTATCTCGGAAGCGATTCTGAATGCGTTGTCTACGTTGGGTTTTTGTCATTTTCATATCCCTAATGCTTATGCAGATTTACCTGCTTTTCTTCTAATTTGTTCTCCTACAAACTTCACACCTTTTCCTTTGTAAGGTTCTGGTTTACGGAAACTGCGAATCTTTGCTGCAACCGATCCAACCAACTGATTGTCATGTGAGCTAAGTTTGATAATGGGGTTTTTCCCTTTTTCAGATATGGTCTCAATCTTAACCTCTTTTGGAATTTCAAACAAAATGTTGTGAGAAAAACCAAGTGCAAGGTCAAGTTTTTGACCTTGGTTACTGGCGCGATAACCTACACCAACCAATTCTAATTCTTTTGTAAATCCAATAGAAACGCCTGTAACCATGTTGGCAACAAGGGCACGATACAAACCGTGCTTGGCTCTGTGAGGTTTGCTATCCGAAGGACGTGTAACCAACAACTGACCATCTTCATGGGCAATACTAACATCGCTGAACGCCTGTGCCAATTCGCCTAGCTTCCCTTTAACGTTAATCACACCAGATTGGATGTCAACTGTGACGCCTTCTGGAACTAATATAGGATTATTACCAATTCTTGACATAATTCAATTTTTTATTAGTGTATGTAACAAATTACCTCACCACCTACGTTTTCTTTTTTAGCTTGTTTTCCAGTCATTACTCCGTGAGATGTAGATACTATGGCAGTACCTAAACCATTTAATACACGTGGAATTTCTCCAGAAGAAGCATATTTACGCAAACCAGGAGTACTGATTCGTTGTAATTTTTTAATTACAGGTTCTTTAGTAAGTCGGTCGTACTTTAAAGCAATTTTGATACTTTTTTGAACAGTCTCTTCTTCAACCTTGTAACTAAGAATGTAGCCTTGGTCAAATAAAATCTTTGTGATTTCAAGCTTCAACTTTGAAGCAGGAATCGAAACTACGCGGTGACCAGCGCTGTTTGCGTTACGAACGCGTGTTAAATAATCTGCAATTGGATCTGTATTCATAATTTTATTTGTTTACCAGCTCGCTTTTTTAACTCCCGGGATTAAACCTTTATTAGCCATTTCTCTGAACATAACACGAGAAAGACCAAACTGACGCATATATCCTTTTGGACGCCCTGTAAGCTTGCAGCGGTTGTGCCCACGCACAGGAGATGCGTTTTTAGGTAATTTTTGTAGCGCTTCATAATCGCCAGCTGCTTTTAAGGCAGCACGCTTATCAGCATATTTAGCGGCTAGTTTTGCTCTTTTGACCTCACGGGCCTTCATTGATTCTTTTGCCATACTAGTTTTTCTTAAAGGGCATACCCAATTCGTTTAACAATGATTTAGCTTCTTTATCGGTGTTAGCCGATGTTACGAAAGTAATGTCCATTCCAGATATCTTATTCACCTTATCGATATCGATTTCAGGGAAGATGATTTGTTCTTGAATACCCAAATTGTAATTTCCACGACCATCAAAGCCATCTGCCTTTACCCCTTGGAAGTCACGCACTCGTGGAAGTGCAGCCGTAACCAAACGGTCGAAGAATTCGTACATTTTATTTCCACGTAAGGTAACTTTTGCGCCAATAGGCATTCCTTTACGAAGTTTAAATGTGGCAACATCTTTTTTAGAAATCGTTGCCAATGCTTTTTGTCCAGATATCATGGTCAATTCATCAACTGCATGATCTACGAGTTTTTTGTCAGCAACTGCTGCTCCAACACCACGACTCAACACTATCTTTTCAAGCTTGGGTACTTGCATAATATTGCTGTAACCGAATTCTTCGGTTAGTCGTGTAATAATACGGTCTTTATATTCCGTCTTAAGTCTAGGTATATAACTCATGTTAAATAGCTTCATTGGTTTTACGTGATACACGTACTTTCTTACCTTCTTCCATGCGATATCCGATTCGAGTGGTTTGTCCTTCAGCAGTTAACAAAGAAAGATTAGAAATAGCAATAGGTGCTTCTTTTTCTATAATTCCCCCTTGTGGATTTTGTGCATTGGGTTTGGTGTGTCGTTTTACAACATTCACGCCCGAAACGATCGCTTTGTTTTTTTCGCGGATTAGCGTAACTATTTCGCCTTCCGTACCCTTGTGGTCTCCCGCAATGACACGTACTTTATCTCCATTTTTTAGTTTTATCTTACTCATAATTATAGTACTTCAGGAGCTAATGAGATTATTTTCATAAACTGACGATCACGCAGCTCACGTGCAACAGGACCAAAAACACGCGTACCGCGCATTTCGCCTTGTGCATCTAGCAAGACACATGCATTTTCGTCAAATCGAATATATGATCCGTCTGGACGACGAATTTCTTTTTTGGTGCGTACAACAACCGCAGTAGATACCTGTCCTTTTTTGACAGATCCATTGGGTGTTGCTTCTTTGACCGTAACAACTATTTTATCGCCAATAGAAGCGTAACGACGCTTAGTACCGCCCAACACACGGATGGTGAGTACTTCTTTGGCGCCTGTATTGTCGGCAACTCTAAGTCTTGATTCTTGTTGTAACATTATTTAGCTCTTTCAATAATTTCAACTAAACGCCAGCACTTTGATGCGCTCATGGGGCGTGTTTCCATAATTTTTACCGTATCACCAATATTGCAATTGTTCGTTTCATCGTGAGCGACATACTTCTTTGTTTTCAAAACAAATTTCCCATACATCGGGTGCTTCACGCGTTTTACTTCAGAAACAACAATAGACTTCTGCATTTTGTTACTCGTTACAACGCCAATACGTTCTTTACGTAAATTTCTAGTTTCCATACTATGCTTGCTCTAAAGTTCTTTTTGTGAGTTCTGTTTTGATACGTGCAATTGTTCTACGCTGCTGACGCAAAGAAAGTGGATTTTCTAGCGGTGATAACGCGTGTGTAGCACGTGCACTTTCATAGCTTTTTTGAAAAGCAGCTAGCTTTTCGTTTAGCTCCTCAACCGATGACTCATTAATTTCTGTCTGTTTCATATCTACTTCTTATGCTTCGTAATCGCGAGCGATAATAAACTTTGTTTTAACTGGTAATTTTTGAGCTGCTAAGCGTAATGCTTCTTTAGCAACGTCGATAGGCACACCTGAAATCTCGAACATGATACGTCCAGGTTTGACAACAGCCACATAGTGATCTAATGCCCCTTTACCTTTACCCATACGAACCTCAAGTGGTTTTTTAGTGATGGGCTTATCTGGAAAAATCTTAATCCACAATTGTCCTTCACGTTTCATGTAACGTGTAGCAGCAATTCGTGCAGCCTCAATTTGGCGAGACGTGATAAACTTGGAATCAAGCGCCTTGATACCATACATGCCATTGGATAGTACATGTCCGCGCTGCGATAGGCCTTTCATACGGCCTTTCTGCATTTTACGGTGTTTTGTTCTTTTTGGTTGTAACATGATCTAACGTTTAATTTCTACGGCGAGGAACTCGTCCACCGCGTTTATCGTTTTTACCTTTGGCAGCATTCAAGCTCATTCCCACTAGAGGAGACAACTCACGCTTGCCATAAACTTCACCTTTCATAATCCATACTTTGATGCCCAATCTACCATAAGTAGTATGCGCTTCAACCAAAGCATAATCAATATCTGCACGGAACGTAGACAACGGAATACGACCATCTTTATAGCTTTCGGAGCGCGCCATCTCAGCACCATTCAAACGGCCTGAAATCTGTACTTTAATGCCTTCTGCGTTCATACGCATTGCAGCTGTAATTGCCATTTTAATAGCACGACGATATGATATACGACTCTCAATTTGACGTGCAATACTAGCACCTACAAGTTGGGCTTCCAACTCAGGGCGCTTGATTTCAAAAATGTTCAACTGAACTTCCTTGTTTGTGATTTTCTTAAGCTCTTCTTTAAGCTTATCAACTTCTTGACCACCTTTACCAATAATGATACCCGGGCGGGCCGTTGTAATGGTAATGGTAACCAACTTTAGCGTACGTTCAATGATTACACGAGAAACGCTTGCCTTGGCAAGACGTGCATGCACATAGCGACGAATTTTATCGTCTTCGGCTAGCTTATCTCCGTAATCGTTTCCACCATACCAGTTGGATTCCCATCCACGGATGATACCTAATCTATTGCCAATTGGATTTGTCTTTTGTCCCATATTCGGTATTAGCTTTGTGCGTTATCTTGTGCTCCCAACACCATAGTAACATGGTTGGAACGTTTTCTAATTCGATGACCTCTTCCTTGTGGTGCTGGACGCAAACGCTTAAGCATTGCTCCACTATCCACACGAATTTCTTTAATATAAAGACCTGCTTTTTCAATATCGGCATCTTCATTTTTTGCTTGCCAGTTTGCAATTGCAGACAACAAGAGTTTTTCAAGTCTTTTTGAAGATTCCTTTGCGCTAAAACGTAGAACAGACAATGCTTTTTCTACTTCGTTTCCACGAATTAAATCTGCCATAAGACGCATTTTTCTCGGTGATGTAGGACAGTCATTGAGTTTTGCGATAGCAAGGTGCTTACGGACTTCTTTCAATTGTGCTGCCATTTCCTTTTTACGAACTCCCATAGCTTATTTTTTTCCCTTGTTTTTAGCTCCTGCGTGACCTCGGAATGAACGAGTGGGTGAAAATTCACCAAGCTTATGACCTACCATGTTTTCAGTAACATATACAGGTACAAACTGACGGCCGTTGTGTACGGCAATGGTTTGTCCTACAAAATCTGGAATGATCATCGAGGCACGAGACCACGTTTTAATTACAGATTTTTTTCCTGATGCTACGTTAGCTTGCACTTTCTTTATCAAGCTATAGTGTACGTAAGGTCCTTTTTTTAGTGATCGAGCCATAGTTTATTTTTTTCTACGTTCAATTATATACTTATTTGACGCCTTGTTCTTGTTACGTGTTCTGTATCCTTTTGCAGGAATACCGTTACGTGAACGTGGGTGACCTCCAGAAGCACGCCCTTCACCACCACCCATAGGGTGATCAACAGGGTTCATCACCACTGGACGCGTTCTTGGACGACGTCCTAACCAACGACTACGACCCGCCTTACCAGAAACAACCAATTGGTGGTCTGAATTGGAAACCGTACCGATAGTAGCCATACATGTGGTTAATATCAAGCGTGTTTCACCAGAGGGTAATTTAATGGTTGCAAACCTACCGTCACGTGCCATTAACTGTGCAAAAGCACCAGCACTACGAGCAATGGATGCTCCTTGACCGGGACGAAGCTCGATACAAGAAATGATGGTACCCAATGGAATATTTTCCAAAGGCATGGCATTTCCGATTTCGGGTTGCGCCTTTTCAGCAGAAACGACCTTTTGTCCAACTTTAAGACCGCTTTGCGCAATAATGTATCGCTTCTCGCCGTCTTCGAATTGAATCAAGGCAATAAATGCAGATCGATTTGGATCATATTCAATGGTTTTCACCTCTGCAGGTGAATCAAAACGATCACGTTTAAAATCGATTAAACGGTAGCGTTTTTTGTGTCCACCACCGATGTAGCGTGACGTCATGCGTCCGCTGTTGTTACGACCGCCTGAACGTTTTTTCGGAGCAAGCAAGCTTTTCTCCGGCTTATCAGTGGTGATGGCGTCGTTTCCATTGACCACTCTACCGCGCTGTCCAGGTGTTATAGGTTTTAGTTTTCTAACTGACATATCCTATTTTATAAATTACTATAAAAATCAATATTTTCTCCCTCTGCTACTTCCACAACTGCGCGTTTGGTAGCGTTGGTCTTTGAATGCTGTATACCATTTTTAGTATAACGTGAGCGTCTTGCAGGACCGTAATTAAGTGTGCGCACTTTTTCGACGGAAACGCCGTAAGTTGCCTCAACTGCTTTTTTAATTTCAACTTTATTGGCTTTTGGATCAACCAAGAAAGTATAACGGTTTCTCAACTCACTCTCGCGAGTTGCCTTTTCGGTAATAACAGGTTTTAGTAAAATACGCATCTTTTGTTATTTACTCAGGTTAGCTTCAATGGCAGCAACGGCACTTTCTGCAAGAACCAAATGCTGGGCATTCATTATTTTATATGTGTTCAACTCATAGTTTGTTAGCACCTCTGTTTTGATAAGGTTACGTCCAGATAAAAACACATTTTTATTGGCTCTACCCAATACCCAAAGTGATTTTTTATCAGAGATACCAAGTGCACTAAGTGCTGCTTGAAATGATTTTGTTTTTGGTGCATCAAACTGAAAGTCTTCAACAACCGTAATATTTTTTTGCTGTGCCTTAAGGCTAAAAGCAGACTTGCGAGCCAAACGTTTAACGTTTTTGTTCACTTTCTGGTTGTAAGACCTAACTCTAGGTCCAAATACACGTCCACCACCACGGAACAATGGGTTTTTGATGCTACCCGCACGAGCAGTACCTGTACCTTTTTGTTTCTTGATCTTGCGTGTACTACCCACAATCTCTGCACGTTCTTTGGTTTTGTGCGTTCCTTGTCGTTGGTGTGCTAGGTATTGCTTTACATCTAAATACAACGCATGTTCATTTGGTTCAACACCAAAAATAGCTTTGTCTAGAGCAACAGTGCGACCTGTTTCTTTTCCGTTAATGTCAACTATGGCTACTTTCATTATTTACGAATTAATATAAATGCATTCTTGTGACCAGGTACACAACCTTTAACCACCAATAAATTTTTCTCAGGAACAACTTGCAAAACTTTAAGGTTTTGAACAGTAACCTTTTCGTACCCCATTTGACCTGCCATGCGCATTCCTTTGAACACACGTGCTGGGTATGAAGCTGCACCGATAGATCCAGGAGCTCTTAAACGGTTGTGTTGACCGTGTGTCGCTTGACCAACACCGGCAAAACCGTGACGTTTTACAACCCCTTGGAATCCTTTTCCTTTGGAAGTTCCCGTGATATCAACAAATTCACCCGCAGTAAAGTGGTCAACTGTGATGGTATCACCAAGTTTATGCTCCGTATCGAAGCCTTGAAATTCAACAAGTTTACGCTTGGGCGTAGTACTTGCTTTTTTAAAGTGTCCGCTGGCAGCTTTCGTTACTTTACGATCAGGTTTATCATCAAAACCGAGTTGTAAGGCATCGTAGCCATCAACGTCTTTGGATCTCACTTGTGTAACAACGCAAGGACCTGCTTCAATAACAGTACAGGGAAGGTTCTTCCCATTCTCGTCAAAGATGCTTGTCATACCAATTTTTCTTCCTATCAAACCAGACATAATCTGAGTGTTTACTCCCCTAAAGGGATGTTATACTTTAATTTCTACTTCAACGCCACTAGGTAACTCAAGTTTCATCAAGGCGTCAATGGTCTTTGATGAAGAGCTGTAAATATCCAACAAGCGCTTATAAGAACTCAGTTGGAACTGTTCACGTGCTTTTTTGTTTACGTGAGGTGAACGCAAAACGGTAAAAAGCTTTTTGTGTGTAGGTAGCGGAATAGGACCTGTTACTACCGCACCAGTAGACTTAACTGTTTTGACGATCTTCTCAGCAGAGCGATCTACCAAGTTGTGGTCGTACGATTTAAGTTTTATTCTAATTTTCTGACTCATCGTTTATATTTTTAGCTCTGACCTGTTGCTGCCGCAATTACTTCAGATGAAATATTTTGTGGTGTTTGTTCATAGTGTGAAAACTCCATAGTGGAAGTTGCACGTCCAGAAGAAAGTGTACGTAACGAAGTTACATAACCAAACATTTCTGAAAGTGGCACATTGCCCTTTACAACTTTTGATCCAGCACGGTCATCCATACTATTCACTTGTCCGCGACGGCGGTTAAGATCCCCTACAATATCACCCATGTTTTCTTCTGGAGTTAATACCTCCAACTTCATGATGGGCTCCATAATAACGGCACCTGCGGCCTTCGCAGCTTCTTTATAACCAATTTTTGCAGCTAACTCAAAAGACAGTGAATCCGAATCCACAGGGTGGAACGATCCGTCTTTCAGCGTAACCTTAATGGCATCTACTTCAAATCCAGCTAATGGGCCATTTGACATGGCTTGCTTGAATCCTTTTTCTACAGATGGAATGTATTCTTTAGGAACATTACCACCTTTAATTTTGTTTACAAACTCAAGGCCTGATTTACCTTCTTCAGCTGGCTCAAGCGTAAATACAATATCGGCAAACTTACCACGTCCACCCGACTGCTTCTTGTACACCTCGCGGTGGTCTGTAGTAGTTGTAATGGCTTCTTTGTATTCAACCTGTGGCTGTCCTTGATTTACATCAACCTTAAACTCTCGTCTTAGACGGTCAACAATAATGTCAAGGTGAAGCTCACCCATTCCAGAAATAATGGTTTGACCAGAAGCCTCATCTGTTTTTACCTGGAAGGTAGGATCTTCTTCGGCTAGTTTGGCCAAGGCCATACCTAGTTTATCTACATCCGCTTTGGTTTTTGGTTCAACCGCGATACCAATTACGGGATCAGGGAAGTCCATGCTTTCCAAAATAATAGGTGCCTTTTCAGCAGAAAGCGTATCACCTGTTTTAATGTCTTTAAATCCAACCGCTGCTCCAATATCTCCCGCTTCAATGTAGTCAATAGAGTTTTGCTTGTTGGCATGCATCTGATAGATACGTGAAATACGTTCTTTGTTACCAGAACGGTTGTTCAACACGTAAGAACCTGCGTCCAAACGACCAGAATACGCACGGAAAAAAGCCAAACGGCCTACAAAAGGATCGGTAGCAATTTTAAAAGCCAAGGCAGCAAACGGGTCGTTTACAGAAGGCTTGCGTGAAATTTGATCGCCCGAATTAGGGTCAGTACCCAAAATAGCTTCCTTATCTTCTGGTGAAGGAAGGTAACGACAAACGGCATCTAACAAAAATTGAACTCCCTTATTTTTGAATGCAGAGCCACAAATCATAGGAATGATACTCATGTCTTGCGTTGCTGCGCGAAGGGCATTGTGCACTTCGTCTTCAGAAATACTATCTGGATCTTCAAAATATTTTTCCAAAAGGTTGTCGTCATATTCTGCAACAGCTTCGATAAGCTCACCACGAAATTTTTCAACGTCTTCCTTCATGTCTTCAGGGATGTCTACAACATCAAAGGTTGCACCCATGTTTTCTTCATGCCAAATAATTGCACGATTCTTTACTAGATCAACACATCCTCTAAAGTTATCTTCATCACCAATAGGCAATACAATAGGTACTGCGTTTGATTTCAACATCTCGCGAACCTGCTTACAAACATTCAAGAAGTTTGATCCTTGACGGTCCATCTTGTTAACAAAGCCCATACGTGGCACCTTGTAGTTGTCAGCCAAACGCCAGTTTGTTTCTGATTGTGGCTCAACACCATCAACGGCAGAAAACAAAAATACCAACCCATCTAATACACGTAATGAACGGTTTACCTCAACGGTAAAGTCAACGTGACCAGGTGTGTCAATAATATTAAAATGATAAGGTTTTGCACCATCAACTGGCTTACCTTGATCTGTTGGAAATGTCCACTCACAAGTGGTTGCTGCAGAAGTAATGGTAATACCACGCTCTTGCTCTTGTTCCATCCAGTCCATTGTTGCGGCACCATCGTGTACCTCACCAATTTTGTGGCTAACACCTGTGTAATATAAAATACGCTCGGTGGTAGTGGTCTTTCCAGCGTCAATATGCGCTGCAATCCCAATGTTACGTGTATATTTTAAATCTCTTGCCATGATTGGATATGCTACTTTTTGTTAAAATCTAAAGTGAGAAAATGCTTTGTTAGCTTCTGCCATCTTGTGGGTGTCTGTACGTTTCTTAACGGCAGAACCTTCTTCTTTTTCAGCAGCTAGAATCTCGGCAGCTAACTTTTGCGCCATCGATTTTTCATTGCGTTTACGCGCATAGCTAATCAACCACTTCATGGCCATAGATATTTTTCTGTCTGGGCGTATTTGCATTGGTATTTGAAAGGTAGCACCACCTACACGACGACTGCGAACCTCAACATGGGGCATCACATTAGACAATGCATCTTTCCAGTGTTGGAGTGCATCTTTTTCTTCGTCTTGTTTTTTTGAATCTACGATATCGATCGCATCGTAAAAGATCTTGAGTGCTACTGATTTTTTTCCATTCCACATCAGGTTGTTGACAAAACGCGTGACCAGTTGGTCATTAAATCGCGGGTCGGGAAGTAACGGGCGTTTTTTCGCCTTTCTTTTTCTCATATTCTGGGTTTGAGTGGTTCAAGCAAGCTTGAACGTCATATTATCATATCAGGTCTAAACTATTTTTTTGGTCGTTTAGCACCATACTTAGAACGACGCTGTAAGCGGCCTTCTACACCAGCGGTGTCAAGCGCACCACGAACAATGTGGTAGCGAACACCAGGTAAATCTTTTACACGACCTCCGCGCACAAGCACTATGGAGTGCTCTTGCAGGTTGTGTCCTTCCCCTGGAATGTAGGCATTTACCTCATTTCCATTGGTCAGGCGCACCCTTGCCACTTTCCGCATGGCAGAATTAGGCTTTTTAGGTGTAGTGGTGTACACACGGGTACACACACCTCTTCGCTGTGGACATGAATCCAAAGCTGCTGATTTACTCTTCTTTGCAAGGTCTTTGCGACCTTTTCGAACTAGTTGCGATATGGTTGGCATACGTTATACTTGCTTTGATCCTTTATTTAAAGGGCTGCAAATGTAGTATAATTTTTGTCGCTTTCAAATAATTTTTTAGCTGTTTTTATTTCTTCTTTAAACAGCCGTGCAAAAGAAGGAATAATTATCTCAAAAAATCAGAATATTATAAGGAAGTGCTAAAATTCAATTTACAGTATGTAATTTTGCGCCTGCTGAGATGAAAATCGAAAACAACTTTTACGAGCTATTTGCCCAATTGAGGCGTGACAAACGCCCATTTGTGCTGTATCGTTTACCCAATACCAATTCCCTCAAACTCATACAGCAAAACGACACTAGACTACATACAACAACTTCTTTGACAGAAAGTGGATTTGTGTTTGCCCCCTTTAAACGCACAAATCAATTTATTTATATTCCAAACCACCGCATTTCCCAAGTCGCCATTCCTAGTCCCAAAGTCAGGACCAAAACATTAACTGCAACTGAAACAACTGCTCAAAAAGCATATTATAATGACTTGGTGACAAATGCCATTACAGCCATAGGTAAAGGTGACATTCAAAAAGTGGTCGTATCACGGCTTCATAAACAAGAATTCAAGCAAAATATAGCCGATTCTTTTGTTCGACTCTTAGATGCCTACCCCAATGCTATGGTTTACTATTGGTCACACCCCAAAACAGGTACATGGATGGGGGCAACACCCGAAACACTGTTAAGCCTAAAAGCTGGGAAATGCAAAACCATGGCGCTGGCAGGAACGTTAGCCTACCATGAAAATAAACCAACAAAATGGTCCAATAAGGAAATTGCAGAGCAACAAATGGTTGCCCATTTTATTGAGCAACAATTGAACGTATTGTACCCAAAGCACAATATAAAACCATCTGCTGTCTACACCAAAAGAGCTGGAAACCTGGTACATATTTGTACTGATTTCGAATTTGAAATTAATGATGTAGCCTTGTTAGTTCTTGTTCAAGCACTGCACCCAACTCCAGCTGTTTCTGGTGTGCCCGTATATAAAAGCCTTACTTTCATTGAAACTTTTGAAACACATCAACGCAACTACTATGCAGGCTTTTTGGGGCCTGTAGAAAAAGAAAAGGCACATATATATGTCAATTTACGCTGTGCGGCAATAGAAGAAACACAACTCACGCTCTACATGGGAGGTGGCATAACAGTCGAAAGCAACGTAAAATCAGAGTGGGAAGAGAGTCAACGCAAGGCCGAAACCTTGTTGAATGTCATATAAAATATGAGCGTTAGTACACTCACATTCGGTTTTGTACTTTTGCAGGGCTATGAAACCCGATTCCAAATCAAAGCATTTACGCTTCACAGAAATACCGCTGCCACAAGCAGTTGTATTTTATTGTGAGCAATACGGTATTGAGCACGTTGTTATTTCTGCCGGATCGCGGAATGCACCCCTTACGAATGGTTTCACTGAAAATACATTTTTTAAGACATATAGTATAGTCGACGAACGCGCTGCTGCATTTTTTGCATTGGGCATGGCCCAGCAGCTAGATCAACCTGTTGCGGTAGTCTGTACTTCTGGATCAGCACTTTTGAACTACTACCCTGCCGTGGCAGAAGCCTATTACAGTGGTATACCATTGGTAATCCTATCCGCAGATCGTATGCCGCATCGCATCGGAATTGGCGATGGACAAACTATTGAACAAGAAGGGGTTTTTGGGCCGCATCTTTTAAGCGCTGCTATTTTACTTCCTGACGTTTCGCATGCTACCGAAACCCTACTAAAAAGCAACAAACAAACTTTTTTTGCTAACAAGCCCAGTCAAAAAGAAGTAGCTAATCTGCAAGAAAAACACCAAGCTCACAATATTGCAGAACTGCAACGCGTGTTTGCATTGGCAAACCACAGCAAAGGACCAGTACATCTAAATATTCCTATGGAAGAGCCCTTATATGGGATGACCACAACCCCCATCCCCTTCCCAAAGCCAAAATTGCAAGCTACTGCTGATCTAGAGACGGATATCTCAAATCTACAGTCGCTATGGGATAAAGCAAAAAGAAAAATGATTTTAGTTGGGGTATCAAAACCCAATGCAGAACTTTCAGCTGTTCTTTCCAAAGTACTCAAAGACCCAACTGTGTTGGTGCTTACCGAAAAGACCTCTAACTTTTCAAATCCAAAGGCTATCGGTGCTATTGACTGCCTAATGGCGCCTCTAGAACTAGAGCCCAATAACCAGTCAAATTTACAACCAGATTTACTAATTACTACTGGTGGTATGGTAGTCTCAAAGAAAATCAAATTTTTCCTGCGTGAACACAAAGCAAAGCATCACTTCCACCTAGGGGAAACTTCAGCAAATGACACCTTTTTCTATTTAACAGCACATCTTGATGCACCGGCTGCAGCAACCCTAAATAGCTTAAAAACAGTGTCTAAGGGTAACTACCAACCAAGGATGCTATCACACTACAACAGATACCTTCAAACAGCTGCTGGTTATTTAAAAAAAGCTCCCTTTTCTGACCTGCGTGTTTTTGATATGATTACAACTGCGCTTCCACAAAATATACATTTACAAATAGCTAACAGTTCTCCAGTACGTTACATTCAATTATTTGATTTACTAACAGGTACAGAAGTATTCTGTAACAGAGGCACTGCGGGTATAGATGGGAGTACGGCAACCGCTATGGGAGCTGCGCAAATCAATCCCAAACAAACGGTATTAATCTCCGGTGATCTAAGCTTTTTTTACGATATCAATGGCTTGTGGAATAATTATATCCCACAGGATATACGCATTATTGTAATTAACAATCAAGGGGGTGGTATTTTTAGGATACTTTCAGAAGACAAAGACACCCCCAAGTACGATAACTACTTTGAAACTATCCACAATCGCAATGCCCGAAATGTGGCGAAAAGTTTTGGGTTGGGCTATAAGCGTGTTCAAACCAAGTGGGGTTTAAAACAAGCCTTAAAGACATTTTTTAAGCCTGGTGGTAAAGCTAAAATTTTAGAGATTTGCACCCCCAGAAAAACAAACAATGTGGTACTTTTAGATTATTTTAAGGCCATGGTTACAAACGAATTAAATCAACAATTATGAGAATATGGGAAACCATCAAAGCATATAGCGACATCCGCTTCGAATTTTTTAAAGGAATCGCTAAAATCACCATAGATAGAGAAGGTGTTTATAACGCCTTTCGACCTGAGACCAACAACCAAATGTTGGAAGCCATGGATATCTGTCGCGAACGCGAAGACATCGACGTAGTGGTATTTACCGGCGCAGGCGAAAAAGCGTTTTGTAGCGGCGGTGATCAAAACGTAAAAGGCGTGGGTGGCTATGTGGGTGAGGACGGTGTTCCACGCCTGAATGTATTGGACCTCCACAAAAAAATTCGTGAAATTCCTAAGCCCGTTGTGGCTATGGTCAATGGATATGCAATTGGAGGCGGACACGTGCTTCATGTGGTTTGCGATCTAACCATTGCAAGTGAAAATGCCATTTTTGGACAAACAGGTCCAAAAGTAGGTAGCTTTGACGGAGGATTTGGATCATCCTATCTTGCAAGGCACGTAGGCCAGAAAAAGGCACGAGAAATTTGGTTTTTATGTCAGCAATATTCTGCTCAAGAAGCATTAGACATGGGACTGATCAACAAGGTTGTTCCGCTAGAAAAACTGGAAGACTCCGTAGTTGACTGGTGTCAAATCATGCAACAGCGCAGCCCTTTGGCATTGCGCATGATCAAACGCTGTATGAATGCCGAACTTGATGGTCAACATGGCATTATGCAACTTGCAGGTGACGCAACGCTTATGTATTACCTCATGGACGAAGCCCAAGAAGGTAAAAATGCCTTTTTAGAAAAGCGTAAGCCCAACTTCAAGCAATATCCAAAGTTTCCATAGTGTCGCAAAAATCCTTGTTAACGATTTGGGTAACTGCAGCACGACTGCGCACCTTACCCTTGTCTGTTGCTGGGATTGTTGTGGGCAATGCATTGGCCATCCAAAACGAGGAGTTTTGTCCTTATGCCTTTGGAGGCACCTTACTAACAGCTATCGTGTTCCAAATACTATCTAATTTCGCTAACGACTATGGCGATGGTATCAAAGGAACCGATAACCATGAACGCATTGGACCCAAACGCGTTTTGCAGCAAAATCTCCTGTCACCAAAAACCCTTTTAAAAGGTATCGTGATTACTGCTGTCGTTGGGTTCTTGTTGGCAGCAGCTACCGTTTCCATAGCATTTGAAGCAGGAGAAACAAAAAGCGTCTTCACTTTTTTAGGCTTGGCAGTAGTTGCCATAGTGGCTGCCTATAAGTATACAGCTGGTAAAGGAGCCTATGGCTACCATGCTTTAGGAGATGTATTTGTATTCGCCTTTTTTGGACTGCTTGCTGTTGGTGGATCATTTTACTTACAGACCAAACAATTAGACCCTCATATATGGTGGTTTGCTTTTGCTATAGGGGGGTTGAGCACAGCGGTTTTGAACTTAAACAATATGCGTGACATGCAAAACGACACCAAGGCTGGAAAAAAAACCGTGGCTGCTTTTTTAGGTCTAAAAAGCGCCAAAACCTATCATAGTATATTGGTATTGGGCAGCATTACAAGCTTCATGGCGGGGCTTACTAACATAGCTGATGGATGGATAGGCTATGCACCCTTGCTGATGGTTTTTCCTTTGTTATTACAGCTCAAATCAACACGAAAACTTGAAATACATGGCGCTTTTGATGGATTACTCAAACCGTTGGCCTTAAGCATATTTGGAACAAGTATAATTCTTCTACTCACGCAAATCATGGGGGCATGAACGTACGTTATCGCAAATACGTATTGAACTTTAAGCAGCCTAGCGGCACTTCCAGAGGCGTCCTACGGCAAAAAGAAACCTTCTTCATTGAAATGAGCGAAGGAAAGCGCTACGGCATTGGCGAATGTGGATTATTTAGGGGGTTAAGCGTGGATGATGTGCCACATTTTGAAGAACAACTCGCTAAGGTTTGTAGCACGTTGGAAAGGGGTGTGGATGCAAGTCCACTTTATACGGACTTTCCATCTATAAGAATGGGTGTGGAAATGGCTTTAAAATCATTTGCCTCGGATGATTCCTTCCAGTTATATGAGACTCCTTTTAGCGAAGGAACGCAACCTATTTCTATAAATGGACTTGTATGGATGGGCACCATAGACTTTATGCGCCAACAGATTTTTGACAAAATTGAGGCAGGTTATGACTGCATAAAACTCAAAATTGGAGCGTTGGACTTTGATGCGGAGTGCCAACTATTGGCTGAAATAAGAAAGCGCTATTCTGCTGCAGCGGTTACCTTAAGGGTAGACGCCAACGGAGCCTTTAGGCCTGAAGAAGCATTGCAAAAGCTAGAAAAACTTTCACAGTATGGGCTACACAGCATTGAGCAACCCATTGTTGCTGGGCAAGTAAAAGCCATGCAAAAACTGTGTGCACAAACACCGATTCCTATTGCTATTGACGAAGAGTTGATAGGCGTATTGAATACAACAGAACAAGCCGCACTATTAGATAAAATACAACCGCAATACATTATTTTAAAACCAAGCTTATTGGGTGGTTTTTCTGCATCAGAAGACTGGATAAAACTGGCGGAGGCACGTAATATAGGCTGGTGGATCACCAGTGCATTAGAAAGTAATGTAGGGCTAAATGCTATTGCCCAATGGACAGCTATGCAAAATACTTCGATGCCACAAGGCTTGGGTACAGGAGGGTTGTTCACCAACAACATTCTTAGCCCTTTGGTGGCGGACAAGGGTGTATTGCTATACGAGAGCGCTATTAAATGGGATTTAAAAAATATAAACTAATATGTTGGTACACGCATCATTTCGGCTAAACGGGAAGGCATATGACCGAAATTCTTTGAAAAAGGCAGCGTGGCAATGGAAAACTGCTTCAGATGAAGAATTACAGGGCTTAGGAAGTTTTGTCACGGATTGGCTAAGCAATGACGATCATATTGCCATACACACTTCAGGGTCCACTGGAAAACCAAAAGAAATCCACGTGCCAAAAACGGCCATGTACGCTTCTGCAGTGCGAACCGCAGCCTTTTTTAAGTTATCTGAAGGTACCTCAGCACTCTTGTGTTTACCCACACACTATATCGCAGGTAAAATGATGTTGGTACGTGCCCTATTACTGGGATGGCACCTTGATATCGTTCCGCCAAAAACCAAGCTCCATATTGTTAGAAAATATGATTTTACCGCTCTAATTCCCTTACAAGCAAAGGTTTCCTTTAATTTATTAGGACAATTTAAAACCGTATTAATCGGAGGTGCGCCCATATCCAATAACCTCCGCCAGCGCATTAGCAAAAAATACAGTAACTGTATCGAGACATATGGAATGACAGAAACACTAACGCACGTGGCTACGAGATATATAACAGGTAGTTTAAAGCAATTTAAGACAATGCCTGGAATTAGTATTTCGAAAGATGAAAATAATTGTTTGGTCATTGATGTACCTAATTTACCGCTGTCTCCAATTGTTACACAAGATATTGTAAAACTTGAGGGCGATGATACTTTTCAGTTATTGGGCAGACGAGATTGGGTAATCAATTCTGGAGGAATAAAGATTTTTCCAGAAGCATTAGAAGAAACATTAGCGCCATACATGAAATTTCCTTTCTTTTTTACTGGGATGCCAGATGCAAAATTAGGTGAAAAACTGGTGCTATTGGCTGAAGCCCCAGCCTCAAAAAAAAGAGAACTTATTGCTATTGCACGGAAGTATTTAGACTCAAATAAATACCACATCCCAAAAGAAGTATTTTGTATTCCTGCTTTTAAATACAACTCAACGTCAAAGCTAGACCGAATAGCTAGTCGAAATATTGCAAATGTTAATTAATTGTAATTAAAATTTTTAATCAAAAAAGTATATCAAAATTCCTAATTAAACATTTTGGCTAGGTTTTTGTTAATTTGTTAAAATGAAAAAGATAATCATTTTGCTTATAAGTTTGTTTATATGGTTGTCTTGTGTTACATCTATATCTTTAAACAATAAAACAAAATTACATGATGAAAAAGCCGAACAAAAACAGGCACTAAAAGAACGTATTCAAAAAATAATTTTAGTACAAAATCGAATCATCGATAGTCTTATTCAAGCCAAAGACCCACGGCTTAAAAAGGGTAAAGACGGAAATTACATCAGACCAAACAGGGTTACGCCCAACGGAAAGCCACTTTACTTTACAACCTACCATGGTCGTTCACATAGAAAAGCTGTAAAAGCAGATGTAGTGGGAACGGCTGGGCTTAAAGGCTACAACCTAGACGGCAATGGCATTCATATTGGTATTTGGGATGGCGGTCATATTTTTACAGTACATGATGAATTCACAACAAGTTCCAACAATTTTGAACCTAGTGTCAATATTGAAATTTCAGACGCATCAAAAGCAAATATTTGGAGTAGTCACCCTACTTCAGTGGCTTCAATTGTTGTGGCAAAAGGACTATTTCACCAAGAAAGCTATGAAATGACCGGCATTGCGCCTGGCCTTGAAAAAATATATAGTTATGATTGGGAAAATGATGTGTTTGAAATTTTTGAGCAATTACAAATAAATGCAAATTCAGATTTTATTATATCAAACCACTCTTATGGTTATCCATTAATAGATGAAGAAAATGAGCCTATTCCAAGTGAATATATTGGTGATTACAGCGACTGGAGTGCTTTATTGGATGAAATAGCTTACACCTATCCTACTTATTTACATGTATTGGCTGCCGGTAACGATGGGCTCGTATCATATCCAAACCAACAAGTACCTGGCTTAGATCAACTAACCGGATCTACTTCGGCAAAAAACGTATTGACCGTTGGAAGTTTTTCTATGGATGATAATGGAGTAAAAAAAGGGGTGACAGATTTTAGCAGTGCAGGACCTACAAACGATTTCCGCATTAAGCCAGAAGTTTGCGGCCCTGGGGAAAATCTTGGGGTAGCTTTTTGGTCAGTAAATAATCCTGAATCGAAAGATTTATACCAATCAAGCAGTGGCACTTCGTTTGCTTCACCAGCAATAGCAGCTGGTGTAGCATTGCTACAACAGCTACACAAAAGAATTTTTAATAAGTATATGAATGGCGCAGCAATAAAGGCATTGATTTGTCACACTGCAGATGATGTTACTGAATGGAATGGTTTAGATATGAAGGGCCCAGATGTGAAAACGGGTTATGGCTCCGTAAATTTAGAAAAAGCAGCAACGATTATTGAAAAAGATAAGATGGAAACCTTGACCATCCACAATTTCGAACTCGATCAAGGGGAAACAGAGACCATATATTTTCAAACTACAAACGATGTGGGATTATTAACAGCAACACTTAGTTGGTATGACCCGCCAGCTTTATTTTACGCAACTAATGCACTTGTTAACGATCTTGACCTTCGCATTACTCAAAAAAATAAAACTTATTTGCCCTGGGCGTTACCAACAAATGTGCAACAGCCTGTGGCCATTTTGGGTGATAACACCAGGGACAACTTAGAAAAAGTAGTAGTGTCTGAAGCGTTAGGTGGGCGCTATAAAATTACCATATCGCACAAGGGTACATTAAGGCGATATAACAAGGATGGTGAATATGAAAATAGTAAACAAAAAGGGACTTTAATTGTTACTGGACCAGGTATTTTTTCAAAATCAGAAGAAGAGTTAGATCAGTTTTCTTTAGTAAATAACTTTTTAGTGGCCCCTATTCCAACTAGTGACAATTTTACGGTCAGTGCGCTAAACAATAAAATTAATTTTAAAAACTTAAAAATTTTTAACATTTATGGAAAAGAAATATTTATTGTAGAAAAAAATAATTTTTCTTTAGTTAGTACAAATGTTGATATTTCAGTATTAGCTAATGGTACCTATATTTTAGGAATTGAAACAGAATTAGGATACATTTTTAAACGGATAATTATTAGCAATTAATTGTGAAACTTAAATAAGGTGATTTATAAATTGTTTTAGGCAGATCAAATTTTAAGCATAAAATGTTTGTGTATTTAACATTAAATTAACATCTTTGAAGTTACTAACACACAATTTAATTATGAAAACTAAATTTATTACGTTTTTAACACTTTCTTTTTTGATGGTGTTTCAGGTTGTTTTAGCTCAACAAGTTGTTAAAGGTACGGTTACAGATCAAGATGGTCAGCCCATACCTGGAGCCACACTTGTGGTTAAGGGAACCTCAACAGCTACTTCTGCTGATTTTGATGGAAATTTTGCAATAGCTGCTGCTAGCGGGGATGTGCTCATTGCTAGTTATGTAGGATTTGCTGCATCAGAAGCCACTATAAGTGGTTCAACATTAAACTTTACTCTATCAAGTTCAACTGAACTAGATGAAGTAATTGTAACTGGTTTTGGTGAAGTATCCAAAACAACTTTTGCTGGATCTGCCAAAACAGTTACCGGTGAGGTATTACAGCAAAAATCATACACAAACGTCTCACAAGCCTTGGCCGGTGAAGCACCGGGTGTTGCGGTATTTAATACTTCTGGTCAACCGGGGTCTTCCTCTACAATAAGAATTAGAGGTTTCGGATCTGTTAATGGATCTAGGACTCCACTATTGATTGTGGATAATGCTCCATTTTCAGGTAGTTATAACGACATCAATCCAAACGATATAAAGACAGTTACAGTGTTAAAAGACGCTTCTGCAACTACTCCTTATGGTGCTAGAGGTGCAAACGGTGTAATAGTGATTACTACCAAAAGGGGTAGTGATTCATCTAAGTCAGGACTAAGTGTTGAACTCAAAACGGGTACGAACTACCAAGGTATTGATCGTTACGAAACCCTGAAAAGTCCAGAAGAATACATTGGAATTTCTTGGGAGGCAGCATACCAAAGAGGCATGTTGGAAAATACAGGAGATACTGCTGCTGCGATTGCCTATGCAAATGACAATTTATTTGAATCAACTACAAATGATGATTTTACTGATATTTCACAGGTATATAACATGTGGAATGCAGATTCTGTTTCTGATCTTATAGATCCAAATACAGCTAGCGTTCGACCTGGTGTTACAAGAAGATATTCTCCAGAGAATTGGGAAAATGAATCTCTTCAAGCAGCTGAGCGAAATGAAGCGCTTATTACATTTTCTAACTCTGGAAATAATTCTTCAGTTTATACTTCATTTGGTTTTATTGATGATAAAGGATATGCGATTAACACGGATTATCAACGTTTAAATGGTAGAATAGCTATAACTCAAAAATTCGCTGACAAAATATCTGTAAATTCTACATTAAACTACACACAAAGTGAGTCAAACAACAATGGAACCGGAGAATCTTCTTCAAGCCAGTTTTGGTGGTTAGATAATATTCCATCAATATATCCACTTTTCCAGCGTGATGCTTCAGGTGCTAAAATTCCTGATCCAATCTATGGGGGTTATTTGTATGATTATGGTTTAGAAGATGGTCGTGGTTTTGGATTTGCTACAAATGGTGTTGCTGACTCCTACAATAACGTAAGCAGAAGTAAAAACAACTCTGTTAATTTTAATAATAATATAAGTTATGAAATTACAGATAATCTTAAATTAGATCACAACTTAGGTTATCAATATTTTATGGCAGAGGGCATTACTTTAGATGAGCCTTTCTACAGCCCAGCCAAAGGTCAAGGTGGTCAGGTAACTCGTTCAAGAAATGAGACTAAAAACATGACTTCAAGAACAACATTAAAGTACGACAAGTCATTTGATGATGTCAAAGTTTCTGCTTTTGCATCACACGTTGCGAGAACTTATGACTTCAATTACCTGTATGCTGAAAGAACTAATCTCGTAATGCCTCAAGGAACTGATATTGCTAATGGTGTTGTTAATGCTCCTGGTGCTGGTTATACTGACGAGTTAAGAGATGAAAGCTACATTGTAAGTACTAATATTGGAATCAAAGAGAAATATTTCATAACTGGAACATTCAACAGAGATGCTTCCTCAAGATTCATAAACGAAAAATGGGGCAATTTCTTCGGATTTGGTCTAGCGTGGGTTATTTCAAAAGAAGATTCATTCAATTCAGATATTTTTGACTTTTTGAAAGTTAAAGCAAGTTACGGACAAATTGGTAACTCTGGCGGTGTAGGTTTCTACCCTGGATATAATTTATATTCCGTCAATAACTTGAACGATAATATATCTTTGGCATTTAGCACAAAAGGTAACAAAGACTTAACTTGGGAAACTTCAAATCAAATGAACTTTGGTGTTGAATTTGAAATCGGTGATTTCGTTGAAGGAAGTATTGAGGCATACAACAAACTTACTACAGATATGTTCTTCAACAGAAGTACTGGTCCATCAGTAGGATATGCATCTATTACAGTAAATGACGGTGAATTAGTCAACCAAGGTTTAGAATTTGATTTAAATTTTAAACTGATCGATAATTCCAAATTCAAGTTAGACTTTGGTGTTAATGGTGAATCGTTTAAAAATGAGCTTACTGCTATGCCAATTGATCCCGCAACTGGACTTCAACAAAACTTAGATCTAGCAGGAAGATTTGGTCGTGCTAAGGGTCGTTCTTTATATGAATTTTATATTCCTGTTTACACTGGAGTTGATTCAGATACAGGAGCAGCTCAATGGGAAAGAATATTTAATGATTTAGATAGCAGTGGTGATTTCAGCACTGGTGACGAAATTGTTAGATCTCTTAGTCAATACGAATATGATAACGAAGATGCAACACTTCTTAGAGATACAACAGATGTTTATGCAGATGCTGCAGATCAATTTACTGGTTATGATGCTATTCCTGATTTACGTGGTGCATTTAGGATTAATGCTACTTACGGAGACTTCAGTTTTACAGCCCAATTTAATTATCAAGTAGGTGGTTACGCTTATGATTTTTCATATGCGCAACTAATGGACAATGATTTCCTTGGTGTAAACAACTTCCACACTGATATAAGAAATCGTTGGAAAAATCCTGGAGATATAACAGATATTCCTCGTCAAGATGGTAGAAAACAACTTGATCAAGCTGGAACTTCCACAAGATTTTTAACCAAAGCTGACTATTTAGCTTTGAATAATGTTCGAATTGGTTACAATATACCAAAAAGCACCACTGATTTTATTGGCATTGAAACAGCTAATATTTATGTAACTGGTGATAACCTTTGGTTAGGCTCAAAAAGAAAAGGATTTAACCCAGCAACGGCTGTTATTGGTGGTTCTGACTGGTACCGTTATAATCCACTTTCAACATTAGTCTTTGGACTTAAACTAACACTTTAATATAAATTATGAAACTTAATAAATTAATATACGTACTATCCATACTTTTCATTACCGTTTCATGTGATGAAGAATTTTTGGAAACCTACCCTACTGATAGTTTATCCCAAGAACAAGTAGGTGAAGCTCTAGCTGTAAATCCAGCTGCCGCAGAAGGTACACTGTTTGGAATATATGAGCAGTTTTATCGTCTTGGTAGTGGAGGTGGTCAAGGTCAAGAAGATTTTGGTTTGAAAATAATTGACATAAACACTGATATTTTATCAGGAGACATGGCGCACACTGGAAAAAGTTACAATCGTCAAACATCAATTTCAGAACTTACAGAAACGTTAAGTCCTGATAACAAATTTAATTACATGCACTGGAGAATGCTTTATCGATTGATAAATCTTTCAAACCTAGTAATTGATGGTCTTGGAGGTGCTGATGAAACAGGTTTACTTGGTGAATTGGATACAGATGGAAAAAGACAGACAATGGGACAGGCGTTAGCAGCGAGAGCTTACGCATATTACTTACTTTGTCACCTTTATGTTGATGATATTTCGGATACAAGTAAGGAAGTTTTACCCCTTTACACAAGTGCTGATCAGTCTGAGCAAGGAAAAAGTAGTCTTAGTGCTGTAATGAATTTAGTTATTTCTGACCTTCTAGCAGCTGAAACGCTACTAGACGGATTTGTTAGAAAAACTAAAATTGAAATTAATCAAGATCTGGTACGCGCATTTTTAGCTTATTCATATGGAGCACTTAACGATTGGGTTAAATGCGAGGAATATGCAGCTAAAGTTGTTGGTGCAGGATACCCAATTATGACTAATGCTGAAGTCTTAGGTGGCTTTAATAGAGTTAATGATCATCCAGGGATAATGTGGGGAATAGATATTACGACAAGTCAAGAATTAGCATCTTTATTCACATGGTGGGGATTCATGGATGTTTACAGCTATGCATATGCTGGTGTCGGAAATAGGAAATCCATTGACAGAGGTCTTTATGACCAAATACGAGCAGATGATATTCGACTTCAACAATTCCCATTTGTAGTATATGGAGATTCATGGTTAGTTCCTGCTGGTAAATTCTACTATGAGGGAATTCCCGCAAGTTGGGTAGGAGATATTAATTATAGATTCTCTGGGCCTCAGGTAAATGTAACTTCTGATGCGCATTATATGAGAAGTGCTGAAATGTATCTATTACATGCAGAGGCATCTTATGAAAACGGAAAAGAAGACCAAGCAAAACAAAGCTTAAAAGCTGTTGCTGACCTTAGAATCGGTGATACATCTTACATTGACGCGCTTTCTGGAGCTGATCTTAAAAATGAAATTGATGTTCAAACCCGAGTAGAGTTCTTTGCTGAAGGAAAATCATATTTCTTGATGAAACGCCAAAGAAAAACAATTACTAGAGGCTCTAACTGGCTAGATTTTACTGGTGAATCTTTCAACCATAATGATGACAAATTAACATTTGAAATTCCGGAAAATGAAATACTGTTTAATCCTAATATTTCAGGTCAAAACTAATATTTTAGATATTTTAAATAAAACCTCGCTTTTGCGGGGTTTTTTTTTATTTAATAAGTTGTAAATTTGGAATACTAAATTGTTTAATATGAAATATTTAATAATATTATTATTATTACCTATTACAACTATTGCACAATCTTTATTGTCGGGTGGATGTGGTAACGATATAATAAACCCTGAAAATAATCTACAAATTGATTTACTGAAAGATTTAAAAAAAAATAATGTATTTATAAATTCTATTAATACATCTAATAATATCGAAGCTGAAAAATATTTAAGTAATAACAATGAAATAAAACAATATTCAAGTTTGGATTTTAATTCAGAAAAATTTGATTTTTACAATGATATTCTAGATTTAAATCAAAACTATGTAATCCCAGTAGTTGTACATATATTTCATGATGGTGGTAATATTGGTACGGGGCTTAATATTAAAGAACAAAATGTTGTTGAATCTATCGAAAATCTTAATACCTATTGGAATAATAGTGAATCCTCTCCTATACATGGAGAAGGTGTAAGTATGAATATTAAATTCAAGCTTGCCGAGATTGATGAAAATGGTCAACCAACATCTGGAATAAATAGAGTTGATATGAGCAGTAATCAAGCCTACCTAGATCATGGCATTAATTACACAGGAGAATCGGGTGATGGAATTGATGATTATAATAGTGATGCTGAGATAAACTCTATGAGAGAGTTCGCTAGTTGGAATCCAGAAAAATATTATAATATTTATGTTGTGAATGCAATAAGTGATAGTAGTTGTAACAGGGGAGGAATTCAAGGCTATGCATTTTATTCAGGATCTCATGGAAACATCTCAGATGGAACTGTAATTATAAATTGTGCATTTGTTGATGTATTAGTTAAATCTACATTAGCACATGAATTAGGTCATGCATTTAGTTTACCTCATACATTTAACGGAGACTTAAGAGTTGAGGATGGTATACAAGTATATGGATGTGGAGATGATGGAATTGATGATACGGCAAAACATAAAAGAAGCACCGCAAATGCAACACAAGTGCCATGCAACAGTACTGAAATTAATTTTTGCGACCCGACATTTGATAAAATAATGTCCCCGACAAAAACTGGTACAGGTACAGACCAAGATATTGTGAGAAATACAATGAATTATGGTAGTTGCACTACTGAATTTACTTTTGGTCAACAAAGATTAACAAACCACGCAATGTTACTAAACAGAACATCATATATAAATTCTGATGCTACAGGAATAAATTTTCAAAGACCAGATGTAAGTTTTATTGAAAACGAAAGCAAAACAGGAGGTATACTATCATGGTCAAACTATAACAATCCAATTTCAAATACAATCTATCTTTTTTCAGGTGGGGACACTTATAATAGCTTTATAAATGGAGCTAATACAACAAATGAAACATCTGTGAATTTAGATTATATTGACCAGGGAATGAGACATACTTTAATGGTTAGCGCTAACTACGAAAATGACCTAAAAAAGACTTCTAAAATTACTGTAACTTCTAAAATTGTGAGAGAATATTTTGATGATTTTGAAAATGTTTCGAAAATTGGTGATTGGGTTATTATAAATGGAGGAGATTCGGGTTCATGGAGAATTAAAACAAACCTTACAAGTGGGACAACTATTGAAGGAGCTTGGCATATTTTATATGACGATACAACTACTCATGACGATTACTTAATTTCACCAATTATAGAAGTAAAAAACGGACTAACAGATGGAATATCATTCAATGCTAAAAATGAAAGCATGACATATATGGAGGATATTGATTTATACGTAATTGATGAGAATTACGAAAATATCTTAGGAACCTTGCAGGAAAACCTTACGCCACCTGAAGATTATTTAAATTATAAATTTGATTTAAGTGAATATGAGGGTCGAAACATCAGAATTGGGTTTCACTCAACAACACTTGATCAATATATTTTTTATATGGATGATTTCAAAGTAGGTAACTACAATACGCTATCACTCAATAAAATAATAAATGATGAAATAATTATTTATCCGAATCCTGTGAATTCTATTTTAAAAATAGATGGAACATTTAAAACCGCTAAAATTTATGACCTCAAGGGTAAACTCATGATTGAATCGAGTGATCGTATTATTGATGTTACACAATTTCCTCAATCAATTTATATTGTTAAAGTAATTACTGGAGAAGAATCAGCAGATATGACACTCAAACTAATTAAGGAATAAATAGGGCAAATAGATCTTTCTTATTGTTTATTTTTAAAAAATAAATTTTTTATACTTTTTAATGCAGAACAGAATTTTATTTGGAATCAACTCAGTACGAGAGGTCATTCAAAATCCTTCAATAGTTCAGAAGGTATTAATTCAAAACAAAATAAGTAACCCTGCAGCTACACATCTTAAGGAACAAATAATTCGTTCTGGTATATCTTATTCATTTGTTCCTGAGCAAAAACTATACAAGCAAACCAAAGAAAATCACCAAGGTTTTGTGGCACTAATTGGGCAAATTCAATTTACTGATTTAGAAAGTATTCTTGATTTAGAAAAACAACAACTCTTTATGCTACTCGACGGCATAACTGATGTGCGAAACTTTGGGGCCATCATCCGATCTGCAGTGGGTTTAGGCGCTAGTGGTATTATCATTGGTCAAACAGGAAGTGCCCCTCTCAATGACATTGCTATTCAAGCCTCTGCCGGAGGAGCATTTCACATTCCCATTGTGCGTGTAAACCATATTAAAGATGCTATGTATATATTAAAATCACATGAAATAGCACTAGTTGGCTGTACTGAAAAAGCGACTTCATTTGTTTCAGAAATAAACCTTAAACGTTCTTTGGGTATCGTCATGGGAAATGAAAATAAAGGCATTAGCAAAGGTGTCCTAAACCTTTGTGATGACCAAATAAAAATTCCGATCAATGACGTGTTGGACTCCTATAATGTTTCTGTTGCTGCTTCGCTAGTGCTATATGAATACCACAGGCAAAACAACTAAAGTAAAAAAGTCAACTCTTTTAGCTGTTCAATTTCTTTATAGTGAGTAGGTTGTATTTTCTTCAAAGGCATAAAATGAACGGCATGCATCCCCACGTTTAAGGCACCTTCAATATCAGCCTCCAGGCTATCCCCTATCATAACAGCCTCAGATGAACTAACGCCACCTATTTTTAGGGCGTGATTAAAAATTTCAGGATCTGGCTTTTTCTTACCTACAGTAGACGAATCCGTTACCGTTTTAAAATAAGGCAAGAGTCCTGAGTTTTTCATTTTAAAATGCTGCACATCTCTAAATCCATTTGTAATAATATGCAAGGCATAGTGAGGCTTAAGAGCCTCCAATATGAAAATAGCACCAGGAAACAAGGAGTTATATTCAGGAAGTGTTTGAATATAGTCATCTGCTATGTCAAAAATTAAGGCATCGGATACTTTGTAATTCAACTGGTCAAAAACAGTTTTTAGGCGTTTGTAGCGCAACTTTTCTTTATCAATCTTACCTTCGCGATACAAACGCCAATAAGCTATGTTATTTGGTATATAGACATTGAGGAAACTATCAAGCTCAAGACCTAAATCGTATTGCTTAAAAAGCGCCTTAAAGGCCAGTGCAGAGTTTTGCTCAAAATCCCAAAGCGTGTGGTCCAAATCAAAATACAACGCCTTAATAGTCGATTTATTCATGAATCAACAATTTTTTTAATGTAGCTAGAAATGTAAGATTTTTAGAGCGGCTGTTAAAACTTTCATTCGTAAGTGCCAACAACATAGGGGCATTTAAATTTTGCAAGCGATATTGATAACCGATAAAAAGCTGTCGCATTTTTCTAGCATACTGCTGTGCGCGTATATGTGACTCACTTAAACAAATGGGATGTATCATTAATAGTGTTTGCTGCTCCTCGTTCAAATCGTAGAAGCGGAACGGATGAGCAGTGCTAGCACGAAATCCAGGAACATCAGGGTATTGCATAGAATAATCATGTTTGATTCCTAAAGAAGCGTAGGTACGATAGGTGTCTGGAAATCGCAAAACCAACTTGTGTTGACGTATGGCTTTAATGGGTCTGTGGATTAGCCCAGAAAAACGAGTAATATCTTGAACAAGCTTTTGGCTTTTTTGGGTAGACTCAAAAGAAGCCAGTGGCGCAGTAGGCGCATAATCCGATAAGCTTTTAAGTTCTTGTTGGTGTTTTTTACTAAATATACTTAAGCTTTTATCATGAACCCCAAGTGCAGCATAAAGAGCAAAAAAACGAAACGATAACGCCGTAGACCGAAAGGATTCCATTTGTTCAATCAAACCAATAAGTGGATCTTCTCGAAAACGCAAGATCACCATCAAGCGATCAAAAGTCTTGGCAAATCTTAAGCGTCCGAAATCATAAAGCCCCTCAAAGAAAGAACGGAACAGAGTTTTATACTTATAGGCATACAATTGTGGAATTTCAACTATCAACTCAGTAGTACTGGCTTGCTGAGTTAAAGGAGGTAATTCAAAAAAATCTGTCCAGGCAGCTACAAAGCGGTCAAACCACATATCTATTAGGGGTAAATCCAAAAAATTATGGTTATGGGCCAAAGACTGCTCTACTTTAAATCTACCCAAATCATCAGGGACATAAGGCATGTATTCCTCATATCTACTCATCAGATAAAAGGATGCTGCAAAAAAATCAAATGGCAATTGACTTTTCGCAGAAGTAGCAAAAAAGGCTGGCATGCCTTCCCATTGAAAAACAGAAATATCCACCGAGTTAACGCCCTGCTCAGTAAGTAACCCATTGGCTGCTATAAAAAACTCATTACCTAATGGAACATCGCCGTAAGACATCTTAGGGCCACTGTGTGCAACAAATGCACTGACATCAGACGTAAACGAAACTTCTTGACCTAATCTATACTGAATAAAATGCCTAAAAACATAAATGATACGAGGCTTAACTACAGGTGTATGAATCAAAATCATGATTCCCTTACTTAAAGTTATTTTGAATCCACCTTGTCAGGGGGTCGTATGTCAAGAGCTTTTCTTCCATCTCCTCATTTACATGAATAACAGACGTTAGCTTGGCAATATAATGTCGAGCAAAAGACTTTGGGTAGCGATCGCCCCCATTAAAATGAGCAACATAGTGTTCAAAAAAGCACAGGGCTTTGGTGATGTCCTTTTGCAAATAAAAACTCAATACACCCATAACGTAATAGGCATCATTAGAAACTTCTGGTGTGCTGCATGAATCCACTTCATTGACAGCAGTTAAATAGGCAACCAATGCTTCTTTATTCTTTTTGGTCGTCCTATAGTAATAACCAGCTGCTAAAAAATATTCTATGTCAGATAATGATTGGATGGTGCTAAGCGCCCTATTGGCTTTTTTTTCACTCCCGCCCAGTACCCAAGGTAATTCGGTATACAGTTCTAGTAGAACCAGTTGGGTTATAAACGAGTCTGGGGCAATACGGGCCGCCTGCTCAAAAGCTGTTTTCATGGCTCTTACATATGGTAAGGACTTTACCCTAGACACCTCTGAGGCTAAAATTCCAGCAATGCCACCCAATAAAAACTGATAATCATAATTAGTGGGATGATCATTTGCAAGGGAAACTAAAATATCGAAAGATTGTTCATATGCCCGTGTATTAGCATATAACAAGGCGAGTTCCTCCTGCTCTGCAAGCGTTTTGACATCGATAGAATCAAGTGCAATAATGCGTGACTGCTGCTCAGAGTTGATAACCATCGGCTCAAAAAGTGCGATGGGAATACGCTGCCCATAGGAAAAAAAGACACAAAAAATGACGAATATCAGTCGTTGAGCAATTGCCATAATTTATCTTTCAATGCGGTTATACTCTGTTGTGAAACAGAGGAAAATATGACAACAGGAATTTGATCAAAAGCAGTCTTACATTCACCTTCAATAGCTGTATACAACTCTTCATCTAAAATATCAGATTTTGAGATACCAATCATAAAATTCTTATCCAACAACTCCGGATTATATCGCGTCAATTCACTGTTCAAAATAGTAAATTGTTTTTTAATATCATCCGCATCAGCTGGAATAATATAAAGCAACACACTGTTGCGTTCTATATGCCGTAAGAAATAATGTCCCAATCCTTTTCCTTCAGCTGCTCCTTCAATAATACCGGGAATATCTGCCATTACAAAAGAAGTGTAATCGCGGTTTTCGACTATACCCAAATTAGGCTTTAGCGTTGTAAAGGGATAATCAGCAATTTTTGGCTTTGCAGAGGTTAAAGTCGCCAGCAATGTAGATTTGCCGGCATTAGGAAAGCCTACCAGACCTACATCTGCAAGCACCTTCAATTCTAGTGTAATGTCTCGATCAACACCCTCTTTACCAGGCTGGGCATAGCGGGGTGCTTGATTGGTGGGGCTTTTAAAATGCCAGTTGCCACGTCCGCCCATACCACCAGGCACCACAATTACGTCTGATTCAGATGTAATTTCAGCTATTTGCTCACCCGTTTCATTGTCTTTGACAATGGTTCCCAAAGGAACAGGAATAATCATATCTTCTCCATCTGCGCCTGTACTCCTACTCTTACTTCCGTGTTCGCCATGCGCTGCTTTAAAATGACGCTTATACTTAAAATTAACAAGTGTCCACAGATTCTTATCGCCACGAACAATTACATGTCCACCTCGTCCACCATCGCCGCCATCTGGACCGCCTTTTGTTATGTATTTTTCCCTGTGAAAGTGCGTAGATCCCTTGCCTCCGTTGCCAGAAGTAACATGTATTTTAACATAATCTACAAAGTTGCCTTCAGTCATTACAGTTGATCAACAATACGTGTTAGATAATCTGCTATCGCTTCTATGGATCTTGATCCATCTATGCCGTGAAACTTTTCTTGAGCTGTATAATATGCTATTAGTGGAGCTGTTTTTGCATTGTATTCAGCAAAGCGATTTCGAATCTTTTCCTTGTCTTGGTCATCTGCACGACCACTGTCTTTTCCACGAGACAACAAACGGCTTACCAATATATCCTCATCGACATCTAGCGCCAAAGTAGCGGCTATTGCCATATCCTTTCTAGACAAAAAATCATCAAGGGCTTCGGCCTGTGAAATTGTTCTTGGAAAACCATCAAAAATAAAACCGGCAGCGTCGGGTTGCTTGTCTACTTCGTTCTCGAGCATTTGGATGGTAACCTCATCTGGTACCAAGTCACCCTTGTCCATATACTGCTTGGCCATAACACCAAGCGGCGTTTGATTTTTGATGTTATATCTAAAAACATCCCCAGTGGAGATGTGAATCAAATTAAAATGATTTCTTAAAAAAACAGCTTGGGTTCCTTTTCCTGCTCCAGGTTTACCAAACAAAATAATGTTCTTCATGGTTGTTATTTTCATTGTAAAGATATTCTATTTTAATCAGGAAGACTATCGATGTGCAACATTGTGGAATATCCTTACCTTTGTGCGGATAATGCAACAGTATATATCTTCAAATCTATCCATAGGCATCTTAGGTGGCGGACAGCTAGGCAAAATGCTTACTGATATAACGCGCAAATGGGATATCCGCAGCCATATTCTTGACTCCAATGCCGGTGCACCCGCAAAAAACAGCTGCTGCCGATTTGTTCAAGGGGATTTGATGGACTATGAAACAGTGCTAAACTTTGGAAAAGAAGTTGAAGTACTTACCATTGAAATTGAACATGTTAATATTGAAGCCCTTTATGAGCTGGAGAAAGCTGGTGTTTTGGTTTATCCAAAACCAGCAACCCTCGACATCATTCAAAACAAACAAACACAAAAAGCTTTTTTTAAACAACAAAAACTGCCAACTGCTCCTTTTATTTCCTGTGAAAACAAAAAAGAGCTTTTAGCACATATTACAAATGGCAGCGTTGACTTTCCTTTCATTTGGAAAGCCGCCCGTTTTGGTTATGACGGTTTTGGAGTGAAAAAAATTGACCATAAAGCAGCTATTGATGATTTGCCTGACAACCCGTGTATCATTGAGGAACTTGTTTTAATAAAACAAGAAATAGCCATCCTAGCAGCTAGAAATCCTGATGGTGAAATTGCGCTTTACCCCCCAGTGGGCATGGCGTTCCATCCAGAAGCTAATCAAGTAGAATATGTCTATTTCCCTGCCGACATTACCAAAGAAATTACAAAAAAAGCACATGACATTACCCATAAGTTAGTTAGCGCTTGGGCGCATGTAGGCTTGTTGGCAGTTGAGTTTTTTGTTGACCAAGAGAACAACCTTCTTATAAACGAAGTAGCGCCACGGCCGCACAACAGCGGTCACCTTACCATTGAAGGCGCCAATACTTCGCAATTTGAGCAGCACATACGCGCCATACTTAACGCACCGCTTGGTAAAACAAGCTTTCATAAACCCACCGTCATGGCCAATGTGGTTGGTCCACAAGAACTCATTAGCACATTTGTCTATGATGGAATCGATCATGTTCTAAATACCCCACAAGCTGCGCTACACATTTATGGAAAGAAAACAACCAAACCGCAACGAAAAATGGGACATATTACCCTTACAGGTGCAGATTTAAATGTTATTTTTAAAAAAATTAAAGACTTAAAAGCAAAACTTAAACTTAAAGCGAATTAACATGAAAGTAGCCGTTATCATGGGAAGCAAGAGCGACCTACCCGTAATGCAAGACGCTATTGACACCTTGGCCCTCTTTGAAATCGAAACGCATATTGATATTGTATCTGCACACAGGACTGCCGATAAAATGATGTCGTTTGGAAAATCAGCACACGAAAACGGTATTGACGTTATCATTGCTGGAGCTGGCGGAGCAGCCCACCTCCCTGGAATGGTAGCTTCAATTAGCCCGTTACCGGTCATTGGCGTTCCCGTTAAGTCTTCCAATTCCATAGATGGATGGGACTCTATTTTGTCCATATTGCAAATGCCTGGAGGGGTGCCTGTAGCTACCGTAGCACTGAATGGGGCAAAAAATGCAGCGCTATTGGCTTGTCAGATTCTGGGCGTAAAAAATCCAGCCTTACGTGAGGCAATGATTGCTTACAAAGTATCCTTAAGGGATAAAGTCCATCAAAGCGCGAAAGACCTTAACAATAAGTAAGCCCCAAATAGCTCAAACCCAACCACAACACAGGAATTGCTTCAACATACAATGATGTAAGATGTTTTGATCGATCTCTTTTTACTTTAAAAATAAGTATCCCAAGAACGACTAGTACCACTATTTCAATCCAAGCAAGAATGTTTTTAGTTGTGGTCATGAAGGCCAAAACGATAGCCATTAAAATCAAGATATACGACAGTAACTTTACTCTCTTGACGCCCAAAACTTGTGGGAGTGTTTTCAAAAGTGGTGCATCGCTGTTAAGATCGTGTATTTCGAGCGGTACAATAAGTACCAATATCCATAGTATGGCTTTTGAGGCAATCAACACAAAATGAACCGAGGCAGCATTATACAGTCCAAAAGTAGCTAGAGTTGACCAGCACAAGGCCACAATAAATATCTTAAGTCTAGGGATATAACGCAACCCCATTTGAGCCCCGAAAGGAAGTGTGTATAAAGCTGTAATCATCCCTACAAAAACAAAAGTCAACCAAACAGCAGTGGTTTGTGTGGCGAGTCCAAAAATACCAATTGCTGTAGCGCAGAAAAGCGTGATGACTTGTAGTAAATTGATTCTTTGCTTTTTTACCAAGGCAGGTACAACAAAATGAAAGTATTGATAGGCAACCCAACCAAAACAAAAAATGGCACATTGCACTGAAACAGCTACAACAACACCTTGTTGCATCGCAAACACATTGCAAAAAGCCCATAGCGATAAGGCAACGTGTATGCTGGATTCAATATATGGGCGGAGATTGATATGCTTCATAAAGAACTACAAAACTACCAAATGTGTTAATAAGGTAGCCATTTATGGTTAACAACTTTAGGCCGAAATGGATGGGTTTGATTTTTTTGATTTTAAGCAAAAAATTACCTTTGAAAGGCTACAATACTGGTGTTTATGGATACACAAAATTTCGCACTTCGCCACTTAGGCCCAAACGAGAAGGAGTTGTACAAGATGCTTTCGTTTATAGATGCCTCATCGCTTGAAGAACTGGTTGCACAGACCGTTCCAGAAGCCATTAGGCTCCATGCACCCATGTCGCTTCCTGAAGCGATGAGCGAACATAGCTTTTCAAAACACATTTCCACCTTAGGGAAACACAACAAGGTATTTACTTCCTTTATTGGCCTAGGTTATCACGAGGCTATTTTGCCCGGTGTAATCCAAAGAAATATATTGGAAAACCCAGGTTGGTACACCGCATACACCCCCTACCAAGCTGAAATTGCACAAGGTCGGATGGAGGCGCTACTAAACTTTCAAACCATGATTGTGGAGCTCACAGGAATGGAACTTGCTAATGCCTCTCTTTTAGATGAATCTACAGCTGCAGCAGAAGCCATGAGTCTGCTCTTTGGCCAACGTACAAGAACGCAGAAAAAGGAAGGTGCAAAGCTGTTTTTTGTAGATGAAAATACCTTGCCGCAGACCAAATCTGTGTTAGAAACAAGAGCCGTTCCCGTTGGGATTACACTTGTTTATGGCAGTTGCGATACTTTTGTGCCTACTGAAGCATACTTTGGAGCTTTGGTGCAGTACCCTGGTGTTGACGGCGCTATACCCAACCTAAAAGCTTTTATTGATCGTGCTTCCCAAGCAGAAGTGAAAACGGCAGTTGCTGCTGACCTTATGAGTTTGGTGCTTTTAGAAGCACCAGGAACTTTAAGTGCTGATGTCGTAGTAGGAAGCAGTCAACGCTTTGGAATTCCCCTCGGCTATGGAGGACCGCACGCAGCATTCTTCGCAACCAAGACCGCCTACAAACGCAGTATTCCCGGAAGGATCATTGGCGTTACCCAAGATAAGTCTGGTAACAGAGCTTTACGTATGGCCTTGCAAACACGTGAGCAACACATTAAAAGAGATAGGGCTACATCTAATATTTGTACCGCACAAGTGCTTTTGGCGGTTATGGCAGGAATGTACGCTGTTTACCACGGCCCAGAAGGATTAATATCAATTGCTACACGTATTCACCGTCATACTTGTCAACTTAATCAGGCACTTAAACAACTGGGAATACCGCAGAAGAACAAGGCGTTCTTTGACACGCTTCACATCGAAGCCCCAGCCCAAGAAATAGCAAGATTGGCTGCTGCCAAAGGAATCAATCTTCGACAGATCAACAAAAATGAGCTGAGTATTACCTTCCACGAAGCAACTGAGAACCAGCACATTCAAATTTTGATTGATATCATTGCCGAAGCAACTAAACAGCCTGCCTTTGATGTCAATTCGGTTGAAATGGATTGTCTCCCTGTTTCACACAAGCGAACCACTTCATTTTTAACCAACGACGTATTTCATAGTTACCATTCCGAAACCAGCATGATGCGCTACATCAAATCCCTTGAGCGCAAAGACTTGGCGCTAAATCATTCCATGATTGCACTGGGTTCTTGTACCATGAAGCTAAATGCTGCTACAGAAATGTTTGCCCTGAGTGATCCACATTGGAACAACATACATCCCTTTGCGCCTAGCGATCAGGCAGCTGGCTACACTAGGGTATTACACGACCTTGCTGATTACCTTACAGAAATCACGGGCTTCGGTGGCACATCCTTACAACCTAATTCGGGAGCACAAGGCGAATTTGCAGGACTGATGGTCATACGAGCATTCCATCTTGCAAACGATGACGCACATCGCAACATCTGTCTTATTCCTGCTTCTGCACATGGCACCAATCCAGCTTCTGCTGTAATGGCTGGCATGCAAGTTATTGTAGTAGGTACTGACGAAAAAGGCAATATTGACCTAGATGACTTAAAAGCCAAAGCCAATGAGCATGCCTATAATTTAGCAGCTTTAATGATTACCTATCCCTCAACGCATGGGGTTTTTGAATCAGCTATTAACGAAATAACCGCATATATTCACAGCAAAGGAGGGCAAATATATATGGATGGCGCAAATATGAATGCGCAAGTTGGTCTAACTAATCCTGCTGTTATTGGCGCTGACGTTTGTCACCTGAACCTCCACAAAACCTTTGCCATACCACATGGAGGTGGCGGTCCTGGAGTAGGTCCAATATGTGTTGCCAAACATTTGGTTCCATTTTTACCAAACCACACTATAATTACTACAAGTGGCCAACAAGGAATCCAAGCGCTTTCTGCAGCGCCTTATGGCTCAGCTCTAGCTTGTCTTATTTCTTATGCCTACATACGCTTACTAGGAGCCGCAGGGCTTACGAAAGCCACAGAGGTAGCTATCTTAAATGCCAATTACATCAAGGAACGTATTGCCAAGCACTACCCTGTTTTGTACAGTGGTGACAACAGCAGAGCAGCACACGAGTTTATCATTGATTGTCGTGCTTTTAAAGAAAAGGGCATAGAAGTAATGGATATTGCCAAACGTTTGATTGATTATGGCTTTCATGCACCAACGGTGTCGTTCCCAGTTCCAGGCACCATGATGATTGAACCTACAGAAAGTGAAAACATGGCAGAATTAGATCGTTTTTGCGAAGCATTTATTTCAATACGCTATGAGATTGAGGCCAGCACTAAAGAACAAACGAACAATCTAGTTCGCAACGCACCTCATACCTTGACTCAATTGACAGCGCACGAATGGGAATTACCATACACGAGAGAAGAAGCAGCATATCCATTGCAATTTGTTCGTGAAAATAAGTTTTGGCCAAGTGTACAGCGTGTAGATGAAGCTTATGGCGACAGAAACCTTATGTGTACTTGCGCTCCTATAGAAATGTACGTAGACAACCCGGTCTCGCAAATTCAATAATATGGGTATGGAACGTATTTATAAGCACATCTTTTTTCTTGTAAACGTATAGATTTCTATATTTGAATATCAGAAAACGACCACTACTCTTATAAAATATGGGAATCCACATCACAGGCGTTGGAAGTTATATTCCTTCACACAAAGAACGAAATCAAGATTTTTTAGCACATACATTTTTAGACGACAGCGGCAATCCTTTTGGTGCTGAAAATGGTGATATTATTGAGAAATTTAAGGCCATAACGGGCATTGAAGAGCGCCGTTATGCTAAACCACACCAAACTGCATCTGATCTCGCTTTTCTGGCTGCTGAAAAAGCTATTGAAGACGCATCTCTTGATCCTGAAACCTTGGACTATATAATTGTAGCCCATAATTTTGGTGACGTCCAACACGGCTGTATACAAACTGATATATTACCCTCCTTGGCCACAAGGGTAAAGCATAACCTCCAGATAAAGAATCCGAATTGTGTTGCTTACGACCTGATTTTTGGTTGCCCTGGATGGGTAGAAGGTGTCATTCAAGCACAAGCTTTTATCAAATCGGGGATGGCGAAACGCTGCATGGTTATTGGCGCCGATACCTTGTCACGAATTGCTGATCAAAACGACAGAGACGCCATGATTTTTGCCGACGGGGCTGGAGCGACTATCATTGAAGAAACAGAAGAAGCCGGTGGCCTTTTAAGCTACTGTTCACAAACCTATAGTTCAGAAGAGGCTTTTTACTTGTTTTCTGGAAAGTCTAACGATCCAACAGCTAAGCCTGAAGACAAGTATATTAAAATGCTAGGAAGGAAAGTTTACGAATTTGCCATTAGCCACGTTCCACAAGCCATGAAAGACTGCTTTGACAAAAGCGGAGAAGACCTAGGGTCTTTAAAAAAAATCTTTCTGCATCAAGCCAATGAAAAAATGGATGAAGCCATCGTTAAGAGGTTTTACCGTCTTTTTCGTGAACCCATTCCTGCAGACATACTACCCATAAGCATCCATAAATTAGGTAATAGTTCGGTTGCAACTGTCCCTACCCTATTGGATTTGGTTAAGCGAAATGCCCTCAATGGCCATCAAATAAACAAAGGAGATGTTGCGCTTTTTGCCAGCGTAGGTGCTGGAATGAACATCAATGCGTTTACCTATTCGTTTTAACAACTCAATAAAGCCTCCCCTACCAAGTTACCAGTAACAACTGTGGGGTTACTTACTTCTAACAACGCACATATTGTGGGTGCGATATCTGAAATTTTTCTTCTTTTGAATGTTTACCCCTATTGGATTCCGTTACCATAGAGCAACAGCAAAATGCCTTATCACATCGACATCTAATTTTGCTGAAGAAATGAGTTCACGGTTGAGGTAAACTTCATCGTTTGATACATAAAGGATAATGTCGTTTAATCCGAAAGCATCCTGCAAGGCTTTTTTAAGGGCCTTGACAAAAGGCTTTTTTCTAAAATATCCTGCAAGTATTTTGTTGTCTATCAGATAATTAGGGACGGGAGCAACACCATGGTCTGCCGTGAGAAAAACAGTATAGGCACCCTTGCCCACTTGTGTGTCTAAAGCACGAAAAAGCCTTCCAAGTTCGAGGTCTAAGCGAATATAGGTATCCTGCAATTCCTTAGCGTTGGTACCAAAATCATGTCCTATATAATCTGTGGATGAATAGGAAACCATAATTACGTCTGGGTGATCATCTGCACCTAAGTCCTCCCCTTTCAACGCTGCCAATGCAAAGTCCGTAACTAGGCTGTTGCCAAAAGGTGCTGCTTGTAGCGCATCATAGCCATTATTAGTAGCCGCCAGGGCGGCCAAATCATATGGAAATCTAGGCGTTTCTTTTGCCTTTAGGTCACTTTTCGTAGGGACTGCCGTCCCGTCCTGTTTCCGAATATTCAGGGATGGAATAGAGGGTATCCTAAGTGGTCAGATAGTCATCAATTTTTCAAGAAGAGTTAAAATATATTGCCCATGCAGGGAATGCATCCATATAAAACGGACTGCTTATGAAGTTTTCTTCATCCCCTCCTGAAAACCAATACGCACCATTGGCAGTATGGCCAATGGCTAATATAGCGCTTCTGTCTTTCAAAGAAAAACTAACTGGTTTGCTATTCATCTGAGTTGCCAATAGTTCCATTAATGGCAGGCGGAGCACCTGTAGCAATACTAGCACTTCAGGGGCCTGTCTTGGTTTGACGGTATTCAAAATGGTGATTTTTAGCCACAAAGCCTTCGTTGTAAAAACACTTAAATCCATTTTCGCCAAAATGCGATTGGAATCGATATAGGTAGTCCATGCGCATTTGATCAACTACAATACCTACTACGAGTTTGGTCTTATCGTTGTCGTGATTTGAGTTGCAGCCCAACAAAAGGAGACTGACGATGATAAATAAAGATTTGGTATTCATTATTGATATTTTAATAAATTTCAATTTTTATATTGAGACCTAGGTTATAGTAACATAATTTTTTACATTCGTTTACGTGAAAATACTGCATCACATCGGTGAATATTTATTAATGCTCAGGTTGGTTTTTGTCAAGCCTACCAAGAGAAAAGTGATGCAAAAACTTATATTCAAAGATATACAAGATCTTATTATTGGATCTTTGGGTATCGTTGCCTTTTTATCCTTTTTTGTTGGAGGTGTTGTATCCATACAAACGGCACTTAATATAGAAAATCCACTTATTCCAAAAAATTTAGTTGGCTTTGCAACACGACAATCGATAATACTTGAGTTTGCACCAACATTCATGAGTATTATCCTAGCGGGCAAGGTAGGTTCTTTTATTACATCAAGCATAGGTACCATGCGCGTAACCGAACAAATTGATGCATTAGAAGTAATGGGTATTAACTCCGTAAACTACTTGGTGTTTCCAAAAATAATTTCGATGCTTTTGCTTCCCATAGTGATAAATTTTTCCATGTTTCTTGGTATTCTTGGGGGTTATGCCGCTACCATTTATGGTGGATTTTCGAGTAGTGCTGATTTTATCGAAGGCATACAGCTCGACTTTAGGCCTTACCATGTGGTATACGCCTTTATAAAAACTTTGGTATTTGCCATGGTTTTGGCTACTATCCCATCCTATCACGGCTATTATATGAAGGGGGGGGCGCTAGAAGTTGGCAAGGCAGCTACAGTAGCCTTTGTATGGACGTCAGTAGTTATTATTGTTCTCAATTATTTCATTACTCAAATGTTACTGGCTTAATGATAACCCTAAACAACATCACGAAATCGTTTAACGGCTTGCAGGTTCTTAAAGGGATTAGCATGACTTTTGAGGCTGGAAAAACCAATCTCATCATTGGTCAAAGTGGTTCAGGAAAAACAGTGTTGCTTAAATGTCTGTTGGGTTTACACCAAATAGATGGTGGTAAAATGCACTTCAACAATCAAGCTTTTAGCGATATGGATGAGGAAGAAAAACGAACACTACGCAGAGAAATGGGTATGGTTTTTCAGGGAAGTGCGCTCTTTGACTCCATGTCCGTTTTGGAAAACGTCATGTTTCCAATGCAAATGCTAACAAAGAAAAGTGAATTAGAAATTAAACGAGCTGCCGAAGAAGTTATAGCGCGTGTAAATCTTGAAAATGCGAACAACAAACTTCCAGCAGAGCTTTCTGGAGGCATGCAAAAACGCGTTGCTATTGCCCGCGCGGTTGTCATGAAGCCAAAATACCTTTTTTGTGATGAGCCCAACTCAGGGCTAGACCCCAAAACGGCCATCGTTATTGACAACCTTATTAGAGAAATTACCCAAGAAAACAACATCACTACAGTCATCAATTCTCACGACATGAATTCTGTTATGGAAATTGGAGATGCCATTTTGTTTTTAAAAGATGGCGTAAAGGCTTGGAAAGGTACTAAGGAGCTCATATTTAATACAGATAATGAGGCTGTTAACGACTTTGTGTATTCTTCAAATCTGATGAAGAAAATAAAACAAACGCAGATCTAAATCACTCTTTTTCTCTAGCAAACACGGTTAGCTTTACATCATCAAGCTTGTCATAATTAGCTAACTTCTGTTCCAATACACGCATCGTACTGGAGTCAATTTGCACAAGTCCTAATGGATTTAAAAGCAGTTGGCTATCCGATTTTCTGTTGTATTGAATTGCTGCAGATGATACTAGATAATCCCCATAAGGCAATATTGACACATGAGTATCCAGATAGGCATTTGCTTGTTTTCTAAAAGCGTTTTCGCCCAATGCATTGACAAAAGTAATTCCAGCGGGAATCATGACCAATAAAGCAAAAAAGCTTACCACACGAAGCACAAATCGCCGTCTTTTGGAATCGGCATAATTAATCATGGGAAAGCGTAATAGTTTTACAACTACAAAAGAAGCGAAGGCAATAAAAGTAGCATTGATAAAAAAGAGATACAGCGCACCAAGTGCATAACCCACATTAGCAACCGCTATGCCATAGCCAATGGTACACAAAGGAGGCATAAGTGCCGTAGCAATGGCTACACCAAAAATAACTGATGCAATGGCTCCCCTTTTTGTACGTGCAATAGCCAATGCAGCACCCCCGAAAAAGGCAATAAATACATCTCGTATATCGGGTTGGGTACGTGCTAAAAGTTCTGATGATTCTTGCTGTAGCGGAAAAAACAAGAAAAAGATCGTAGCTGTAACGGCGCTAAGCGATACCATAACGACAAAATTTTGTGTGGCCGATTTGATCATATCCAAATCATTGATAGCCAATCCAACACCCAAACCAAGCACGGGCCCCATAAGTGGCGCTATTAGCATGGCACCTATAACAACTGCAGTAGCGTCTGTATTCAATCCTATACAAGCAATAAAAATTGAGCATATCAAAACCCAAGCAGTGGCACCCCTAAAAGGAATATCTTGACGTACGGCCGCTAATGTTGCGGCATAGTCTGTTCCCTTGCTTATATCAAGAAGCTGACGCAAATAAACAAGGTTAAACCTTAAAGCCTGCTTTTTTGGTGTATCTTGAGGTTTGTCAAAAAAATCAAATTTGGTCTCCATTATATCGGACTTATTTCAACAAAAGGTGGAAACAAGTACTGTTTTTTTGTTTTGACACATGTACAAACAAATCGGGTTCTGCGCTTAGCGTCTTTGCTAAAAACACGCCCATCTTGCGTATTAAAAAGTGTGCCCTGCTCCAATTCAAAAATACATTTTTTATTATTGGGTGGGTCAAATTCCCGAAGTGCCATCGTAAGATTGGCATCAGCAGCAAAAGTTGCTTTTGCATTTTGCATGTGTTTTTTAAGGGGTATTGAGAGGGATTCTGGGAAAATTTTTCCTTCCAAAAAAGGGTCAACTGTTTTTTGAAATGCTGATTTCCACTCCTTACCGTGAGGTTTCTTTCTAAATACATATGAGCTGAACACCTTGTAGTGTGCCCACTCGTGTAAGAAGGTAAGCAAAAACCGATATGGGTTTTCCATGGCATTGATGGTAATAGACACATGACCTTTAGACTGTACCCTAAAATCACCGTGTTTAGTCTTGCGGTTGCGAACAACATGAATTACTACCTTATATCCATCCACAAGTGCAGCGCATTTTGCAATGGCTGAATCTGGTAAATATGAATAAAAGTCAGCGGGCATTAGGGTGTTGTATTCGATACAGGCAACACCTTTCCATTATAGAAAAGCTGTCCGTCAAGTGCAAATTTGGCGATATAATCTGCCATATTAGCTGCGGTCATGGGCACTTCAAGACCGGGGAAGGCTTCGGAAAGCATTTCTGTTTGTACAGCACCAAGTGCCAGCGCATTTACGGCAGGGCCCGTTTCTTTAAGTTCCTCGGCCAACAACTCTGTAAGTGTGGAAACAGCTCCTTTGCTGCTGCTGTAGGCAGCCAGACCTGAGAATTTTGATGTGCCGCCAATTCCTCCCATACTGCTGATGTTTACCACATGACCAGCTGGCTGTAGCTTTTTAAGTAAGGCACGTGTGATGTTAGCAAGACCAAAGACGTTGACCCTAAACACCGTTTCAAAATCGGACTGTTGGGTATCGGCAAAGGGCTTGTTCAATAGCTTGCCAGCGTTATTTATCAACGCATCAATAGTATCAGGTGCCATGTTTTGGGACCATGCAACAACGGCGTCTTCATTTGTTAAATCAAGACTACTGGCTGTGACGTTAAGCAAATTAAGCTGGGTTATAGGCTTCGTATTGCGGGAAAGTGCCCACACATTATGTTGATTTGCTGAAAACCATTTAACAAGTGCTAGACCAATACCACGGCTAGCTCCAGTTATCACAATGTTTTTCGCAGCGCCCAAAACAACTAAACGACTAATCGAATGGGGTTTTCGATATATGCTTTAAGGGTTTGTAAAAACTGTGCTCCAGTTGCTCCGTCCACTGTTCTGTGGTCACAAGCTAGAGTAAGCTTCATGGTGTTGCCCACAACAATTTCACCTTCTTTCACTACGGGCTTTTGCACGATGGCACCTACAGAAAGTATCGCTGAATTTGGTTGGTTTATAATGGATGTAAATTCATCGATACCAAACATACCTAGATTGGAGACAGTAAATGTACTGCCATCCATTTCTTGAGGGGTAAGTTTTTTACTTCTAGCTCTACCGGCAAAATCTCTCACTTGTGAACCAATTTGCGGGAGGTTCATTTCGTTAGCAAACTTCAAAACAGGAACTACAAGGCCGTCTTCAACAGCAACGGCTACTCCGACATGTACATGGTGATTGAGAACCATTTTATCATCAAACCACTGTGAATTTACCTGTGGGTGTGCTTTGAGGGCAAGTGCCACGGCTTTTACCACGATGTCGTTGAATGATATTTTGGTATCTGGAATTGAGTTGTATTGTTTTCTAAAGGCAATAGCTGCATCCATATCAAACTCCACTGACAGATAGTAGTGAGGGGCGCTGAATTTGGATGCGCCAAGACGCTTAGCGATGGTTTTACGCATCTGCGAATTGGGAATTTCTTCTTGCTTTTCTTGACCGGCTGGAACAAAGACTGCTGCTTGAACAGGTGCAGCTGTTAGTGCAGCTGCAGGTGAAAATTGTTCAACGTCACGTTTTACAATTCTCCCAGATTCTCCTGTTCCAGTTACAAGATTAAGGTCTATCCCTTTTTCTTTAGCAATTTTTTTGGCTAATGGCGATGCCATTATTCTTCCATTACTTGTTGTATCGGGTGTGGTTGTTGCACCAGCTGCAGCAACTGCAGGAGTTTCAACAGGAATTTCAGTTTGTACAGTTGCTGCCACAGCAGTTGGCTCTGAACCAGTTGGTTTTGGTGTAGCAGCAGAAGCAGCAAGAATAACTGCAACGTCAGTGCCTTTAGGGCCAATAATGGCCAATAACGTATCTACGGCAGCGGTTTCACCCACTTGAATGCCAATATGTAATAGGGTTCCCGAAAAGAACGATTCAAATTCCATGGTGGCTTTATCGGTTTCAATTTCGGCAAGGATATCGCCTTCTTCAACGTTATCACCTACTTGTTTGAGCCATGAGGCTACGGTACCTTCTTCCATAGTATCACTCAGGCGTGGCATGTTGATGATTTCAACACCTTCGGGAATGGTTGTAGCTTCAGTTTCTGAAGGAGCTGCTGTTGCTGTTAAAACTGCCTCCTCCTTTGTTTCGTCAGAAGGTGCATCTGCATTTAGCAGTGCTGAAACATCTTCACCTTCCTCACCAATAATGGCCAGCAACACATCTACGGGAGCAGTTTCACCTGCTTGAACGCCAATGTGTAAGAGCGTGCCTTCGTGAAAAGATTCAAATTCCATAGTGGCCTTGTCGGTCTCGATTTCAGCGAGAATATCACCTTCTTCGATTTTATCGCCAACTTGTTTTAGCCATGAAGCTACTGTTCCTTCTTCCATGGTATCGCTTAAACGCGGCATATTGATGATTGTAGCCATATTATAGTTTGTGAGAGATGAATGGATAATCTTCCTGTTCGTAGACTGCGTCGTACATTACATTTTTCTCAGGAAATGGAGACGATTCTGCAAACGCTTCACACTCTTTTACGCGTGCTTTTACATCTGCAAGTACTTTTGCCAATTCTTCTTCAGTAGCGTAATTTTCTGCTAGAATAATGTCTTTAACCTGCGTGATGGGATCAATCTTACGATATTCCTCAACTTCATCTTTAGTACGGTAATGTTGTGCATCAGACATAGAGTGACCACGGTAACGATAGGTCTTGGCTTCCAAAAATGTCGGGCCATCTCCACGGCGAGCACGTTGAATAGCTTCGTCTATACCTTCCGCAACAGCAACAGGATTCATCCCGTCGATAGGGCCACAAGGCATTTCATAGCCTAGTCCCAGTTTCCAAATATCCGTATGGTTTGCTGTACGTTCTACAGAAGTACCCATAGCATATCCGTTGTTTTCAACAATAAAAACTACAGGAAGTTTCCATAGCATGGCCAGATTAAGTGTTTCGTGAAGGGAGCCTTGACGCACAGCGCCATCACCCATAAAGCAAAGTGTAACGGCATCGCTTCCATGGTATTTATCACCAAAGGCCATTCCTGCACCAAGAGGTATTTGTCCCCCTACAATTCCGTGTCCTCCGTGGAAACGGTGTTCTTTAGAAAAAATGTGCATCGAGCCACCCAACCCGTTTGATGTACCCGTAGCCTTTCCGAATAGTTCGGCCATAACTCTTTTGGGATCAACGCCCATACCAATGGGTTGAACGTGATTACGGTAGGCGGTAATCATGCGATCTTTGGTAAGTTCCATAGCGTGCAGTGATCCCGCTAAAATAGCTTCTTGTCCATTATATAAATGTAAAAAACCACGAACTTTTTGTTGGATATATACCGAGGCAAGTTTGTCTTCAAACTTGCGCCAAAACATCATATTTTTATACCAATCGAGATAGGTGTCACGTGTGACTTCTTTCATAAGGCGCTTTTGTTGTGCGAATTGCAAAGATAAGGCAACTTGCTTTGGCAAAAAAACGAAAACTAAGGCTTCAATACCGCTCTGCTCCAAAATTGAACGTCAGAGAAAACCTCAAGGTATTTTCAAGTGGGTTTATTACCCTACCAGCAGAAATTAGATAGGATAAATCAACATCAATTACGTTGTATTTAAAACCAGCACCCAGGGTAAAGAATTTTCGAGCGCCTTTTAGTTCGTTCTCATTAAAGTATCCTGCACGCAAGGCAAAGGAATCGTCATACATAAATTCAGCGCCAAGCGACCACGTAAATTCTTTTAATTCTTCGCTAAAACCATCGGGGGCATCGCCAAACGATTTAAAAATTCCAGAAAGAACACCAACATCATTGGGTTGTGCATATCCTAAAATATTTCCATCGCCGTCTGTAATAGGTTCACTTGGTGAAGGCACCAAAAGTTTGTTGATTTCCAAGCTAACGGCAAATTTATTGTAGGAATCAAAAATAAAATCAAATCCACCACCTAATTTTAAGTTGGTGGGTAAAAAGTCCGACTGACCCTCGTCTTCATATTTAAGTTTAGGGCCTATGTTTGAAACATTAAAACCTGCACGCCAAATTCCAGAAAAGTTGGAGTAAGGTATTTCATAAGACTGGTAAAAACCAGAAACACCAACCGCAACCGTACTTGCAGAAGTGCTGTCATTGTTACCAGAGTCAAGCTTTAAATCAGATGTCAAAAATAATCCTTGAATGGCCATGGAAAATTTATCGCTTAATTTTAATGCATATGATGCATCAAAAACATATTCATTAGGCCTTTCAATAAGTGGATTAATAAAGTCCGCAGGCCTTTCCCCAATTTGAATCTCGCCCAGACTAAAATAGCGCAAGCCAACGGCCCAAGCAGAACGTTCATCAATAGCTCTGAAATATGTTACATCAGCTAAAAAAATATCGTTAACTAATTTACTCAAGTATGGAGTGTAGCTAATGGCAGCCCCGGTGTCATTTTTAACAAACGCATATTTTGCTGGATTCCAATGGTTTGAAAATGCATCTGAAGAAGTTGCAACGCCTTGGTCTCCCAGAGCAGCAGCGCGTGCATCAGGCGCAATGGACAAGAAAGGTACGGCTGTAGTAACTACGCGAATGTCTTGTTGTGCAAATGTGAGTTGGGTTACTAATAAAAGAAATGTAAGATGTATTGGATATTTCATAATTAATTTATAATAAATTTTCCTGAATATAAATCACTGGAACTTGATAACGTAGAAATAAGTTCAATCGTGTATATATAGGTTCCTTTATTTACTTTTTGACCGCTGGAAGTTGTTGCATCCCACATTAGGCTGTCGATCAGGTAGCTTGAAGAGAAAACTTCTTGACTTTTGGTCCAAATGCGTTTACCATCAACGGTAAATATAGAAATTTTCACGTCAAGCAACTCCCTTGGTTTGTTGTGTTTAATAAAAAATATTGTTTGATCTGTAACAGGGTTGGGAGAGTTAAATACATTTTCAATTTGAATTTCGCTGCTATCAATAACCGTAAAATTAATGGTTTTGCTGGTTGGATTGTTGTGGGTATCCCATGCGCGTACTGTCAACGTATGTCGCCCCAATTCCAAGTTACTTAGCGGATATGCAAGGGTTCCTTTGGTAAAATCGTCAAGAGCTGTAGAATAAAAAGCATTAAGCACATAAGGATTCGCTTGATTATCATCTAGCGTAGCGATAATATCATGCCCCAATCCACCAGACGAATTGACGCCATTTTCATCTTCCAAATCGATGATAAGCATAGGGCTATTAAACACCTTATCGCCGTCGATAAAACTTCTATTCTCTAAATAAATATCGACTAGAGGTCCTTGTGTGTCACTGTCTGTAGTTGTATTTATTCCCCCTATGTTAAACTGATTTGAAAAACCTCCCACAGACTCAGTCTTATCTAGATTAAAGGCAATAAAGCTAATTCTTGCAGCATCTACATCTAAATTAATATCCTTAGGAATGACAAAAGTGGATGAAAATCGACCATTAGCAACCGTGGCAAGTCCCTCAAAAACCTGCGCACCAAGTATTGTAAAGTCCATTGTTTTTTCTTGGTCATTGCCAAGTGTTAAACGCTCTACTTCCTTGTCGAAAATTTGGATGCTTACTGTTCCGTTAAAATCTTGCTTAAGCTGCCCAGAGGTGCCCAATATTTCGCCATCTAAGGTAATCTTATCAAGTGCTTTAAATTGACGATCTGCAACAGGAACATCGTCCATAGGGACTCCATTTAAGTGAGATATGGCAATTTCTCGTTTGGGGATATGAAGTTTAACCGCAGGATCGCCTATGTAAAAAAGCACACGTTTTTGACTTGCATCTGTAAATTCATTTTTAGCAAGCCGCAAGGCCTCAGCAATACTTGTATAATCCTCACTTCCGTAGGAAAACAGGTACTTGGATAAAATTTTATTGTAGTCGACTCCCTTATTAATATAAATTTGTCGCGTAGTTGAAATCATTCCAATGGCACCACCTGTGGGATTTTGGTATAACATTTCACCAGCCGTTGGTCTGGTATGATTGTCAAATCTAGAGAACTCACAAGTAACGGTGATAAAAAGAGGATATTTCCCTGGGTGAAATAAGGTTGAGGCCATGTCTTTATCCACTATAAATTCTTGGGCCAAGCCATCTTCACCTCCATGTCCAAAATAATTGACTACCAAAGTACCTTGAGACAGTCTGTTCGCTAGAGCTGTCTCCACTTCTGGGTATCGATCTCCCCCGGCTGATGCAATTTGTTTATAGGCATCTGAGTGAATCTTAGTAATATTCATCATCGGTTTCTGACGCACAATTTTATCACCAAGATCGTTAAGGGCTACCTGTAATGAAAAATCGTCTTTATCCTGAAATTTATCTGCATCATCAGAAAGTATCGTGAAACTGTTATTCCAACTATCTCTATTTTTTGGATTTTCATAATCCATAACCTTATTCACCAACACACGTGCTTGGGAAGCAGTGGAAAAGACCATGCGCCCAACGGCAATATCCATTAGGTCAAGTGGAGTAAGCATGCCTTCATTTTTATCTAACATGACAAAAAAATCATCAGACATAAATGAATTTGTGAGTGAAAAGCTGTTCAGCGCGTGAAAGGTAGGGACCACCATGTCATTAGCAGTAGTCCTTTTTTTATAATCATAACTCGTATCCCCAAACAAGCATAAGTATTTAAGTTTTTTGCCTTGTGAAAAATATAAATAGCGTACAAAGTTTCGGATGGCAGCAATATCTTGTTGGTCTGTTGAGAAAGCTTGATAAATTTCCTCAACCGTTACAACTTGAGCAGACAATCCCGCAACATGTTTACGATGGTTTACCAGAAATTCTGCTTCCTTTCGAAAAGTTTCGGATGTAATTAACAAGTATGTAGTGGGGGGTAAAGCACGTAGATTTTTTAAAGCCGAGGAAGGACTCAACACACTTGTACTGCGGCTAAAAGTCGGTATTTTATACGCTGTTGATAAGTAAAATTTACTTCCTTCATCCACTATAACATCGCTGCCAAATGAAGTTGCGCCAGTTGGAGGCATGTGAACTACATCTTCATTCATTTCCCATATACACGTTTCGTTTGAAGCTGAAGCGACCGCCAGTTGCTGGGCAAGGTCCTTGGATGTTAGTGAAAATATAAAGCTTTCCCCTGCGCCATCCAAGTCTCTGAGATATTGTGCTATTAAAAAATCTAAATAGCCATTTGCAGCAAAATCTCCATTTGAACTATACAATAATTTAGCCGTAATACTTTCAGTGGCATTTTGCCTCAAGTGAAGCATCCCTCGAAGCTGACTGAATCTTGTGCTAGGCTCCGACCCAACTATCGATTTATTGATTCCACTCATGGATTTAATATCTGTATTATTTCCAACAGTCAGCTTAAATGTGGCTGTAGTTGACCCGTCTGAAGCTACTCGAGCCGCCACATCAATTTGAGTACCCATCGCAACATTGGGTGTTTCAAGTATAAATATTTCTTCTTGCTCATCAGAAAAACGCTGACCAAACCAACGCCTTCCAAGTGAACCCAAATTGTAGTTATCTTCTTCTAAAAAGGCAGTGTAAACAGCACTGGAGACAGCATCTGTGTCAGGACTTTCTGTTCCCTCCACGACCAAAGCGCGTTTTCCAAAAGAAGTGCCGTAAGTAATATAATATTGTGCAGTATTGTGGTAAAGATTTAGGTAAGTTTTACTTTCTTCATTCCAAGTATCACTGGCATAACCCATAAAAAGAATATAATCTTCATCGTTAAAACTCCCGTCTTCTTCTCCTATAACGATTAGTGCATTCTCATACAACGTTTCTACCTCATCCCCTAATTTCAATGGAAGCATTTGACCACCGCGCCCATAGATTCGGATTGTTCTAGGGTCTATTTCATCTAGGGGAAGGTCTAGTTTACGTAAAAAATCCTTGGATATTTTATGAACACCTGTTTCTTCAACACTAAATTGACGCCAGGAAACCATCGTTTGATCTAAAAAGGGATGCGTACTCAAGCTTTGCGCAGAAATGGAATTCCACCCAAAAATAAAAAAGATAAGAACAATAAAATTGTTGTGCATATATGTTAATAACGATGCTCGATACGTAATCGTATAGTGAGAATAGTATACTAATTTGGACTTGACTTCGTTTAGTAAGTATATAAACGCACTATTTATTCGTATATTGCACCTTTGATATAAATCAAAATTTAAAAATGAAAACGTACACAAATCTATTCATTTCCGCTTTAATAATTACACTTATTTCAAGTTGTAGCACTAACAAAAGCAGGTCAAATGTTTCGCAAGGAACAGGATTAGCCATTAATTCTCCCAGAGGAGGTTTTCAATACGAAACTGGCTATAAAGGCCAAGAAACAGCACCAGGGCTTGTTTTTGTTCCGGGTGGAACTTTTGTGAAAGGAAAAGTCCAAGACGATGTCATGCGTGACTGGAACAACACGCCTGTCCGTGTGCAAGTACGTTCTTTCTACATAGACGAAACAGAAGTTACAAACTTGATGTACAATGAATATTTGGATTGGCTCGAGAGCGTGTACAAAAATCAAGGTGAGCCATATGCTAATGTCTATACGGCAGCCCTGCCCGATACGATGGTTTGGCGAAGTCCTCTTGGCTTTAATGAAGATATGGTAAACAATTACCTTAGACACCCATCATTTCAAGATTATCCCGTAGTTGGAGTTACATGGCAACAAGCCACAAACTACGCCAAATGGCGTACCGAACGGGTTAATGAGAGCATATTGGAACGTGAAGGATATATTGAAAAAGGGGTTACGCTTCAAATAGACAGTCTTTCTCCAGGAAAGGAATTTAAAACCCAAACATATTTACGTGCTCCAAACCAATCATATGGTGGAGATATTGCTGATAAAGTTGGCAGAAACGCGCAACCCCGAAGCAGAGACGCAGATTCAACTAAGTTAAATTTTGTGAAACGTGAAAAAGGATTATTGCTGCCCGAATATCGTTTACCGACTGAAGCTGAATGGGAATATGCTGCTTTAGGTTTAAATGAAGCCAGAGAATACAATAATTATCGTGGAAAAAAGAAATACCCTTGGTCAGGAACTTCGACCAGATCATCTGAACGTAAAAATGAAGGAGATCAGCTAGCAAATTTCAAACAAGGTAGGGGAGATTACAGTGGTGTTGCAGGATGGTCATCTGACAATGCTGATATTACAGCGCCTGTTCGATCATTCTCTCCCAACAGCTTTGGTATATACGGCATGGGGGGTAATGTTGCAGAATGGGTTGCAGATGTTTACCGCCCTATCATTAATAATGATGTCTCTGACTTGAATTATTATAGAGGTAATCTGTACACTAAACCCGCCATTAACCAAGAAGGGAATACAAAAATTGTCGAGGAGGTAATCATTGATACCATGCCTAACAATAAACTTGCAGTAAAGGCACTTCCTGGTGATGTAGTATTTTCTGAAATTGATGAAGAGGATAGTCAATTACGGGTAAACTTTAATGAAGCTTACAACACAGACTACCTTGATGGAGATAAGCAATCAAACCCCAAAGGCAATGCCAATGAAATGTACAAATTTGCGGTAGATGAAAAAGGAGATCAAATTAAAGACCAAGAAAAAGTAAAATCGCTTATTTCCGACCAGACACGTGTTGTCAAAGGAGGTTCTTGGAAAGACCGTGCCTATTGGCTTGATCCTGCACAAAGACGTTATTTACCCGAATTTATGGCGGCTGATTATATTGGCTTCCGTTGTGCCATGTCATACTTGGGCGAAAGCAAGCTAAAAAAACGTCCGCGCGATTAAAGCCATGACTTCGCTTAAAGAAGTATATCAATTATTTTTAAACTCTTCAGGGGTTCAAACTGATAGCAGAAAAATAACTTCCCATCAGCTTTTTTTTGCCCTAAACGGCCCTAATTTCGATGCAAATGTATTTGCCCAACAAGCCATTGAAAAAGGCGCACTAGCTGCCATAGTTGATGACAAAGCGGTGGCTGAGGCTAATCAAAATTGTTATTTGGTAGCTGATGTACTAGAAACATTACAGACACTTGCCCAACACCACAGAAACCAATTTGATATACCAATAATTGCACTCACAGGGAGTAATGGAAAAACCACGACCAAAGCACTTATGCATGCTGTTTTAAGTACTACTCATAAGGTATTGGCTACGGATGGAAACCTCAACAATCATATAGGTGTGCCGCTCACATTATTACGACTAACAACAGCCCACAGCCATGCAATTATAGAGATGGGGGCCAACCACTTAAAAGAAATTGCATTTTTGTGTGAAATAGCACAACCTACTCACGGTCTTATAACTAACGTAGGCAAGGCCCATTTAGAAGGATTTGGATCAGAAGAAGGTGTGCTTCAGGGCAAAACAGAACTTTACGATTTTATAGCAAAAAAGGACGGGATTATTTTTATCAACCAAGATGACAATAAGCTGCTTAATTCAATAGGTGATGTGACACACACTTCCTATAAACCATCCGAATTTATGATTACCCAAGACCAACCAACACTGACATTAGTGTATCAAAATATTGAAATACCTACCCAGCTAGTAGGCACCTACAACAAAGAAAATATTGCTGCTGCTTTCAGCATTGGAGTGTACTTTGGTGTTTCGTTAGTAAAGGCCGCCAAAGCCGTAAGTGATTACACTCCAAACAATAGCCGCTCCCAGCTGATGACACTTAACGGCAAGACGCTGACATTTGATGCCTATAATGCAAATCCGAGTAGTATGAAAGCTGCCATTGCAGCATTTGCTAAAAGGAGTGGAAAAAAAGCCGTGATACTGGGGCATATGGCAGAGCTAGGAACTTATGAGTCGGCTGAGCACCAAGCTTTGGTTGATTTGGTCAAAAAACAGGGTTTTGAAACATCTTACTGGGTAGGAAAATCCTATGAACACCTCGTAACAACGCATTACTTTTCCTCAGTCGATAAACTCAATTTGTTTTTAAAAAATAATCCTATTGAGGTCGATCAGCTGCTCATTAAAGGATCGCGAAGTGCTACTTTAGAAAAAGTACTTGACTGCCTATAATCCTTTTGTGAAATAATCTATGGTAAGCGAGGTCATGGAGATAACACCTGTTTCTAGCGCTGAATCGTCAACGTAAAAGTCTGGGGTGTGGTGAGGCGCCAACTTATCTAAATCCTCACCCTTTGAGCTGCCACCAATAAAGAAATAAACACCTGGTACTTCCTTTTGAAAAAAGGAGAAATCTTCCGCGCCCGTAATGGCATCCATATCATTTACATTGTCAGCACCACAAACCCGCTTCAATGTGGGCAACATCTTTTCATAAAGAACTGGATCGTTATAAGTAACGGGGTAACTATTCATAAAAGTGACATCTGCTTTTACATTGTTTGCAGCTGCGATATTTTGTACTATTTCATCTAGTCTTTTAAGGACAGTTGTGCGCATACTCGTATCTAAGGTCCTGATGGTACCCAACATATACAGCTTTTCTGGAATAATATTACTCCTCACACCCCCATGAATACTGCCAATGGTAACAACAGCAGCGGCTGTGGTCAAAGGCATGCTTCGACTTACAATGGTTTGGATTGAATTAATCATTTGAGAAGCTGTGACTATCGGATCAATGCCCGTCCAAGGAGTAGAACCATGGGTTTGCACGCCTGTTAAATCAATTCTAAATTCATCAACTGCTGCCATGATTGAGCCTGGTTTTAGCATGACTTGCCCAACTGTTGATTTTGAACTAATATGCAATCCAAAAATGGCATTAACGTCTGGATTTGTCAAAACACCTTCTTTTACCATCAGCGCTGCGCCACCCTCCTCTCCAGGTGGTGGCCCCTCTTCAGCAGGTTGAAAAATAAATTTCACTTGACCAGCAATCTGGTCTTTTATACTGTATAAAACTTTTGCGGTCGCCAATAAAATAGCTGTATGCGTATCATGGCCACAAGCGTGCATGACAGGCACTTCTTCTCCGTTATATACACCTGTCATTTTAGAAGCCCAAGGAAGGTCTGCTCTTTCCTTTACAGGAAGTCCATCTATATCAGCCCGTAGTGCCACCACAGGGCCTGGCTTACCTTCATTTAAAACAGCAACAACACCTGTTCTGGCGATACCCGTTTGCGGGTTAAGTCCTATTTTTTTTAATTCTTGTACAATTCTTTCCGAAGTTTTAAACTCTCTGTTGCTCAACTCGGCATGTTGATGAAACCAATGTCTTAGCTCAATCGTTTCTGCTAGATGACTAGTTATAAGTTTCTTGATGCGTTCATCTGAAGGCTGCGCATGAACGAGAAATAATGATGAAATTAAAAGAAGAAACGTAATTCGCATTGGGTTAATATTAAATTAGAATCCCATGAAAGTAATGAAAATTTTTCTTGAACCAGCTTGATTGCGGTGTTCACACAGATAAATACCCTGCCAAACACCCAATTGGGGTACGCCATTTTGGACAGGAAAACTAATAGATGATCCCAATAAGCTACTTTTAATATGTGAAGTCATATCATCTGGACCCTCAAGGGTATGCGTGTAGTGTGTATCATCTTCTGAAACCATTTTGTTAAAATGTGTTTCAAAATCTGCTCGAACACTAGGATCGGCATTTTCGTTTATGGTTAGACTCGCAGAGGTGTGCTTGATAAAAACATGAACTACGCCACTACTTTTGGGAATCTCACTTAAAACATATGAGGATATTAAATGAAATCCCCTTTGCAAAGTTGGAAGGCTAATTTCTTTTTGAAAAATCATGTTTTGTGGGTCATATTGGATTCGAACCAATGACTTCCGCCCTGTCAAGGCGACACTCTGAACCAACTGAGTTAATGACCCGGAAGGGCAAAAGTAACTAAATTCAGCGTATTGCGTAAGTTTGCATCAAAAGCGTTATGATACATTACTCAAGAACCGATATCGATCAGATGGATAAAATCTTTCGATTAAATCTCATCAACAGTTGCACAGGTTTTAAATCGGCAAATTTATTAGGAACAAAATCGCTAAATGGCGTTAGCAATGTGGCTGTTTTTAGTAGTATCACCCATCTTGGAAGTAATCCCCCATTGATTGGCTTTATTCTACGCCCCACCACCGTTCCTAGAGATACCTATCGCAACATAAAAGATACTGGTGTATTTACGGTAAACCACATCTACAGTGATATCATAGAAGATGCGCATCATACCTCAGCAAAATATCCAGATGAAGTTTCGGAATTTACCAAAACAGATTTGGAAGAAGAATTCCTTGGTGACTTCCCAGCGCCTTTTGTCAAAGGCGCAAAAATCCGTTTAGGGTGCAGGTTTTTGAATGCATATGAAATTAAAGAAAACGACACCTTGCTTTTAGTAAGTGCCATTGAACACGTTTTTATTGCAGACCAAGATATACAACAACAAGACGGATGGCTAAAGCTTGAAAACGCCAATACCGTTGCCATTAACGGACTAGACGGATATGCCACAACAAGCTTATTGGATCGCTATGCATACGCAAGACCCAAGAAAGTATGAATTTTATAAACCCAAGTTTAGAAGCATATGTAGCAAAACACTCAGAAGAAGAACCCGAATTGCTGCAAAAACTAGCACGAGAAACCAATCTAAAGGTATTGCAACCGCGTATGTTAAGTGGGGCTTACCAAGGGCGTTTATTGGCGTTATTAGCTAAGTTGGTATCGCCCAAGCGTATCTTGGAAATTGGAACCTACACCGGCTATTCGGCCTTGTGCTTGGCAGAAGGCTTACAAACAGATGGACGGATTGATACCCTAGACATAGATGAGGAGTTGACCGATATCCAACGTCGCTATTTTGACGCTTCGGGTTTTGGAAAAAACATTGTTCAGCATTTGGGAAATGCAGCAGAAATTATTCCAACCTTAAAAGGAACTTTTGACTTTGTTTTTATTGACGCTGACAAAGAGCAATATCCACGTTACTTTGATTTGATTGTTGATCGGGTACGTTCAGGGGGATTGATTATTGCCGATAATGTACTCTGGTCTGGAAAAGTCACAATAGATGCCGTTGATCAGGCTACAGCGTCTTTGCAAATTTTCAATAACAAAGTCGCTTTGGATAATCGTGTAGAAACTGTCGTGCTTCCTGTTAGGGATGGACTTACGCTTTTGCGTAAAATTTAGCGTTTACGTTTAACAGTGCCTGTAATTTCGTTGAGTTCCTTTTTGATATCGTTTACTTCTTTTTGAAGCTCTTTAGTGTCTAAACCTTGGGCCTCGGCAGATTTTTCAATTTCTTCACGGAAATCACGACTAGCGGTTTTTACCTGCTGAATTCCCTTAGCAAGGGTGCGCGCAATATCCGGAATGCGATTGGCACCAAAGACCAAAAGCACCACCATAAAGACAAATACAATTTCAGCTCCGCTAATAAAGTAAACCATGATGTAAAGATAGCTTAAAACAAAAAATTCGTACCTAAGGCTGGCTTTTTTGTTTAGTCTTGTTGTTTTTTGAACTTTTCGAAGTCGTTTTCCTCCAGTATCTTGGGCCAAGTGTTGTTGTCCTTATTGATATCTGCCGTAGCGTTATCTGGATCAACCAATACGCCGACAATCTCTTTGTCTGTAGCAATATACTTGCTCACCTCACGGTCGCTCTTGCGCCAGACTTGCGCAGGGTAAGTCTTGCGCTCCTTGGTGCCATCGGCATAAGAATACTCCACAATAAGGGGCATTGGAATACCGCCTGGTTTTTCAAAAGTAACCTTGTAGAATTTTTTGGGTTCTTTGCGATTATTGAAATCATCAGGTGTTAAATTCCGTAAACTGTTTGTATAATAACGAGAAAAATAGCGCATATCATCATCAAACTTTTTAATATCCTCAACGCCCGCTACGCCCATATCAACAACATCGGTAGTAAAAAACCATCCACGCCAGAACCAATCCAAATCAAAAGCAGAGGCATCCTCCATGGTGCGGAAGAAATCTTCAGGCGTAGGGTGCTTAAACATCCACCTTTGCGAAAAGGTCTTAAAGGCATGATCAAACAACTCACGGCCCATCACGGTTTCTCTAAGAATATTTAGCGCTGTTGCTGGCTTGCTATATGCATTAGGCCCAAGTTGATACACGTTCTCTGGGTTTGCCATTATGGGTGCAATAAAATCTTGATCACCTGACATATAAGGAACAATATTTTGCGGATCCATGTCGTCGGAAGGGTAATGCTCCATTCCAGGGATTGCATCTAGGTGTGACTTGCCAAAATCTTGCTCAGCGATAATTTGAACAAATGAATTTAAGCCTTCATCCATCCAACCCCATTGACGTTCGTCTGAATTGACAATCATTGGGAAAAAATTGTGTCCCACCTCATGAATTATAACGCCTATCATACCAAACTTGGTGCGGTCGCTATAATATCCGTTTTCATCAGGTCGTCCAAAATTGAAACAAATCATAGGATATTCCATTCCCACATCATCTGCGTGTACCGAAACCGCTTTGTGATAAGGGTAATCAAAGGTCATACGTGAATAGGATTTCAAGGCGCTAGCCACTGTCTTTGTAGACCACTGTTCCCAAAGTGGATTTCCCTCTTTTGGATATACCGAAACTGCCATTACATCGTTCCCATTAACGTCTACATTCATCATGTCAACGATAAACTTACGAGAGGAGGCAAAGGCAAAATCACGTACGTTTTTAGCTGTAAAGTGCCATGTTTTGGTGCCTGTGGGCGTACTTTTTTCATTGGCTTCTGCTTCTTCTTGTGTTACAATAAAAACAGGCGCATCGTATGATTTTTTTGCTTCCTTAAAACGCTTCATCATTGTTGATGAATAAACTGCCTTACGATTTTCCAACACCCCCGTAGATTCAACAATATGATCATCGGGAACCGTGATTTTTACATCATAATCGCCAAAGGGAAGAGCAAACTCGCCATTGCCCCAAAACTGCTGGTTTTGCCAACCTTCAACATCGTTGTAGACTGCCATACGTGGAAAAAACTGTGCAATGAAATAAGCATAATTATCGTCCTTTTTAAAATATTCATACCCAGAACGAGCATCCCAAAACTGACGATTGGGAATATTGTAATGCCACTTTAGTCGAAACGAAATCGCCGTCCCTGAAGCCAATGGAGTTGGCAAATCTATCCGCATCATGGTTTGGTGTACTGTATATGGCAAATCCATACCATCAGTACCTTGCAATAAATCAATTTTAAAACCGCCATCAAACTTTTCTTCCAGAACATAGGCATTAATAAATCCAGGCCCAACGGCACGTTGGGTTCCATAGTAGTCGTTCCCATTATCAAGTCGATCAAAAGATTGGCCATCACGAGCACGAACGTTTTGGTCGAGCTGTAACCATAAATAGGATAGCGTTTCAGGTGAATTGTTGATATAGGTAATGGTTTGATCGCCAAACAATTCTTGAGTGTCGTCATTCAAGGTAAGCTCCATGACATAATCTGCCTGCTGTTGGTAGTAGGCAGGGCCTGGTGCACCAGATGCTGTTCTGTAAGCATTTGGTGTAGCCAATTCGTTGTACAATTGTCGAAACTTGTTCTGGTTAGTATGCCCCTGTGGGGTGGTTGTTTCTTGCGCAAAAGCGATAACAAAAGAAAGGGTTAATACTGAGGTGAGAATTGAATTGAATTTCATTTTCAATGGATTTTGTATAAATATATTGGATTGTCGGAAGATTATAAACTGAATTTTGCAAAAATACGATCTCGGGTGTGTAAATAACTTTTCTTCCCCTTGGGTGTTGTGAGTACAACAATGTTTTTTTGGTCAGGAAAGACGTCCATCAAAAAAGTATTGGACCACCCCAATTCCGTCATTTTTGGTAAGGAATCAAAAGAAGCATATAAAATCGTCTGATCTTGTTTATACGCCCATCCAACAAAAGAAAAAGGAACTGGAGATGCAGGAGACTTGAGCTGAAAATGCTGCTGAAAATAAACGGACATATGCTCCGACAGTACTGTCTCTGAAAGTTGGTCGGGGTCTAATTTTATTTCTGAAGAAGTGAAGCGAGAAAGTGAAGCGGTATAATCGTCTGTAAAAACGCGTACAACTAGCTGCAATTGATTTTGCTCAGGCTTAAAAAACATATCCGTAGTACTCACATAGTATTTGTGGGTTGAAGCTGAAAAAAGGGGCACTAAGCATAAAAAAAACAAAAAACGCATCAATTGTTTTTATTAAACTTTTCACTGGCTTTAATTAAGAAATCCATGATTTCAAAATTCGATTTTTCTTCGAGAAGCTCTTTGGTTTTAACCTCGTCATCACAATACAACAAAAACAATCCAATGTTGTCTTTTTCTATACCTAATTGTTCGACAAAAAAAGCATCATCATAAAGCTGGCGGATGACCTCACTTGGTTTGAGCTCATAGGTCTTTTCTTTTGCTTTGTCTTTGTTTTCAACCATACGGTATAGCGCCTTAAAAACACTGACGAAGTTCACGCCATTTGTAAGCTGATCTTTATTCATCAACTCATTTTCCAAGCGCGTGGAACGATCACGCTCATAGTCAAACTTCTTAAATTCTTCCGCTCGGAGGTCTAAAAATTTCTGCCGTTGTTCTGGAGTTACTACTACCTCTTCCAGTTGTGTTATTTTTTCATTTACGTCAATAATAAGGCGGCCGCGTTGCAATATTTCTTTTGTTACTTTAACAACACGAATTTGATACTGCAAAGAAGTGAAAACCAACTCGTCGCCCATCATCACTTGTATGGCGAAGTCACCATTGTTGTCTGAAATTGTAGCCTCCTTGGTGGTTGTATTAACCACATTGGCGGCAATCACATTTTGATTTTGGTAGAGAATCTTACCCCTTAGCCAAGTGCGATAATCGGTTTGTGCCATGAGCATTGGCGCAAAAAGTAAAAAAATAAAAAGCTGTCGCATAAAAAGATACTATGGGTTGGCTGTGGTAAGAAACGTCTTGTCTGATGGATATCAAAAAAACATTACTCACTTAACAAATATACGCTATTCGCCCAAACGCTTGACGAAGTGAAAACCAAGATGCTCAAAGCCTTCTCGGGCATAGAGTCGATGTGAGGCAATGTTCTCCTTGTAGGCATTGAGTTCCAATGCTTCGTAGCCTTCTTTTTGGAGTTTAAGTCCAATCCAATCTATAAATCGAGTTCCGAGACCTTGCCCTTGATATTCCAATTTGATGTAAAGGTGATCTATTTCACAACTCTTTCCAGAATAGTGTCGTGTTTGATACCATAGTCCGCAAAGACCAATCAAATGATCTTGGTCATAAAAACCAATACAGTCATATTCGTGTTGGAACATATCAACAAAGCGACTGCTATGAGTGGCATCGGTATATTTATGCCCTGTAAAATCTTGCATCAGTGGCAAAATTTCAGGGATATTCCCTACATTTAAATATCTAAAATCAATTTCCATAATTGCACTTGCAAAAGCATACAAACATACAATTTAAACAAATTAAAGCGGCAGCCACCTACACAGTACGTCACCCCGTCTTGCGAAAGGGGCTTTCATTAAGCAGCTGTGCTTTTGATCGTGACGAAGACAACAGCACCATACATTTGGGTGCCTACCTAGAAAATAAAGCCATTGGTGTATTGACATTACTAACAAAAAACAAAGACGTACAACTTAGAGGTATGGCGGTGTTGGAAAACTTTCAAGGAAAAGGGATTGGCAAACAGCTTATTGTCCATGCCGAAAACCTTGTACAGGGTCAGAACATCTGTAGCCTATGGATGAATGCCCGACGCATAGCAGTTCCGTTTTATGAACGTTGCGGCTACCGAAAAAAAGGCGATGCATTTGAGTTGCCTTATGGAGGAACTCACTTCAAAATGATCAAAAACCTATGCGATTAGCACTCCTGTTATTATTGGCTTACCACTGGTCCATTGCCCAAGTGAATATTGTGCAATTAATGGGCATAGAAAGCAGCCATCTAACCACATTTGAAGCACACAAACTAACGCCCGAAACGGCAACTGCTTTTCACGCCATGCAAGTTGCAGCACTTCAGGAGGGTATTGATATACAACTGGTTTCGGCATATAGATCGTTTGAACGGCAACAATATATTTGGGAAGACAAATTCGAACGTTACACCGCAGAAGGCGAGTCGCCCGAACAAGCCATTGCGCGCATCTTAAAATACTCTACCATTCCTGGAACTTCTCGGCACCATTGGGGAACGGACATTGATATTACAGATGGGAATATTAAAAACGAAAAGCGTGTTTTAGTACCCAGTAAATTTCACGGCGATGGTCCTTTTGCAGCCCTACACAAATGGATGCAAGAAAATGCGCAGCGCTTTGGGTTTTATTTGGTCTATACCAAGGATGCCAAACGCGCTGGCTTCTCCTATGAGCCGTGGCATTACAGCTATTTGCCCGAATCAAAAGTCTTTCTCAACAACTACAATTCACGCATGGCCTTTGCTTATTTTAAATCCGTTGGGGTTAATGGAAGTGAGCATATAGACCGTGATTTTTGGGACGCTTATTACCATACTTATGTTAAAGGGATTAACACCAAGTTAATCGAAGATTAGTTAGTTGGTGGCATAGATTTTGCCAGTATGTACGAATGAAACACCTACTTATATACTTATTGATGTTTGCTTTTTTTACGAGCTGCATCCCCCTTAGCTTTGCGCCCAATATCAAAACAGACAAGGTCAAAATAGCCAAGCGTTTTAAGCGTGATTTACCCAAGCAGCACGGATTTATTTTTGAAGACCCCAAGGAAGCAGATGAGTTTTATACGTTCATCAACACTAAATACCAGCTGCCGGGAATAAACCGAAAGATACCGCTATGGATTGACAGCAAACCCTATATCATGAATGTGTATGAACGCAGGCGTACTACACGCACCTTAAATTTTATACCCATACTTATCGACGCTGCACTTTCGGATAAAGACAGAGTTGTTCCAGGCTTTTTTAACAGCTTTTATACCACTCGAAATGAAAAATGGTTTATCATCATCACACTAACCGACTTAAACGGTCAAGATGCCCTTATGCCAAATCACGAGAAGCGTAATACCAACCTTGTTTTTCTACGTAGCCTACAAAAGGAATACCTCAATACCGCTAATTATATGTAGGCTTATTTTAGATTAAACGATTAGAAAAAGTAGGCGGGTAATTCGTTTAAAGTTTGCTTTACAGACATTCCACTTTACAGTACCTTTGCAATATAACCTATACCTATGAGCCAACGTGTTGTTTTAATGATTTTAGACGGTTGGGGCATCTCCCCTAATCCAGCAGTTTCGGCAGTAACCCAAGCCGATACCCCTTTTGTAGACAGTCTTAGCACAGCGGCCGTTCACAACGTACTCCACACAGACGGTATGCACGTTGGGCTTCCCGAAGGACAAATGGGAAACAGTGAAGTAGGACACGTTAACCTCGGTGCGGGTCGTGTGGTCTATCAAGATTTGGCCAAAATCAATATGGCTGTAACCCAAGACACCCTAAAAGACGAAGCGGTTCTTAAAGATGCCTTTACCCATGCCAAAGCAAACAACAAATCCGTTCACTTCTTAGGACTGGTTTCGGATGGTGGCGTACATGCCCACATCAACCACATTGAAGGACTGCTAAAAGCTGCACACAATGCCAAAGTGCCTAAAAGCTATGTACATGCTTTTACGGACGGACGTGATGTAGACCCCAAATCAGGAGTAGGGTTTTTAACCCAAGTACAAGAAATATGTGCTGCGACAAACGCACACTTAGCAAGCGTGGTGGGTCGCTATTTTGCAATGGATAGAGATCAGCGTTGGGAGCGTGTCAAAAAAGCGTATGACTTACTCGTTCACGGTACGGGAACCCAAACCGAAAACCTTGCTCAAACCATGCAGGCCAATTATGACGGGGGTACTACAGACGAATTTATTGAACCGATTGCCCTTCCCGAAAATGGCGAGGTTAACAGTAGTCGCATCAAAGAAGGGGATGTGGTCATTTTCTTTAATTTCCGCACCGATCGTGGGCGACAACTCACACAAGCCTTGAGCCAGATGCCCTTTCCTGCGCAAGACATGGTGCCCCTATCGCTATACTACGTAACCCTAACAAACTATGACGAATCTTTTAAAGACGTCAACGTGGTTTATGACAAAGAGAACATTCAGCAAACGCTTGGCGAAGTATTGGCAGCTGCAGGAAAAAAGCAAATTCGCATTGCCGAAACCGAAAAATACCCACACGTTACCTTTTTCTTTAATGGCGGACGTGAAGAACCTTTTGATGGCGAAGAGCGTATTTTGTGTCCTTCACCAAAAGTAGCTACCTACGACTTGCAACCCGAAATGAGTGCTTTTGACATTCGTGATGCCATCGTGCCCAAGTTAAAAGCAAGGGCTACTGATTTTGTATGCCTGAACTTTGCCAATCCCGACATGGTTGGTCACACTGGCGATATGGCAGCGGCCATAAAAGCCTGCGAAACCGTAGATGCCTGTACGGCAGAGGTAGTAGCGGCTGCAAAAGAAGGGGGTTATTCAGTTATTATTATTGCAGACCACGGAAACTGCGACACCATGATAAATCCAGACGGAAGCCCAAATACAGCCCATACGACAAACTTGGTGCCAATATATTTGATTGATGCCGATGCCAAAAGTATTGACGAAGGGGCACTATGCGATATTGCACCTACAGTGCTCGAGCTTATGGGAATTGAGCAGCCTGCTGCCATGACAGCAAAATCATTACTTTAGTAGTATGAAGCGCTTGTTATTTCTTATGCTTTTCTTGTGTATGCACACTACATATGCCCAAGATATAATTGGACCAATTGCGCTAGAGGACTTAAAAAAAGAGCCTCATGCCGAATGGTTTACTACAGAATACGAAAATTACGCGCCTTTTGACAAAACCATAACGCAACTGGATGGGGTACAAGAAGATGTGGCTATTATGGTCTTTATGGGCACTTGGTGTTCTGATAGCCAGATGTATGTTCCTGCTTTTTTCCGCATTTTAGACGAAATGGAATTTTTGGGTGAGGTGCAACTTATAGGCGTGGATAAAGACAAAAAAACACCTACTGGTAGTGCTACAGAAAATGACATTACCAACGTACCTACATTTATCTTTTACAGAGACGGCAAAGAAATCAATCGCATTGTTGAGTCGCCGGTTGCATTTTTGGAAGACGATATACTAGCTATTCTAAGCGGAGCCGATTATAAACACACTTACGAAAACTGATGTCACTTCAAAAAACAGCTGAAGAAATTGAGCTTATTCGCAGTAGTGCACTGTTGGTATCGAAAACCCTGGGAATGTTGGCAGCTGAGATCAAGCCAGGAGTTACGACACTTGAACTCGACAAAAAAGCAGAAACGTTTATTCGTGACCACAACGCCATCCCCGGATTTTTGGGGCTCTATGATTTCCCAAACACCCTTTGCATGAGCCCAAACGAGCAAGTGGTTCACGGCATACCAAACAACACGCCACTACAAGAAGGCGATATCATCTCCATAGACTGTGGTGTTTTACAAAATGACTACTATGGCGACCATGCCTATACTTTTGAGGTAGGCAAAATTGATCCAGAAACCAAAAAACTTCTAGACCGAACAAAAGCATCGTTGTATAAAGGAATTGAAGCTTTTCGCATAGGGAATCGCGTGGGTGATGTGGGCTATGCCATACAGCATTATGTTGAGGAATTTGGCTATGGCGTAGTACGTGAATTGGTCGGGCATGGACTGGGAACCACCATGCACGAAAAGCCCGAAATGCCCAACTACGGCAAACGCGGTAAAGGAAAAAGTTTTTTGGAGGGTATGGTAGTTGCCATTGAGCCCATGATCAACAGAGGCACTCATCGCATCAAGCAATTGCGAGATGGCTGGACCATCCTAACGGCTGACGGGGCACCAAGTGCACACTTCGAGCATAACGTTGCCATTGTCGCCGGAAAACCCGAATTGCTTTCTACATTCAAATATGTCAACGAGGCATTGGGCATCAATACAGATGAAGAAACTCCTTTCAGAGCAGTTCCTTTAGAAATATGAAAAGGGCAGCCCGATGGATGCTAGGCATATTCCCAAGAACTTGGCTGCAACACCTTGCAAACCTCCTTTTGCCTTTTTTAGATTTTTATTATCGTGGCGATCGGTTTACAGACCCTATCAATGGGAAGTCGTATCGCAGCTTTCTTCCATATGGCTATGTGAAAATAAGGCCAAACGCACTCAGTCCAGGCACGCTTTCGCTGGAACGCCACCGGCTAATTTGGTTATATTTACAACGTGAAACAAGCTTTTTTTCCTTAGATGCTAACGTATTGCACATGGCCCCCGAAAAAGCCCTTATGACACGCCTCCGCAAGTTGAAACACCTCACCTATACCACTTGTGACCTGGAATCGCCACTAGCCGAGGTCAAAGCGGATATTTGTGATTTGCCTTTTCCCGATGCGTCTTTTGATTGGATATTATGTAATCACGTATTGGAACATATTCCCAATGACACCAAGGCCATGCAAGAACTCTATCGTGTACTAAAACCGGGAGGTAAAGCCTTATTACAGGTACCTTTAAACACTGCACTTGAAGAAACCTTTGAAGACGATAGTATCGTTGACAAAGCAACGCGCACCAAGGTTTTTGGGCAATACGATCACGTTCGTGTATACGGTAAAGATTATTTTGAAAAGCTCCGACAAACTGGTTTTGAAGTAAACGAAATACAATATGGCAAGTCCCTGACTAAGACGGAAAGGGTACGCTTTTCGGTAACAAAAGACGAATACATTCCACTTTGTCTACGCCCTACTCTAGATCATACGTAAATCCTGAGGTAGCCATTACTTGAACGCTGTCTTTTTCTGCCAATACCCACATGGCTTCGACCTCATTAAGGCTTTCAATCAATATTTTGCCTCTTTTATATGGCATCGCCATAAGCGCTGTTGCGTAGGCATCAGCCAGCATGGTAGTAGGCGCCAGCACAGATGTGCTTAGGATATTACTTTTTACCGATTTCCCTATTTTTGGGTTGATGGTGTGAACGTAATAATTTCCCGATGCATCGGTACGAAATTTTCGGTAATTCCCCGATGATGCCATACCTTGATTTTGTAACGGGAGCGTAGCAATAAAGGTGCGAGCTACATCTTGTTTGGGGTGATCTATGGCGATACGCCAGGGTTTTGCCTTTTCTGGATGTAAACCCGAGGCAAACAGCTCACCACCTACTTCAACGAGAAACTGAGTATACCCCAACGACTGGAGCATAGCAGCCAGCGCATCTACGGCATAGCCTTTTGCAATGGCATTAAAGTCGAGATAGATATTCTTATGGGTTTTTGTAATGGATCCATCGTATAATAGGGATACTTTGTCAAAGCCGGTAATAGTAAGCAGGCTATCTACTGCATCTTGATCTATTTGCGCCAAAGACTTTGCCGGACCAAAACCATAGGCATTAACCAATGCCCCTACCGTTGGATCAAAATAGCCGTCGGTTTGCTCCCAAATATTTTTAGCTGTTTGAAAGACCTTTTTAAAATCGGTATCTACCGTAACCGCTTCATCACGATTAACTTTAGAAATGATGGCGTTTGGCCAATAGGTCGACATGGATTGATTCATACGCAAGAAAACAGCATCTATAGAATCTGACACTATTTCATTTGGAGCCGTATCCAAGTAGAGTAGTGTGTATGAAGTGCCAAGAGCATCTCCTTGGGAGCGCTGCAACTTATCGTGAGTTTGACAAGAAGCCACGGCTAGTAAAACAACAATAAAGCTATATCTCTTTAATTCCATTAAAGTTAACGGCATAAGGTTCGTTTTTAGAGAGTAATTTATTGTAGTCTGAAGCGTGTGCAAAGCCAACCCCAGCAAAGTAGGTCTTTGCTTTAAATTTTATTGCGTGCTCCTTTACTTTACTCATAAGTTTGACGTCAAATTCATTTGGATTTTGTGGGTATCGCACATGACGCACTACCACAAAACACAAGGTTTTATCTTTGGTGCACACAAACTGGGGGTCTTTTTTAGGGGCGCTGTTTACCGCTAGAAATTCATAACCATCCGCTTCAAGCGATTGACCTACCGTGGTCATGGCCAGCTGGTGTAATTCGTCATCTGATAATTGACTCATAGCACAAATGTAAAATAAAAAAGAGGCCGAAGCCTCTTTATATGTTATCCACCGAAATCGTCGAAACGCACATTTTCGTCTGGAACGCCAAAATCTTCAGCCATTTTTTCAACTGCTTGATTCATAAGTGGCGGTCCACAGAAATACACTTCAATATCTTCGGGTGCTTCGTGATCGTTTAGGTAATTATCAATCACCACTTGATGCACAAACCCAACAAACCCATCGCCTTCGCCATCGAGTCCATCTTTTACTTTCCAATTGTCTTCCTCAGATGGTTCAGACAAAGCAACGTAAAACTTAAAGTTAGGGAAGTCACGCTCTAAGGCACGGAAGTGTTCTGTGTAGAACAGTTCACGCTTGGAACGACCGCCATACCAAAACGTAACCTTTCGACCTGTTTTAAGTGTACGGAATAAGTGATATAAGTGCGAACGCATCGGAGCCATTCCTGCACCACCCCCTACATATAGCATTTCAGCTTCGGAGTGATTGATAAAGAATTCGCCATAAGGTCCTGAAATTGTTATGGGATCGCCTTCTTTAAGCGAGAATATATAAGATGAAGCAACACCTGGATTTACATCTGCCCAACCGTTTTTGGCACGGTCAAATGGTGGGGTTGCAATACGAACATTCAGCATGATTTCTTTACCCTCTGCAGGGAAAGAAGCCATCGAATAAGCACGCTCTACTAATTCTGGGTTTTTCATTTTCAAGTCCCACAACTTAAATTTATCCCATTCCAATTTAAATTTATTTACATCTTCTGGATGCTCTTCTGGGTGCGCCGAAATGTCAATGTCTTTAAAGTCTACCTCACAGGCAGGAACTTCAATTTGGATATAACCTCCAGCTTCATAATGCATGTCTTCGGGAATTTCAACAACAAACTCCTTTATAAATGATGCCACGTTCCAATTACGAACAACTTTAGCAGCAAACTTCTTTATGCCAAATACTTCTTCGGGCACTTCGATGACCATGTCTTCTTTTACCTTGACTTGGCATCCCAAACGCCAACCTTCGGCGATTTCTTTTCTTGAAAAGTGTGGTTTTTCAGTTGGGAGAATTTCGCCTCCGCCGTCTTTAACAATACACTTACACTGGATACAAGTACCTCCTCCACCACAGGCTGATGGCAAGAATATTTTGTTGTCACCAAGGGTAGACAACAGTGTACTTCCAGATGAAACTTCAACGTCTGTTTCGCCGTTGATAAAAAGCTTTACAGGTCCAGAAGGCATCAAACGTGCCTTAACTCCTAGAAGCATACCCACCAAAATAAAGGTGATGGCTAAGAAAACAACAATACTTGCAATAATGACAGTAATATCCATAGGCTTATAATTTAATTCCCATAAAACTCATAAATCCAATGGCCATAAGGCCCGTAATAATAAACGTAATACCTAGTCCACGCAAGGGTGAAGGAACATTGGAATACGCAATTTTTTCACGAATGGCTGCGATGGCTAAAATGGCCAACAACCATCCAACGCCAGAACCAAATCCGTATACAGCCGATTCACCAATCGAAGCAAAACTTTTTTGCTGCATAAATAGTGATCCCCCTAAAATGGCACAGTTCACCGCAATAAGCGGTAAGAAAATACCCAAAGCACCGTACAGCGCAGGGGCAAATTTTTCTACAATCATTTCAACCAACTGGACCATAGATGCGATAACGGCAATAAACATGATAAAGCTTAAAAAGCTTAAATCCAATTCGGCATAATCTTCACCCAACCATGACATGGCACCGGGCTTTAGAAGATAGTTGTCTAATAAGTAATTGATTGGAACAGTAATCGATAACACAAAGATAACGGCGAAGCCAAGGCCAACAGCCGTCTTTACGGTTTTAGACACAGCCAAATAAGAACACATACCTAAGAAGTAAGCAAATATCATGTTCTCAATAAAAATGCTTTTTACAAAAAGATTTACGAAATCCATGGCCTAGTTTTTTTCAATGAGTTTACGGTTACGTGCACGCTGTACCCAAATAATAATACCCAATGTGATCAAGGCCATTGGAGACAACAGCATCAATCCGTTGTTTTCGTAGCCCATTTCATAAATGGAATCGGGGATTACTTGATAGCCATACAGTTTTCCAGAACCGAATAGCTCTCGGAAAAAGGCAACAAGAATAAGCATAAATCCATATCCTGCTGCATTACCAACACCGTCTAAAAAGGATTTCCAAACACCATTACCTAGGGCAAAAGCTTCGAGGCGTCCCATTACAATACAGTTGGTAATAATCAGTCCAATAAAAATGGAAAGTTGTTTACTCACATCATAGGCATAGGCACGCAATACTTGATCAACCAAGATTACCATGGAAGCAACTACAACTAGCTGTACAATTATCCGGATACGGTTAGGAATGGCATTTCGCAAAATAGAAACGATAACGTTACTCGCTGCCATAACGGCAATAACGGAAAGTGTCATTACAACAGCAGGCTTTAGCTGTACAGTTATCGCCAAGGCCGAGCAAATACCCAATACTTGAACCGTGATAGGGTTGTTATCGTCTAGCGGATCTTTTAATAAGCCGCGGTTTTTCTTTGAAAAAAGCGGCTCACGCTCTTTGGCAACAAAGAAAATTGCGGGTTTTTTGGTTGATTTTGGTTTGGACATAATTAGTTGTTGTATGCAAGGTCTGCGGGTGTTGCTTTTAAGTATGGCAAATAGTGTTGTAAGCGTTCGATAATCATATCAGAAACACCATCGCCCGTAATAGTTGCGCCAGAAATGGCATCAACCTCGTGGTCATCTTTGTCTGTATCGTTGGGATCGTTATTTGTTTTAGAAACGCTTATCCCAACCAAATCTCCAGATGTGTTGAATATTTTTTCACCTACAAAGCGATCCATAAACCACTGTTGTGTGATTTCTGCCCCTAGCCCTGCTGTTTCGCCTTTGTGGTCAAATACCGCTCCCTTAATGGTGTTGCGATCTTCATCAAGAGCTATATATCCCCAAATGGCATCCCATAAACCCGAACCTCGTAGGGGTACAATATAGTATGTAGCCGAATCAACTGCTGCAACATACAATGGAAAGCGTTGCGTCTTAGCATCTTTCTTTACTTCGATTGCAAGTTTGATATCTGAAAAGGCATCTACCGTTTCATCGACAGAGCCGTCATTTCGAAGTGCAAGTTGCTCGACAATATAGTTGTTAAACAATTTTTCAGCACCCTCTCTATCGGTTTCAATACCAATAGTAGAAAGGATATTTTGCATTTTTTCTTTACGGACATTTTCCGACTGAAGATCTTTAAGTGAACTGGCAGTAAAAGCCAAAACTGATGCTACGACCAAAACCATGGCAGCAGCAAAACCAAAAGTATACGCATTCGAATCTCTGTTCATGTTGCTGGTGTTAATGTTGCGTTAAGACGTTTTTTGCGTCGTTTAATATTGCCCTCAACCACATAATGGTCAATGGTTGGTGCGAATACGTTCATTAATAGGATTGCCAACATTACTCCTTCTGGATAGGCTGGATTAAACACACGAATAAGGATACAAAAAACCCCAACGAGCAGACCGTAGATCCATTTCCCTTTGGTTGTTTGCGCTGCTGAAACAGGGTCAGTTGCCATGAATACCACACCAAAGGCAAAGCCACCAACAATCAGGTGATTTGTCCAATCAAAAGACATAAGTGCGTTGGCACCCCAAAAATTAAATAAGAATGCGGTGACCGCTGCACCAAGCACACCGCCCACCATAATACGCCAACTTCCAACACCTGTAAGTATTAGTATGGCAGCACCTACCAACACCCATAGTGTGGAGGTCTCAGCGATAGATCCTGGGATAGCCCCAACAAACATATCAAACATAGAATAGCTAACATCATTACCAGCGGCAAGACTACCTAATACAGTTTCACCCGAAATACCGTCAACATTACTTGCTTCCGAAACCCATACTTTGTTACCTGACATATAGGTAGGGTAAGCAAAAAATGCAAAAGCACGTGCGGTAAGTGCAGGGTTAAGAATATTCATTCCTGTTCCACCAAAAGCCTCTTTTGCGATAAAAACGGCAAAAGCTACAGACAGACCTACCATCCAAAGTGGAATATCTACCGGCATAATCATTGGAACCAAAAGGCCTGTTACCAAATAACCTTCATTGACTTCATGTCCGCGGTAGACGGCAAAAGCAAATTCAATGGCCAAACCAACGCCGTAGGATACCGCAACCATAGGCATGATTTTTAACGCCCCATGCAACATTGCATCCCAAAAAGTAAAGGCGAGTCCCGATTGAATAAAATATTGATATCCAGTGTTGTATACCCCATAAATGAAGGCGGGCAACAAAGCAATTATAACTGTTACCATGGTACGTTTCAAATCAACACCATCACGGATATGAGCTCCCTTTTGGGTAGTGTGGTTTGGAACAAATAAAAAGGTGTCAAATGCATTAACCGCAGGGGCAAAACGCTCCCACTTTTGGCCTTTACCAAAAGGTTTTTTTATTGCATCTATGCGTTGGCGTATAAAATTCATATCTTTAGTTTAACCTACTTCTTTTATCATTAAATCAAGTGCTTCGCGAACAATCGCTTGAGCTTCAATTTTTGAGGTACTTGCGTAATCTATCAAGGCAAAATCTTCTGGTGCTACTTCATAAATACCAAGACCCTCCATTTTTTCAATGTTCTGTACCATACACTCTTTGAGAAGCTGCATGGGGAATATATCCATGGGTAATACTTGCTCCATTTCGCCAGTGACAACCAAAGCACGTTCTTCACCATTCATGTTGGTATTTAGTGCGTATGCACGCTTGGGCAACAGCCATGAAAGCGAAGTACGAGACATGCTAAAAATCTTACTGCCAACAAAAGGCAACCAACCAAACATGCGATAGCGATTTCCTTCAGCCAAGACGGTAAGTGTGTTGTTGTAAAATCCAAGGTTACCATCAGCATGTGTTGCAACACCTGAAAGCGAGTCGCCGTTGATAACCCGAATCTGGCCATCAGCATCAATACCAACTTGAGTTAGAAGCGGTGCAACTGCGGCGCCAATACGTGATTTAAAATATGTTGGAGACTTCACTACTGGGCCAACTACAGTGACCATTTGCGAAGCATCAAAAATACCTGTTGAAAAGAAAGCACCAATGCGTGCCACATCAGCTGGACCAACAACCCAAACAGTTTCACCTGCGTTGACAGGGTCAATATGATGAATTTGAACCCCTACATTGCCAGCAGGGTGTGGGCCTTTAAAACGGTGTACTTCTGCATTAGATACCTCATTCAAAAAAGATACTGAAGAAGCATCAACAGAAAGGTGAACTTTAGGAGCAAGTTTTGCAAGTACATCTATGCCGTTTTGAAAGTCTTCCTTTTGCGAACTAAGTATAAAAGGGACATCAGCAGCTAGCGGAGCTGTGTTGAATCCAGAAATGAAAATAGCCTTCGGCGTACTGATAGGATCTGCAATAACATCATACGGACGTTGTTTTACAAAAGGCCAGCAGCCCGATTCTAGTAAATACTTTTTAACATCTGCTGCTTGCAGTTTATCAAGATTTTCCAACTTTTGGGCAACAGCATTGTCTTTGCCATCAGCAGCAATAGACAAGGACATGATACGTCTTTTGGCACCACGCTCAATTGTGGTTAGTGTCCCACTAACAGGTGAAACAAATTTTATTTCAGGGTTAGCTTTTGAATAAAAAATCGGCTGCCCTTGCAACACAGCTTCACCCTCTTTCAAGAGCATTTTTGGTACAACACCATGGAAGTCGTGTGGATAGATGACAAAGTTGTCAGCAATATCAGCAGATGAGATATTAAGATCGGCTATTCCGCTCATGGGAATTGTCAAGCCTTTACGCAGGGTTATGTCAGCGGACATATGGTGGTTGTTTTTTGCACTGCAAATGTAATATAAGGTGCTTAAAAAACGAAGTGTTACACCCTATAATTACATAAATTTATTAACCGTAAAATAGTTTGTTTAACTTTGACCTATGAGCAACAAAAACAGCTGGGTAACCCCACATCTATAAAATAGCACAAAACAACCGAGAGCACAAAAAAAATGATTAAACAAAAGCTTCTTTTTATATTGGGTTGCCAACTCATTTTTGGTCAGCAATTGAGCGTTTTTTCTCCACCTGAGCACATTAAGTCCGTGCTATTCTATGTCAACGAGCAAAGCACATCGCTACCCATTGTTGGATTGAATGAACAAATCACGCTTAAATTTGATGATTTAAATGCCGATGACAGCAGCTATTACTACACCATAGATCGCTTTGATGCCAATTGGAATGAGACCGATTTATTCAAAGCAGACTACATGGATGGCTATGATGACATGCGCATACAGAACATTTCCTATGCTGTCGGAACGCTGCAGTCATACATTCACTACACGCTGACGCTTCCCAATGCCCAAACGCGCTTAACGAAAAGTGGGAATTATATGTTGAATATTTGGGACGCTAACAGAAACTTAGTTTTACAAAAAAGATTTTTAGTCGCCGAGCAACAGACCACTGTCGGCGTTCGTGTGCAACGCTCACAACGTATTGAAAACATTCAGAGTCATCAAAGCATACAATTTGTAGTCAACTTGGATGGCTTAAACGTGCGGCTTCCTGAAAAACAAATAAAACCGTTTATAGTTCAAAACCAGCGCTGGCAAACATGGCGAGAGGCCGGAAACCCAACCTATAACCTCAACAACCAACTCCGATTTAACTACAAGCCCGAAACCACTTTTGCTGCAGGAAATGAATATTTCTTTTTTGATACCCAAGACATTCGTAATGGAGGTGGCAATGTAGCGCGTGTAATTCGGGAAGACTTATTCATCTCTGTTTTAAACCCGCAATGGGTGCGATCAGGTAGGCCGTATACTTATGGGCCTGACATAAACGGTGACTTCCGTATCAATACTTTTCAGGGCAGTAACCCAAATACTGAGTCTGATTATAGCCGGGTAGTGTTTTCTCTTTTTGCAGAAGATTTTTTGTTCGACGGAGAGCATTTTGTGGTCGGAGATTTTAATCAACATGCTAGTGGTGAAGAAAATAAACTGACGTATAACCCAGATTCAGGTCGCTTTGAAGCTGAATTGCTGTTAAAACAAGGTATCTACAACTATAAGTTTGCAAGTCAAGATAGCAAAGGGGTGCTTTATAACAACCTAACATCGGGTAATTATTGGCCCACTGAAAACGATTATTGGGTATTGATCTACTACAGGCCTATAGGGGCGCGCTGTGATAAACTTATTGGAGTTGGCAACGCAAACGCAAAAGACATTGGCTTATAGAAAAATGATTATCTTTATATTATGTTTCAGCAAGTTACACAAGGTATTCGCATTTCAGTCAATGCATTTTTTGAAGGCACCTACTTCAAAAATTACCACTTGCACTATTCATTTGCCTATTGCATATCCATATCCAACCACGGAAAAGACGCTGTTCAACTCCAATCAAGGCACTGGAAAATTTTTGATTCCCTGAAGCCCACGGTTATTGTTGATGGAGAAGGTGTGGTTGGAAAAAAGCCAGTTATTAAACCCGGACAAGTGTATAGCTATCAATCGGGCTGCTTATTAAGCTCGCCTATTGGGGCGATGCAAGGGCACTACGCCATGATTAATTTAGCATCGGCTAAAAAATTTCGTGCCTATATTCCTAAGTTTGAGTTAAGCCCCGCTTTTGCCCTAAACTAACCATTAAATATCTTTTTTATGCAAAACGGTTTTTTCTCAGTTCCAATTCCGATTAACGAGCCTGTTCTAGACTATAAAAAAAATAGCCCTGAACGCAAAGAAGTATTAGAAACATACACAGCACTGTACAACAGCAATATTGACGTACCCCTATATATAGGCGGTAAAAAAATTACGACAAAGAAGCTTGCAAGAATGTCGCCACCTCATGACCATAAGCACACACTCGGGAGGTTCAGCATAGCTGAAAGTTCACACGTAACAGAAGCTATTGATGCTGCACTTGCGGCTAGCCCTAATTGGGAAAACACTTCTTTTGAACATCGCGCAGCTGTAATGCTTAAAGCAGCTGACCTGACTGCAGGACCCTATCGAGCTAAGATTAACGCATCAACCATGCTGGCACAATCTAAAAATATCTTCCAGGCTGAGATTGACGCCGCCTGTGAATTTGCTGATTTTTTAAGATTTAATGTTGCTTTTGCGTCGGACATATACGCACAACAACCCAAACAAGGAAGTGGTGTTATTAACCGGGTAGAATACAGACCCCTTGAAGGATTTGTTTATGCCGTGACGCCCTTTAACTTTACCGCAATTGCTGGTAACCTTTGTGCTGCGCCTGTTCTCATGGGTAACGTTGTGGTTTGGAAGCCTAGCGATCATCAAATGTTTTCTGCCAAAATCATCATGGATATTTTTGAAGAAGCAGGAATCCCTCCGGGTGTCATCAACCTTATTTCAGGAGACCCCGTTATGATATCCGATATAGTTTTGGATCACCCGCAATTTGCAGGACTGCACTTTACAGGTTCTACAGAAGTCTTTAAACATTTGTGGCAACAGATTGGAAACAAGCTTACGCGCTACAAAAATTACCCAAGAATTGTTGGCGAAACAGGTGGCAAGGATTTTATTTTTGTACATCACACTGCCGATATTCCAACCGTGATAACGGCCATCACACGTGGCGGATATGAATTTCAAGGACAAAAGTGTTCAGCTGCATCACGCATCTATCTCCCTGCCTCTATTTCCGATGAAATAATTGCTGGAGTAGTAGAAAACATCAAAAGCTTTTCAATCGGGTCACCTGAGGATATGAACAACTTTATAACTGCAGTCATACATGAAAATGCTTTTGATAGGCTAGTTGGGTATATTGAACAAGCAAAAAAAGAGGATGAAGTCGAAGTGCTTGCTGGAGGAACCTTTGACAAAAGCAAAGGCTATTTTATACATCCCACCTTACTCAAAACTACGAATCCGCACTACACTACTATGGAAACAGAACTATTTGGACCTGTTGTCACGGTATATGTTTATGAGGACAAGGCGTGGGAAAGCACCTTAGCGCTGGTAAACACTACTTCAGATTATGGACTTACGGGTGCAATTATAGCACAAGACCGACATTTCATTGAACACGCATCAGGAAAATTGCGCCATGCTGCTGGAAATTTCTATATCAACGACAAGCCAAGTGGCGCTGTAGTTGGGCAGCAACCCTTTGGTGGCAGTCGAGCATCAGGAACCAACGACAAGGCGGGTTCAGCGCAAAACCTATTGCGTTGGGTATCACCAAGGTTGATAAAAGAAACCCTTGTTCCAGCTACAGATTTCCGCTACCCCTGTATGGATTAAAGCTGCAAATGCACCAATTTCTTAGTTTCAAAAAAATCTTCTTTAAAGTGCCCATCCAAATTATAGATTTTGGCTTTCGGATAAGGGCTGAGTTCTTCATTGAGGTCACCTCCCTTTAGATAAAGAATCCCGTTTGAAAGCGCATGCGTACTTTTAGGATTAATTTTGTGCCGTATCCAAGGCACAAAACGATCCATATGTGTGACAGCTCTACTGACGACAAAATCAAAAGTACCACTGACGTGTTCGGCTCGTTTGTGAAAAGCCTTAACATTGTCAAGCGCTAAGGATTCTGCAACCGCTTGCACTACTTTAATTTTTTTTCCAACAGAATCTACTAGGGTAAACTGAGTCTCTGGAAACATTATGGCGAGTGGAATCCCTGGGAAACCACCCCCGGTCCCAACATCTAAAACACTAGATTTAGGCTTAAACCTTAGCACCTTGGCAATACCTAGCGAATGGAGCACGTGACGGATATAGAAGTGCGTCATATCGGCACGTGAAATCACATTTATTTGTATGTTCCACAAGTCATAAAGTGGCTTGAGTTTCACAAACTGTTCTTGCTGTTTTTCGCTTAGATCGGGAAAATATGTTTTGATTATTGTGTCCATAATTTTTACAAAAATAAGGAAGCTTTTAATTAAAATTTTATGCTTGTTGTTTTATAGCGTTTATATTTGAAAAAATTTTAGACATGAGTCAAGCATTATCCGAACGCATTAAGAATTTACCTGCATCAGCTACTTTGGCGATGGCAGCCAAAGCGCGTAAACTAAAAAATGAAGGAAAAGATATCATTGGGTTGAGTTTGGGAGAGCCTGATTTCAATACACCTGATTTTATCAAAGAAGCTGCTATTAAAGCCATCAATGCCGACTATAACAGTTACACCCCTGTTGATGGATATGTTGAGCTGAAAGAAGCCATTTGCGAAAAGTTTAAGCGCGATAACGGACTTGACTATACACCAAATCAAATTGTGGTATCAACTGGCGCAAAACAATCTATTGCGAATGCCGTTCAGGTACTCATTAATCCAGGAGATGATGTGCTTTTAGTTGCGCCTTATTGGGTGAGTTACGCTGCAATAGTCGTTCTTGCTGAAGGAAATCCTGTTGAAATTCGCTCTGACATCGAAACCGATTTTAAAATCACACCTGCCCAGTTGGAAGCTGCCATTACCCCAAAAACCAAATTGGTAATGCTCAACTCGCCCAACAACCCCAGTGGTTCGATGTATAGCAAGGAAGAATACGAGGCACTAGCCAAGGTATTGGAACAACATCCCAAAATTTATGTGCTTTCAGATGAAATATACGAACACATCAACTATGACAATGCAACGCCATTTAGTTTTGCTGCCATTCCAAGCATGTTTGACAGAACCATTACTGTCAATGGCTTAGCAAAAGCTTTTGCCATGACAGGCTGGAGAATAGGCTATTTGGGTGGACCTACATGGTTAGCAAAAGCATGTACTAAAATGCAAGGACAGATAACGAGCGGAACAAATTGTATTGCACAGCGTGCTGCCATTACAGCTGTTAATGCTCCTGTTGGCAAGATAAAATACATGGTCGATGAGTTTGATTTTCGACGTAAGCGTATCATAGAACTGGTTGAAAATATCGAAGGTTTTAACGTAAATGTGCCAAAGGGTGCTTTTTATATTTTCCCTGATATTTCGTCATTTTTTGGAAAGAAATTAAACGGTACTTTGATTGAAAACGCCTCTGACTTTGCCATGTATCTTTTGGAAGAAGCGCACGTAGCAACAGTAACTGGCGATGCCTTTGGCTGTCCTAATAATATCCGTATTTCGTATGCAGCCTCTTTAGAAGAAATTGAAGAAGCCATTAGACGTATCAAAGTAGCGGTAAGCTAGTGATTACGCCAGTAATAGGGCGTGAAGAGTATCAAAACGGTAAACAATTCCAGTCTTCCAAGAAGCATCAGTAAAGCACACCAATACTTCCCAAAATCGGGGAGTGAAGAAAATGTACTTGCAGGCCCAACATCACCCAAACCAGGTCCAACATTGCCCAGTGAACTAGCTGCAGCACCAATAGCCGTAGTAAAGTCCAAGCCTAGGGTACTCAACACACCTGCACCAATGATGAAAAGAATCATGTAAAGAATAAAGAAAGCCAACACATTGTAAACAATAGACTGATCAATGGTAACCTTGTTCATTCTAACCATCAAAATTGCATTGGGATGTAAGGCGCGCTTAAACTCCAAGAAACCGTTTTTAATAAGTATCAAGTGGCGCATTACTTTTACCCCACCCGATGTAGATCCTGTCGACCCGCCTAAAAACATCAGCCCAAAAAACAACATAGTAACAAAGGGAGTCCAGGCCGTAAAATCAGCAGTTACCAAACCTGTCGTAGTGATTACAGCAACTACTTGAAACAAGGCGTGACGAAAAGATTGTTCCCAAACAGCAAACAAGCTAGCATCAGGAGTTACGTAAGCGCCTTGACGCAAAATAGAAGCCATCACTATACATGCGAAAACCGCAATAAACCCCGTATACCAGCTAAATTCAGTATCGGCAAAAACGCGTTTAAATTTTCCTTTAATGGCGTAATAAAGCAACACAAAGTTGCTACCAGCCAAAATCATAAAAAAGATGATTATGTATTGAATTTGTGGCATGTGGTTCCAATACCCAATACTGGCATTTTTAGTAGAAAATCCTCCAGAAGCCATAGTACTCATGGCATGATTAATAGCGTCAAATAGCGGCATCCCTGAAGCAAATAGTAATATCGCGTTGGTTAGCGTCAGGCCCACATAAATAAGCCATAATCGCTTGGCAGTATCGCTAATGCGCGGATGCAATTTGTCTCCACCTAACACTGGTGCTTCAGCACTAAAAAGTTGCATACCTCCAATTCCAAGCAACGGGAGTATGGCAATGGCCAAAACAATAATACCCATCCCTCCCATCCAGTGGGTTAGAGAACGCCAAAGCAGCATACTTCTTGGCAAGGCTTCAATATCGTCTAGAATTGTGGCTCCTGTTGCCGTATACCCAGACATGGTTTCAAAAAAGGCATCTGTACAGGACGTAATTACGTTGGTAAAGAGATAAGGAAACATTCCAAAGACGACCATAGTTAACCATCCAAAACCAACAATAATATAGCCTTCACGCTTTTTAATCTCTTTGCGATGATTTAATGTAAGCCCTAGGGCCAAACCACCGACAATAACATTAAGTGCAAGAGCCTTTAGCAATCCGGTAGTAATCCCATCATTTTGCAAATAACTAAACAGGGTGGTGATTGCCATAAAAATAGCATTGAACAGCAACAACAGCCCCAGAATATGTACAATAAGTTTGAGATTGAATCCCTTCATGACCTACAGGAAAAGTTGTTCTACCCTTCTAATCGATTGTGGCAAACAACAAACCAAAACAAGATCGCCTTCTTCAATGACAAAGTCACCAAGTGCAATTACTCCTGCACCGTTTCGAATCACACCGCCAATGGTAGCTGTTTTCGGAAAGTCTAAATCTTTAATTGCTTTGCCAATCACCTTGGCAGTTGGTTTTACTTTAAACTCCACAATTTCAGCATCCATATTATTGAGTTTAGCCAAATCGACAACCTCTCCCCTTCTGATATATCTAAAAATAGTATTTGCGGTTAACATTTTCTTGTTAACAAGGGTATCGACGCCAATGGATTTGGTCAAATCAAAATAATCCATGTTTTCAATAAGTGCGATAATTTTTGGCACTTGTTTAGATTTGGCCATCAAACAGGACATGATATTGGTTTCAGCATCGTTAGTTACCCCTAAAAAGGCATCCATTTCATCTAGATTTTCTTCGAGAAGTAGCTCAACATTACGTCCATCACCATGAATAATAAGGGTGTCGGGTAGGCGCTCGGCCATTTCAATGGCGCGTTCTTTATCAAGCTCAATAAGCTTAACCTTTATGCCGCGCTTATAAAGATCTTCAGCTGTTTTAAGACCAACGCGGCCTCCGCCCAAAATCATTACATTTTTAATTTTATTTTTAACTTCACCTGTAAGGCTATATAATTCTGAAACTCCTTGTGGCAATGTTGTAAAATATACTTGATCCCCCTTTTCAAAACAAGTATCTCCTCTTGGAATTAGGGTACTATGTGACTCAATTCGCTTTATAGCGATAGGCATGAAGTGAACCCCAGGGAATACCGCAGCAGCCTCACGGACCGTTTTTCCAATAAAGGGGGCATCGTCTTCCAATGTAGTACCCATCATGGTGAGTGCACCGTCTTCAAATTCGTGGCTGTTTTCAAATGCGGATTGATGGATAAGCAATTGTATTTCTTCAGCAGCTAACTCTTCAGGTGAAATCAACTCGTCTATTCCCAAAGATTTAAAATCAACATCGTTTTTATATTTCTCAAAATCAATATCGGTAACGCGTGCTATGGTTTGTTTGCAACCCAACTGTTTTGCCAGCAAACAACACATAAGGTTGGTGGTTTCAGAGGGAGTAACGGCAATCATCATATCTGCTTGGTCAACACTAGCAAGTTTGAGTGTGGCTAAGGCAGAAGGATCTCCCTTAACTGCACGAAGGTCTAGGTTGTTATCGGCGTAGTTTAACAGTTCCTTGTCGGCATCAATAAGGGTAATATCCTGTGCCTCAAACGAAAGTAATTTGGCTAAGTGAAATCCGATATCGCTAGCGCCAGCGATGGCAATATTCATCTTTGAAAGAAATTATATGTGCAAATATAGGAAGTTTCTGTTCGGTATAAATAAAACAGCTTCGATAGATAATAGTTACATTTGCTAACTATGCGCAAAAATGTGACTCCCTACACTGATTCTGATCTTTCAAAAAAAGAGCAAGTAACCCTGATGTTTGATCGTATTGCACAAAAATACGACAATCTAAATCGCGTGCTTTCACTTGGCTTAGACAAGGGGTGGCGCAAGCGGCTTATCAAGCTTGTTCGAGAACAAAAAGCCGTAGATGTCCTAGATGTAGCCACTGGTACCGGCGATGTTGCCATTGCCTTGAGCAAGATTCCCAACCTGAAAATTGATGCAGCTGACCTTTCGACACAAATGCTAGCCGTACAAGACAAGCAGCTTGATAAGCTTAAGCTTAAAGACCGCATAAAACTTCACGTTGCCGATGCTGAAAAATTGCCTTTTGATACACAATTTGATGCTATAACGGTAGCCTTCGGGATTCGAAATTTTGCTAATTTGCAGACAGGATTGTGCGAAATGTATCGTGTGCTTAAACCTAACGGTTGCTTATATATTTTAGAAACATCAAAGCCGAAAATATTCCCCATGCGTCAAGCCCATTACATCATGACTAGAGTACTGATACCTTCGATGGGCAAAATTTTTTCAGAAGACAAGGGAGCTTACGCCTATCTCGGTGAATCTGCAGCGTACTTTCCCGATGGTAAGGAGATGTGCAATAAATTACAAGAAGTTGGGTTTTCTAGAGTAACACACAAACCCTTAACAGGTGGTGTTGTTACTTTATACACTGCTCAAAAATGAACCTTAGATACTCATTATTTTTTTTGGCTATTACGTTTTGTTCTGTGGTCTCACTACATGGACAGTTTGATAAAATAGAAAATCTAAAAGAAGATGACTCGAAAAGAATTCGTTTCGGCTATTATTTAGGGTTAAACGCTGTTGGAGCTAAAGTAGACTACCTCCCGACCAATTATGGTACATCTTTTCGCATTTCGGTTAAGCCAAAGCCAAGCTTTGATGTGGGGCTTTTGGCCGACTATAGAATCAATGAGTTTTTAAATATTCGCTTTCACCCTGGTGTTGCCTTTGTTGAGCGCGAAATTAGGTTTCCTTTTTCCGAAAAGGATCCAAGCTTTACCAAAGCCCTCATTGAGCGAATTGTAAAGTCTAATTATGTGCGTTTCCCAGTGGCTATAAAATTAAACACACGGCGTATTAGGAATGCACGTCCTTTTGTGATGGGTAGTGTTTCATACAATATAAATATTACTAGTGAGGAAACGAATTCAGAGGATAACAGTTCGGGGACCTTTAGAATGAAACGAGATGTATATGCTTGGGAATTTGCTGTCGGCACGGATGTTTACTTGCCCTACTTTAAATTCACAACCTCTGTACATGGCTTTTTTGCACTAAGCAACGAAATTGTACCCGATGAAAATATCAATAGTGCTTACACTCGATATATTTCGAGCATGAAAAGCCGAGGTATATTTTTGCGGTTTACTTTTGAGTAGCTCAACCCCTTCTGCTAAATTCGGCTAATATAATGCCTGTTGCTATAGCAACATTAAGGCTTTCAGCTGCTGGAGCTCCATAAGCAGGTATGCTAATATTTTTTTTAATATCAGCACTAATTTTATCTGAAATTCCTTGACCTTCATTTCCCATAACCAATACACCGTTTTGAGGAATGGTAGCATTAAATATATTTTCTCCATTCGTGTCAGTCCCAACTGGCAGCAACTCATATGTGCTAAATGCATCTAAAAGATCAACATAATGCAACTGCACTTGCGCTAAGGAGCCCATACTTGCCTGCACTACTTTGGGATTAAAACAATCTACAGTACCTAATGAACACAGTAGATGAGCAATACCGAACCAATCGCACAAACGGATGATGGTGCCAAGGTTACCCGGATTACGGATGCCGTCAAGCGCAATATTGATGTTTTGGCGTGTAAAATGGGTTGGTTTGGGAAGTGAAAAAGCCGCCCAAACATTGGGAGGGGTAGTCAAATTGCTCAGCTTTTTCATATCAGAAACGTTAATTTTTATAGCGTCAACGCCTCCTATTTGAGCGGTTTCAAGTGAAAAACAGTATTTCATCTCAAATCCATTTTGATGGAATGTTGTTATGGCTTTTTTGCCCTCAACAGGGAAAAGACTCCGTTGTTCCCGGAATTTTTTTTGTCCCAATTTACCCAACTGTTTTAGTTCGTTTTTGCTAACCATGTATTTGGTGTATTTTTGTCTTTTACAACTTTTCTATTGACCACAAGATTTTCAAAAATACTAGGTTTTGGTGTGCTTTTGGGCATAACAGTGGGATGTTCTGCTATTCGCAACTTGCCAGAGGATAGTATATTGTTGCGTAAAAACTCTGTGTTTGTTGATAACCAACTGGCTGTTGACACAGTTGCAAATATTGTTCAGCCAAAGCCTAATAATCGTTTTTTAGGCATTCCATTTGGGTTATTGCTATATCAATCCGCAAAGGATAGTACGGATATTGCCTTTGAAAATTGGCTTGCCAAAAAGCCAAACCGAAAAAAAAGGATGAATGCCATTTGGTCCGAAAAGCAAGTAAAAAAAATGAAGGCTTACAAAAGTGGCTTTCAGGCATGGAAAAGAAAAACGGGAGAAGCTCCTGTGTTTTCAGACTCCTTGTCTACTAAAATAATTGCTCAAAAGTTAAACTCCTTTTTGTCGAATGAAGGGTATTTCAATGCTACGGTAAAAATATCTACTACTCTGAGCAACCGAAATGCTTCAGTAAAATATAATGTCAGCACCAATACGCCCTACTTTATAGATAGTATTAAAACCAATATTCAAAGTCCTGTTTTGGATTCTATATATGTGGCTAACAAAGTTGATAGTAAAATCAAACAAGGAGACCGTTTTCGGACTACAGCATTTGAGCAAGAGCGAAACAGGTTGTCTGAATTGTTCAGAAATGCGGGAGTTTATCCTTTTCAGCTTAAATCCATTGATTTCAGCGTTGGTGTAGATTCAACTGGAATCGACTATCGTTTGCCTGTACAACTCAACATTCGAAACAATATCGAAAACCAAGAAGGAAATCCTGTGCCAAAAGAGTATAAAATTTCAAAAATGAATACCGTTGCCGTTTTATTGGGCAAAGCAGGTAATACAGGTAATGAAGCTTACGATTCTATTGGAGTTTTTGATGGAATGACCATTTTCAGTCAGGGCAAAATGAAATACAACAGCAAGCTATTACGCGAATCCATTGATTTTAGAACAAATGAGCCGTACAGCGACACTTCACGAAGCACCACGCTAAAACAGCTCAACAGACTACAAAGTTTTGATTATCCAACAATTAGGTATCAATATGCAAATGAAGATGAAACACTTTTAGATGCCTCCATTTTTTTGATGCCTAAAAAAAGATATTCGCTAGACTATGCATTGGACGTAACCCAATCCAACATCTTAAAACGAGGTATTGCGTTTAGTTCTGGCTTAAGCGTCTTAAATGTCTTTAAAGGGGCCGAAACCTTGGAGTTGGGTGCTAGAGGTTCATTTGGTCGCTCAGCCGATGTCGCCATTTCTGAGTATGGCTTTGATATTCAATTGAGAGCGCCCCAGTTTTTATTGCCCTTTAGCAGTAAAATCAACAAACAAAACCTTGCACCACTTACCATCTTAAGAGTAGGTGTGGGATCACAAGAAAACATAGGTCTAGACAAGCAAAGTTTAAACGGAAGCATACAATACCAGTGGAACCCGATAGAAAAACGCAGATGGACCTTTTCTTTGATGGATGTTGAGTTTGTAAACAATAAAAACAAAGCAAATTACTTCGGAGTTTACACCAATGCTTATGGGGAATTAAATCAAATTGCACTAAACACCAATACAAACCCAAATTATCTTGTAAACGACAGGCTCATCATTCCACAAGGAACAGCGTCTTTTATTGGTGACGTGTTGGATGGCAGCACCAGTATTTTGGCTAGCGATCCAAGCTACCAAAGGGTACAGCGTATTGAAGAACGCAGAAGGAGACTCACGCAAAACAACCTAATTATAAGTTCGGGTATTAATTTTTTTAGCTCTTCCAAGCAAGGTATTTTTGATAGGGAATTTATGCAGTTTAGGGCTAATCTTAGTTGGTCAGGGAATCTGCTGAAAAGTTTGGCAAAGTCATTTAATTGGAAACAAGAAAATGGACAATACCTTTTATTTGAAGTCCCTTTTAGTCAGTTTATAAAGTTAGAGGCGGATTTTGTCAAGCATTGGACTGTGAGCGAGGATCAGGTAGTGGCCATCAGGGCTTTTGCTGGAGCTGCAATCCCATATGGCAATGCAGACAACATCCCTTTTAACAGATCTTTTTTTGGTGGTGGGGCTTATGACAACAGGGCTTGGGAAGTATATCGATTAGGGCCTGGGTCTAGTGATACTGGAAATGAATTTAACGAGGCAAACCTTAAAATGTCTTTTAACGCTGAGTACCGTTTTGACCTTATTGGGGCTTTCAAGGGCGCGCTATTTGTTGATGCTGGAAACATTTGGAATGTAGCCGACAACGTCGATGAATCCGCTCGGAGGTTCGACGGTTTCCGGGATTTAGATGAGCTGGCGGTGGGTACTGGTATTGGATTTAGATACGATTTTGGTCTTTTCTTGTTAAGGCTTGATATGGGCTTTAAAACACACAATCCCGTATTGCCAAAAGGGAACCGATGGAATTGGAATTATCAGCTAAAAAACGCAAATCCTACACTTGGAATAAATTATCCTTTCTAACCCCATAATAGTTTGTTACTTTTGCCAAACCATTAAAAAAATAATTAACATGTCGCATTCCGTAAAGCCAGGCGTAGCCACTGGAAATGAAGTTCAAGAAATCTTTGCTCTAGCAAAAGCCAAACAATTTGCACTCCCCGCAGTAAATGTAATTGGATCGGATACCATTAATGCTGTATTAGAAACTGCAGCAAAGCTAAACGCACCCGTAATCATTCAATTCTCTAATGGAGGTGCCCAGTTTAACGCTGGTAAAGGCTTGTCTAACGAAAATCAACAGGCTGCTATTGCTGGAGCTGTTGCTGGAGCCAAGCATGTACATCAAATGTCCGAACTATATGGTGTAAGTGTTATCCTTCACACAGACCACGCTGCCAAAAAATTACTTCCCTGGATTGACGGACTACTTGATGCTAGTGAAAAACATTACGAAGAAACTGGAAAATCACTTTTCAGCTCGCATATGATAGACCTTTCTGAAGAACCAATCGAAGAAAATATTGAAATATGTAAGAACTATTTGAAGCGCATGGCTAAAATGGACATGACACTTGAAATTGAATTAGGTGTTACAGGGGGTGAAGAAGATGGAGTTGATAACACAGACATTGACAGCTCTAAACTATATACTCAGCCAGAAGAAGTAGCATTTGCTTTTGAAGAATTATCACAAGTAAGTCCACGCTTTACCATTGCTGCTGCATTTGGAAATGTACACGGAGTGTACAAGCCAGGGAACGTTGTGCTGACACCAAAAATCTTAATGAACTCACAAGCATATGTAAGTGAAAAATACGGGGTTAGTCCAAACACAATTGACTTTGTGTTTCACGGAGGATCTGGATCAACTATTGAAGAAATTAGAGAAGGCATCAGCTATGGTGTTGTCAAAATGAACATCGATACTGATATGCAATATGCGTTTATGTCAGGAGTACGCGACTATATCCAAGAAAAATCAGAGTATTTGCAAAAACAAATTGGCAACCCAGAAGGAGACGACGTACCGAATAAGAAATATTACGATCCACGCGTTTGGTTACGTGAGGGAGAAAAAGCATTTGTTGCGCGACTTGAGCAAGCCTTTGAAGATCTGAACAACGTAAACACGCTGTAATTCATAGGGTTTTATATATTTGATAAAATTCTTAACCTATGCCGTGGTTCAAACGTACTGAAAAAGGAATTCAAACGCAGACCAGTGAAAAGAAAGACACGCCACAAGGTTTGTGGTATAAGTCTCCTACCGGAAAGATTGTAGACACAGAGCAGTTAGCGGAAAATTTCTACGTATCTCCAGAAGATGGCTATCATGTACGTATTGGGAGTAAGGAATATTTCGAAATCTTGTTTGACGACAATACGTTTAAAGAACTTGACAAAAAGCTGAAGTCCAAAGATCCGCTCAAGTTTGAGGACACCAAGACTTATAAAGACCGTGTCAAGGCTGCACAGAAAAAAACAAAACTCAATGATGCTGTAAGGGCTGCTGTTGGGCGTTCCAACGGAAACGAAATAGTGGTTGCCTGCATGGATTTTTCATTTATTGGAGGCTCTATGGGTTCGGTTGTTGGTGAAAAAATTTACCGTGCTGCAGATTATGCCCTAAAAAAGAAAATTCCGTTTGTAATGATTTCAAAATCTGGTGGAGCTCGAATGATGGAAGCAGCCTTGTCGTTAATGCAAATGGCCAAAACATCTGCTAAACTGGCGCAACTTGCCGACGCTAAAATTCCTTATGTATCGCTTTGTACAGACCCTACAACTGGGGGAACAACGGCTTCTTTTGCTATGCTGGGTGACATAAATATCTCTGAACCTGGTGCACTTATTGGTTTTGCAGGACCTAGGGTTGTAAAAGATACTACAGGTCAGGAGTTGCCAGATGGCTTCCAAACTGCAGAATTCCTTAAAGAGCATGGCTTTTTGGACTTTATTACACACCGAAAAGAGCTGAAAAAGAACATCAACCTATACCTCGATTTAATATTAAATCGACAGCTTTCAGAACAGCTGTAATTCTAATCGATTAAAGTGCTATATTTGCAGCCTTCGAGATAAACTTGAAGTTGCATAAAAATCATTTACAATAATATTGGCATGTTACATAAAGAAGAAAAAGCGGTAATTTTCAAAAAGTACGGAAAATCTGAAAAAGACACTGGAAGCACTGAAGGACAAATTGCACTATTCACAAAGCGTATCAACGATCTAACAGGACACCTGAAAAACAATCATAAAGATTACAACACAGAGCGTTCATTGGTAATGTTGGTAGGTAAACGAAGAAGCCTTTTAGACTACCTAAAAGCAAAAGATATAGAACGCTACCGTTCCTTGATTAAGGAATTGGGCATTCGTAAGTAAGCACTTAAAAGCATCCGCATCATCGGTTTTTCAAGGGCATCTACGACCACAACACAACATCACAGATACTAATTTTAAATTTGAAAAAGTATGATACCTAATGTACATACCTCGACTATTGATTTAGGCGACGGACGCACTATTACCTTAGAAACAGGTAAGCTTGCGAAACAAGCAGACGGATCTGTCGTTGTTAGAAGCGGCAATTGTATGCTATTAGCTACGGTTGTTTCGGCACGTCAGGCTTCACCAGTTGACTTCCTACCTTTAACGGTAGATTACCGTGAAAAATTTGCAGCCGCAGGGCGATTCCCTGGTGGCTTCTTTAAGCGCGAAGCAAGACCCAGCAACGAAGAAATCCTTACCATGCGTTTGGTTGACCGTGTATTGCGACCTCTTTTCCCAAAAGACTATCATGCAGAAACCCAATTGATGATTCAATTAATGTCGCATGACGAAAACGTCATGCCTGATGCACTTGCAGGCCTTGCGGCCTCAACCGTTATTCAGTTATCAGATATTCCTTTTGAATGTCCTATTTCTGAAGTTCGAGTTGCACAGCTTGATGGAAAGTTCATTATCAATCCTAGTAAAACTCAGCTTAAAGAATCGAATATTGACATCATGATTGGTGCCAGTGCAGACTCTGTAACTATGGTTGAAGGAGAATTTGACGAAGTTTCTGAGGAAGTAATGGCAGACGCCATTCGCTTTGGACACAAAGCCATCAAACTTCAAATTGCTGCACAAGTTGCGTTAGCAGAAGCTGTTGGTAAAAAAGAAACACGTGAATACGAAGCTGAAGACAGCGACGATGGATTCCAACAACAAATTCACGATTTTGCTTATCAAAAATGTTATGACATTGCCAAAAAAGGCAGTTCTAAACAAGACCGCAGTATTGCTTTTGGCAAAGTAAAAGAATCTTTGTTAGCAACTTTTTCTGAGGAAGAACTCGAAGAAAAGGGAAAGTTAATTGGCAAATACTTCAGTAAAGCGCAAAAAGAAGCTGTTCGTGAGCTGGTACTTAGTGAAGGCATTCGTCTTGACGGTCGTAAAACAACTGACATCAGACCAATATGGTGTGAGGTAGATTACCTACCATCAACACACGGTTCGTCAGTATTTACACGTGGTGAAACCCAAGCACTTGCAACGGTTACCCTTGGAACCTCTAGAGAGGCCAACATGATCGATTTACCAACTGCACAAGGAGAAGAAACATTCTACTTGCACTATAACTTTCCACCATTTTGTACTGGAGAAGCACGTCCGCTAAGAGGTACATCTCGTCGCGAAGTAGGACACGGAAATCTGGCACAACGTGCACTCAAAAAGGTAATGCCAGACGATTGTCCGTATACTGTTCGGGTGGTTTCAGAGGTTTTGGAATCAAACGGTTCATCATCCATGGCAACTGTTTGTGCTGGTACTATGGCGCTTATGGATGCTGGAGTTCAAATTGCCAATCCGGTTTCTGGAATAGCTATGGGACTTATTTCTGATGGAGAACGCTATGCTGTATTATCAGATATTTTGGGAGATGAAGATCACCTAGGAGATATGGACTTTAAAGTGACTGGAACGGAAAACGGCATTACGGCTTGTCAAATGGATATAAAAATCAAAGGTCTTCCCTATGATATTTTAATCCAAGCATTAAAGCAGGCACGTGATGGGCGCATGCATATTTTAGATAAGCTGAATGAAACTATTGAGGCGCCAGCAGCAGATGTAAAAGAGCATGCACCTAAGATGGTAATGCGTACAATTCCAAACGAATATATTGGAGCCATTATCGGCCCTGGAGGCAAGGTAATCCAAGAACTTCAAAAGGAAACCAATACGACCATCGTTATTAATGAAGATCCAGATACAGGGGAAGGCATTATAGAAATTTTAGGTACTGGACCAGAAGGAATTGACCAGGTACTTGCTCGCGTTGATGCGCTGACATTTAAACCGGACGTTGGTGAAACTTACGAAGTTCAAGTAATCAAAATTCTTGACTTTGGAGCAGTAGTCGAATATACAGATGCCCCTGGAAACGAAGTGTTGCTTCACGTAAGTGAATTGGCATGGGAACGCACAGAAAACGTTACTGATGTGGTAAACATGGGTGATGTATTTGATGTGAAATACTTCGGTATAGATTCACGAACGCGTAAAGAAAAGGTTTCAAAAAAAGCACTTTTAGAAAAGCCTGAAGGATATGTAGAGCGTAAGCCAAGACCAGCAGGTGGTAACGACCGAAGAAGAAACGGTGGAAACAACCGTCGACCAAAAAGAGACTAAACACCTCTTAAACAATAATTTAAATCCGTTAAAATTACTTTTAACGGATTTTTTTGTTTTTAATGTAACCTTCGTTGGCAAATACACGTATAACAAATATCATACTTATAATTCAAAGCAATGAGACAGTTAAAAATTACAAAGCAGGTTACCAATCGTGAAACGGCCTCTTTAGATAAATATCTTCAAGAAATAGGCAAAGTTGATCTGATTACTGCTGAGATGGAAGTTGAACTAGCACAACGTATTAAGGCTGGTGACCAAATCGCACTTGAAAAACTTACCAAAGCCAACTTGCGTTTTGTGGTATCTGTTGCTAAACAATATCAAAATCAGGGCTTAACCCTTCCTGATCTTATCAATGAAGGAAATTTAGGTCTTATCAAGGCTGCAAAACGCTTTGATGAAACTCGTGGATTTAAATTTATTTCCTATGCGGTTTGGTGGATTCGTCAATCCATATTACAAGCTCTAGCTGAGCAATCCCGTATCGTAAGGTTGCCACTCAACAAGATTGGATCTATCAACAAAATCAACAAAACGTATGCCTTTTTAGAGCAAGCGCACGAACGTGTTCCCTCCGCTGAAGAAATTGCCAAGGAACTCGACATGACCATATCTGACGTAAAAGAATCCATGAAAAATTCTGGGCGTCACGTATCCATGGATGCTCCGCTAGTAGAGGGTGAAGATTCAAATCTATACGATGTACTTCGAAGTGGTGAGTCTCCAAACCCCGACAGAGTACTTATGCACGAATCATTGCGTACAGAAATTGAGCGTGCATTGGAAACCTTGACTCCAAGAGAAGCAGATGTTGTACGTCTCTATTTCGGTTTAGGAAACCAGCATCCCATGACTTTGGAAGAAATTGGAGAAACATTTGATTTAACACGCGAGCGAGTACGTCAAATTAAGGAAAAAGCCATCAGAAGGCTAAAACATACCTCGAGAAGTAAAATTCTAAAAACATACCTAGGATAATGGGTATAGTTAAAATTGCACCATCAATGTTGGCAGCAGACTTTTCCAATTTAGAACGTGACATCCATATGGTGAACCAAAGTGAAGCAGATTGGTTTCATTTGGATGTCATGGACGGCGTTTTTGTCCCTAATATTTCATTTGGAATGCCAGTATTTAAAGCTATGGCACAACACACTAAAAAAACTTTGGATGTACATTTAATGATTGTAGATCCTGATCGCTATATTGAAACTTACGCTCAAATAGGTGCTGATATTTTAACTGTCCACGCCGAAGCTTGCACACACTTACACAGAACACTACAGGGCATTAAAGATAGAGGTATGCAAGCTGGGGTTGCATTAAATCCACATACGCCAGTAAGCGTACTAGAAGACGTTATCAATGATATTGATGTGGTATGTATTATGAGTGTAAACCCTGGATTTGGTGGGCAAAAATTCATCCAAAATACCTACCCCAAAGTGCGTAAGCTCCGTGCAATGATTGATGCAAAAAAATTAGCAACACTTATTGAGATTGACGGAGGTGTTAATTCTACAAACTGTAATGATTTGGTTGAAGCTGGTGCGGATGTATTGGTTGCTGGGAGTTTTGTTTTTTCCTCAGATAACCCCCTTGACACCATCAAAAACTTACGGCAAGTTGCAAATGCATAGCAGATAAAAAGATTTAATTTCTTATTTTTAGTATGTCAAATCTTTTTAATGAAACTCTTCAAATTAACACTAACGCTACTGCTCCTTCTTTCCATTGTTGTAGGATGTAAAACAAACACCCTTACTGGAAAAAAAACACTTAATTTTTTTGGTGACAATAAGCCGCTTTTTGCCATGGCACTTAAACAATATGAAGCTTTTCTAAGCGAACATGAAATAGTTAGTGAAACAGAAAACGCCTAACTTGTATCAAGTATTGGAAGAGATATTGCCAAAGCAGCAAAGGTCTATTTCAGCTACAAAGGACAACCCAACCTAATTGATGGGTACGACTGGGAATATCGTCTGGTAAAAAGGGATCAAGTAAATGCTTGGTGTATGCCGGCTGGCAAAATCGTTTTTTACACGGGTATCATGGATATTGCAGACAACCCTGACGGCATTGCTGCTATCATGGGTCACGAAGTAGCCCACGCACTTGCAGACCACGGAGCACAACGCATGTCTTTAGGGATAGTTCAACAAGCTGGCGGTATGATTACTGCTGAAGTGAGTAAAAATCAAGAAGAGCATAAAAGGGAACGGATAATAATGGCCTATGGCATAGGCACCACTGTTGGAGGAATGCTTCCTTTTAGTAGAAAACACGAGTCTGAAGCCGATAAAATCGGGTTAGAGCTTATGACAATTGCTGGGTATAAACCCGAAGAAGTACCTAAGCTTTGGGCGCGCATGAAAGCGCAATCAAAAGGAAAACAACCGGAGTTTTTAAGTACGCATCCCGTTGAAGATCGACGAATTGCAAACCTAAAAGAATGGATTCCTCTAGCCAAAGCACTGGCAGGAGAGATAAAGACAATAACTTATATAAACTAATTTAAAATAAATATTACCACTATGAGAACTTTCATGTTACTACTTTTTACTTTGGCCCTGATGTCTGGTTGTACGACCTCCACACCAGCACAAGAGTTGCAAGACCTAATGAAAACCTATCATGAGGAAACACTAAAAATGAATCCCGTTGGCGCTACTTATCAAGGAGACAGCCGATACAACGATTATTTGCCAAATTACCTGTCAGATGCTGTAATAAGCAAGCACAAGGCTTTTTACAGCGATATACTGCAACAGCTCAATACTATAGATGAAAAAAGTTTGCGTGTAGAAGACAAGTTGAGTAAAGAAATACTAAAGTGGGAGTGCGAAACCAGTTTAATGGGAATGGAATTTCCCAGTGAATTACTTCCCATTGACCAAATGTGGACCCTACAACTAACCATAGGTCAATTGGCTACAGGGACTGGCGCACAGCCATTTAAAACAGTTGAGGATTATGAAAATTGGCTCTCTAGAGTGAACGATTACGTGGTTTGGTTGTCAAGTGCAAAAGCACGCATGGAAGAAGGCATTGAGCGCGGTATAGTATTGCCAAAATCACTAATCCGTAAGGTTGTTCCACAGTTAGCATCTATTACTGAAGCCGATTTAAAAAAGAATATTTTCTACACCCCCGCTCGCAATTTTCCAGAAGATTTTACAGCAGCACAAAAAGAAAAGCTCTCTAAAGCTTATGCCGATATGATCACCAATAAAATCATACCTGCCTATAAAGGTTTGGTAACATTTATGGGAGATGAATATTTAGAAGCGGGGCGTAACAGCAGCGGTTTTGATGCCTACTCTTTTGGGAAGGATTATTACAACTATGCTATTAGACGCTACACCACTACGAATATGAGTGCTGACGAAATCCATCAACTTGGACTTTCTGAGGTTGCGCGTTTACGCAGTGAAATGGAACGCATCAAAAAACAGGTGGGCTTTAAGGGTGATTTAAATGCCTTTTTTGATCATGTGCGTACACGTAAATCACTTATGCCTTTTGATGATGCACAACAAGTCATTGACAACTTTAACGCTATTCACTACAAAATGAAGGCTAACGTAGATGCCCTGTTTTCGTTGCAACCCAAAACTGCTTTTGAGGTGCGCAGGGTTGAAGCTTTTAGAGAAAAATCGGCCAGTGCACACTACAATCCAGGATCGCTAGATGGCACACGTCCAGGAGTGTTTTACGTGCCTATACCAAACGTAAAGGAATACAATATTTTTTCTGATGAAGATTTGTTTTTACATGAAGCCATCCCTGGGCACCATTTTCAAATCTCTTTACAACAAGAAAATACAGATCTACCTAACTTTAGAAAAACACTTTGGTACAGCTCCTATGGCGAAGGATGGGCACTTTACTGTGAATCGCTTGGTCAAGAACTTGGACTGTACGATGACCCATATCAATATTTTGGTATGTTAAGTGCAGAAATGCATCGTGCCATTCGACTGGTTGTTGATACAGGGATACATACCAAAGGTTGGACAAGAGAACAAGCTATTGCTTATTCTTTAGCCAACGAAGCTGAGCCTGAATATGCCATAACGTCTGAAATAGAACGTTATATGGCAAACCCAGGACAAGCCCTATCATATAAAATTGGACAACTTAAAATCTTGGAGTTACGTGCCATGGCAGAAAAAGCACTTGGCGATAGTTTTGATATTAAAGCATTTCACCGCGTAATATTGGAATCAGGCTGTATTCCATTAGCATTATTAGAAAATAAAGTGAATTTATGGTTAAATAGTGAAAAGGAAGGCTAAGTAAAAATGCATACTTTTATATTTTAATTTTAATGTATGATTTTAGTAACTGGTGGACTGGGTTTTATAGGATCTCATACCGTAGTATCATTACAAGAAAAAGGGCACGAAGTACTGATTGTAGATGACTTGTCCAATTCAACCATTGAGGTGTTAAAAGGCATTGAAGCAGCATGCGGGACACGTCCAAAATTTCAAGAACTAAATCTACAAAACAGTCTGGGCGTTGCAGGGATTTTTAAATCCCACAAAATTACGGGAATAATTCACTTTGCTGCCGCAAAGGCCGTAGGAGAAAGTGTTAAGAAACCCATTGCTTACTACCAAAACAACATTGGATCATTGCTAAATTTATTAGCAGAAATTCAAACCTTAGACAAACCCATTCCCTTTATTTTCAGTTCGTCTTGTACGGTTTATGGTGAAGCCAAAACACTTCCTATTTCTGAGCGAGCGGCCATACAACCCGCTATGTCTCCTTATGGCAACACAAAGCAAGTGGGGGAAGAAATCTTGGTGGACACTGTTAAGGCACTTGAGGGCTTTAAGGTAATTTCACTTCGCTATTTTAATCCAATTGGCGCACATCCTTCAATTGCGATTGGAGAACTACCCATTGGGAAACCGCAGAATTTAGTGCCTTTTATCACCCAAACAGCAGCAGGGCTTTATCCAAAACTTACCATTTTCGGAAACGACTATCCTACTCCAGATGGCACCAACGTTAGAGATTATATACACGTAGTGGATTTGGCAGAGGCACACGTGGTAGCCTTAGAACATGTTTTAGCATGCAAAAGCACAGACGCTTACGAAGTGTTCAATTTGGGTACAGGTAAAGGAAGTAGCGTGTTAGAAGTTATTAAAAGTTTTGAGCGTGTATCAGGTCAAAAACTGATTTATAAAATTGGAAAGAGACGTGCAGGAGATGTGATTGCTGCCTATGCCGATACTTCAAAAGCCAATGAAGTCTTGGGTTGGAAAACCAAACGCAGCTTAGACGAAGCCGTATCATCTGCTTGGGATTGGGAAAAGAAAATAAGAGGTAGATAGCAACTTAGCCTAACTGAATTATCTCAATATTATAGAGTATTAAAAGATGCATACTACCTAAAAGATATAATTAGTTAATTCTAGCTTAAAGAAAATATTTTCAGAACAGCGCATACAAAAGCGCTGTAATAATGAACATCCCAAAAGCATCTATATTAAACGTTTTGTCTATGGCAAATATCTTTTTACTTAGCACCATTCATTTGGGATTGTCCTGATAGCCCAGTTTGCTAAAACCTAGAATGACTACAAGAGTTCCTATATAAGTCAGCATCATCTGATGCATTAACGTAATGTTCAAAAGGTGTGCACACTAGTTTATGCGCACCTCAATGAAATTGTTAAAATTTTATAGCTTCATAAATACTTAAATCAATACAATATATAAAATGTGTTAGTACAAACAGGGTTTATTTAAGAAAGTGAAAGTATTTTAATAAAAATTAAAAAAACCTCTATCCAAAAAAGGATAAAGGTTTTTAAAATATTTAATACGACTTATTTAAAGTATAAAATTAATTAATTCACACTAAAATCTACACGACGGTTGAGAGTTCTTCCCTCGCTGGTATCATTTGATGCTTTGGGAGATTTTTCACCTAAACCAACAAGATTTAATCTGCTATCATCAATACCGTTTTTAACAAGGTAATTTTTTACTTCCTCTGCACGTTGCATTGATAGTTTATCATTGAATTTTTCAGCACCACTGTTATCTGTATGTCCAGAAATGACAATAGATGCGGAAGCATTATCGTTTAATATTGCTAGAACTTTATTTAGGACTGTAGAGTTATTATCAGATATGATTGCTTTAGCTAATTCAAAAGAAACACTAAGATTAGACAAATCAGAAAGAGGATTTTCAGGACAACCGTTATTGGAAGCAGGTCCAGCTGTAGTAGGACATTTATCATCCTTATCAGCAACATTGTCAGCATCGGCATCAGGACAGCCATTAAGGGCTATACTACCAGTAGCATTTGGACAAAGATCATCAGCGTCTGTAATACCATCAGCATCTGCATCAGGGCAACCATTTAGAGCAGAAACACCAGCAATTTTAGGACAATTATCTGCACTATCAATTATACCATCGCCATCAGAATCAGGACATCCATTAAAAGCAGCTAAACCTGCAACAAGAGGGCACGAATCTTCTGAGTTACGAATACCATCATTATCATCATCCGGACATCCATCAAGGGCAGGTAAACCTGGCACATCAATACATGCATCAACACTATCCTTTACTCCGTCACTATCGGTATCACCATCCCCTAAACCAAAACTAAGACCAACGCTGTAGTGATAATATGAAAGTCCTGGAGGAGTGGATTTAATCAAATCGTCTGAATAATATTTATTAACTGTTTGAACAGTAAGACCAAAATTATCAGACATCCAATATGTTAAGCTCAAACCAGCATAAGGGGTAATGTAACTACTTTCTAAATCGGAGTAGGACAAACCTGCTTTAAGGGCTGGATCAAATCTCTTAAGCTTATTTCTAAACTTTTTTAAACCTTTTAGTGATACTAAAACGCCTGCATCAAACGTAAAATGTGAATCTGAACTTTTTGAGGAAGTAGACTTTAAATTATTAAAAGTTGCTGTTGCCTCAAC